>CAVPYG010000037.1:0-87516 GCA_963709835.1 uncultured Acidobacteriaceae bacterium
AATCGGGTCATCGGGTGATCGGGCCATCGGACCATCGAAAGTCAAAGGCATTTGAACTCAGATGGCCCGATGACCCGATGGTCAGATGACCCCATTCCTCCTTCCCGCCGGGTGTACAATTATTTTGTCAGGACCGCAGCTTCACGGGTTTCTTTCCCGCGTTCGAGGCGCGAAAATGAACGTTCACGTCAGTTACAAGGTCCACAAAACTCCCGACATCGAAAAAGAAATCAACCACCAGATCGAGAAAATCCAGAAGCGTCTTCAGGTCTTCCGGCCCGAACTGGTTGCATCTGAAAGCGGTCATCGACCAGAATCCGGCGCGCGAGGGGACGCTCGTCTCCTTGAATCTGCGCCTGCCCTCGGGCCAACTGACCGCCCAGGAGAAAGCTGCCAGCGCAACCGCCGCCATCAAGACTGCTTTCGACGAACTCACGCGACAGATCGGCCGCCACAAGGAACTGCTCCGCTCCAGCCACAAATGGCGGCGCTGGCGCGGAGGGCCACAGGAAGCGCCCGAACCCGGCGTTCCCTTCGAGCAGACGCTGGCGGCGATTCGCCCGCCCACCGTTTCCGCCGATGACATTGGCTCCTATGTGAATGCGAATCTTGCCCGGCTCGAACGCTTTGTGGACCGAGAACTGCACTTTCGCCGCGTCGCCGAGGAAATCCCCGTTTCCGATTCGACGGCGGTCTCTCCACCACCGAGGTCGTGAACGAAGTGATTGCCCGGGCTCTCGGCGACCACGACCGTCCGGAAAAGCTGGCGCTCGAACCCTGGCTTTACCGCCTGGCGCTCGAGTCTATGAACGAAATGACGGCGCGCCTCCAGGAACTGGAATCTCCGCCCATCTGCATCTCGAAGACAGCCGACGCCGGCAGAATGTTCAAGCCTCCGACGAAGTTGGATTGCAGTTCCATCAGCCCGACGAGGGCTGGACCCGCGAAAGCTCCATCCCCGATCGCCGCGTTTCCACTCCCGAGCAGGCCGCTTACTCCGACGAAATGATCGCCTTGGTGCAAGCCGCGCTCCGCGGCGCCAGCCGCACCGACCGCGAAGCTTTTCTCCTCTACGGTATCGAGGGTTTTTCCCTGGGCGAGATTGCCGCCATCACCGGGCGCCATGAGGAGGCAGTGCGCGAATCCGTGGAACGGGCCCGCGACTGCGTTCGCAGCGCGCCTTCCCTGGCGGGCGAATTTCACCAGGAACTTCTCGCTAAAATCCGAACCTAAGCATCTCAGTTCCGCATCTGAACACTGTATTAGGGAGGATCGAGATGATGACCAGGGACGAAATCCGAGAACTGGCGGCTTTTCAAGCGGACGAAAGCAAAGGGGCGCGCGCCCTCAGTTTTTACTTCCAGCCCGATCCTCCGCAAGACCGCTCCCACCGCCGCGAAGCCATCGTTGCCAAAGACATGGTGAAACAGGCCCTGAAAAGCGCAGGCGCCAGCGGCAAGAACGAGTCGCTGCACGCCGACCTTGATCGCGTGCTGGCTCTGGCGGCGAGCCTGCGCGGCGCAACCAGGGGAAGGGCGGTCTTCGCCTGCTCCGCCCACAGTTTCTGGCGGGAGTACGAATTGCCACCCCATTTGGGAGCCACACAGGTCTACCTCCAGCCGCGCTTTCAGTTGAAACCGCTGGCCGCTTTGCTCGGGGCCCAGCCCTCGCTCTCCGTCGCGGTGATCGACCGCCAGCGCGCGCGTTTCTTCGATCTCCGCCTGGAGGACCTGCGCGAACGCGGGGCCATTGTCCACATGCTCTCTCGCAACGCCTCGAACTACGGCTATAACGGCTACGAAGCCGGACATGCCGAACGCCGCGTGGCCGGGGAAGCGCTGCAACACTTCAAGGCGGTTGCGGAACGGCTGCGCATCGACTTCGAAAAGAATGTCTGGGAGAGGCTAGTCGTCGGTTGCCAGGACGCCAACTGGCCGGAATTCGAGTCGCAGCTCCATCCTTACGTTAAGCAGCGCCTGATTGGACGGTTCTCAGCCGACGTCGCCAGCGTCTCCAATGAAGAGATTCGCGACCACGCCAGCGCCGTCCTCAGCCAATGGATCGCCGAACGCGCCTCCAGGAAAGCCAGCGAAGCGGTGGATTTCGCCAAGTCGAACGGGCGCGGCGTCACCGGCCTCCGCCGCGTCCTGCGCGCGCTGGAAACCGGGGAAGTCCAGACGATTTTCCTCAGCCAAAACTATTCCGCGAAAGCGGTCGAGTGCCCTTACTGCGGCCACCTCGATGCCCACCTGACTGCGTCGTGCGTCGCCTGCGGACGCTTTACGCGCGAACTCGCCGACGTTTCGGACGCCATCATCCCCATCGCCATCCGCCGCGACATCGAGTTGCTCTATCTCAAAGAGCACTCCGATCTCGATAGCGCCGGCAACATTGCCGCGCTCCTGCGCTTCCGCTCCGATCAGACGACGGGACAGGCGGCGGTGGCATCGTAGCAAGGCCGGATGGAAGAAGTTGCCATACGGCACATACCAGCGAGAAGTATGTAATAGATTGACTTAGTCCATGACTTAGCTATAATGGAGTCATGGAAGTCAATATCCATGAGGCCAAGACCCACCTCTCGCGCCTGCTGGAGCGGGTCGCCATGGGCGAGGAGGTCATCATCGCCAAGGCCGGAACACCCGTGGCCAGACTTGTGCCGGTAAAAAGCCGCCCGAAGAAGCGCGTCCTCGGATCGGCAAAAGGGGAGTTCACCGTGCCGGAGGATTTCAACGATCCCCTGCCCAGGGAGATCGAGGATCTCTTCTACGAATGAAGGCGCTTCTCGATACGCACACATTCTTGTGGGCAATCGCAGAAGAAGGAAGGCTCTCCCGCCGGGCTCAACAAATCTATACCGGTTCAACCGATCTCTGGCTGAGCGTCGCCAGCATGTGGGAAATTCTCATTAAGGTGCAAGCCGGCAAACTTCCTTTGCCCGAGCCCGCTGGACGGTATCTGGTCAAAAAGCTAGTCGAAAACCAGATAGAACTTCTGCCTATCACGTTGGACCACGTGCTCAGGATTGAGTCTTTGCCGATGCACCATCGCGACCCGTTCGACCGCATGATCATTGCCCAGAGCATCGACGAGGGATGGCCCATCGTCACAGCCGATCCCTGGTTCTCGCGCTATCCTGTCGATGTGATCTGGTGATCTGGCTCGTGAGCCAACCGCTAAAATCCCAGCGTCTCGTCCGCCGACGGCCCATAGGTCGAGGGCACCGGCTTTTCATTCAAGCGCAGATACACGCCTAATTGGGCGCGATGATGCACCAGATGATTGAGGAACATCTGGCGGTAGGCCAGAAAGCGCGACCCTTCGAAAATGGGCTTGCCCTGAAAACTCAGTTTCCAGTTCTCTTTCCAGGCCTCATCCGGTGTGTTCTTAAGGGCCGTGCGCACCTTTGCGGCGCCTTCCTCGAGAACGCCGACCAGTTGTGCTGTGGATTCGAAGGGCACGGGTTTGTGACTGCCCTTGGAAAAATCCAGTTCAGGAGTGGTGAGCACCGAGAGACCAAAGCCGGCCAGCTCCGCCACGTGCGGCGCGAGCTTGCCGAGCGGCATGGATTTGGGGTGCGGCGTGAAGTCTTTTTTATTTTCCGGAACGCGTTCCAGCGCCGCGCGTGTCTTTTTTACTTCTTCATCGAATTCGACCAAAAGCAGTTCATTGATGGGCATGTTGCTCCTCCGCGAAAGCATCGCCGATAGTATAGCAAGCCAAACCGGCCACTCGAATCGGCCACTGATTCGATGCGCGCTCCATTTGAAAAGCTTCGTGTCCTCCTATAGATTCTTAATGAGCCTATTTTCAACGCCGGAGCCTGCCCTGAGCGGAGCCGAAGGCGCCTCCGTGGTGTGCCTCTGTGTCCTCTGTGGTAAGGTTTTTGTTGCCCATGAAGCTGCTCATCTTCGTAAAGCACTTTTTCGATCTCTGGTGCGTCCCACAGTGGTTTGACGAACGATTGCGGAAGGAATTTCCGCAAGTCGATGTCGTGCATCTGCCCGGCTACAAGCGCGTGGACGACGAAATTGTGGATGCTGAAATCGTCATCGCGTGGTCGATCCGTCCCCAGCAGATCGTGGCCGCGAAGAAGCTGCGCTGGATTTACTCTCCAGCGGCAGCGGTCCATCAGTTGATGTTTCCGGAATTCATCCACAGCGACATCGTCCTCACCAACGCGCGCGAAGTGCATGGGCCGGTGGTGGCGGAGCACGTCATCGCGCTCATCTTTGCTCTGGCCAAGAAAATTCCCGGCTCCGTTCGTTTACAAGAAAAGCACGTTTGGGGGCAGCAAATCCTGTGGGACGAACCGCCGCGCATCCGGGAAGTTGCGGGCGCAACCCTTGGCGTGGTGGGTCTTGGCAGCATCGGGCGGCCGCTGGTGAAGAGCGCGAAGGCCATCGGCATGAGGGTGATTGCCGTGCGCGAGCATCCAGAGAAGGGAAGCGAAGGCGCAGACGCCGTGTTCGCTCCGGCCCAGATTGATGAAGTTTTTCGTCAGGCGGATTACATCGTGCTGGCCGCGCCTGTCACCTCCGGCACGAAGGCCATTGCCAACGCCGAACGCATGGCGCTCATGAAGCGCGACGCTTGCCTGATCAACGTCGGACGCGGCCCGCTGGTGGATGAGGCCGCGCTCGTCTCCGTTCTTCGTGAAAAGAAAATCGGCGGCGCGGCGCTCGACGTTTTTCCGGAAGAACCGCTTCCTGCCGACTCAGCGCTGTGGGACGTGCCGAATCTGCTGATTACTCCGCACACAGCCGCGCTGACCGATAAATTGTGGGAGCGGCATTACGCGCTGTTCTCGGAAAATCTACGCCGCTATCTGAACGGCGAGCCGCTGCTGGCGGTGGTGGACAAGCGCAAAGGATATTGATTTTTTCTCAGCGCTCTCTGCGATTTCTGCGGTAAAGGTTTTGACTTACCGCGTGTCCACTCCAAATCCCAAAATCGCATTCACTTCGATCGGCTCATTTCCTCGAAATGCGGGACGGAATTTCCAGCTGCGGAGAGCTACCAGAATCTTTGAAGTCGTTTCGGCGGCGCCGGGCTCGAGTACTCTCAGGTCTTTCAGCGTTCCCGAGCGGTCGAGGATGCAGGCGATGATCACGCGCGTGGGGCGCAGGCCTTCGGGGAGATCTTTGTGCATGGCTTCGGGGGCGCTTAATTTTTCCGAAGACGGATGCGCCGCCGACGCGGCGTCGGCGTATTGCATCACCGCCGTTCCAATTGAGGTTTCGATATAGATGGAGTAATTGCGGTCGCCTTTCAACACATCGTAATAACCGAATACTCCGCCGGAACGCGGGGTCGCTTCGATCGTCACTCCCGATCCTTTGTGGCCGGTGGAAGAGCGTTCGGGGCCAAACGAAACAGTGTCGCCATCTGACGATCCGAAACTGGGCAGCGTAATGGTGGTTGTGCCGCCCTGCACGGACACGCCGGGTACGGCGGGAGTGCCGCTGACGCCGCTTCCTGCGCCGCCGGGCCCAGGATAGGGCGAAATTCCTCCGTGCGCATTGGGATCGGAGCCGCGACCCGCGCCTTCGCGACCCGCGCCTGAACCTTCTCCTTGCAAGCCGCTGCCGGGGCCATTGCCTTTGCCGATGCCCGCGCCGCCGCCGCTGCCGCCGAGTCCGCTCTTGGCCGTGCCGCTGGGCGACATGGCGAGAGCGCCAGAGCCGGTCGAGTTCGGCAACCCAGCTTTTGTTCCCGGCTGGCTGGAGACGATGACTCCCGCGCCGCGAGCATTTCCTCCGGTGTTAGTTGGTGGAGCTACCGAGGAACCCAAGTCGAGAAGACCGCCGGTTCCGATTCCCTTGTTGCCGCGTCCGCTGCCAGAGAGGGCTTTGCCTCCGCCGAGACTCGGTGGAGGTGGCACGACGTTAGGCGAGCCGAGGAGCGTTGCGGATTGCGCGGCGCCTCTCTGCGAACCATGGCTGTCGATGCTGGCGGGAGGTGGCACAACCTGGGGCGTAAGGGTTGCGGCGCTGCTTTTTCGGAGCGAGCTTGCAACGGCTGCGGAGGGAGGCGGAGGCACGGGCTTGGTGGTCAAGTCGCCGGTGGCGGAACGTCCCCAGCTATTGAGATCGCGGCTGACCTCGGAAGGCGGAGGCGCGACGACGGCTGGCGTTGGCAGTGTCATTTTCGCGGTGGACGAGACGTCGCGCTGGGGAGCGGAAACCGGCGGCGCAACCACGTCCACGGTTTGCGTCAGCGGGACGCGGGAGCTGGCCAGGTCGCGCTGCGTGTCGCGTGGAGCGGGCGCCACGACCAGGGGCGCGAACGGATCAACGTGCCGCATCTTAGAGCGCGAGGCATCGACTCGCAAGACGTTGGGCGCGGGCGCGACGACTGTCGGATTGACGATTGTCGGATTCAAGTCCTGCGAAGGGCGCGTGCTGGCGCGAGGAACGTCGGGCGCGGGCGGGATGACGTCGGGTGGCAGAGTCATTGCCGCGCGGTTGGGCGACACATTCAACTCCGGCGTCGGCGGCACCACGCTCATCGCGGGCAAAGTGAGCGCGGGATGCGTGGAGCGCAAGCCTTCGGCGGGCGGCGGTCCGGGATTGGATTTGAAGGCGAGCAGATTGGCGACGGCGGAATCGGAATGCGGCAGATTGAGCTTGGGAGCGTCCACAACCTTTTCGACGGGCCGGTCGCCGCGGGCTACGCGGATGGCCTGGGTGCGATGGTAGGCTTGCTCGCCGCCGGCGCGTCCGGACTTGCCCGACTCGGCGCCTCCGCGGTCTTCGGTTTGCGGGAGTTCGTCGCCGGAATAATAGATTACGTCCCATTGCAGATGAGTGGGAGGAGGGGCAATCCGAAGGCTCTCAATGTGCTCGGGGAGCACGATGACCGCGGCGAGCACGAGGCATTCCATCAGCCAGCAGAAGATCATGCCGCGGAACGGGAACATGCCCACGGGCGCTTCTCCGGCCAGATGCTTGGGCGAGCGGGCGAGCGCGGGGCGTATTGAAGACTTGAATTCTTTCCACGGAGACGACCATTCCACCAGCAGGCGCGGAGGCTCGGGCCATTTGTCCTTGGGCCGACGATCGGTGCTTGCGGGAATGGCGGCAACTTTCCACATTGCTTCAGACTACGTTTCTGGGGGACTGGTACTAGTGTAGCGTGCCAGATGGATGCTTTGATTATCGCTGAGACTCGGGTGTTTTTTTGCCTTTTTTTATCTCGGGAACTGAAACCGAGTTTCTCAGACGCTTCGAGCCGTCCGAGCGCTTTGTTTACCAGTTAGTACTCCATACCCCCCATCCCCCGGTCTAATGGAATCAAAGACTTAGTGGAAATTCCTGCCAGGTCTTTGGGGAATAAGGACTTAGACGTAAAGTATTCCGGAATAAGGAGTTAGCTATGTTTGCTGGCAATTCGACCCGTCGTCGGTGGTGCCCTCCACGGGAAATCAATCATTTAGCAGGGGCGTTATCGTGCGAGTTGCCGGTTCGCTTGCAAAGTCTTGAAAGATATGGGGTTATTCTCAAGATGGCGGAAAAAGGGGGCGAAGAGGCGAGCCGCTCAAACAACGACCGATTGCAGGCCGGGTTAGTTGTCAAAGAACAGGTCGTGCTGAGGCAGCGCTTGGTTTGCGCTGAGTCTATTTTAGCAGGTGAGTCAAGAGCGGGTCGGGGGGAATCCCACGTCTAGAAAACCGCGAGACGTGGGGCATCTTGAGCGTGGTGATCCTCTGAGTCAACGTTCATCAAGCTCGTATGCTTCCTGTACGCGTCCTTGCACCACCTTGAGCGCGATGACCATCGGCTTCTGTGAAAACGCGATTTGCTCCGCTGCAACCTGCGAAACCTGTCCTTCTATCTCGCTTGCGGAGATCATAAACGTGTCCTGGTACTGCCCGAAGCGTGTTTCGAGGGTAGTCTTCCGTTCCCTTATTGTCTCCGGACGGTTAAAAAAAGAGTCAACCTCACTGATCTTGCTACGCATCTTTTCTTTCAGCGGACGATGGTAAGCAGTTACCTCCTGAATCGACTTCAGAATTTCCGCCTTGCGATCAATCGTCAGCCTCTCCACGCCGGGGAAAGCAGACAAAATCTGCCAGTTCGCAGCCCTTGCACGGACACAAAGGATCCATTGTTGCTGCACTCTGTAAATTCGGTCTTGGTGCTCCTTGATTTTCTGGGTCAGATCCCCGGTTCCAAACAGTTCGCTGTGTTCGATCTCAGCTATTTTCTCGGTCCCGTCCCTCAGTTCGCTGGTGAGATGGTCCTGAACGGATATCAGATCCCGTTCCACGGATTCCAAATGGAGCCTGATGGCTTCGTCAAACTCTCCGTGCATGATGCTTTGGATCACCTGATCCAGATACCTCAGCGCTCCCGTTATCTTGGAGACCCGCTCGGTTTCGAGGAACGCGAGGATATCGTCGATGCCTTTCTTGATTCCATCTAGTTTCTTATTGATGTCTGCGAGATGTTTCTGGGCTACTATCACAGACGCAAATTGCCAGACCATCGCCGTGTTTACAATTTGGCAAAGCCTGCCCGTATCCAGCTGAGCAAGTTCTGACACCTTGCCGTCAGCCCCTCGGACAAACGGCAGGAAGGAATGAGCGTCACGCGATATAGCCAGAGGGCCATTGACCAGAACCCGCATGTAGTCGCCTTTTTCGAATTCGGCGGCGGTGAGCACAGACGGAACTAACTGGAGCAACGGGTTCAGCTCACTCAATTTAGCACTGGCGACATCAATGGCGTGCTTTGTTTGCGGAAGGTCCGCTGCCTTAATTGCCGAGATGGTTACTTTGGATTCACTCTCGGACTTGCCGAAATACAACTCTATTGGTTGTATTTGTAAGTCCACGGAAGAATGTGCTAGGAACCCGACCGGCGCTGTTGGCCAAGGTGGTTTGGCGGGCGCAGGCATCCGTGCGCGCTGCAATTTGCGTGCGCGTTTTCTGAGGGTCCAAAATACGATCAAGCCCCCAACGACAAACAGGACAACGCATACAAATACGAGAAGCGGGACATTTGCCCCTGGAATCATGGCGAGATCGCTCCTGATGCAAGAAAGATTATACCTGCGCGAATGCTGCGAGGCTTCCCTTGTTGATCCGGGCCTGTCCGGCGGTGCCCCACTGTTCAGGCGGCTGCGGTGTGGATGGGACGTTCTTCAAAAATGATATCCACTTGGTCGCCGAGGGCGGTTTGGGAGTCGTGGATGGTGCCGGCGGGAAGCTCGAGGACCGAGGCGGCGTGGATGCTAATGGCGGCCATGCGCCAGGGTTTTAGGGCCTCTTCTATGTGAACGACGATCCGGTCGCGGTCGAGGTACACGGCGTCGATGGGAAAGCGCATGGCGAAAGTGTGGATGCCGTGGGAGGGGTTGATCCAGAGTCCCTGCCCGCGGGCGAAGCGGGAGGAATCGGTGGCCATGAGTCCGCGAAAGCGGGACCAGTGGGTTTGCGCGATCACGAGGTCGGTTGCGAGATAGGTTTTGCGCGTGCTGTTAAAAGCGTATGCCTTAGGCATCGGGTGATCGGGTGATCGGGTCATCGGGTCATTTGAAAACCAATCCTAGTCCTCACGCGATTTGGCTTTTCGATCACCAGATGGTCTCTCACCGTTTTCCCCCAGAGACCGGCATGAATATGTGCAACAACTGGATTACGGCCGGGCCGATGGTGACGAAAAGCAGGGAGGGCATGACAAACAGGACCAGGGGGATGATCATTTTGACGGTAGTCTTGGCGGCCTGCTCTTCGGCGCGCTGGCGGCGTTCGGTGCGCAGGGAATCGGAATGGACTCGCAAGGCCTGGGCCACGCTGGTGCCGAAGCGGTCGGTCTGGATCAGGGTGCCGACGAGGGAGCGAATATCATCGACTCCGGTGCGCTCGGCGAGATTGCGGAGGGCCTCGACGCGAGGCTTGCCGGCGCGGGTTTCCAGGTCGAAAAGATGGAATTCGGCGCTCAGGTCAGGGTGAGCGGTGCCCAGGTCCTGGCCGACTCGCATCATGGCCTGATCGAGAGACAGGCCGGCTTCGACGCAGATCACGGTCAGATCGAGTCCATCGGGAAGGCCGAGGCGGATGCGGCGCTGGCGCTCCTGCAACTTTTTCTTCAGCAAAAATCGCGGAAGGAAAAAGCCGAATGCGGTGATACCCACGAGCAGCAACGGCGATTCGAAGCGGGTGAAGGAAAATACCGACAAGAAACCGAGCGCGGCAAACAAGACGCGAAGGCCGCGATAGATGGTGACGTGCTGGGGACTGCGATATCCGGCTTGAATGAGCCAGAGGCGGGTTTTCGAGACTTCGGAAGGGGAGACGGGCAAGGCGCGGCTGAGGGGATCGAGGGCCTGCTGCATGCGTTCGCGCATGGCGGGTCTGGCCTCGGCTTTGGGGCGCTGCCATCCGATTTCGCGGAGGCGCGACCCAAGCACCGACGAAGGCGCAACCAGGGCCGCTCCAAAGGCGAAGACGATCACCGCGACGGTGAGAAAAGCGACAATCGAGAGTAGAAGTGGCAACGGCATATCAGACCTCAGTTCCCAGTTCTCGGTTCTCAGTTCTCAGTAAAGGCCAAAGGCTGTGGTTCGCCGGTTTTACCGAGAACTGGGAACTGAGAACTTCATTTCTACACCTGGATCCTGATAATTCTGCGAATGACAAAGTAACCTACCGTCTGCAAAGTGATGCCTCCGACGATCAAAGCGTGCCCAATCGGATCGGTGAACAGCGGGCGAATGAAGCCCGGGTTGAGGATCAACATGATGACGACAATCATGGGCGGCAGCGCCATGAGTAAGACCATGGTGAGGCGTCCCTGAGCGGTGTGGACGCGGACCTGGCGCAGGATCTTGAAACGCTCGCGGATGACGTAAGAAAGATTGTCGAGGATTTCGGCGAGATTGCCGCCGGTTTCGCGCTGCAACATGACGGCGGTCACGAAAAATTTAACGTCAACCAGAGGAATGCGGTCGGCGAGATTGAGCAGGGCGTCGCGCACGGGGAGGCCGAATTTCTGTTCTTCGTAGAGTTGGCGGAATTCTCCGGCGACGGGCTCGGAGACTTCGTTGGCGATCATTTCGAGGGCGGTGGTAAAGGCGTGTCCGGCGCGGACGGCGCGGGCGAGGGTGTCGATGGCTTCGGGGAATTTCTCTTCGAATTTCTGGAAGCGCTTGGTGCGCATGTGGGCGGCGTAGGCGTAGGGCATAAAAAAGCCGAGCAGAACGCCGGCCCAGGCGAACATCAGGTTGCCGCCGGCGACGGCAGCGATGGCGCCGAAGACGAGGGCCGAGACGACGCAGAGCATGAGGAAATTTCCGGCGCGAACGTCCACATTGCCCTGGGCCAGCATCTTCTGCAGGTCCGAGACGCGCTCGGAGCGGCGCAGCCAGGTGTCGAAAGCCGGAATGCGGCTGAGCACTTCATCGCGGAGCAGGGCGAGGTCGGGCTTGGTTTTTTCGGCAGGCTTCTGAACGTCGGAGAGGCGGTCGCGGAGAACGCGTGCCTGAGCCTCGCGCAGATCGAATAACGACAGGGCGGCGAAGACGGCCAGCGAGACCACGACAAACACCAGCAAGGCGACAGCAAGGGGCATGCGCTAGACCTCCGTCCTGGACTCGAAGAGAGAGGAACTCAGGCGGCAACCGGCGATGGCGAGGCGCTCGGCGAAATGCGGAGGTTGGCCGGTGGAATGGAAAGCGCCGCGCACCTTGCCGCTCTCGTCAACGCCGGTACGCTCGAAAACGAAAACGTCCTGCAACTCAATCGTGTCTCCGTCCATGCCCGTGACCTCGGAGACCGTGATCACCTTGCGCGAGCCGTCGGAGAGGCGCGCGACCTGGACCACGGCGTGGATGGCATTGGCGATCTGCTGGCGAATCGCGCGCTCGGGAATATTGAGGTTGGCCATGGAAACCATGTTCTCGATGCGGGCCAGGGCGTCGCGGGGCGAGTTGGCGTGGACGGTGGTGAGCGAACCTTCGTGGCCGGTATTCATGGCCTGAAGCATGTCGAAGGCTTCTTCGCCGCGCACCTCGCCGACGACAATGCGGTCGGGACGCATACGCAGGCTGTTGATGACCAACTGTCGCATGCGTACAGAGCCTTTGCCTTCGATGTTGGGAGGGCGGGTTTCCAGGCGGACGACGTGCTCCTGCTTGAGCTGCAATTCGGCCGCGTCTTCGATGGTCACGATGCGCTCGGAATTCGGGATGTAACCGGAAAGAACATTGAGGACCGTGGTCTTGCCCGCGCCCGTGCCTCCGGAAATGATCAGGTTCAAGCGGCCCTTAACCATGGCGGAGAGGAGTTCGAGCATGGGCTCGGTGAGGGTCATGTTCTCGATCATGTTGCGGGCGGTGATGGGATCGCGGCCAAAACGGCGGATGGAGAGGCAGGCTCCGTCGAGGGCCAGGGGCGGGATGATGGCGTTGACGCGCGAGCCATCCTGCAAGCGGGCATCGACCATGGGCGAAGACTCATCGACGCGGCGCCCGATGCGCGACACGATGCGGTCGATGATCTGCATCAAGTGCTGGTTGTCTTTGAACGACAAGCCGGTGATTTCGAGTTTGCCGGCGCGCTCGACGTACACGCGGTCGAAGCGGTTGACGAGGATGTCGGAAATGCTGGGATCTTTCAAAAGCGGTTCGAGCGGGCCCAGGCCGAAAATTTCATCGAGGATTTCGCGGGACAACTGTTCGCGTTCGGCAAAGCTGAGCGGGACGGCCTCGCTATTGACCGAACTGCGGATGAGGATGAGGACTTCCTCGCGCGCCGAGTCTCCAGCGGTGCGGCCGAGTTTTTCGAGGTCGAGGCGGTCGAGGATCTTGCGGTGCAAGTCGGCCTTGACCTGCTGGTAATCGCCGCGCTCGAAGGTTTGGAGATTGGCCATGTTTTAGTTCTCAGTTCTCAGTTCTCAGTTCTCAGTTCGATCGCTGAGAGCTGACAGCTGAAAGCTAACTTACACCGTCTTAAACAACGACCAGGCCGTGCGCTTCGTTTCCAGATCGTCCTTGGTCAAATATTCCGCCAGGCCAGAGATGGAGCGGGAAATGTCGGTGGTTCCCTGCTGCATTAAGGGCACGCCGCGATCGATGGCGGTGGAGACCGCGAAGTACTGATTTGGAATGCGCCAAAGTACGGGGGCGCCGATGGCGGCCTCGGTCTCGGCTTCATTGAAGCCAGCCACCTTGCGATAACGGTTCAAGACCAGCGCGAAACGGTCACGGGAGCCGCTCTCGCCGAGATAGTGGGCGACTCTTCCGGCGCCCCACAAAGAAGCGACATCGGCGTGGGCGATGAGCAGAATCCTAGTGGACAGGTTGCTGACCAGGCGAGTGGCGCTGTCGAGGCGGGAGGAAGCGTCCACGACAATGTAGCGAAACAGGCCGGCCATGGTGTCAAAGAGGCGGGCAAAGTCGGAAGCCGAGGGCTCAATGGCCGCGGGAGCGACGGCGCCGGCCAGCACCTGCAAACCATTTTCGTGACGGGCCATGAAGCTGTCGAGCAGCGCAGCGTCCAGGCGGTGCAGGTTGGCGATGGCGTCGGAAATGGTGAAAGCCGGCTTGAGATTCAGATGCAAGGCGCAGTGGCCGAGGGGAGCCAGGTCGACCAGCGCCGTGCTGCTGTGAATCGACTGCAAGGCGAGAGCCAGATTGACGGCGACCGTGGTCGCGCCGCTGCCGCCTTTGGCGTTGACGATGGTGAACACCTTTCCGTGAGCACTTTCGCGGCCGGGCTTGCGGCGCATTGCCGTCAGGCGGACGAAGGCTTCCAACAGGTCGTTGGTGGTGGGGGGACGTTCAATGTATTCGCGCACACCGGCGCGCATGGCGTTGACAATCAACTGCGGTTGGGTCATCGGTCCAACCACAAACAGGGCGGAATCGGGGAGTTCCTGGCGCAGCAACTCCAGGGCCCGGAGGGCCGCAGGGACGGCATCGGCGGAAATGTCCACCAGGACCACGTGGGGCGAAAAGGTTTGAGTTCTGCGGATGACCGGGTCGCTGGCGGCCGCAGGCAGGGAGGCATTGCTGCAAACGGTGTGGGCCACATTGGTGCCATCCACCAGGGCCTGCAACACCGTGCGCTGGTCATTGTCCGTGGCGAACACGGCTACTGACAATTCCGGCATGACTTGCTCCCCACTCCCCTTCTAAAGCACGCAATAAACTTGATCGGGTCATCTCACCATCGGGTCATCGGGCCATCTGAAACCGATCACCCGATGACCCGATCACCCGATTTTACTTGTCGCCGCCCCCGGGCTTCTTGGCATCGAATTGGCCTTGGTTCAGAAACGGCTCGGGGTTGACCGGGCCCTTCGGCGTCCCGGTACTGGGCGAAATCCGATGCACGGTGCACAGAACCATCAATTCCGAGTTGCTCTTCTGCATGCTTTTACTTTTGAAGAAGTTGCCCAGGATCGGGATATCGCTCAGTCCCGGAATCTTGTTCTCGATGTTGGTGACGCGGTTATCCATCAGGCCGGCGATGACGAAGCTCTGGCCATCTTGCAGTTCGAATTCAGTTTCCGCCTTGCGCGTGCTGATGGCGGGTATGGTGGTTCCGGCGACGGTGACGGCATCGGCGAAATCCAGCGTGCTCACTTCGGGAGCGACGTGCAGGTGGATGTTGCCGTTCGGCTCGATCAAAGGGGTGAACTTCAGCCGCACGCCAAACTCGCGAAACTGAATCGTAACGGTGGCGATGCCGCTGGCATTTTGCTGCGCGACGGGGAAGGGAAATTCTCCTCCGGCCAGGAAACTGGCTTCCTTGCCATTGACCGCGATGAGGTTGGGCTCGGCCAAAATCTGGAGGAGATTTCTCTGGTGCAGAGCTTGGATGACGGCGCCCAGATTGATGTCGGTGCGGGTTATGAAAAGATTCAGGAAGTTGGTGATGGTGGTGATCGGCGGGGTGGTGGTTGTGCTGGTGGTGGTAACGCCGTTTTGGGTGGTCGTGGTGGGGGCCGAGGTTTGGACGCCGACACTGCCGAACTGCCCGGTCTGACTGAGTGCAATCGTGTTTCCCAGTCCGGGCATGAACAGGTTTGCTCCCACTTGGGTCAGGGCGGTGCGGTCCACTTCGGCGAACTTGACTTCGAGAAGGACCTCATCTGCGCCGATCGGGCCGAAAGTAAGCACGTTCACGACGTTCTTGGTATACGCCGACGCGAGCAAGCCCGCGTGCTTGGCGACGTCTTCGGTGGTCACATGGCCGGAAAGAACAATGGCGTTGCGCGAAGGCGTCACGTTGATCTTCTCATCCGGGAACAGGCGATGCATTTCCTCCGAAGCCGCGGTGATGTCCACATCAACCCGAAGATCGAAGCTGCGCGAGCGTTCCAGTTCGTCCCAGATCAGCAGCGAAACCTCACCCGGGGCGAGTCCGTTGACCAGGACCTGGGTGGGGGTGACGACCAGCGCGTCGGCCACGGTGGGGTCGGTGACCGAGACCCGCTTCAGCCTTTCGGTGGTGTTAATCAGGAGAGACTTGCCCACCATCACGCGCAGTGGCGCCGAACCCGCGGTGACGCTCTGGCTGGACGCGGACGCGGCCAATGTGGAAGATTGCCCGGCCGCCGGATTGGGAGGAGGCATTGCGGGCGTGTCCTGGTTCTGAGGAGCAGCGGCCTGAGAAAAAGCCGGCATGGTGGTTACGCCGAGAAGTAAAACGGTCGCGATGAGCGTAAGAGCTTTCATGAATTCGGACCTCTGCGAAGATGCACGAGCCAACCCCTCGAAGGAATAAGCGAACCGAAACTACTGTGGTATTGGAGCGTCAAACTTGTCTTCTTCCCGCTTGCTGCCACGGATCGTTTCCACCTCATACGGCGATGGCGCAGGCGGCGGTGAAACCTTTACCGCCGCCTTGTGAATTTTGGGCTTGGGCTCGGACGCCACGGGCGCGCCGGGATACAACGAACTGCTGCGCGTGGCGCCGACGTCCCCCGGTTTGGTGTCCATCGGGTTCCGCAAGGAGAGCTGGATACGGCCTTCCTGGGAAACCAGGGCCAGCTTCTGAGCGTCGTCGGGAGAAACCGCGAGCGTAATCACCGGGGCGGTCTGCGCGTCCGAGGAAGCGTTGCGGTCGAGGCTCTTGCCCACGGCGAGGACGAGGACGTTTTCGAGGACGGTGGTGGTTTGACGCTCGTTGCCGGCGCCTTCATTGCCGGTCGAGAGCACATCCACGTGCGAGCCCGGTTGCACGAAGCCCGCCACCGAGACCACATCGTTGACGCGCACCGAAACCGCGCGCATTCCCTGTGGGATCATGGAGGGCAGTCCGGCCCCGGCGTTCAACGCCGCCAGTTTGATGTTCAGAATGAACTCGCCTTTGCCAATCGGCCAAATCGCGCCGCGGCCCACCACCTTCGATTTGTCGGAGAAGGACCCCGGAGGGACTGCCGATTTCGGGATCGTGACCACGCGGATATCGTTCGTTCCCAGCTTGGTCCCAACCAGAATATCGCCATTAGCGACCACGACCGGCGCTTGGTCTTCACTGCCGATAGAGCCTGCCGGGGACCGCAGCCGGCTATAGACATAAAAGCTGACGAGCAGGCCGACCGCCAGCGCCAAGCCTCCGATCATCAACAAACGGCTTCGGTTCATTCCTCTCCCTCTTCGCGCGGGTCACGCAGTTTCCACGAACGTCGCAGCTTATTGGATGGTGCTGGCTACCGACGAAAATACGTTATTGGCATTGCCGCCGACCAGACGGATGGTGCCGATTACGAGTACGAGAATTACCGCCAGCATCACGGCGTATTCCGCGATGTCCTGCCCTTCCTCATTGCCCCACAAGAGCTTAGCCAGATTTGTCATTAAAGACTCCCTTCGCAACTTGACATTAGCCGTTCCCAATCTGGGACTAGCTTTAGACCACTCCCGCTTTGCCTTAGTTTCGCAGATTCGGAACGGTTCAGGGTAACATTTTTTCATCGTCTTGACTCTCCGATTACCGCTCCGGCGGTGGGTCTCTGGATAACGGGCATGTGGGGCACACCGGCATGTGCGACGGCGGCCTCGCTCCGGACCAGCAGGATTGCCTTCGGCTCGCGGAATGCAGTATGCCAGTTGGGGTCGAGAAGCAGGGCTTGGGCGAGCGCGCAGGCCGGGGGAACAAGCACGGCCTCGATTTTCCAACGGTCAAGAACTTCGCGCCATCCGGTCCGGAGCTGTACGGCGGTCGTGAACTGGCTCAGGTGATCGTCGCCGTAGAGGTCGGCTCTGCCGTCCACAAATACGCGATATTCGGGGTACAGCTTCCAGATCGCATAGCCTCCCCAGTCGTAGTAAACGAAGACGTTTTTGGGAAAATCGCCGGTCCGCAAGAAAGCGACGGTTTTTTGGGGGTATTGCTCTGCCTCGCGGGCGTCCTGGCCGCGCCCAAGACTCACCCACCGCACCAGGGCAAACGCCGCCATCAGAATGACCACTACCCCGTTGAAAAATGGCCGGAGACGCGAGGAGATGGGACGTTCGATCTGAGTCCGCTACTGTTAACGACGCTGAATCGGCCGAGACCGCGGCGGCGATCACCGGCACGGCCAGCAAAACGAAAATTGGAATGTGGCGGACGGCGTCGAGGGCGGCACAAGCGGTGAGCAGCAGCGGCACCGTCATTCGCCACTTGGGACGCGAGCGCGAACTGGCGAACGCAACGAAAAGCAGCAGCCATACTAATAAAAATGGGCGATAGAGCCACTCATGAAAATCGGGCGAGTGCCATTCGCCAATCAACGAGCGCATGGCGGGCGAGCGCAAAGTGTCGAAGGGATAACGATAGAGTTCGGCGCCGCTGGGGTTGAGAGGCACGAGCACCACGCAAGCCACGAGAAGCAACACCACCCGCAAGATGATGGGACGCGCATCTTTCCATGGCGTGGCGCCGATGGCGGTCTCTATCATCAGGCCAGCGCCATACGCCAGCAACAGCACGGGAGCGAGCGCGAATCCGGCGTGCAGATTCAGCCAGAGCAGAAACAGCGGCGGTATCCAGAACAGGATCCTCGGCCGGCTTTCGCCGCGTTCGATCAGCCAGAGCAGCAGGCTGGCCAGCATAAACGTGAATATCTGTGGGCGCACGCCCCATGAGGGGGCGGCGGCCAAAGCTCCGAGGACGATTGCCGCAGCTGCCGAGTGTTTCTTGACTCCGCCGGCCAGACATCGCCAATAGAGCAGGATGAAACCGGCAGTGGTAATGATCGCGGAGAACACAATTAATGCGGCAAAGCCGGCGTGCTTCCAGAGTTCGTAAAACAAAACTTCCGACATCCACTCATGCACGACCCACGGTTGCCCGGCGCGAGTGAAAGAAAAAGGGTCGGCGTGAGGAACGTGGCCGGTCTCGACGATCCACTGCCCGGTGCGCAAGTGCCACCAGAGGTCGGGATCGGTCGCCGGACGGGCGGTCATCGCCAACAAACCGAACAGGAGAACGAAGCCAAAGAACCAGGCGCGGCTGAACTCAGGAATTTTCATCGCGGCTTTTCGTGGCGATTATAGAACCAGTCTCGCGAAGTTCCCCATGCCTAATTGCGACATGCGAAGATTGGTCTGAACGGGGCGGACGAATCAGCACGACCGCCAGCATCGGAATGTAAAAGGCAAGCACGCACCAGAGCCCGACCTGGTGCATGCTCGACGGAGCGTGATACCAGCGCCATATCCCGGCTACCCAACTGCATGCCACGGTGGCGACGATGCTGCGGCGCGTTTTCGGGATCAGCCACAAGATGAAAGAATCGTAAAACCAGCGCTGTGGCAGAATGCAGGCCAGAAAAAGCAGCCGGGCGTCGCGGTCGCGCCACCTCCAGAGCGCCAGCGCCAGCAACGGCCCAGGCACCACCAGCAAGGGCACGAAATAGCGATAGCGGCGGGCTTGCGGAATCCATTCCATGAGCCAGTGCGGCCGGAACGCGAAACTTGCCAGCAGCAAAACGGCCGCCGTTGCCAATCCCGTGCGAGAAAGATGAGTGAGGGCGATGGGCGTGCCGGTCTGGGGTTTGGCGACGCAGAAGGCAAAGGCCAAGGGGAAGAAAGCGCCGCACAGGATGAGTGGCGTCCACTGCGCCGTGATGAGCGCGGCCCAGTAGGGATAGGCAAAGAAGATAAGCAGCCTTTCCGGGCCTTGGCGAACGAGTCCGAATGCGAGTAGCGCGGAGCTGATTCCGAAAAACAGAGCTGCGGCAATGTCGGGCGGGAAGGGCGCGAACGGTATTGCTATGAGGGCGGCGGGCAGCGGGTACGGAACAATCCCCGGCGGAGTGTTGGCGTAAGGATTTTCGCCCGACAGCAGCGCGCGAGCGGCGTGATGCGCCCAGTTGAAATCAGCGCCGCCAAGCCGGAGGCGGTGCAGAAACGCCCAGCATAGCGTGCCGCTGGCAACTCCGATGGCCGCTGCCACGGCGAAATTTTTGCTTGGACGCGAGATGTTCACGGGAGCATTGTAGTATCTAAGATTCTCTCAGATTTCGCGATGGCAGGCATTTTCCACAAGCCGCTCTGGCTGGTTCTCGCCGCCGCGCTGTGCGCGGCGGGGATGTGGATTTACGCCAACCGCGTGTTGATTCCGCATCAGAAATCCGAAGATGCCGCCGCCCACGACCGGCCGCGCGGCAATCTTTCCGACCTCTATCCGCGCTGGCTGGGCGCGCGGGAATTGCTGCTTCGCGGACGCGATCCCTATAGTCCCGCCGTGACCCGCGAAATTCAGCAAGGTTACTATGGACGCGCGCTCGACCCGCTCCGCTCCGGCGATCCAAAAGATCAGCAGGGATTTGCCTATCCCGTCTATGTCGTCTTCTACCTTGCGCCGACCATCCATCTTCCGTTTGAGATTGTCCGCAAAGGATTCTTCTGGGTGTTGCTCGGGCTTACGCTGGCCACCATTCCGCTCTGGCTGCGCGTGTTGCGCTGGCCTCTGCCGTGGTGGGCGCAGGCGAGCCTGGTCATACTGACCATCGGCAGCTTGCCCGTCATGCAGGGTCTTAAGCTCCAGCAGATGACGCTGCTCGTGGTTGCGCTGCTGGCGATCGCGATCGCGCTGCTCGCATCAGATCATCCCATGGCCGCCGGCATCGCGCTGGCTTTGGCCACCATCAAGCCGCAACTCGTCTGCCTGTTGTTGCTCTGGTTGACGATCTGGACCGTGGCCGACTGGCGCCGCCGTTGGCGCTGGGCCGCGTCTTTTCTGTTCACCATGGCCATTCTTTGTGCCGCCTCGGAGTTGTATCTGCCGCACTGGATCCCACGCTTCGTCGAAGCCATGCGGCGATACCTGGACTACACCGATGCGGCGTCGGTCCTGGGCAGTCTGGTTCCCGCTCCCTGGGGATGGTTGCTGCGGGCGCTCGCCGTCGTGGCCATGGTCCATATCGGATGGAAGAACCGGCGCTGTGCGGAAGACAGTTTCGAGTTCGCTGCCATGGTGTCTCTGGCCTTGGCGGTAACGCTGCTGGTCATTCCGAATTCCCACTTCTACGACCAGGTCATCATGCTGCCGGCACTGCTGGTGCTGGCGCGCGAGCGGCAACGCATGTGGGACGGGAATCGCATGAGCCGCGCGCTCCTCATTTTTGCCACAATTCTTCTGCTGTGGCCCTGGCTGGCGAGCGCCGCGCTGGCATGCCTTTCTTTCGTTCTGCCGCTCGAATTGGTCGAACGGGCCTGGACGGTGCCGGACTGGACCGCGCTACTGCTGCCCGTGGCCGTGGTTGGGCTGATGGTGATCCATTGTTATCAGAGGGCCTTTGCTGCCCCGGCAACGCCGCGCCCGTCGTAGAATGCTAACGGGGCCGGTGTCAGGCGCAGGCGTCTTTGATTGATACCACGATTGACACGACGGCTGTTGACACGACGGCCGCAGGAGAATCCAGCGTAAATGTCGGCTACGTCGCCTTCGGGCATATCCAGCATATTTCCCATCGCGATCTTTGTCTCGGGCAACGATCAGCGGACGCTCTCGCTGAATCACACGCCTTACACGGTGGGCCGCAAGGTGGACCGCGACCTGGTGATTGCCGATCCGCGCGTGTCGCGCGAGCACGCTTTGATCGTCTCGGAAAACGGCGAATTCTTTGTCGTGGATCTGGGCAGTAAACACGGCACCTTCGTCAATGGCGAGAGGGTCGAACGCCACCAGTTGGAGCGCAACGACCGGGTGGAATTCGGGGCGCGCGATGTTGCCTACCTGATCTTCCAGCCGCGGCAACAAACCTCGAACACGGCGCGCGAGTTCCTGAGCCAGATCTCGGGCATGCAGATTGCCCCCGAGGCAAGCGACCTTGAGAAGCTCACCCTCTTCATGGAAGCGGCGCGCAAGCTCAACACCACCGGCGTGCTCGATGAAATCCTGGTCACGCTGCTCGAGACGACCCTCAAACTCACCCGCGCCGAACGCGGCTACATCTTCCTTCTCGACAGCGGTGGGAAACTGGCGCTCGCCGCCGGGCGCAACTCGAAAGGCGAGCCGCTGCTCGACGACACGACAATTTCCCGTTCGGTGCTGGAAGGCGCATTGACTTCCAACTCCGAATACATGGTCACCGACACCAGCCAGATGGTCGACGCGCAGGAGCGGCAAAGCATCGTCGCCTTCGACCTGCGCACCGTGATCTGCATGCCGTTGCGCAAGCCGATCGTGCAAGCGACCCGCGCCGAGCAACCGGCAGGCGGGGAGGTGATGGGCGCGCTCTACGTCGATTCGCGCTTTGCCTCGCGCGATATCAAAGGCGTCAGCGAGAATATTTTGCGCGCCATCGCGACCGAAGCCGCCCAGTTGGTCGAGAATGCGCGCCTGGTGCAGGCCGAAGAAGCCGGGCACCTTTACCAGAAGGAATTGTCGATTGCCGCCTCCATCCAGCAGCGCCTGCTGGCGGTCACTCTGCCAGAGGTCGCTTTTGCGCGAGTGAACGGTCGCAACGTGTCTTGCACGGAAATCGGAGGCGATTTTTTCGAGGCCGTGAACACGCCCCTCGGCCTGGCCGTCGTTCTCGCCGACGTCAGCGGCAAGGGAGTCTCGGCCGCGCTGCTGGCTTCGATTCTCCAGGGCATGGTTTACTCGCAATTGATTTCCGGCATGCCGCTCACCGAGATCTGCGACGCCGTCAATCGCTTCTTCACCTACAAGCACATTGGCGAAAAATACGCGACCATGATCATCGCGCGCCTGCGCAGCGACGGCGATCTGGAATACGTCAACTGCGGACACGTTCCGCCGGTGTGGATTTGCGGCAATAGTAAAGACGTGCTCCGGCCCTCGCACGGCAACCTGCCCGTGGGATTGCTCGCCGACGCGACTTACTCCAGCGACCACTGCCAGATGCGGCCGGGAGACCGGCTCGTTCTGGTGACCGACGGCGTCACCGAAGCGGAGAACGCCCACGGAGAGATGTTCGACAACGACCGCCTCGAAAAGGTGGCCGGCAACAGCCGCTCCATGGAAGACATCTTCACCGCCGTCGCCGATTTCTGCGCAGGCACGCCGCTCAACGACGATTGCACAGTAGTCGAACTGTCGTACACCGGCGGCTAGAGCGAACCCCACCAGTTGCCGCTTTACAAGCTTGTCATCCCGAGCGAAGCGAGGGATCTGCAGTTTCCTACGCGATGCAAACCATATGCCCTCCTATGTACCCTGTCATCCTGAGCGAAGCGAAGGACCTATGCATTTGAATCCGTGAAGCACGCTGCGGCGAGGCAAGCCGTCGCACTTTATTTTGGGTGGCGCAGCGGTTCACCGCTGCGTTAATTGCACCGCAGTGAATGAGGCAATAGAAATCCATTGACTTAAGACCCGGAGCACGCGAGCATAGAGTCATATTGGGGAAGTTTTGCAGCGTGTCCGTCTTCAGAGACGGCCTCAAACCCCCAGGGGCTAGTAATTCTTTGATAACTAAATTTGTGGCGAAAGAAGCAAGCGTCACCGCGTGCCAAACCGGGAAAATACGCCTAAAATCGAGTTAAGTCCTTATTCCGGAATACTTTGATATAACTCCTTTGAATTCAAAGACCACTCTGGAAATTTCCTCCTAACCCCATGATTCCACTAGACAGGGGGGGTAGGGGGTGGTAGTAAACACGGGTTAATAACTCCGGAGTAACTTTAGCAAAAGATTCTAAAGCCGCGCCCGCGGATGAATCTCAACCGTGGACCAGGTCTTGTCGCCCGCGTGGCACAGTTTCTCCAGCGCGCAATCGGCGCACTTCGGGCTGCGCGCCACGCACAGCTTTCGCCCGTGCCAGACCACTTGGTGTGCGAAATCCGTCCAGCGCTCGCGAGGGACGATCCGCATCAGGTCCACCTCAATTTTTGGAGGATCTTCTTGCTTGGTCAGTTCCAGTCGCCGTGAAATTCGCGTCACGTGCGTATCCACGACCACCCCTTCATTTTTCTTGAACCACGTTCCGAGCACGACGTTGGCGGTTTTGCGGGCCACTCCCGGAAGGGTCAGCAAATCTTCCATGGTGTCGGGCACGCGCCCGCCAAAGTCGGCGACGATCTTCCGCGCCGCGCCTACCACCGACTTCGACTTGTTGCGGAAGAAACCGGTCGAGCGGATATCCGCCTCCAAATCTTCCGGAGCGATCGCCGCGAAACCCTGGACGGTTGGGTACTTCTCAAACAAGGCGGGCGTGACCATGTTGACCCGCACATCGGTACACTGCGCGGCAAGGATCGTAGCCACCAGCAATTCCCAGGCGCTGCGATGGGTGAGAGCGCAGGTCACTCCGGGATAAAGCTGGTCAAGACCGGCGATGATCTGTCGCACGCGTTCCGGAGCCAAAGGATCATAGGTAGAGACGCGGCTTGCCGCTTCTGTCGCCCGAGGTGGAGACTGCTTTTTCACAAGCGCAGGCTTCGGCAGCTTCCCAGTCGCGAGACGCGCAGCCGCATGTTTCGCTGGCATAGCGTTCGTCATACCTTTTAACGGTGCGCCCTTCGTTCGGCGAGCGCCTTCCTGGCGTCCGCTGCGGCTGGGTTGACGCGGCACATTTCCACGGGGCATCGTGTTCCTCCTGGGTCGTGGTTCATGGTAACAAAGCTCAAGGCTCGCGGCCCACATCCGACAAAAGTAACTTCGCTGCGATTGACGGTCTGGTGGTCGGGTGCGTAGTCTGAGAAGTGACAAGCTGCTGAAAAATCGGGTCATCGAAAAAACGCAGCGTGCTGAAAGGAATTTGTGGCCGTAAGAAGCATCCAACTCGGACAAGTCTGGCGCCACGACGCCAGCGGCCAGGATTACCTGGTCACCAAAGTGTACAGCGAAGTATTCACGCAATACGCGGTGCTGCGGCCCGCCGAGGTCAGCGCTCCCGACGTGCCCGTGGTGAAGATCAAGGTTGTGAAAGCCGCCAATGGCGCGACCTTGCCGGGATTCAGCTTCACCCAGGAAGGTATGTTCTGAACGGCAGCGGGCGATCTGACCATCGGGTCATCGGGTGATTGAAACCCACAGCCAGATGATCCGATCATCCGATGACCCGATCACCCAATTCCAATTCCAATTTCAATTTCGATCCTAATTTCAATGACGGAAAAAATCCTCACCCTAGTTTTCGTCTTTATCAATTCCATCGTCGCCGCGACCGGCTATTACGGCCTCGCGCTGCTCATGGCGATTGAGTCGGCCTGCATTCCGCTGCCTTCCGAACTGATCATGCCCTTCGCCGGCTACCTGGTTTTTACGGCCAGATGAAGTTGATCTGGGTGGCCACGGCCGGCGCCATCGGATGCAATCTCGGCTCGCTCGTCGCCTACGAAATCGGATGCTATGGCGGGCGTCCGCTGGTCGAGCGTTACGGGCGCTGGATCCTGATGGGCCGCCGCGAACTCGACTGGGCCGACCGCTTCTTTCTGCGCTGGGGAGACATGGCCGTGTTCATCGCGCGCCTGCTGCCGGTGATCCGCACATTTATCGCGCTGCCCGCCGGAATCGCCCGCATGCCGCGCGGCAAATTCCATATTTATACTTTTCTAGGATCGTGGCCCTGGTGTTTTGCGCTCGCCTACTTCGGCATGAAACTGGGCGAGAACTGGCGTTCGCTGGGCAAATACTTCCACAAATTCGACGCCGTCATCGGAGTGTTTCTGCTGGCCGGGATCGTCTGGTTCCTCTGGTCGCACTGGCAGAACCGTTTGCGGCCTGCGAATGATTAGGTGTTCGCTTTCCTCTTTGTACCTCTGTGCGCTCTGCGGTTTGAAAAAAGTCTTTAACCACAGAGGACACAGAGGTGCACAGGGGAACCTGACGGCGGCGTCATTTTTCCATCGGCCGCGCTAACTGCGACGCCACCAGCTTCCACTCGCCGTCGCGTTTCCGCAGTACGTCCAGATAAACGTAGCGCACGGCGAAGCGCTTTCCGCCGGCTTCGACTTCATCGGATTCCGATCCATGCACGACCGCCGTGTCGCCGAAGACGCGAATTTTGCGCCCGGTCGAAACAATCGACGGATAACGAATCGCGCCGCAGTCGAAAATTGTTCCAGCACATCTTGCTTGGTGAACGCCTTGCCCGCCTCGTTGTATTGCACATAGTCGTCGGCAAAGATCCGTTCCAGCACGGCGAGATCGGCATTCATGAGCGCCCGGTCTCCGGCCTCGTGCAGCGCCAGAATCTGCGCCTCGTCGTTTTCATTCCCCATAGCTTTTATCTCCAATGCTTTTATTCCCCATGCTTCTATTCCTAATGTTCGCAGTCGTCATAATTTTCCTGTAGAGGCGAGGCTTGCCGCGTCTACCCAAAAGCCACTTCCTCCATCTTCCACAAATGTGTAAGCTCACGCTAGGGCCAAACAGGCCTGATACTGGCATGGGATTCTTTAGCCATCTTCTCTACCCGTGGGGCATTATCTGCTCCAGGGAATTGCGATCGTCCACTTCATTCGGCGGCGGCCGGATACCTATTGGTTTTTTATCATCCTGTTTCTGGGCCCGCTGGGCGCGATTGTCTATCTTTTTGTCGAGGCGCTTCCCGACATTGGACTGGTGGGCCAGTCGTTCAAAGTATTTCCGCGCCGCAAGCGCATTGGCGAACTCGAAGCCGCGATTCGCGACAATCCTTCGGCTGGAAACTACGAAGAACTCGGCGATCTTTACATGGACGACGGCAAGATCCAGTCGGCCCGCGCCGCGTTCGACCGAGCCATCGCCGCCCGCGCCGATACGCCCGATCCTTTTTACCGGCGCGGGAGTTTGCGCCATCCAGTTAGGCGACGCCGCAGCCGCATTGCCCGATCTGGAGCGCGTGGTCGCGAAAGACCCCGACTACGATTTCCATCGCGCCGCCGGATTGCTGGCCCACGCCTACGCGCAGACCGGACAAAAAGAAAAAGCCGAAGCGCTCTTTCGCCACGTAACCATCACCTCGACGTTGTCGGAGACGTATCTGAATTTCGCGGACTTGCTGGCCTCCGAGGGCCGCAACGCCGAAGCCCGCGAGTGGGCGCAGAAGGTGCTCGATAAGAAACCGACTATGCCTGGTTACTTGCGGCGGCGGGAGAGGCCGTGGTTTCGGCGGGCGAATGAGATGCTGAAACGAGTGTCGACGTAAGGGTTGTTTGGCGCATCGGAAAGAGGTAGGTTAAGGAGTATGCAACACCTTGATTCCGACGAACTCGCGCGGCTTAGTCCCGCAGAACGCCTTGCACTGATTGGCCAGCTTTGGGACAGTCTGCGCGATACCGAGATTCCTCTGCCAGAAGCACAACAAGCCGAACTGGCTCGGCGGCTATCCAGTCTCGACCAGGATCGAACCCAAGCGGTTACCTGGGAACAGTTGCGTGTTGAATTGGATCGACGACGCCCGTAGCAATGCAAGTGATCTTTACGCCAGCTGCGCGAGCCGAACTCTTGGACGCTCAAGATTGGTACGAGGCCAGGCATCCCGGCCTTGGGGTGCGATTTCGCGACGAAGTTGAAGCGGCAGTCCTCCGTTTGCAGGAAAGCCCCCACCAGTTCCCGATGGTTTTTCGAGATGTTCGTCGCGCGCGTCTGCGTAAATTTCCTTACGGGCTCTTCTTCCGCGTCGAAATTAGCGCCTTGGTAGTGATTGCGTGTTTTCACGGCAGCCGCGATCCACGGCGGTGGGAACGGCGCGTTTGAACTCCGAGCCGTGGTTCCAGAGGGCGAGTGAGATGCTAAAAGATTGGCAGCGTGACAAGGTAACGGGTGGTGATTGCTGGCAATAATTCCGTGTGGTTTGGTGCAAATGCATGATTAAATCGGGAAACACGGCTTACAGTCGACGGGTGCCGCGCGACTACATTAAGACAGAGAATCAAAGAATTCTTAAGCTCGTGAGGGCCGTTGTAGGTGCTGCGCTGCTCGTCGGATTTATGGCACACAGTGGAGCAGTGGCAGCCGAGAAACACAACGACATCAAAGTCGGCGACAAAATTTACAAGGTGGTGGATCGCATCGTGCTTGACAGCGCGCTTGTGTTCCGCACACAACCGCTGCCGAAGGTGCCTCCCTGCCAGATTCGCCGAGTAACGCAAGACCCTAAACAGAAGGGATGTATTCCTGCAGGTCATATCTCGTATGGCATATTGGGTTGCGGTGGGACAACCTCTCTGCTAGCAGAACCGATTGCGCAGACCTTTGCCCGCGTCCCTGGCAAGGATGCTCCGAACCTGTTTGCTTCTATCGTGGGGATACTCATTTCGAAAAGGTACGAAAAAGGAAAATTTGAAATTGCATTTGAAGGATCCCTTGAAATTGCAATCATTGCATGCGGCCCTCGAATCATTGTTCCGGTTGGCCGAGAGGATAAAATCAAGAACGGGTCCTCGTATGACTTTAATCGCATCTCGCTTTCGTTTTCGGTCGACAAGAAACTGGCTCGACTTGTGCTTGTTGGAACACCGACGAAACCCGAAACATACCGAATTGCTGGGCTGGATGAGGTAGTTCTCTTGGTGGTACCGTTCAAGTCCACCGACGGTTTGAAGCTTGAGAAAACGCAAAGCACAGCTTCAATCGAGGGTGAATATGCCTTGGGTTCGTACTCGGCTGTAAACAACGTGTATACGGTGAGTACAAAGCGCGACATCGTTCCCGCTGGTCATCCACCTGTGCCAGTCATCGATAGTAGCAAGTGAAAGCCCCTCATGGTGCTGGCATAACTGACGGTCAACGGCCAACCGCCAAAGTGCTATCCTTCCTTCGATGCGAATTTCTTACCTTGAATGCACTCGCTGCGGAGAGCATGTCTCCGCCGACCGTCCGCAGAACGTTTGTCCGAAAGATGGCGGCGTGCTTTTCGCGCGCTACGACCTTGCCAGCGTGAAAGGGAAGTTGCGTCCCGAAGATCTATCAGGGCGCGTGGCCAGCATGTGGCGTTACGCCGAAGTTCTGCCAGATGCCAAGCCGGTCACGCTCGGCGAAGGATTCACGCCCATGCTCGCCAGCCGCGAGTTTGCCAATGTCTACGTTAAAGACGAAGGGCTGAATCCAACCGGATCGTTCAAAGCGCGCGGCATGTCGGCTGCGGTAACGATGGCTCGACATTATGGATTGAAGAAGCTGGCCGCTCCGTCTGCCGGAAACGCTGGAGGCGCGCTGGCGGCCTACGCGGCAGCGGCAGGGATCGAAGCCCACATCTTCATGCCGAAAGATGTGCCGCTGGCGAACCGCATGGAATGCGATTACTACGGTGCGCACGTCACGCTGGTCGATGGCCTGATCGGCGACTGCGGACGCATGATTGCCGAGCGCAAAGACAAGGAAGGCTGGTTCGACGTCTCGACGCTGAAAGAACCGTTCCGCGTCGAAGGCAAGAAGACGATGGGATACGAAGTCGCCGAACAACTCGGCTGGAAACTTCCGCAAGCGATCGTCTATCCGACCGGCGGCGGCGTGGGCATGATCGGCATGTGGAAGGCCTTCGATGAGATGGAGGAGTTGGGTTGGATCGGGCCTGAACGTCCAAAGATGATTACCGTGCAGGCGGCTGGCTGCGCGCCGATTGTGAAGGCATGGGAAGCGGGGAAGAGCGCATCCGAAGCTTGGACCGGCGCCGCGACCTTTGCCGCTGGATTGCGCGTGCCTAAGGCGTATGGCGACTATCTGATTCTCGATATTCTGAAAAAAAGCCACGGGACAGCGGTCGCGGCGACCGACGAGGAAATTCTCGCGGCCATGCGGCATTGGGCCAGCGCGGAAGGCGTGTTCGCCGCGCCTGAAGGAGCTGCATCGCTGGTTGCGTATCAAAAATTGCGCGCCAGCGGATTCTTGAGCGCGGAAGATACAGTCGTGCTCTTCAATACGGGCTCGGCTTACAAATATCTCGATATGGTCGAGGCGCAAGAAAGCAGGGCGCGGCTCGAACCGACCGCTGCGCGCAGCATTGGCGGAATCATCGGGCCGTACTAGCATTTTGTTTCACAGTTGTTGACATAAACCGTATTGTCATCCTGAGCGAAGCGAAGGACCTGCTTTTTAGCACTGCACGCGACAGCAGGTCCTTCGCTTCGCTCAGGATGACAACCGAACTAGGGTCTGGACGTTAGTCCTCATGGACTCCACTTCTCAGCCCGATCCTTTTCATGCGCGGCGCTACAGCATGGTGCGCACGCAGATTGAAGAGCGCGGAATCCGGGACTTGCGCGTGCTTGACGCCATGCGCAAAGTGCCGCGCCACGAATTTGTCCCGGAAACTTTCCGGCAAGACGCCTACGAAGATCATCCGCTGCCCATCGGTGAAGATCAGACCATCTCGCAGCCATATATTGTGGCCGCGATGCTCGAGTACCTCGCGCTCGATGCCGCTGACCGCGTTCTTGAAATCGGCACCGGTTCCGGATACGTGACGGCGCTGCTCTCGCTGCTCGCGACCGAGGTGTATTCGGTGGAGCGCCACGCGCAACTGGCGGCGTCGGCGGAAAGCACGCTGCGCAGGCTGGAATATCGCAATGTGAAGATCAGAGTTGGCGATGGGCGCGAGGGATGGGCGGAGTATGCGCCGTTCGACGCCATTCTGATTTCCGCCGCTACCGCCGAGATGCCGCCAGATTTGTTCGCGCAGTTGCGCGAAGGCGGACGCATGATCGCGCCGATCGGTCCGGCCTACAGCCAGGATTTGCAATTGATCCACAAAGTCAAAGGGCAGGCTGAGGTGAAGATTCTCGAAGGCTGTCGGTTTGTGCCGCTGCTTTACAATTAAATTCGTGGGCTTCCTCCGAAATCTGAAGATCACGCTGGAGATGATCAAGTGGGAGCACTCCATCTTCGCGCTCCCATTTGCGCTCTGCGGGGCCATGTTGGCCGCTGGAGGCTTGCCCTCGTGGCGGCAACTGGCGTGGATCGTCGTGGCGATGGTTTCGGCGCGGTCGGCTGCGATGGCGTTCAATCGCATGGCCGACGCCTCGATTGACGCTACCAATCCTCGCACCGCAAATCGCGCGCTGCCCGTTGGACTGTTGACGCCGGCGTTTGTGAGTGCGTTTGTTCTGGCCGCGTGCGGAGTTTTTGTTCTCGCTGCATCGCAGTTGAATCGCTTAACACTGATACTTTCGCCGGTGGCGCTTGCGGTGATACTTCTGTATTCGTACAGCAAGCGATTCACGCGCTGGTCGCATCTGTTTCTCGGATTCGCTCTGGGCATTGCTCCGTCGGCTGCGTGGATCGCGGTGCGGGGATCGCTTGATCCGCGCATTTTGCTACTCACCACTGCGGTGACGTTCTGGGTCGGCGGATTCGACGTGATCTACGCCTGTCAAGACTATGACTATGACAGCAGGCACGGATTGCACTCGCTGCCGCGTTATCTCGGAATCAAGAATGCGCTCGTCGTCGCCCGCGTGTTTCACACTGTGATGCTCGGTCTGCTGGTTGCTCTGGTGGTTGTTTTTGGACTTGGCAAGTTGGCGATTGCCGGAGTGATTGTCGTCGCTGCGCTTTTGCTCTACGAACACACGCTGGTGCGGCACGACGATTTGAGCAAACTGAACGCCGCGTTCTTTACGATGAATGGAGTGATTTCGGTGGTGTTCTTTTTCTTTGTCGCGGGAGATCTGCTGCTAAAGCGCGGTTGAACTTCTGGGGTCGGGACTTGGTACTCCACATATATAGACGCGAGAAGTGACGCGCCTCCAGCTATGTCATCTCCGCGCTCGTCTTCACGCTCAAGGATTTGGGCCATCGGACGGGTAGAATTCAGAAATTTGTGGGGGTACCCCCCCTCCCCCCGAAATGAGTTAAGTTGATGATAATAAATTAGTTAGAGGCAAAGTATTCAAAAGATTGGACTTAGCGTTGAATTTTGCTTTTTGGCGTACACTTGCGAGGGTGGTGAGCGGGGACATTTGTTGTCAAAGAGCGCGTAAAAAGTTTGCGGCCGGAAACGCGTTCGTCTCGAGAGACGGGCGCAGTTTTCGATGGTGCACTGTCCAGCTATCTTCGCAGAGATTGGGGTGCAAGTCTGTGATGAGCGTACGAGAAAAATGTGATGAAAAAGAAAGCCGTTAGCCGTCAGCCATCAGCCGTCAGGTACTGCTACTTGGTGTCGGCGGTTTGGCGGGCCACCCTTCGGCTATCCCCCTCGGGTTCGCTCGGGGCTTCGGAAAACAGGGCGAACTTCTGGAAAAGCGTGAGAAGTGGCGCACCCGGCAGGTTACTCCGCCACGTCGGCGGCGGTGATGGCATGGCGGGAGGCGTGCCAGATGCGCAAGACGCGGACATGCTGCTCGTCATCCTGGACATGGAAAATGATTCGATACACGCCGTTTCCTTTGCCGAAGAGCAAATGGCGGGCGGGATAGCCGAGATCTCTTGCTTCGGAAATCACGGGACAACGGGCGGGAAACTTGCGCAAGCTGAAAATGGCCGCAAATAGCCGTGTGAGCCACTTCTCGGCGAGCCTGGGAGCTGCGGCGCGTATGCGTTCAAAGGCCGCATACGCGTCCGCTTCAGCCGGTGCGGTGAGACTAACGCGATAGGCCATACTTGGTCCGCATCTCGTCAAAGACCTGGGCGGCGGGCTTCAATTCGCCGCGTTCCGCGCTCGCCATTCCTTCCTGAATGGCCGCAAGGGTCTCCATGTAGAGCAAGCGGTTTTGCATGAGCTGGTAGCTGGCCGCATCCTGCACAACGACCTCGGCCTTGCCGTTCACGGTCAGCACTTCCGGGGTTTGCGTCTTTTTGAGGCGCTTGACATGCGTCTTATGGTCGCGCAGGAAATCGGTCAAGGAGTGGATTTCACGGGTATCGAGCATGGAAGTCCTCGCTGATGATTGTCTGATAATTATATGTTGGCATAACGGAGGTGAAAGTCAATGAAATATTATCGAAGTGTATAGCTGCCCGGTCGTGGGTCGTAAGGCGGGACCGAGCGGTGTCAACTGTGCGGCGGGCCACCCTTCGGCTTCGTTCAGGACAGGCTTCTCGAAAAGGGCGAGAATTGGCGCACCCCCAGTTATTTCATTAGACATGCTGTTCAATAAAGGATTGGAGTGCAATCGCTATCGCCTCTGGCTTGGCTCTTTCCGACTGGAAAACGTCCACTGTGCCATAGCGCTGCAATTTGTCGGTTTCGTCGTCCGGGATTGTCAGGTCCGGATTACTGCACTTGTGCCGTAGGACAAAAAAGAATAGTTCGTATTTTCGCTCAAGAATGCTCAGTGTTTCTAGTAACGCTGGGAGCGCCTTCTTGTCATTGAAGGTCGGACAAAGCGTGGCGATCACGTTGGGGGTAACGTCTGGATCAAGCCTCTTAGCTAATTCGATCAGCGAGGCAGGAATGTCATCATTCGACATTCGCCTGATGAAAAAAGTAGTCGACTTTATTATCCATGTGCGCGGATATCGACTGCCATCGGTCAATGCCCTGAGCGTTGAAGATTTTCCCCAGTCTTTGTGGCCTACTACAAGGAAGGCTTTGCCTTTCGACATGTTCACTCTCCTGCAAGCGTCTGGCGCGGCGGAGCCGTGGTTCATCCTAGCACCGCCTCTGTGGAAAACGAAACTGACCCACTGCCCTACCGTCTGCTTTGAGGACTTCCATCACTCCCTGCGGTATCATCGATATCGATGCCTGCTACACGCCCATTTCAGACCCACGCATTTCAGACTGACGATCCGCGGCTTGTCCCGATCAAAGATAAGGTGCTGGCGGGAGAGCGGCTGAACGAGGGCGATGCGCTTGCGCTTTATGGGACGGGCGACATCCTGGCCGTGGGGTGGATGGCCAACTGGGTGCGGGAGCGGATGCATGGGGACAAGGCTTACTTCAACGTCAACCGGCATATCAATCCGACGAATGTTTGCGTGGCGGCTTGCCGGTTGTGCGCTTATGGACGCAAGAAAGACGCTCCGGGGGCGTACACCATGGCGCTCGAAGAAGCCTTCCAGACGGCGGCTTCCGGCTACACGGAGGCGGTCACGGAGTTTCACATTGTCGGCGGGCTGCATCCCGATTTGCCGTTGCAATATTTTCTCGACCTTATTTCAGGATTGAAAGAGCGCTTTCCGCTCGTCCACCTGAAGGCTTTCACCATGGTGGAAGTGGCGTATCTGGCGAAGCGGGCGAAGCTGACCATCCGCGAGACGCTGGAAAAAATGAAAGAGGCGGGAGTGGATTCGCTGCCGGGCGGCGGCGCGGAGATTTTTGCCGACCGGGTGCGGCACATTATCTGCGACCACAAAATTGACGGCGATCAATGGCTCGATACCGCGCGGCTGGCGCACCAGATCGGGCTGAAATCGAACGCCACCATGCTCTACGGCCACATCGAAAACGACGAAGACCGCGTCGATCACATGCTCAAGCTGCGCGCCTTGCAGGATGAGACGGGCGGATTCCAGACGTTTATTCCGCTCGCTTTTCATCCGGCGAACACGCCGTTGCAGCATCTTTTCACGACCACCGGGATGACCGACATCAAGCAGATTGCGGTCAGCCGGCTGGTGCTGGATAACTTCGCGCACATCAAGTCTTATTGGCAGATGATGACGCCGAAGATCGCGCAGATCTCGCTGCGCTTCGGGGCCGACGATATCGATGGGACGGTGGTCGAGGAAAAGATTTACCACGATGCGGGGGCGACTACTCCGCAAGGGCTGCGGCGGCACGACTTGGTGCGGCTGATCACGGAAGCGGGGCGCGTGCCCGTCGAGCGCGATACGCTCTACCGGCCGGTGACGCGGACGGAAACTTCTTTTACGGTGTCGGTGTAAGGGAGTTCTCAGTTCCCAGTTCCCAGTGAGAACCAAAACCTTATGGTTCGCCGGTTTTCCTGAGAACTGAGAACCGAGAACTGAGAACTTTTTTTCAGCGGGCGCATCTAACCAGCATGGCCAAAGAGCAGACGGCAATTTTCGGCGGGGGATGCTTCTGGTGCATGGAAGCGGTTTTTCAGCGCTTGACCGGAGTAACCCAGGTCGAGTCTGGATACATGGGCGGAGGCGCCGATGAGGCGACTTATCGCCAGGTGTGCAACGGCGACACGGGGCATGTGGAAGTGGTGCGCGTTACGTTCGATCCCGCCGAGATTGGTTATCGCGATCTGCTGGAAGTATTCTTCGCGATGCACGATCCGACCACGGTCAACCGGCAGGGAAACGACGCGGGCGAGCAGTATCGCTCGGTGATTTTCTATGGTGATGACGAGCAGCGGAAAATGACCGAGAATGCGATTGCGGAGCTGACCGCAGCCAGGGCGTTTCCAGAACCGATCGTGACCTCGGTCGAGCCGGCGGGGGAATTCTACGTGGCCGAAGATTACCATCACAACTACTACAACGAAAATTCGCGGCAGCCTTATTGCATGTTCACGATCTCGCCCAAGCTGGCGAAGCTGGAAAAGAAGTTTGGCGAAAAATTGAGAGCGTGAACGGGCGGGGCGGGCTTGAACAACTGCCGGGAAATTAGGCGCTTTCCTAAATTTAATTTTTTTACCACGGAGTCACGGAGACACGGAGAAAACCTTGGATCTGGAAAAACCGGAAGAGGAAGGCTTTACGCAGTAATCGGGTTTCCCTTTTCCCCTAAAGGGGCCGCTGATTTCGAAGGACGTGCTGTATCGCTGAAGCGAAACCCTGATACGAGACCCTGATACGAAGCCCTGATACGAACCTGGGGTATTTCCACTTCCTGCTAGGGTTTGGAACCGGGATGGGAATTTTTGTTGGGGGCGGGCGGGGCGGGCTCGGGGCGTTCGTCCAATAGAAGGCGCCGCAAGGTGCGCAGGTCGTTGAGCAGGACGCTGCTGTTGGTCAGGTTCTGTTCCAGCTTATTTAACTTGAACTGCACGATGCGGAGGGCCTCGATACGGCGCTCGGACTTGGCTTTTATGGCGGCGGCGAGATCGGCTTCGATCTCGCTTTTGGCTTCGGCGATGGCCTCGACCAGAAGTTGAATGTATTGGTGGGCATTCTCGACGCTATCAAACGGAGTTTGGCGGGGGCTGTTCAAGGGCGCGCGCTCCTCAGCAAATGCGAAATATGGCGGAGAGGGTGGGATTTGAACCCACGATACCCGTTAAGGTATGTCCGCTTTCGAGGCGGATCGTTTCAACCGCTCACGCACCTCTCCGGAAAAACAGTTGCCAGTAGAAGCGGACGCGCCCTCAGGGGCTAAAGCCCGCTTCTTTTCTGGTCTCGAGCGGCACGGCTGAAGCCGTGCCCTTGCCAAAAACCTAACGACGGTTTCTAAAAAACTCCTGCACCATTTCCGCCGCGCGTCCGGCCAGCACTCCGCCCCGGACCTCGATGCGATGATTGAGGCTGGGATGATTGACCACTGGCAGAGTCGAGTGGACGGCGCCCGCCTTCGGGTCGTCGGCGCCGTACACCAGGCGGCGGAGGCGGGCATGAACGGCCGCTCCCGCGCACATGGCGCACGGTTCAATTGTAACAAACAGATCGCAGAGGCCGAGGCGGTGGTTGCCGACGGTTCGTCCGGCGTCGCGCAGGGCCACGATTTCGGCATGAGCGGTGGGGTCGCAGTCGGTGAGATTGCGGTTCCAGCCGCGCCCTACGATGCGGCCAGCGCAGACGACGACCGCTCCCACGGGGACTTCGCCAGCCTCGAGGGCGCGCTGGGCGCAGCGCAGGGCCTCTTCCATCCATAGCTCGTCTTCGGGAATCAGTTGGGGAATCAGTTGTCAGTTGCCGGTGGCCGGTTGCCAGTTGCTGCCGACTTTGCCCGAAACTTCGTTGCCGGAATTCCGGTGAAAGTCAGCGGTTCTCGTTCCTGATTAGGCTACGCAACCCGCGCCTGTCCGGCAACTGGGTTTTTAGAGCAAATCCAGAGTTGCTGTGCCCCCATGCAGATGCCGAGTTTCGCTCCGCTGGGCGGACAGGGGCGGACAGGAGTGTCCGCCCTACACGGACGGGCTATAGCAATGCCGGAACCGATCTAGCAGCCCGCCAGCCACTGGGGAGGAGGGGTCGCGGCAGGCCGGATTTAGCGTGAAATCGCTTGCCAAACTCTGCTAAAATGCTCTCGTCTGCACGCTAGGTTCCTGTATCCGGACCGGTTCTGTGGGGTGGTTCTGGATGCCGGAATGGCTCTTCGAATAGGCTCTCCCCCTAGTTGCCCACGGGCCCAGCGGCGGGGCACAGGAGTACTGTTTTGAGCGACGGTATGAGTGGGAAAGCCGTGCGGCGAAGACAAAGGCGGACGTGGTACAAACGCCGTCTGCGCGTAGAGCGCGTCTTGGTTGCGCTGGCCGCCGGCACCGCACTGGCGGGCGCCGGCTGGCAACTTCATCGCTCATTGTTACAACCCTCGATGCGCGCTTCCCAAGGTTTGTCCGATTCATATTGGGCGCGGGGCAACGTGCGCAAGAACCTGGCGTTCGCGGCGGCGCGGTCGGCCAAGCCCGCGAAATCTCGGGCGTGGACACCGGAAGTCTATCCGTACTCAGTTGTGCCGGGAGGGATGAAAAGTCCGGGCGATCTTCGGGCAGCGGCGGCGCGCGATGCCGTGGTTCGCCGGCACTACGCCCGCTTCGATTACGATCGCGCCCGGCTGGTGCGGCTGGCCGAAGCCCGCGAAGTTTATATTTCTTACCGCATCCGCGACACCGTTTTCTGGACGCGCAAGAAAGTTCGGCTGCGCCTCGGCGAATTGCTGCTGACCGACGGCAAAATCACGGCACGCGCGGGATGCGGCAACCAGATTTCGGATGAGGCCAAGCCCGAGGTCTCGAACGAGGAGCCGGAGGCAGATGTTCTGGACCGGCCGGTAGCGGCGCTCGATCCGCCGTTGTCGCCCATCCGTCCCGTGCTTTCGCCGTCCAGTTTGCCCAGCGGCCAGGCGCTTCCACCCCCGCTTTTCGGCGGTCCATTTTTATTTCCGTACGTGCCGGTCAATGTGCCGCTGCCTCCCCGTGCTTGTGCCGCCGGCGACATAGTCGTTGACGGGCGGTGCCGCCCGAAACACCACAAGCCGACAACGACTCCCGAGCCCTCGACTATGGTGCTGGCCGCTTCCGGACTGGCGCTCATAGGGTGGCGGTATCGAAGGACGGGCCGCTCGACGGCGAAGTAATCTGCGTCGCGTCCCAAAGAATCAAGTTAATTTTGAGCGCGGTTTGGCCTGGAGGTTCCTTTGTCCGGCCACGATTGGCGGGGCTGCGCCCCGCTGGACAGCCGGGGGCGGCTGTCCCTACGCAAGACAAGACGCTAGGCTGCGCTGCGCGTGCAATCAGTTGAGGTCGTTCAGCACCAGCGGAGTGGTTGACATTCCGTTATTGCCGCCCGCGTTGTCCATCAGGACAAAGGTGGTGATCGATCCGGTGGCCGGCCACGGTGGGGCGGCGGGGGGATTGGGGGGATTAGGGTAAGTAAGGAGCGGGATCTTGGCGCCGTGCGCGGTCATGATCACCTGATAACCAGTGCTGAGGAAATCAATTTGCTGGTAGCCGCTGGGCTGGGCGTAGCCCAGGCCGGAAATTTGCGGTGTGTAGTCGGTGATGTCGGTGACCGAGGGGGGAACAAAATAAACGTCCACTCCGAAGGGGGACAGGCCGAGCGAGGCGGAGTTGAGCGATGCGTTAATGACGCGGAATTCCACCTGGTTCGCCGGCGGAGGGGTGTTGTCGTCGACGACCACCATGGGTGCGCTGTCATTGAGTTCAAGTCCTACGGCAACCACGGTGTACTGAAACGTGCTTTTCAAGACGGTGGCGCCGGTGGGAGGGATGGGGTTGGTCGTGTCTCCGGGTGGATATCCCTGGATGGTGGCGCTGCCGGAATTCACCGTGACGTAGCTGGCGGGCGTGGCCACAGGCGGGTAAACCTGGGGGAACTGCATGGATTGAACGACCCTGATGGAGTTGACATAGATATCCGTTTGCTGGCCGTTGGAGATGGCATCGATCAGGCGAATCTGCGAGTGGCCAATGGGGTTGCAGCTAACGGTCCAACAGCTCAAGGCTGCGACGGCCAACGTGAGAGGCACGGCTTTCAACAAGCGAAACATCTTTCATTCTCCAACAGGCAGTTTGGTAGTGAGCAGGAAGGTTTGTCAACCGCTTGTTAAGACGACTGGCCGGGCCTCGGTCGAGGCCCAGCACTTTTTCCTGATCTTCTTGCCGGTCAATCTCCCGACCATGGCTGCGAGTCGCGCGGCTGGGTCGAGGTGGCGTGCCCGCGATTAATCCAGGTCGATGAGGTTAATCGGGGTCTGACTGACTCCTTGACCGCCGTTGTTCGCGTTGTCCACGATCACGATCGTAGTGATGTATCCGTTGGTGGTGCTTGGATAGGCGTAGGGCCAGTTGATGTACGGGTTCCCCTGGCAATTGTCGTTGTCGGAGTGTGCCATAACCAGCATGGTATAACCCTGTTGTACGTAGGGAAGCGTAAGGTAGCTGCTCGCCTGCCCAATCTGGAGGCCAGAAATCTGAGGAGTGGTAGGCGGCGTAAGCCCAGTCTGGTAAAAGCAAACATCAAAACCGACGTTGATAGGAGTGTTGGCCGAGGCGTCGATGACGCGAAACTCCTCATTATTCTGGCCAGTGTTCTGATTCGGCGCCGTGTTGTTGTCCTGGAAAACGTAGGCTTGGGGGCTCTGGTTGGCGAATCCGGCCAGAACCACGGTGTACTCCTCCGAAGCGCTCAGCGCCAGACCTTGGGTAGTGAAGAGTGGGTTGGTGGTTTGTCCTTGGTTGTAGGCCTTGACGGTGTTGCTGCCCGACGGCACATACACGTATTTTACCGGGGTGGTCGTCGTCGGATAAACATAGGTGAATTGCAAGCTGGGAGCGACCTTGCTGGCGTTGACGTAGACATCCAAGGTGGCGCTGGCGTCTGGGATGCCATTGAACACACGAATCTGTGCTTGATTGGAACAGCCGGCGGCAATGATGCTCAAGGCGACAATGGCCAACGTCAGGGGCAGGGTTTTCAACAAGCGAGACATAATTTCGGTTCTCCAGAAGGCAGTTTGATGGATCAATTATATGGGATGCGGATAGCGTAATCCCAGGTTTTACGGGTGCGCGAAAGTTTTTGTACCGTCGAATCTAGATTAACATGATTGGCGGGAAACGAGCTGTGGTGGAAGCGAGACTCCAGCGCGCCCGCTTTCGGCGCGATGGGGTGGTGGGCATCTACATTTGCAGCGGCTCCAATGCAGAGATCCTTCGCTTCGCTCAGGATGACAATTCGTAAACCGGGCGACAATTTATGATGAGGCATGGTGCGCAAAATGCCGGAGGACAAGCGGGCCCGCGTCGTTCGATTGATTCGCGGCTTGGCGCCGGGAACGGTGTCGAGCTACGGAGCCATCGCGCGGGCCGCGGGTTGGCCGGGAGCGGCGCGGCAGGTGGTGCGCATCCTGCAAGAGGTTGAGGGATTGCCCTGGCACCGTGTGGTCGGCTCGGGCGGCGCCGTCAAGTTGCGCGGTGAAGATGGCGCGGAACAGAGATTCCGCCTGCGCATGGAGGGCGTGACGTTTCGCGGAGCGCGGGTGGATATGAAACGGCACGAGATTCATTTTGATCGGGTCATCGGGCGATCGGGTGATCGGGCCATCTAAAACCAAGGGCATTTGGGCTTCGATGACCCGATGGTCAGATGACCCGATCCGACCTCGATGATTCAATTGAGCGGCGGCAGAGATCCTTCGAGCAACTCGTAAAGGCGGTTTGCCGGAACTCGCAATCCGATGTAGAAACTTCCGAACAGGGCATAGACGGCGCTGACCTGGTCGAAGCGCATCTCGTAGATCAGTTTCTTGAAAACCAGGGGATTGTCGGCGAACAGGTCAACGCCCCACTCCCAATCGTCGAAGCCGATGGAGCCGGTGATGATCTGTTTCACCTCTCCGGCGTAGCGGCGCCCGACGAGGCCGTGGTCGTTCATCTGGCGCTGGCGCTCTTCCATGGGAAGGGTGTACCAGTTTTTGTCTTCGCCGCGGCGGCGGTCCATGGGATAGAAACAGATGTAGCGGTTCGGCGGTATCGCGGGGAAGAGGCGCGACTTCATCGCTTCTTTCTGGCGGGCCATGGTTTCGTCGATCGCTTTTTTCCATTCGTCCGAGTGCGGTTCGACGCCGCGATCGGCGAGCGCCTTATACGTCTTGAGCGTGGATTCATAGAGCCCCAGCTCAATCACCGACAGATACGAGCTCGTGGGTTCGAGAAATTCATTCAGGCGCAGCTGGGCCAGGTCGAGTTCCACCTGCTGAAGCTGGTCAAAGGTCTGGCGGAAGTGGACCAGCATCAGGTCTCCTTTATGCCCCAGCAAGGAGAAGAGCGCGGACTGGCCGTCGGCCGTTCCCTCGGAAGCGGACTCCATTTTGGCCAGCAGGAGCGCCGCTTCGTTGGCGATATCGCGCCGGAACGTCATCGGGAGTAGCGCGCCACGCCGCCCAGCGAAAACGCATCATCTGGTGAAGGGTGGCGTAGCCTTCGAGCGTCAGCGGTACGGCGGGGATTTGCGCGGCGGCCGCCGGAGGAGTGGAGGGATGGTTTGGATTCATGGATTTGACCTTGTGCGCTATTGTAACCAATCGGGACATGGGACTATCGGGTGATCTGGCCATCGGGTCATCGGGCGATCGAAAGTCAAAAGCGTTTGAACTTAGATCACCCGATGGCCCGATCACCCGATAACCCGATGGTTCAACGATCCAATCACCGATGGCAACAGGTACCCTAACTGCCACGGGGTGGGCGTGGATTGCCCCATCATGCGCTGGTATGCTACAAGCAAGCTATATGCGTAAATGGATGAGCGAGCGCTTGAAGCGCAAAAAGAAACCCGCGGAGGGCTCGGCCAAGGAAACAACCAAGGCACCGGAGCCCTTGCAACCGAATTTCTATGGAGATGAGCCGGCCGCTCCGGCCGAAACTGCTGTGGTCGAGACTCCGGTCGTAGAGACGCGGCCGCGGTCGAGACCGGAGCGGGAGCCGGAACCCGTGCCTGAGCCCGTCTCGGCACGAGCCGGGGCATCTTCTACTTCACCTGAGGATTTTGAAGCGCGGCCAAGAGTTTCGCGCCGGCGTCGCGGCCGCGGAGGCCGTGGCGGATCTCGGCAGCGATCGATTGAGCGCAGTCCTGAGGCGGCAGCTGGATCTTTGGCAGCAGACGCATTCGCCGCGGAGGCATCCGGCCCGGAAGCGGCGGTGGCCGCGAAGTTGCCGGCAGAAGGCGCGGCGGCGGCCCGCGCCAGCAAGGGAACGGTGGTGCTGGCGATCGGATTGCCGGGATCGGGCAAGAGTTCGTGGTTCAAGCGGCACAACATTCGTCCGCTGTCGAGCGACCTGCTGCGCGAACTTCTTTTCGACGACGCGCAGGAGCAGCGTTTTCAGGACCTGGTGTTTTCCAACCTGCGTTCGATGCTGAAGGCGAGACTGATTGCCCGCCGTCCCATGAACTACGTGGACGCGACCAACCTCACGCCGCAGGACCGGCAAAGCTGGATCAAGCTGGCCAAGGATTATGGCTACGATGTGCAGGGCGTGTTCTTCGATGTGCCGCTGGAAGTCTGCATGGAACGGCACGAGCGGCGTGGGCGATTGGTGCCGGAAGAGATCATGCGCAGGATGGCGGGCAAGTTGAAGGCTCCGACGTTTGGAGAGGGATTTTCGAAGATCACGGTGGTGCGGGTGAAGCAGAAAGAAAGCGAAACGTAGGGACAGCCGCCTCGGCTGTCCAAGCGAGCGTAGCTCGCAGAGTTTTAGTTTGTCCATCCTTATGGTCAAGAGCGCAGCGGGGCTTCGCCCCGCCGGACAGCCGGGGGCGGCTGTCCCTACGTCCGACAAAAATCTCAGCCCTTCAGATAAGGCAGCAGCTCACGAAACGCGGGCGTACCCGACGAGCGCAGTAGTTCGTAAATCATCATTTCGGTAGAAGAAAGAATGGCTCCGGCGGCTTGCATGCGATCGAGGCCGATTCGCCAGTTTGATTCCGCGCGCGAACTGACGGCATCCGACGCCACATGCACCAGATAGCCTTCGCGCAGGGCTCCCAGCGCAGTCTGCAAAATGCAGATGTGGGTTTCCATGCCGCAGAGAAGCACGGTCGTCCGCTGGCCGGGCAAGCGCTTGAGCAAAGAGCAGAACACATCACTGCCGAAGCAGGAGAAGGTCAGCTTGTCGGTGGGCGGACTGCCAGGCAACAGCGACGCAATCTCGGGCACGGTGTTGCCCAAGCCTTTGGCGTATTGGACGGTCACCAGCGCCGGGATTTTCAGGATTCGTGCCATGCGAATCAGCAGTTGCATATTTCGCACCAAGCGTTCTTTTTCCCAGATCGACGGCAGCAGTTTTTCCTGGATGTCGACGACGATCAGGGCGCACTTTTCCGGCTCAAGCGGACGGCGCGCCATCTCGGCGTAGTCGGTTTCGGATGGAATGACAGTTCCTGTAATTTCGCTGCTCATAGCAAAGATTCTAACGCGGTCTGGCGTGATGTTGGAGGTGGAGGGCGGGGTGAAATCGTCCGGGCCCCGAAACACTGGAAGGGCGAGGACGCCCGTCGCTCCACTTCATTCAATCGAGAGCGCGGCGTTTTGCAGCAGGCGCGAAATGATTTAGTATTTCTAGTACAGCCCGGTCGTTCAACGGTAGGACTGCAGCCTCTGGAGCTGCGTATCGGGGTTCGAATCCCTGCCGGGCTGCCAAAAGAGGTCTCAGGTCTTAGGTGTCAGGTCTCAGGACAAAACCCAAAGCAGCTTCGGTTTTCCTGAGAACTGACTCCTGTGACCTGAGACCTTTTCTCTTTCTTCATTAATTCAAATCATTATTAATTCAGATCATTGGCAGGCGCTGTGGATGGGTCGGAGAGTGCGATCAGCTTTCCCATCGGGAAATCTTCTTGGCTGAGAGGGGTCTCGGGCTCGGGGTTGACTATCTCCAGCACTTCGCCGCTGAGAATTCCACGGATAAACAAGCGGTCACCTTCGATGGCGACAACACGGTATTGCTCGTCGAAGATTGACAGCCGCTTCCCCACACGCACCCCTGTATCAGGGTTGGATGCGTAATGGCGCGGCGGCGATTCTTCAGCTTTGGCGGGCCGGGTGGCAGGGCGGCAACGTCACTTGCTCGACAACACGCGCCGGCTGCCTTCGAGGAAACGATCCACTTCCGCGAGGGTTGGCATGGACGACTGGGCGCCGGGACGAGTCACGGAAATGGCGGCGACGGCCGACGCCCAGGAAGCGCTGCTGAGCGGATCTTGCCCATTCAGAAGCGCGACGGCGAAGGCGCCATTGAAAGCGTCGCCTGCGGCGGTGGTATCGACCGTGCGCACGCTGTGAGCCGGCAATAGCTTGCGGGTGCCGTCCATGAGCGCGACGTAGCAGCCCCGTTTGCCGAGCTTGAGGATGACATTGCGGCTGCCCAGCGCGAGCAGGGTGTTGGCCGCATCCTTGAGGCCCGCTTCCGAGAGTTCTTCCGGTGCGCGCCCCAGGAGGAAACTGGACTCGGTTTCGTTCGGCGTCAGCCAGTCAACACACTTCAGAAGCGAGGCCGGCAACGGGCGCGCAGGCGCGGGATCGAGGATCAGGGGGATCCGCTCTCGAAGGGCAATGGCCGCCAGGTACTCCACGGTTTCGAGCGGTATCTCGAGTTGCGTGAGCAACACACCGGCGCTGCGGAGGAGGCCGATATTGGTATCGAGGTCTGCCGGGGAAAGATGTGCGTTTGCACCGGCGACCACCGTGATCGCGTTTTCTCCCTTTACGTCGGTGACAATCAGCGCGACGCCCGACGATCCGGGGACTGCTTCGATTGCGCCGGTGTTTACTTTGGATTTCTCCAGGCTGGCCCGGAGCTGAGCGCCGAAAATATCGGTGCCGAGCTTTCCCAGCATAGTCACGGAGCCACCCAGGCGGGCGGCCGCTACCGCCTGGTTCGCGCCTTTACCTCCGGGGAAAGTCTGGAAGCTGAGACCCGCAACCGTCTCCCCGGCAATGGGAATTCGAGGTGAGGTGGCGACCAGGTCAAGATTGATGCTTCCTGCAACTACGATGGGCTTTGCCATATGGATTCCAGTTTTCCTGCTCCCTTGCGCTGCGGTTGGCGCGGTTTACTGCGAGATGTCCAGCGCCGTTATCTCGGAATGACCGGCGCCACGGCGACTGCGCACAAGCCGACAAGGAAACAAATAAACATCAGGGGTATTAGCTTGCGCGCATTCGGGGGCGCGCTGGCAAATTCTCTCCAGACAAACACTCCCCAGATGGCGGAAACCATGGTCGCACCCTGGCCGATGGCGTAGGATACCGCCGGACCAACCATTTGTGCGTGGGAGGCGACGAAGTTGAACGTGGTTCCGGTGCACCAGATCGCTCCACCGAGAATTCCCCACCAGTGCCAGGCGGGGCGACCTTTGCGGTAGTCGGCCATGCTCACGGGCGGGCTTACGGTCAAGGGCTTGCGCATGAGGAAATAGTTCACCGGTATGGCGCACAAAGCGGCGCCGACGGCAAAGAAAAACGCCACCGTATACGGACCGAGGGAGCGCGCTCCTGAACTGGCCTTGGCGACGAGCGGATAGAAGAGGCCCATGAGGACGCCGGCCGCGAGGCTGATCTGAATTCCGCGGGCACTGAGGGCCTTTCGCGTGGTTTCGCGGCGACGATAAGCGAGCGCGTCGAGGACGATCGCGAGGACGACCAGGAGCACACCGCCAAACAGCAGGAAGGGGTTTCCTTTGGGGGAGATGAAGTAGTTCAGCAGCACGCCCACCACCAGGGCCATGCCGATTCCGATGGGGAAGGCGACGGCCATGCCGGCAATATCAAGGGCGGCAACCAGCAGGAGGTTGGCGATGTTGAAGACCACGCCGCCGAGAAGAGCGAGGAGGATATGAGTCGAATCCGCGCTGGCGATATTATGGAGGAAAGAAAGTTGTCCTCCACCGGCGCTGCCCAGCGTGAATCCCCACACCAGGCTGGCCGCCAGGATGCCGAGGATGTAGTCCCAATAAAAGAGCTGAAAGGCCCAGCCTGGGGTGAGTTTCATCGTGTTGGCCCATGACCCCCAGCAGAGCATGCTGATGAACATGAATAAGAGCGCGATTCCGTAAGCTTCCGGTTGATACATGTTGTCTCCTGTTTGGAGCTTCGATCAATTCCCCGGCCAGCACAAGTTGGCCTGGGGTTCAAGTGCGAGCGGGACTGGCATGCAATCTTCCCGTTTATTTCACCTCAAATTCGTAAGAGCCGGAACCGATTTGGACGACGTAGGACCCTGACTCCGCCAGAGCTGCGACCGGCTTGCCGCTCTCGGTCACACTCGCTCCGGCTGTGGCCGGCAGGAAGACGTTCGCGGAAGTGTTTGGCGGAATTGTGACTTTCAGGTGAAACGGTCCGTTGGGAGTTCCGTTCCAATCGCTGACGATCTTCCCATACACCGAATCGTATTCCCCGCGCGCGCTGGTGATGCGGGAGTCGAGCCGCGGATGGATCGCGATCTCACGGAAGCCGGGCGCTTCTGGAATGGCGTCAATGCCGGCGACATAGCGATAGACCCAGGCCATCACCGATCCAAAAGCATAGTGATTGTAGGAGTTCATCGAGGGATCGCCTTTGTCTCCATCCCATCGTTCCCACCAAGTGGTTGCGCCTTTGGAGAGCATGTAGCCCCAGGAGGGATAGGTCTCGTTCAACAACAACCGGTAAGCCACATCGGTACGGCCGTTGTCGGAAAGCACGGAGAGGAGGAATGGGGTGCCAAGAAATCCGGTGGAGAGGCTCCAGTTCCGGGACTCAATGTCTTTGACGAGATGGTCCATCAACGCGGGCACGAGCGAAGGCGGGGCCATCTTGGTATAGAGCGCGAGGACGTAGGAAGTCTGAGTTCCGGTTCCGACTTCGCCGTTCTCTTTTATATAGGCCTTGCGGAACGCGCTGCGGATGTTGTCGGACAACTCGGCGTAGTGTTTGGCGTCTTCCTCTTTGCCGGTCGCATGTGCCATTTGCGACATCATGTTGGCGATGAGTCCCCAGTAGGCGGTTGCGATCAGATCGCTCTGGGTGCGGTTGTCGGGAGCAAGCCAGTCGGCGAAGTTCGGCCCCACGCCCTTCTTGCGAAGAAAATCGGGATTGGCACGCTGGATGAAATCCATCCAGCGCTGCATGGCGGCCCAGTGGCGCTCAATGATCTGGCTGTCGCCATACTGCAACCAGGCGGTCCAGGGGACGATGATGCCGGCGTCGCCCCATCCGGGAGCGCCCTCGCTGGTATCGGGACGCAGCAGGTCCGGGGAAACGTTGGTGAACGCGCCCTCGGGAGTCTGCGCATCGGCGACATCCTGCATCCACTTATTTGAAAATGCCGCGATATCGAAGTTATAGCTTCCGGTGCGCCAGAAGATGGCCGCGTCTCCCATCCATCCCAGGCGCTCGTCGCGCTGGGGACAATCGGTCGGAATGCTGAGGAAATTGCCCCGTTGTCCCCAGATTCCGATCCGCCACATGCGATTGACCAGCTCACTCGAGGTGGCGAGTTTCCCGGTGGGCTGCTTGTCCACGCTGCTCAGCACTTCTCCCGTGATGGCATCGAGCGGAGGAGTTCCGGGATAGCCCGTCACTTCAACATAGCGAAATCCATGGAAAGTGAAACTGGGCGTGTAGGTTTCCGGGCCGCCGCCGCGCAGGACATAGGAATCGGTGGCGTCGGCGTTGCGCAGGTTCTCGCGGTAAATGCTTCCGTCGGGATTGAGTATCTCGGCAAAACGCAATCGCACACGGGTTCCGGCGGGGCCTGCGACTTTCAGCGTTACCCATCCAACCATGTTCTGGCCCATGTCAAAAACATAACTGCCATTTCCCAGCGGGGTGACGCTCTGGGGCGCGCGAGTTTCGGTGACTCGATCGGGGATGTCCAGTTGGCTGGTGATGGCAGCGGGCGGGGCTTCGCCGGACAGCGTGGCCGCGGTCCAGCGGCTTTCGTCAAAGCCAGGCTTGTCCCAACCGGGCTGTTCGAGCCGCGCGTCATAAGTTTCGCCAGCGTAGATTTCCGATCGCAGAATGGGCGATGCCGCGGCTTTCCACGAGCCGTCGGTTACGATTCGATCGTGAGTGCCGTCGGTGTAGTCAAGCTCCAACTGTGCCAGCAGACGCGTGGGGGGATGGCCGAAATAGAAAGTCTGACCTAGCCAGTTCATCGGGCTGCCAAACCAGCCATCGCCCAGAACAGCGCTGAGGCTGTTGTCGCCTTGCGCGAGCAGTCCGGTGACGTCGTAGCTTTGATAGAGCAGGCGCTTGCCGTAGTCGGTAAACTCCGGCGTGAGCACGTCGCGACCAACGCGGCCGCCATTGATGAACATGCGGTAGCTGCCCAGTGCCGTCACGTAGAGCCGCGCCGAGCGCACGGGCTTGGAGAGCTGAAAGGCATGGCGCAGAAGCGCCGCGGGTTGAGGGAGTGGCGGGACCTCGCCCAGTCGTTGGTCTCCCAGTTCGGCGACCACGGCAGCGCTGCGCCAATTGGCATCGCTTCCCAGGCGCGCTTGCCAACCGGCATCGCTTGGAATTCGCGTGATCGTGCCGTCGGCGCTGGTCAACTTCAGCAACGCCGCGAATGCAGCTTTCGCGGTCTTCTCTCCGGTTTGCTCTTCCCAACTGCGAAGCGGCGGGACGGTCACCGTGACCACTATCGAATTCTCACCTGAGATGAGCAGGTCTTCGATGTCTTGGCGGTCGAATGCGTGCCACTGCTTCTTGGCGCCGGTTTGGATGCCATTGACTTCAACCTTAGTGTTGCCCCGCGCCAGAAGGAACAGCGCGGCGCTCGTGGGCTTTTCTTCAACCTTGAACTTGAGCCAAAAAACGGCGGTTGCGTCTCGCGGGGTCTTCAGGAAATCCTGACCGGGGACCCAGATCCAGCGAATTCCGGCGCGGTCCGCCGCCGCTTCCGGATTGGTCCAGCTAATCCAGTTTGCGCTCCAGTCTTCTTTCTGGAGCAGGCCCATCTCCCACCAGGCAGGCTCTGTGGACTGTGAGACGTGGCGATTGGCGTCCCACACACGCACAGACCAGTAATATCGCGGTCTCGATTTGAGCTTCGGGCCGCCGTAAGCAATGCCGACCGACTCGCCCGACTCGCGCTTGCCGCTGTCCCAAACGTCCGGCTTGCCGTGATCGAGGCGCTCCGGGCTGCTGGCCACTAGAATTCGATAGGCGGATTGGCGCCAGTTTCGTTCCGGGCTGTCGCTTTGCCAGGAAAGATGGGGCGCGGGGGAGTCTATGCCGAGCGGATTCTGGAGGAATTCGCAGCGCAGATGAACGGGCGTGGCACCAGCAAAAGCTGTCAAGAAAACGCAGATTGCCAGATTGGCGATCATCGCGGAACGTGACATGGTGGTCTTCCTCCGGAATTTCCTATTTGGGCCTCGGGCTTGCGCATGGTGCCTTTGCGTGCCCATAGCGTCCACGGCGGCTCTCTGTTGAAACCTCTCAACCGTGGCGGCTAACGTCGCAGGCCGCGTGATTATAGCCAGGTCACGGTGGAGACCTAGGCGCGCGCCGCAACACGCCGGATGGTTACAGGGGCGATCCTATTCGACGCACCGTCAGTATAGGGCAGAAGCGCCGGTTCGGATAGTTGGCGCCGCAATCAATGAAAAGTTTTCTCCCTCCCTACTCTGCATCCTGCGCCAAGCGGAAGCCCAGGGCGCCGGAGCGATCCATGCTGGGTGAGATCATCAGCAGTTTCCCGTGCTCGGTCAGCTTATAAGCTTGCGGGAAGTACCAGATCGAACCCTGCGGCTGATAGTAGCTTCCTCCGCGCAAGATTCCGCCGCGCGTATGGTCATCGCTAAACTCCTCGGTCCACTGCCAAACATTGCCCACGAGATCCATTACGCCAAAGGGACTCGCACCCTTCGGGTGAGCGTCCACGGGATCGGGACCGCGCATGGTGCGGGACTTTGTCGGGAACGGGAACCGCCGAGGCGTCCCATTCGTTGCCCCAGGGATAAAGGCGGCCATCCGTGCCTTGCGCGGCATACTGCCATTCCCATTCATGGGGCAGGCGCTTGCCCGCCCAAGCGGCATAAGCGCGCGCGTCTTCGATGGAAACCCAGGTTACGGGACGATTGTCCCAGCCCGCGGGATAGTTGCCGTCCTTCCAATCGCGCAGGAAATTCAGATCATCTTGCGGTTGATAGTGCGGTGGCGTCGAGAAACTTCTTGAATTCTGCGTTGGTCACCGGATACTTGTCGATGTAGAACGACTTGATGTGCATTGGATATTCGTGGAAACGGCGCGGCGCAATTTTCCCACGGATACTGCACATCGACGCCGATATCGTTGAAGCCTTCAATCTCGATGCCGTTTATTTTGAACAGGAAATCGCCCTCGGGAATTCTGATCATGCCGGCCGGAGTGTTTTTTGACGTTTTGCTGGCGGCGATCGGCACAATCTGCTGCGGCAGAACTTTCCATTCATGAGAAAAACTGGCCAGAGGTTGCGCGCTGAGCTGCTTCATCTGCGACATCAGTTTCTGCAAAGCGGCGTCCGGCTCCGTCGGTGTTGCCAGGATAGCGCCGTAGCCATGCGCTTCGATGGGGAAGCTGAGCACACTGCGTCCCAGCGGATCGCGCTGCGCTTTGAGTTCAGTGCCGTGGTATAGATCGAAATAGCGCGTCCCAGAATCGTTCGGGAGTTCCATCTCTTGCCCGTCAACGTCGTATTCATTGCGGTTGACGATGGTCCAAACGGTCTGATCGTTAAGCGGCCAACGGCTGGCAAAAACGCCGTAGCGCAGCATGGGAGACATCGGCTCCCAACCAGGGCTCACAAGAAATGGAGCGACGGCGCGCTCGATAGTGGCGACGCGGCGAGTCGCTTCAGCGTCGCGTGGCGTGATCCCGTTCCAGATTCCCCAGATATTCTCCCAACTCTCCCAGCCGATTCCGTTGAAGAAAGCGAATTGCAGATCGCTGGTCTTGTCGCGGTTCCAGCGGTCGGAGATGTTGACCATGTGGCGGGGCTCGAGCCACTTGTATTTGTCCACCAGCGGAGTGAACGGAAATTGGTACTGTCCCCAAGTCATCACGTTCCAGGCGAGCGCTTCGTCCGAAGGGCCACCTTCGGGCTCGAAGGCCAGCGGATGGCCAGTCTTGTCGGCGGCAAGAGAGAAAGCCAGCGGCACGCCGTCCTGGGTGTCGCCATTGATGCCGTCGGCGCCAACCTCCGCCATCAACGTAGCGATGGCATCCGGCCAGGGCTTGCCGGGATCGCGCGTTCCCTGGTCCCACATCATCATGGGGAAGAGCACGCGCACGCCGCGCTGGTGAAAATCGGCGATCATCTGTTTCACACCACTGACGCCGCCGGGCATGCAGCGAATCATGTCGTGCTGGTTCCGGTTGTCGATGCCCAGGTTGGGATAAGTGGGCCAGATCAGGACCGCGTCGATTCCGCCGTAACGCTTTTGAAGATCGTCCAGATAACGATCGACGGTATATTTTCCCAGGACCGGATCGTAAAAATAGCGGTCCTGGACCATCATCTGCGGCTGCATGAAACTCGACTCGGTCCACTTCAAGGCAGGCAGGTCGTAGCGGGAACCGTCATAGCCAATACGGATCAGGCGTTCCATGCGCCAGTGTGTAATGTCGGCGAGCCAAGTCTGGTGGTCTTCCATGGTACAGGGCCTATAGCCGCCTTCCCAGAGACCTTTCATGTTCAAACAATCGGGAACGGGAATCTGTTGGTCATTGGGGCTGAACTGGGAATCCTGGGCGGAGACTACGAAGACCGGGCAAAGCAAGAAAGAAAGAAGAAGGCGGATTTTCATAGATACTCCTTGAACCGAGAGATTGCGTGTCCCAGAGCAGGAGCGAGCATAAAACGATTCAATATTGTTGTCCAGCCATCGGTTTGTGAACAGGGGAAAGGCGAGTCGGGACTGGCGGGGACTGTCGAGTTCCCCGCCACTCTTGCTGGCGAATTTCGGTGGCGGGGGAAGATCAGACGATGAACCGGCGGTCAGCAGCGGATTGAGTTCGACTGAGGCGCGGACTCGCCTTTCGACTTATAGCGAATTTGGAATCCCTGGATTCGCCGGCAAGTGCCGAGCTGCGCTCGGCTTGGACGGGCGAGGGCGCCCGTCCCCACACGAGCAGACATTCCACTCTAGTTACCTGCAATGGTTATTCGGGAAGCTTCATCTCCCCTGTAATCGATAGCTGAGTTTCCACCACCTCCGCGCCGGGTCCCGGTTGACCTCCGCCGACACTGATCTGATAGTTGCCGGGGGCGACAAGGCGGTCGCCGGACTCATTCACCATGCTCAGGTCGCGCGGGCTGAGAATGAATTGCAGGTGGGCGGTTTGTCCCGCGGGCACATGCACACGCGTGAAGCCGCGCAGGGCGCGGATTGGCGCTCCGGCGAGCTTCGGGAAATTCAGGTAAAGCTCCGCCACTTCATCGCCGTCACGCGTACCGGTGTTCCGAACCTCCGCATCCACCGTCAGCGTGCTTCCCGCGGCGAGAGTGGTTTCGGAAAGCTTCAGGTTGCTATACGCGAACTTCGAGTAACTCAAACCATATCCAAATGGGTAGAGAGGCTGGCCTTCGAAGTAGCGATAGGTGCGGCCTTTCATCGAGTAATCTTCGAACGGCGGCAATTGTTCCACACCCTTGTAGAACGTGATGGGCAAGCGGCCGGCGGGATTGTTGAGGCCGGCCAGGGTTTCGGCAATGGCCGTTCCACCCTCTTCTCCGGAATACCACGCGTCGAGGATGGCATTGGCATTTGCCTGCGCCCAATTCACGGCCAGCGCGCTGCCATTGGTGAGGACCACGACCAGAGGCTTGCCGGTGTCCTTCACGGCTTCCAGCAATTTTTGTTCTTCCTGCGGCAGATCAATGCTGGTGCGGTCGCCGCCCTTGAAGCCCGGAATGTCTATGCCGGTCTCTTCGTTCTCGAGTTCTGGCGAGATGCCCACCACGGCGATCACTACGTCCGCTTGTTTCGCTGCGGCCACGGCTGGAATGACAAGATCCCCGCCCGGCCGCGAGCCTATCAGTTTCGCCACCGCTCCACCGCCGCCCTGGAAGTACTCCAATTTGATGGCGTACTTTCGGCCCTTGACGATTTTGATGTCGGCATACTTGGTTGACGGGGCGTGATTGCTCCAGTCCTCCACCAGAAGCTTACCGTCGAGCCACAGGCGGTAGCCGTCATCGCCGGTCACGCCCAGGCGATAGGCGCCCGATACAGCCGGAGTGAAAACCCCTGTCCAGCGCACAGAAAAGTTGTATGGCCCGAGACCGGGCGCGGGACTCGCGCCGCTGAATTCGAAATTCACGTCCTTGTCAATTCGGGTGACCACGGGCGCGCCCTGTAATTCAGTGCCTTGAAAGTAATCGCCTTTGATTCCGGGGTGTCCATCCTCGGTGGCCAGCCATGTGGCCGGCACAGGATTGGCGCCGCCCAGGAATTCCGTCCCTGCTTCGAAGGTGACCTCGGCATTCGGAAACTGGCGGCGGATGCCTTCGAGCGCGGTGGTCTCACGCGACGAACTCCCGTTGTAATTCCCCTCGAGAACGTTTTTCGAATTCGCCAAAGGGCCTACGACGGCAATCTTCTTTGCCGCCTGTTTCAGCGGAAGAGTGCCGTCGTTTTTCAACAGGACCATGGCTTCACGCGCGAGTTTCAGGGCCAATTGCCGGTGCGGTTCGCTGTCGTTTTCGCTGATGGGCGTTTGCGCATACTTCACCATTTCCGGAGGATCGAACATCCCCAGTTCCATCCGGGCGCGCATCAAGCGCTTCACGGCCGTGTCGAGGTCTTGTTCACTCAGCAAGCGCTGCTTCACCGCGTTCAGGTAGGCTGAATAGTTGTCGCCGGGATCGTTGCAGTCCAGGTCGGTTCCGCGCTGCATGGAGATGGCTGCGGCCTCCTCCAGCGTCTTGGTGTAGTGATGGCCGCGATAGATGTCCTGGACGGCATCGCAATCGGAAACCACGTAACCCTGGAACCCCCATTTGCCGCGCAGTTGGTCGGCGAGCAGGAATGAGTTGGCGCACGCCGGGTCGGCATTGATTCGGTTGTAGGCGCACATCACCGATCCCGCCTTGCCGTCTGTGACTGCGGCGCGAAATGCGGGAAGGTAAGTGTCCTCTTCGTCGTGCTTCGAGACGGTCACGTTCATGGTGTGGCGCATGGGATCGGGGCCGCTGTGCACGGCGAAATGTTTCGGCGTTGCGATCACACGCAGATACTTCGGATCGTCGCCCTGCATCCCGGTGACGAAGGCCACGGCCATGCGCGCGGTGAGAAAGGGATCTTCGCCATAGGTTTCCTGACCGCGTCCCCAGCGGGGGTCGCGGAAGATATTGACGTTGGGCGCCCAGAAGTCGAGGCCAACTCCGTTGAAAATCCCCTGGCGGATGTCTTCGTCGTGTTTGGCGCGCGCCTCGGTTCCGATGGCAACGCCCATTTCGTGAATCGATGGCGCGTCAAAGGTGGCTGCAAGGCCGATTGGTTCCGGGAATACGGTGGCAATTCCGGACGCAACGCCGTGCAATGCCTCGGTCCACCAGTTGTAACGGGCGACGTGCAGGCGGGGAATGGCCGCGGCCTGATGCACCACCTGGGACGCTTTCTCTTCGAGGGTCATGCGGGAGACCAGATCGTCCACTCGCTGGTCGATGGGCAACGCGGGATTCAAGTAAGGAGGCACCGTCGCGGGCGCGCCAGAGTTGGCTTGGGCCAAGGCGCGGCTTGGAAAGAAGGAGGCGCACAGCACAAGGATGACGGCGGCACTCCAGCGGTCGGGCTTGCAATGGAACATGAAACACTCCTGATAAGCGGCCGATTTGATCTCGACCGGAGTTTAAGATTTGGAGCTCTGAATTGCGAATTGTACGCCTTGCCTCAACTCGACACAAAGAACTTGGCAATCAGTAGGCAGATCTCTTGAGAGCGTACGCGTTGGTTCGGCCCCGGCCGCCGCGGACCGCCGTTCGTGCCGTGTAACATGGCGTTCTGGACTCGCAAAGCGGAGAAGCGTTTCGCGTGAAATATTGTGCTGTCGATATTAAACGTATAGTGTTGTACATATAGCAACGTCAATTGAAACAAGCCACGAGAATCTAGCCGGTCAGTCCTGACTGGGCCAGCTGCCGACGGCGTCTTGGATTAGGGGAGTCAAAGTCCCCGCCCTGTGTCTGCAAAGAACGCAGACACAAGGACTGATTGGATAAGAGGGAAGGCTCGATAGAATCCCAGTAGTCTTGAGGTTGAGGACCGAGAGACGCTGGGAAGGTAAGGAGCCTTCACCATGATGATTATAGGGTGTGATTTCCATCCGAGCTGGCAACAAATTGCGTGGGTGGATACGGAGACCGGGGAAACCGGCGAACAGAAGCTGGCGCATGCTTCGGGGGACGCCAAGGCGTTTTACGAGCGGCTGGCGGCGCCGGCACTGATCGGCATGGAGGCCACGGGCAACAGCCAGTGGTTCATCGAGATGGTCGCAGGACTTGGGACACGAGATCTGGATCGGGGATGCGGCGCAGATCCGAGCCAGCTACGTGCGCAAACAGAAGACGGACAAGCGGGATGCGGCGCACATTCTGAAGCTGGTGGTGGAAGGGCGGTTTCCGCGGTTGTGGGCGCCGGACCGGGAGCAGCGCGATCTGCGGCAGTTGGTGATGCATCGGCACAAACTGGTGGAGATCCGGAGCCGGGTGAAGAACGAACTGCAGCACCTTGCTCTGAATCAGGGGATGCAGGAAAGGAACAAGCTGTGGAGCGCGGCGGGACAGAAAGCGTTGCGCGAGTTACCGCTGAAACCTTGGGCGGCTCGCCGGCGGGAGGACTTGCTGGGGCTGCTGGCGATGTTGGACCGGCAGGTCGGCAAGTTGGACCAGGCGGTGCAGCAAGCGGCCGAGCAGCATGAGCAGGCGCGGTTGCTGATGACGCAGCCGGGAGTGGGTCCGAACACGGCGCTGGCCTTCGTGCTGACCATCGGCGATGTGAGTCGGTTTCCGCGGGGCAAGCAGGTGGCCAGCTATCTGGGACTGATTCCGCGCGAGCACAGTTCGGGCGGGCGTCAGAGGCTGGGAGCGATCACGCAAGCAGGGCAATCGCATGCTGCGCATGCTGCTGGTGGAGGCGGCGCAGATGGCGGTGCGCTTGGATCCCGGAATGCGTAAGCAGTATTTGCACCGTTGCCATCAGAAGCCGAAGGGCGTGGCCAAGGTGGCGGCGGCGCGCAAGTTGGCGGTACGACTCTACTGGATGCTGCGCACGCAAGTGGCGTATCCGGAGATCGTTCGCATCGAGAGCAGCCCGCGGGTGCCCCTGGTCGGCGCAAGCTAGACCGCTGGATTGATTGGGCGCTCTCGCATCCCGCATGGACGGTGGAAAAGTGGAAAACAAAAAACCGTTTCCCACTTTCCCACCGCCCGGCACGGCGGCGGGATGTTCGCATAGAAGAATCATGGTCGATGTTAAGGCCGAATCGATGGTTGGTGGAACGATCTTCCACCGGAAAGTGATTCAGCGTGAGATTTCCAGGGTCTTGGTCCTCAACCTCTCTGGCGAACAACGCGGTGCCCAAAACACCGCACAGGAGAAGTTTGCCCTTGACACAGCCTTCGCTCTTATCGAGGGGCACCCTCGAGAGTTCGGCTTCAACATGGAATCCGAGTTAAAAGCCGTACTTTGCGACTACGGCTCCATCCGACTTGCGGATCAACGCAACGGCGGCTTGCTCCGAGGGAAGGTGGAGCTTGAGCGTGGCCCCTGTCAATTTGTCGCGCAGGTCGATGTCGGCATCCTCCGCGCTGTCAGACACCATTACGTAAAGAACGGAATCCTGGAGTTGAGTGGGATAAATGAGGACTCCGGGCGAGAGTTGGGTGCGCAGATCGAAGCCTGGCTCAAGCCCCACTTGGGCAAACACAGCTCGATAGACCTCGGCAGCGGCATCGAGGTTTCGGGCCGTTTCGACCGGGCAGGCAGCCCAAAATACTTTTCCCTTTCCATAGGACGCCTGTTTCACTTCGTGCGATCCATCTTCCCAGGTCAAACCTTCAAGCCAAGTCGCCGGCAGCTCAGCGTAAGTCGCCTCCACGGTGCGGCCACCGATTGAGACTGCATTGGCGCGGGCGGTCACGGGTTTCGGCTGGGCACCGGGAATCAGCGCTGCCACGCGGTCCACGCGGTGAAAGTATTCGTCCCGATCCACCGATCCGGTCACCAGCAGATTTCCTCCGCCACGAACATAGTTGAGGAGCAGATCCCAACTCGACGAACTGAGCGCCTGCGGGGAGGGCAGGATGGCGAGCTTCGGCGAACCGGGCTTTGGCGAACCCAGGTTCGGCAGTTGATTCTCGGCGACGATGGTCGCCGGGACGCGGCCGTAATAGCTGGCGGCAATCACGGCGTTGCGCTGCGCTTCGATCTGCAAACCGAGCAGTGAAGAGAATTGCTCCGCCTGTGAAGTTACAATCGCGATCTCAGGATTTCGCGGATGCTGGAGGCTGGCGCTCGCCGCTTGCGAGAACCTGGCAAAGCCGCGCAGCACGGAGCCTTCCGGTTTTTCCGTGCGGTCGGAGCGCAGGATGCCAATCTGAACTTCGTTCGCGTCGACCATGTAGTCGTTGGTATTCCAAAGCCACTGAATGGCGCCCGCGCCCTGTACCAGCGAAAGGGCAAATTTGCGCTCCAGCAGGGCAGCGGCGCTCTCCGGACTGCGCCGCAGAATGAAGTCCAGGGTGAGCTGGCGCATGATGCCGGTTTCCTGAATCAGCATGGGCAGGCCGGGCTGCTTCGCCACCAGCGAATCCCACAGAAGCGCGTCGTTGTGCCACCAAGAATGATTGGTGGTGAAGTCCACGTACTTGGCATAGAAGGCGGGGGAAAGCCGGTCTAACTCGCCACCCTCGTCCTGGCCCACGGTGATTAGCTGCTGTGAGCCGGTGTCGCGGATGGTCTTGCGCATGACGCCAGTCCAGTTGCAAAACACATCCTGCGTGAACGCATAAAAGTCATGGAGTTTGGCGGGCCCTGGTTCCGAGCTGTAAAGAATATCCACGAAATCGTCTTCGGCGGGAACAGGCACCGTTTCCGCGGGAGGAAGCTCAGGCAAATTCCACTGCTGGGCCAGCGCGGAGAAATCCGGATGTTTTTGGCGCAGCCACTGGTTCCAGGCGGCAAGTTCGACCGCATCTCCGTTGGGACGCGTCTTCCACAAAGTTTTGGAGATACTGGGTTCGTTGATCAAATCCCACGCCAGGAAGGGAACGTCGTGAAAACGGCGCGCCAGGCCCGCCACCAGTGTCTGCTGCCTTCCCACTGCGACCGGATCAAGATAAGGATTGGCGCCGCCCATGACGTCGGGAAGGAAGGCAAACAGATTGAACTGCACCGGCAAGTTGTACTTGCGAGCCGTCATGAGAAAGGCTTCCAGGGTGCGCAGGGTGCGGTCGTAGGGGATGCCGTTTTCGTCGGAGAAGCGGGCCCATCCGGTCCACCATCCGGTGCGCAGCATGTTGATTCCGGCACTGCTCATTTGCGCCATATCGCGGTCCCAGACATAGGCGTTGGGATGGTCGAAATACATGCGCTGTACGTCGCTTGCCATGTAGGTTGTTCCGACCACGGCCAGCGGTTTGCCATTTACGAGCAGGTAATCTGCGTTGGCTCCGAGGGTAGGGCCGGAGCGCAGGTAGGCTTCATCGCGAATCCAGAAAGCGGAATGGTAGATGGCCCGCAGCTCCGAGCCTTCGAGCAAACGAGCTTCGATGACGTGAAATCCCGTGGTCGAAACCGGAGGCAGAACCGTTGTGCCATCGGTCGGGATGGGAATGTTCGTGGTGGTTGGCCTCGACTTCTGGGCTTCGGGCGTGATAGTGATCTGCGCGGTCAGCTTCGAGTTGGGCGCGGCGCTGCCGAGCCAGCGGGTTTCGAGCTGAATTGATTCGCCGGGGAGATACAGCGGCAGCGATGGGCGAACGATAAACTCTTCCGCGCCCCGAGTGGCTGACACCCCCAGCGCGGAAATCACTTGCGTGGCAGCGCCGCTTTCGAAGAATGCTGACGGCAAGTCGGAATTGAGGAACACCCACCGTCCGCCCTGGAAACGCTCGCGCAGATGGTCGACTTGAATTGCGGGCGCAGAGATCTGCACTCCGTGTTTCACTCCCCAGGCGAAGGCATCGAGGCGAGCGCTGAGATAGCCGGCGGCCCCGGCGCGATTATCGGTGTCGGCAAACGCCAGATGGATGATGGGACTGAAAGCGTGGGTCCAGGAGAACTGTGGAAGCTGGGTTACGAGATCACGATTGGGCTGGAACTGGAGGCCTTCGGATCCAGGCACGGTGGTGTAGTCGTCAATCGCCAGTTCGCGGATGAATCTCACGTTGTAGTCGCGCAGATGCCAGCCGGCGGAATCGCGATAGGCGGCGCGAGTGAAAGGCCTTCCGCCCAGCACCAGCAAATTTCCACCGCGATTCAGATAAGCGAAAATCTGCGACCAGGCGTCTTCTGGAAAGGCTGAGCCGTAGGGCAACACCAGCAGCTGGCAGTCGGCTTTCGAAACAGCTGCGGGCAAGTCGGCTGCGGAGACCAGATGCGCTCCCGGAAATAGGTCACGCAACAGCGACGCGGATGGGACAGAGGAATCTGCCGAAGGGAAGCCCGGCTCCTGAAGAACCACCGCAGCCGCAAACGATGCTGCGTGAACGCGGGGCGAACCTGCCGCCAAGGCCAGAACCAACAATGCAATCCCTCGCAGTTTCATATTCCTTTCTTCTCCTTAAGTACGCCGATAGGTCGAAGCAACGAAGTCTGTTTCGGACGGTCGCGTGATTCTCCGGACAAGAGTAACTGCGCCGGACTCTGGGAGCAAGCGATGCGTATCAGGGAAGGAGTGATCGCGAATGCGCTTTACTGGAGTCTGCGCGGGTTACGCCAGCAGTCGGCAGCTCGCAAAAAGCGCCAGGCCAATCAACCCGATGCTCTATGAGCGGCAGAGCCTGCCCAGCTACGGACCGCAACGCTCGTCGCGCCATGGCACGACTTACAGCGAAGTCATAAAACCACCAGCCCCCCAGGGAATTGTGCCGCTTGGGAGGACCGAGCAGAGCGCACGGCCAATCTGCCATAATCTAACCATGTGCGGCCGCTACCGGCTTTCGCGTAGAAAGCAGCTGGTCGAGGAGTATTTCGCCAGCCGTTCGGGTGCTGAAGACTGGGGCCCGCGCTATAACATCGCGCCCACCCAGCCTGTGCCGGTCATTCGCCAGCATCCTCAGCAGCCCGCCCGCGAATTGTCACTGGTCCGCTGGGGACTCATTCCGTCATGGGCGAAAGACGCGTCTGCCGCCGTCCGGATGATCAATGCAAGGTCGGAAACCGCAGCCGCGAAACCTGCGTTCCGCGACTCGTTGAAATCTCGCAGGTGCCTGATCCCGGCGGACGGATTTTATGAGTGGTCGCGGACGGGGAAGACCAAGCAACCCTACTGCTTTGAAGTCAACGAAGGAGAATTGTTCGCGTTCGCGGGAATCTGGGATCGCTGGCACCACCCGAGCGGCAATACGCTGGAGACTTGCTCGATCCTGACAACGAACGCAAATCCGGCTGCCTCGGCGATCCACGACCGAATGCCCGTTATTCTCGATCCCGCGAGCTACGATTTGTGGCTCGATCCGGGGATGACGGATGTGGGCGCGGCATCTGAACTATTGAAGCCCTATGATGCCAGGCTCATGCGATGCTATCCCGTGAGCACGCGGGTCAATTGCGTCGCTAATGATGACGACTGCTGCTCTGCACCCGTGGAAGTTTCTCAGAGTCAACAGCGGTTGTTCTCGTAGCCGGGCGGTCGGGCTACAGGCATCAACTTCCTTGCGGCACGTAACTGGCTCTTCGCGATATCGCTGGCGTGTTGGCGGGCGGATGTCGAACCAGCAGTCTCCCTAATTGCAGCGCGGAGATCTGGCGTGGCGGCGCGAAAGGGTTATTGCACACCCGCGGAACAGGAAAAACGGGCCGTGACGATCCAATACGATCCCCCAAAGTGGCCATAGAAGACGACGAACCGGATGTGACAGAACACCGCTGGATACCACTACGGCTATCCACTGACCGAGATGATTATGCCCCCAGCGCAGATGAGCGCTCCGCCGATCAGAATGGGGAGCGTGGGGGTCTGGCCGAACTTTACTCGGGCTACGATCTGAGCCAGCAGGAAAAAAAGCACCACGTAGACGCCAAGCAGTTTGCCGAACTCCCAGCGTGGGGCGTTGACCACCAGTCCATAAGCGGCGAGCGACAGTGCGCCGCCCACAAAGGCGAGGACGCGGTTCATTCCGGAAGTGCGATAGAGCGCCGACTGGAAGCACGAGTCGCCGTAAGCTTCCAGGAAAGCGGCGATCGCCAGAAGGAAGAGCGCACCGCTGCGGTGCGCGACAAGCTGATTGAGCAGGTCTCTCATAGGTTCGGCCTTCCCGCCATCCTAACAGGAACTTCGGCCTCGCTGGGCCTTTTTCGTTTCTAGGTACAATAAAAAAAATCGATTGGACGCTGCGCCGTCGCCGCATTAGCCTGAGCGGCTGGGCCAGTGCTAGCGTGCTCCTGGATGAGAATTCCAGAGCGTTGTCGTTCGAGGAGATGTCGAGGGGACAGAAGAGTATGAAGCTCGCGGGGTTTCTTATTGCTGGTTGCGGGATGGGCGATTGTGGTGGCCGCCGTCGCGGTGCTGCCATCGGCCGGTGCGCGCGTTGGATTCGTGCTGGCCGGCATAGCGGTAGAGTTGTTCGGGCTCGGGCTCGCGGTCCGCGCTCATCTGGTACTGCAGGCGGAAGGAGAGTGACGGCTCTCGTGGCTCCTTCGCCTCTGTCTCTCTCCGAAGTATCCGCCGTGTTCTGCTTGCTCCTCATCCTGCTGGTTCCCTTTGCTGGCGTGGGCCTGACGCTGATCAATGCAGGGCTTGGGCAGGGCGCGGAGCGCGGCCCATGCCATGCTGTCGGCGCTTTGCGTGACTGGCGGTGGCTGCGTTGGTGTACGTGATCGTCGGCTTCGCCTGGCAAGGCGTAGCCGGACATCCGGATCATGTGTTGCATGATCGCAGGAAAGGCCTGGGGATGGATTGCGGCCGAGCCATTCTTTCTGCGCGGCTTGCGGCTGGATCTTTCCCCGGCGGCGCTGGTGGTGTTGCTGCAGATGTTCAGTGTCGGATTGGCGGGGCTGATTCCGCTAAGTTCAGGCGCGGACCGCTGGCGGCTGGGCGCGATCTGCGCTTCGACGGCGCTGCTTGCCGGATGGACATATCCGCTGTTCGCGCACTGGGTCTGGGGCGGAGGATGGCTGGCGCAACTCGGCGTCAACTGCGGATTGGGGCGAGGCTTCGTGGATGGCGGAGGCTCCGGCACGATTCAGGCAGTGGGCGGATTCACGGCGCTCGTCGATCACGTGGATTCTTGGGCCGCGGCGCGGGAAGTTCTCTGCGGAAGCGCTGCCGGCCGCGATTCCCGGACACAACGTGGTGCTGGTCCTTTCTGGGAAGCGGGCTCGCGTGGATCGGATGGATGGCGTTGAATTCTGCGGGTGCGATGCTGTTTCTGGGCGTGGAACCGGGGCGCGTGGTGTTGATCGCGGTCAATACCACGCTGTGCGCGGCGGCGTCTGGCTTGGCGGCGGTGGTGGTGACGCGAGTGCGGTTTGGGCGTCCGGACGCGTCGCTGAGCGCCAATGGATGGATCGCGGGCCTGGTCGCGAGCAGCGCGGCGGCTGCATTCTTGAAGCCGGCAGCGGCCATGATTGTGGGTGGCGTGGCGGGAATACTCGTGGTGTTGGTTGCGGATTTTCTGGAGTTTCAGCTCGCGATTGACGATCCGGGCGGTGCGGTTTCAGTTCATGCGGTTGGCGGTCTTTGGGGAGTGCTGGCGGTGGCGCTGCTGGCGGATGCAGGTCCGAGCGGACAGTGGCTGGCGCAGTTGGTGGGGATCGCGACTCTGTTGGGTTTCGTGTTGCCGCTTTCCTATGGATTGAACTGGCTGCTGGATCGCGTCTACCAGCAGCGGGTGGCGCGCGAAGGCGAGCTGCAGGGAATGGATCTGTCCGAGTTGGGCGCAGGGGCATATCCGGAGTTTGACGTTCACGGGGACGAGTTCCTGCAGCGATGAGAGCTTGCTGGTGGAAGCGGGCGCAGGACCAGCCGCCGATCTGCTGGACGGCGGACGCCCGTCGCTCCACGACCACCGTTGTTCAGCTGTGGCGCGCCACGTAAAGTAGCAGGCCGAAGATCACGATCGGGATCAGCGCGATCAGCATGTAGAAGAGGATCTTTTTCGTCCACGGGGTCCGGCGATCCTTCCAGTTGCGGAATTCCGGGCGGTCGGTGACTCCGACCTGCTCGGGATGCTCAAGATCGGGGGCAAAATCGCGGGCGCTGGCATAGCGATTCTTCGGATCGCGTTCCAGGGCGCGATAGATGATCTCCTGCAATTGCGGCGTGATGGTGGGATCGACTTCGCGCGGCGGAACGGGGTTGTTCAGCAGGCGGTCGTTCATAATGAGGAAGGGATTCGTCGCCGGAAAAAGGCACTTTGCCGGTCAGCATTTCGTAGAACATCACGCCCAGCGCATATAGATCGCTGCGGGCATCGCCGCGCTGGCCTTTGACCTGCTCGGGAGAAATGTAGTCGGGCGTGCCCATGGTCGGAGAGAACTTGGCGAAGGTGAGGCGGCGCGCGCCGGCGCTGCCGGCGATGCCGAAGTCGATGAGCTTGATGTTGTCGTGCGCGTCGACCATCACGTTTTCGGGCTTCATATCGCGATGCACGACGCCGCGCGAGTGGATGTAGTCGAGCGCATCGAGAATGCGCAGCGTGATGCGGATGGCGCGCTCCGGCGGCAGCTTGGGCTGTTCGCCGAGGATCTTCCGCAGCAGCCGTCCCTCGACCCACTCCATGACCATGTAGACCTGGCTGCGGTCGTCGTCGGAGAAGACCTTCATCACGCCGGGATGGTCCATGAGCTTGCCGATTTCTTCCTCGCGGCGGAAACGGTCGAACAGCGCGGGGTCGCCCTCCACTTCGGGATGCGGGATCTTGATGGCGACCTGGCGGCCGTTGTCGAGGTCGGTGGCGCGGAAGATGGAGGCCATGCCGCTGCGGGCAACCAGGGCTTCGATCCGATAGTGATCGAGTTGGTCGCCGGCGTGGATAGTCATCGTAAGTGAATCTGTGTCAAAAGCGCTCTGCAAGCGGCAGACCCCAATCTAACCTATATGCCGCTATCATGTCAGAAACTTCGTAAAAAAAGCGTAAGGATAGAGTGCGATCCAAGATTCGTCTTAGCGCAGTTTATAAGGACGGCCGCGGTACATCCCCATGCGTTCGACGCTGCGGACACGAATGAGCTGCAAACTGACGTTATCGCTGCCATCCTGTTCGTTGGCGCGGTCGACGAGTTCCTGCGCGGCGGCCGCGAGATCGCGATGGCGGCGCGTGGCCTCGGCCATTTCGGCCGCGGTGACCGCGCCGTGCAATCCGTCGGAGCAGAGCAGCAATACATCGCCCGGCAATAGTTGGACCTCATCGATCTCGACGTTTACGAAAAGGTTCATGCCGAGAGAGCGGCTGAGAACGTGGCGCTGGGAAGACTCGGCGGCCTCTTCGGCGGAAACCAGGCCAAGACGCACCTGGTCGGCAACGACGGTGTGATCGCGCGTGATGGGCTTGGCATCGCTGCTGCGGATCAGATAGCAGCGGGAATCGCCGACGTGCGCGATGGTGGCGCGATCGAAGCGCAGCGCGCAGACGACGATCGTCGAAGCCATGCCGGAGCCGGAGCGGCCGGAGAGCGCTTCGTATTCGCAGACGCGGGCGTTGGCGGATTGCACGAACTGGCGTGACTACATCCTTATGCAAGGCCCCGTCTTTCGCGCGGCGGAATCCGGCGAGCGATTCCTGGACGGCGGCGCGCGAAGCCACTTCGCCCTGGCGTTGGCCGCCAACGCCGTCGGCCAGCGCGAAAAGCCATCCGTGCGAACGCGCTTGGGAAGGGGAGTCCGGAACGACATGGCCAAGATAATCCTCATTGCGCGTGCGCACACGGCCCACATCGGAGAGTTCGGAAAATTCAATATCGAGCATGGAATGTTGTGGGGATCTTCGAATGTCGGCGCTGCGGTGCCGCTTGCCTTCGAGATAAGAACATCTTGCCGAAAGTCCAGTCCCGCAAGACTATTCCTTCATCGATTCTTCCCACCATACGATTTTTTCAAAGATGCGGACGCCTGGCAAGCTTACGCCTGCCAGGCGTCCGACATTCGTGAAGAGCCCGGCGCCACCCCGGGCCGGCTTTCCACAGGCGGACCGCCTCAGATCAATACTGTCGTCAACGCAGTCTTTTGAATCAAGGTGGTGCGGCCGGAGCTCTTACTGATGCGGAAGAAGTAAATTCCGCCGTAGATGCCCCAGACCAGTGCAATGCCCAGTGCCAGTAGCGGTTCCATCTTGGTGCCATAGCCCATGAAGGGGCCAATCACATAAAACACCATGCAAGCCAGATTGGCGAGCAGCCCGAAAACTGGGACCAGAAGGTGGCGAACCAGCTTGAACTTCGGATGGTTGTGATAGCAGACGATGCAAGTCAGGCAACTCAGCATGTACAGCAAGAACGTGCCGAAGTTCGAAGCCAGCGTTGTAGTCAGGAAGGTATTCGGCAACGAGCCGCCATCTTGTCATGCGTGGTGTAGCCGAAACTGGACCAGAAGCCGTGCGGTAGCGCTTGAATGGCGGCATCGGTTGGAGCTGCGCCGTCGCCAAAGAACACGACCACCGTGATACAGCCGACCACGGCGGAAATGATCGCCAGTGTCCAAATTGCCCGATGCGGAGTCAGGTTCTTGGAATGCAACAGGCCAAAGTGCTCCGGCGCCTCCTTGTCTTTGCCCATGGCGTAGGTGACCCGCGCTCCGGTGTTGATACAAGAGAGCGTCGTGCCGATGAGCGCCAGAAATACCGTGGCCGCCTCGATGAGCATGAAGGTGCGTCCGTTGCCCACGCCGAACAGCGCATCGCCAACCATGGTCATCATGTCGCCGATAGGCGCCGCCGAAGCTCCGGCAAAGCTCATCGGATAGCCGCTATTGAGAAAGTAATTGGCGGCAAAATACTCGAACAGATAACAGAAACATCCTTGGACCAGCAGCGAGACGATGACCGCGATCGGGACGTCGCGTTTAGCGTTCCTGGCCTCGCCTCCCATCGAGGTGACCGATTCGAATCCGACGAGAATGAGAATGGCAATCGTGGCCTGCACAAACATCCAGCCAAAACTGTGCATACTGACGACCGATCGCGCCGTGGGATGCGAGACAAAAGCGCCGGTGGAATCCGTCTCCGGATAACTGACGTGATACGGCAGCGGTTTGCCGGCCGCATCCAACTTGGGCTGCGGCACACCGTTGGCGTCGCGGGTGATGACATCGGTAGCCGTGCCATTCACCATCTGGGAGGTGGTGGCGAACTCGTACTTGTAGGCAGCGCTGGTTTGCGCGTCAAACTGGAAGGCCTCGCTTCCCGGTGGATGGTTCATCCGGTAGCTAAGCGCGACCACCGCGAACACAATCAGAGCGCTGATCTGGATGACGTTGATGGCGACGTTCACGGCAGTCGAACCGGTAATGCCGCGATGGGCGATGTAAGACACCGCAAACGCGAACGCGATTGCAACCGCCATCATGAACATGGGGCCGGGATTGGAGGCGCTCATAAAATTTGGCCAGAGCGTTCCCACCAAATAACCGGAGATGACTCCGATGACGCCGACCATCACGCCGGGGTAGACCCAATAGTAGAGGTGAGAGCCCCAGCCGACAACGAACTTGGCAAGCCGGGCATACGGCCAAACCGTTTCGTGGTTGAGGAACGATTGCTCGGCAAAGTAATACGAACTGCCGGTTCCGGGATACAGCTTCGCCATTTCCGCGTAACAGATGGCGGTAGCTAGACACAACAGGGTCGCAAACAGGATGCCTATCCACATGGAAGGCGCGGTTGCGCCCGCGGCTGCCTGGCCGGCGAAAGTGAGCCACAGAAATGCGCCTGGGGCAATCAGCGCCATCGCGTTCATCGTGAGGCCGGTCAAGCCTACGGTCTGTTTCATCTCAACAGCGGGTTCTGCCATAAATGTTCTCCTGTAGTTCGGAATCAGTTTGTCAAATCGGTCGTCGTCATTTCTTTGTTGTACAGATTTGTTCAGAGCAACTTCGCTCAGGGGCCGGGCGCAAATCTCGTGCACGTTCGGGTACTACTAACTGCCGGAACCACCGGCGCGGCTGCGAGAATAACGGCCGCTTTCCGCGCCGGATTGCAGTCGCGCTTCCTGCATCTCGCACAACTTCGCCACCGAACTCAGCAGCAAGGCCATGCTGGCCAGCATCAGCAGCACGCCGAGCACAGGGTTGGTCTCCAATAAGTACATGCCTGTTACCAACCCAGACAGTCCGCCCAGCACAACCATTGCCTCGATAACACCCAGCCACTTCGTCAACATGCGGTTTCTCCTTATACGCCTCACTTTGAGTCGGCGCTGCTAAATGCGTAGATCAAGCCGAGGGTTATGGTATTTTGGCCGCCGACTCCGACTCCGTCAGGCCCGCGCAGGAACGTGAGGTCGTCGGTCATGTCCCGTCGGCCTTCCAGGCGAGCGATGAGCTTGCTCGAAAGCGTGCGCTGCAAAGTAGCGGTGAATTCGCTGAGCTCCTGCTTTTTGCCGGTGGGGGCTGCCAAAGTCATAAAGCCCTGGTTATCGTTGAAGTACTCGCCGCGTAGGGCTAGGGCCCACTTGCTGGTGGGCGGCGCGTACTTGACATACCCCGCCAGACCGCTCCATTTGGCTAGCGCGAACGGGATATAATTAGCGCTCTGATAGGCCGCATCGAAAGTCTGCCGGCCGAAATCGTAGTTGGCCATCAGCGACAGCTTGGCATTTGGGTTGTAAGTGATGACGGTATCGGTGAGCTGCCGGAAATCGGAGTTATCATTGGTCAGCTCCGGCCCGCCGAGATAAGTCTCGGTGATGCTGAACTTGGCGTTCGGTGTCCATGCGGCGCTAAAGCCCGCAGTCTTGCCGGTGTTGTTGTCAATGGTGTTGTTCCAGCCGTTGACCACATACGCGGTGACCGCAAACTTTGGGTTGAAGGCATACTTCGCGCTCGCGCCAAAGTGGAAGTAAGGAATGGCATAGGAGAATAGGAGGCTCCGGGAATAGTTCCAGTTGTCCTTGCTCTCCACGACCTCGGCACCTGCAGGGGTGACAAATTTACCAAAGTTGATTTGCAGGCCCTTGCCAACCGGCGCCATGTACTCCAGATATCCTTCCTTCAGATCCTGGCCGAGGCTCGATTCGCCCGGACTGGCGGAGTTATAGATATTCATCGCCTGGCCAAAACCGAGCGCAATGTGGTATCCAAGGCGGTTGGTCGCGTCAACCGACTTGTCCGCAACCAACTCGATCATGTTCAGGCCAAACTGGTTGGTATTGACATCGAAATTGCGAAAGCCATTCTGGCGCGTGGGTGGATGGTTGGAGTTGTAGCCGTAGTACGTATCGACAAAGCCACTCAGCGTGGTGTTCCCGAGCAAGCCCGCCAGGGTAATAGGAGCGGGCGCCGCAGCGGGCGCACCGCCGGTTGTGGCCACGACGGCTTGGGCAGGAGGAGCGGCAGCCGGCGCGGAAGCCGCGGGCGCAGCCGCGGCGGCAGCGCTGCTCTTCAGGGTGGCGACTTCGGTTTGAAGATCCTTCACTTCCTGTTCCAGCTGTTGCATTTTTTGGAGAACGGCCTCATTGGACAGCGGAGCGGTTCCCGCCTGGTCCTGAGCGTGGGCCAATGATACGAACGTCAAACATGCAAAAACAAACGCAAATACTTTATGGAAGCTATGCATTGTTTCGTTTCTCCTATTCTCCAAAAGCTCGCTGCGGTTCACCATGCGTGTCCACTGCCGTAGAGCGACCTTGAGCGGCAGCCTGGCCATGTTTTTCATAAAATCTTTATGTCTTTTCATGAAATCTTTATATCTTTGGACAAATGTATGCGTCCAACGCATACTTTTGCTGTGCTGAATCGAAAACTCCTTTGAGAAACAAAACGTATGACAGCGATAACTTAAATTTATGCCTGGAGTCGCCGGACAACAGCCGAGAGGGGTTTGGGAACGCGTGACCCGTGGCACGGCGCAGACACACAGCGTACGAGGTTGCGGATGATCCCGAAACGAGATGGAACGGATTCAAATTTTGCGTGGCAGCCTATGGCGCGGTTGCTTCCAGCGCGGTACCCTGTTGCCCGGTGCTTTGCGCCACAAATACCTACGGGCCTGGCCCGCCGAGTTTTGCTCGGACGACAAGGAGATGTATGTCCACAGAACTGAGAAATTTTCTCGCGATCCCATACGACGAACTCGAAGAACTGAATCTGAAAGCCAAAGAACAGCGGACGAAGCGCGTTGCCCTCCACAAAATTCAGGAAGAACGCCTGAAATATCTGACCGATGAGACGCGCATCAAGGCCCTGACGGTGCTCTTCAGCGATCTGGAAGGGCGTCTTCACATGCTGGACTACGACAAGAAATTCCTGCTTAAGAGCTGGGACAACCTGACCTTTGATGGATCGTCGATTCGGGGTTTTACCGCGCAACGCGAGAGCGATCTGCGCCTCGGTATCGACTGGAGCGCGTTCTATTGGGCGCCGGCGGACATATTCGGTCCAGGTAAAGTGCTGGTGTTCGGCGACGTCATTGACAAGGGCGGAGAGCCATACGCGGCCGACATTCGCGGCATCTTGAAGAGCTTTGCCGGTGAATTGAATGAGAGAGAAGGGCTACACGCTCAACGCGGCAAACGAGATCGAGGGCTTCATCTTCCAGGGGAAAGACGCCGAGCGGAATTATTACCAGACCGGCAAGTTCGAATATGTGAACACCGGCGGATACTACCACTCACTGCCGGGCGATCCGTTGCGCACGTTCATCGATACCAGTGCCGAAGTGCAGCGCGCGATGGGCTTCCAGAACGAAAAGGACCACCCGGAGGTGGCGCCCTCGCAGTTTGAAATCAACTACAGCTATGGCGAGGTGGTGGCCGCCGCCGATCAGATCCAACTCTACAAGCTGATTTGCCGGCAGGTGGCGACGCATATGGGGCTGACCGCCTCGTTTCTGCCCAAGCCGGTCGTGGGCGTGAACGGCAGCGGTATGCACACCAATGTTTCGGTCAGCAAGAATGGAAAGAACCTGTTCTGGGACCCGAAAGGCGAAGAGAAACTGAGCAAATTCGGTTATGAATTTCTGGACCGCATCCTGACGCACGGGAACGATATCTGCCTGATGATGAACGCGAGCGTGAACGCCTTCCGGCGACTGGATCCGCACTTTGAGGCGCCGAACCAATTGAAGGCGTCGGCGGTCGATCGTGGCGCCATGATTCGCATCCCGATCGGCAACGAGAAGAGCATGCGGCTGGAGGTGCGTGCGGTCAGTCCCGACGCCAATCCTTATATGGTGATGTATTCGATCTTCAAGACCGGGTTGGATGGAGAAATATCGAAGATCAAGAACCTGCGCCAGGCGGAACGCTATCTGCCGGACAATATTTATGACGCGATCGACAGTTTCCGCAAGGCAAAATGGACGTCGGAGATTCTCGGTGAAGACGTCAAGGGCCGGTATGCCGATCTGAAGCAGGCGTCGGCCGACCGTTGTCCGCGTCTGCTGGGCACGTTCGTTAAGACGCAGGAAGTCCAGTACCACCACGACGTGTACAACCAGTTCTTGTGGAATCTGTTTTAGAATGAGCGCGGTTGACAAGAAATGGTGGCCATAAAAGTATTTTAATCTTTAGGAAAAACAAAAACCGATTTCAGAAACAAAATCCGCAGACGGAGAACCTTAGTACTCAGAAGGGAGGTCTGGCTATCGGCAGCAGCACTCGGTACAGGCGGAAAAGATCACGGCCATGCCGCAACAATCCGCGAAGATTCAGTGAAAGGCGGACAGAAAGCGGACAATCAGAAGGGGCACTCACCGTCGAGTGCCCCTATCTTATTGAAAATTTGGCTCCTCAGGTAGGACTCGAACCTACAACCCTCCGGTTAACAGCCGGATGCTCTGCCATTGAGCTACTGAGGAGTGGGAGCGCGCTGCGATGCGCGCTGGCATCATCAACGAAATCATATCAGAGGCGGCAGCGGATTGGAAACTCTGCGTCCACGGTGGTTCAGTTGCGGCAGCAGCAGTCCAGACTCTCCGCTTCTGCGTTCTGCTAATCTAGACACCGCCGTCTCGTCCACAATAGGAGTGAGGTCTTTATGCTCGGAGGTTCCCGTTTGCTGATTGTTTCTCTGATGCTTCTCAGCGGTGTGGCTGCCGATGTTGTTTGCCGAGGATTCCCGCGTCAGGGAATTCCGACGTTTCTTCCCGTCCGTCCGTTCCGTCCGGTCCTCCAAAAGCCAAAGTCGCTCCGGTCGAGGACACGATCCACGGCCACAAGATTGTCGATCCCTACCGCTACCTCGAAAATCCGAACGATCCCGAGACCAAGTTGTACGTCGAGCAGGAACTCGCCTATACCCGCTCCATTCTCGACCCGCTTCCCGGACGCGACAAGATTCAAGGCGCGCCTTTCGCAATTGCTGGAGATTGGCACAGTCGGCGCTCCGCAGATGGGCGGGAGTTATTACTTCTATACACGGCGCGAGGGCAACCAGAACCAGCCGATCCTTTATATGCGCGAAGGGCTTGAATGGTGGCGACCGGGCGCTGGTTGACGTGAACACATGTCCGGCGACGGCACGGTTGCGCTGGACTGGTGGTATCCCGTCGGAAGACGGCAAATACGTCGCCTATGGAACGTCCGCCAGCGGATCGGAAGAGTCAGCACGCTCCACATGTCGAAAGCGCGACCGGCAAAGTGTTGCCCGACGCCATCGAGCGAACCCGCGCCGCCAGCGTGGCCTGGAAACACGACAACTCCGGATTTTTACTATACCCGCCATCCGAAAAAAGGCGAAGTGCCCGAAGGAGAAGAGGTTTACCACGTCAAGGTTTTCTACCACCAGCTCGGAAGCGACCCGGCCCAAGACCCGCTGATTTTCGGCGAAGGGCGCGATCCCCGGAGTGTTGGCCCAGCGTAGCTCTCTCGGAAGACGACCGCTGGTTGCTGATTGATGTTGGCGAAGGTTGGACGATGACGGAGATGTATTTGCAGGATCTCCAGTCGAAAAATCCTCCCGTCGAAATCACTACCGGCAAGAATTTCCTTTACGGCGCCGATTTCTTTGCCGGCAAACTCTATATCACCAGCAACGAAGATGCGCCCCACTATCGCGTCTTTGTCGCCGACGCGACCAACGCTAAGCGGGAAAACTGGAAGGAACTCATCCCGCAGTCGGACGCAGTGTTGCAGTTGGCAAGCGTGACCGGCGGCAAGCTGCTGGCACAATATGAGCACAACGCGACTTCGGAACTGAATCTTTTCGGGCTCGACGGCAAGAAGCTCGCCGACATTCCGCTGCCCGCCATTGGCAGTGTTTTCGGCGCCTCCGGCCGGTATGATCGCAACGAAATCTTTTTCGGATTCCATTCCTTCACCGTGCCACCTTCGATCTATCGCGTTGATTTGGACGATGTAAAAAGCGCGCTCTGGGCCAAAGTCGATGCGCCTTCCATCGATCCTTCGGCTTATCGAGTCGAGCAGGTTTGGTACAGCTCGAGGGACGGCACGAAAATTCCGATGTTTGTCGTCGGCAAGAAGGGAATTGAGAAGAACGGCAAGAACCCCACCTTGCTGTATGGCTACGGCGGCTTCAACGTCTCGGAGACTCCGGCTTTCAGCCGCAGCATGTTTCTCTGGATGGAGCACGGCGGCGTCTATGCGGTCGCCAACCTGCGCGGCGGGGCCGAGTTCGGCGAAAACTGGCACCGCGCCGGGATGCTCGACAAGAAAGCAGAATGTCTTCGACGACTTCATCGCCGCCGGCGAATACCTGATCGCACAGAAATACACCGACAGAGATCACCTGGCAATTCAAGGCGGCTCGAACGGCGGCCTGCTCATGGGCGCGATGATCACGCAGCGGCCCGACCTGTTTCGCGCGGTCGTGTGCGCAGGTCCCGCTGCTCGACATGTTGCGCTATCAGAGTTTTCAGATTGCGAAGCTTTGGATTCCCGAGTACGGCTCCGCCGACGATCCCAAGCAATTCGAGTGGCTCTACGCCTACTCGCCATATCACCATGTGAAGCCGGGGGAGGAGTATCCCGCCATCCTTTTTATGACGGGCGATACGGATACGCGCGTCGACCCCATGCACGCCAAAAAGATGGCCGCGCTTATGCAGGCTGAAGCCCGGAACGGCGCCAGCAAAGAAAGACCGATTCTGCTGCGGATCGAAACCAAAGCCGGACACGGCCAGGGCAAGCCGGTCGCAAAGCAGATCGAGGAGAGCACCGACGTGTATTCGTTCCTGTTCTGGCAACTCGGAGTCAGCCCGTGAAAATGGAGCGACGCGTGTCCCCGCCTGTCCCCTGTGCTGCCAGATGCCGCTTGTGGTTAAATGATTCTCGGTGCCCGCTGAGCGGAAAATCCGCGTTCTAGTCGCGAAGCCCGGTCTTGATGGCCACGACCGCGGCGTGAAGGTCATTGCTCGCGCCTTGCGCGATGCCGGCATGGAGGTCATTTACGCCGGCCTGCGCCAGACGCCGGAGATGATTGTCAGCGCCTCGCTCCAGGAAGACGTGCAGGTCATCGGGCTCTCGATTCTCTCGGGCGCGCACAACGCCATCGTTCCGCGGGTGATGGACCTGCTGCGCCAAAACAAAATGGACGACGTGCTGGTGGTGGTTGGCGGGATCATCCCCGACCAGGATATCGAGGGCCTCAAGAAAGTCGGCGTCGCCGGAATCTTCCAGCCTGGCACGCCCATGAACGACATCGTTGCATTCATACGCGAGCATGTGAAGCCGCTAGCCATGCCGGCCGGTTAGGCGTTTTGGAGAAACCCAGGGCGGCTGCGCTCACACTCGCTCCGATCCCGCGGACAAAATCCACCCCATGCTGGCTACGTTTCGGCACTTACTCTGGTAACCCCGTCAACCCCACATCGCGCCTACAATAAGGGTCGGAGCCCTCGCCTTGTCCGCGCTCACCAAACTGTGTATTTCGCTGCTGATCGCCCTCGTCCTCGCTCAGACCGGTGTGTCTCTGCTCATGCCCAGAGGCGATGCGCTTACAATCACCAGTGACCTCCTTCATGGCGCTCTCCTGCTCGTTGCCACTGCCGCCTTCCTGCCCCATACTTTGCGCTCGCGCTGCCCCAACCGGCACGTTAGGCTCTTCTGGATCCTGATGAGCACCGGAATGGTTTTCCGGCTTACGTACCAGGGAATGTGGAATTACTTTGAAGTAATCAAGCGGCAGGAAGTGCCCGATCCCTTTCTCGGCGACATCGTAATCTTTTTGCATCTGGTGCCCATGATCGCCGGTCTCGCGCTGCTGCCACATCTCCGCGAGGATGAGCGCAATGAACGCGTCCGCATGCTCGACTTTATTCTCCTGCTCACCTGGTGGGTCTTCATTTATGTTTACGCCGTCATTCCCTGGCAAACCGTGCAGGTCAATGAAGCCGTTTACAGCGCCAATCTCAACTTCGTCTATCTCATCGAAAAACTTGCATTGCTGGTTGCGCTGGTGATCCTGGCCTACACCGCCGACGGCGGCTGGCGGAAGCTGTACGGACATTTGCTCGGCGCTACCACACTCTATGCGTCCAGTTCTTATGTCGCCAACTATGCTATCGCTCACCAGCTTTACTACAGCGGCAGCATCTACGACATTCCGGTGTCCATTTCCGTTGCCTGGATGGCGGTGGCTCCCCTGCTCGCTTGGCGCCTCGACCTTTCCAGCACAAAGCCGTCGCAGCCCTGGTTCAGCGTCGCGATCACGCGCTTAAGCATGCTCGCTCTGTTCAGCATCCTCTGGTTCGCCTTGCAGGCCGAACTCAACACCAAGCTTGGGCCCGCGGTGAAGTTCTTCCGCATTACCGCGGCTCTGCTGGCCATGGTGATCATGGGCGTCGTCGTTTTCTGGCGTCAGCGCCTGCTTCAAACCGAGCTTTCGCAGCTTCTCGAACAGTCGCGCCGTTCTTTCTACGACCTCAAGGCAGTGCAGGAAAAACTTATTCAATCCGAAAAGCTGGCCTCGCTCGCGCAGCTGGTGGGCGGGGCCGCCCACGAAATCAACAACCCGCTTACCGCGATGCTGGGATATTCCGATCTGCTCAGCGCCTCCAACTTGCCGCCCCAGGAGCAACTCCAGGCCGAGCAGATCGGCGAACAGGTACGCCGCACAACCACGCTGGTTTCGAGCCTCCTCACCTTTGCCCGTCAAGCACCGGCCCGGCTCGCCGCCCTCGACATCAACTCCCTGCTGCAAACCGCTGCGCGCCTGCTCGCTCCCCAACTGGACGCCGAAGCTAGTTCCATCCACCTCGAACTCGCTCCTTCGCTGCCGCCAGTGCTCGCCGACTCGAACCAGATTCTCCGCGTCTGCATGCACCTGGCCACCCAGATTACCGTCCATCTCCAGCACCAGGCACAATCCACGCTCTGGGTTCGCACCCACGCGCGCAGCAACTTCGTATTGGTTGACTTTTCCTCTGGTGATCCTTCTTCGAACCGGCCTTCTTCGCTGTCGCTCTCGCGGCTGTCGCCGCTCAACTCCCAGGGCGACAGCCAGCCTTCCACGCTTTCGCTAAGCGCCTGCTGCCGCATCGTCGACGAACATGGAGGCCGTCTCTTGCAGCCTTCTGCTCCCGGCACTCCGGCGTTCCGTATGGAGCTGCCCATCGCATCAAGTTCAGCCGCTAATGGCGCTTCGTAAGCTCAGAGGTTCAAGGTTACAGAAGGTTCAAAGTGTCGGCGTCACAAGGAAAAGACCAGTGTCGTTGAGGGTCAATCTTGAGACTTTGGAACCTCTGAAAGGTTGAAACCTTCCCTCTTCAACTGTCCGCACGCGGCGAAAATGTCGCGCCCCCTCGGCCGCCGCACAAACGCCGGAATTCCCGCCGCCACCAATATTTGCCGGAATGCCGCCACCCGCTCCTCGCCCGGCGTCCGGTAGGGCAACTCGCTCCCCGGATTCAGCGCAATCAAATTGATTCTCGCCCGCATGCCCCGCACCAACTCCACCACCTCGCGCGCCTGATCCGGAGCATCGTTCACGCCCGCCAGCAGCACATACTCAAACGTCATCCGCTCCCGCGTCCGCAGTGGAAACTCTCGCGCCGCCGCCATCAACTCCGCGAGGTTCCACTTCCGGTTCAGCGGCATCAATTCGCTGCGCAACGCGTCATTCGATCCATTCAACGAAATCGCCAGCCTAGGCCGCACGGCTTCCTTCCCGAAATCGCGGATCCGCGGCACGATCCCCGCCGTCGAAACCGTCATCCGCGACTCCGGAATCCCAACTCCCTCTACCAGCAGCCGCACCGACTTCATGAAATTGTCGTAGTTTAGAAAAGGCTCGCCCATGCCCATGAACACGATGTTTACCCGATGTAGCGGAGGCTCGACTTCCCGCTCGCGAAGCACGGCTGCGATCTGCCCGACAATTTCTCCCGCCTCCAGATTCCGCTTGATACCCAGCAGTGCTGTGAAACAAAACTTGCAATTCACTGCGCATCCCACCTGGCTCGACACGCAAATCGTGGCCCGACGCCAGGTCGCGGTAACCTCTCCACCCTCAATCTCGTCCTCATTGTCCGTTTCGCTGCCGTCGCCCGTTTCGCCGCCATCGCCCTCCGGCATCCACACCGTCTCCACCGTCTCGCCGTCGGCAGAGTCCCACCAGATAGCGCATCGTGCCATCGCTCGAAACAAACTTGCGCGCGATCTCTGGAAGCCCGACCTCCAATCCTTGTTCCGCCAACCGGGCGCGATATTCCAGCGGCAAAGTTGAAATCTGATCCAGCCGCTCAATCCTTTGCCGATATATGGCATCGAATAATTGTCGGCCCCGGTAAGCGGGCTGCCCCGATTCCAGCGCAAGATTCGTGAGTTCCTGAAGGCTAAGTCCGAAGAGCGAATTGGAGGGCTGATTTGGCACAAAACTGTAAGTGGACGACGGTTGGCCGCGCCCGTCTATCAAGTGTAATAGGAAACGCCAATGCCGAGGAAACGCTCGTAAATTGAGCAAAACTAAGACTAAGATTGAGCTCGCCCCGGCCAGACCCGGATTGTGGGAGAATAGTGCGAGCTAGCCTCCCCGGATTCGCGTCAGGCCATCGCGTTAGCGATGCTGCAAGCCTCTCAATAAGATGCCCATCTACGGGGCTGGGAAACCAATGGCAAGAGAAACACGCAACATTCGTCGTGAAGTTCTGCCGAACGGCCTGACCGTCATTACCGAGCAGATGCCCCACATACGCTCGGTGGCGATCGGCATCTGGCTCAAGTCCGGCTCGCGCGACGAAGGTTCCGAATACAACGGGATCTCGCATTTTATCGAGCACATGGTCTTCAAGGGTACGGAGAATCGCTCCGCCGAGGCCATCGCCCGCCAGGTCGATTCGATCGGCGGCAATATGGACGCCTTCACGGCGAAGGAATGCATCTGTTTCAACATCAAGGTGCTCGATGAGCATATTCCGCTCGCCCTCGATGTCCTCACCGATCTCGTGCTGCATCCCGTTTTCGATGCCGGCGATATCGCCAAGGAGCGCGGCGTCATTCTCGAAGAAATAAAAATGGATCAGGACAATCCCGACTACCTCGTCCACGAAATCTTCACCCAGAGTTTCTGGAAGAACCACTCGCTCGGCCTGCCGATTTTGGGCACGCGCGACACGGTAAAGAAATTCGAGCGCCCCATCGTCGCGCGCTTTTATGGACACCATTTCGCGCCCGGCAATCTCATCGTCAGCGCCGCCGGCAATCTCGACCACAGGCGCTTTGTCGAACTCGTCGCGAGACATTTCGAGCACGTGAAGCCGGCGAAAAATGGGTTGCACTCGCCCCAGCCCAAAACTTTTTCCCGCATCAATCTGCGCAACAAGAAGTCGCTGGAGCAAGTGCAGATCTGCATCGGCGTTCCCTCGCACTCCATGGCCCACGAACGCCGGTACGCTTCCTACATTCTCAACACGCTGCTGGGAGGCGGCATGAGCTCGCGCCTGTTCCAGAACATCCGCGAGCGCCAGGGGCTCGCGTACTCCATCTACAGCGACCTGAATCCCTACCGCGACACCGGCTCCATGTGCGTGTACGCTGGCACCTCGCGCGAGTCGGCCATCAAAGTTGTCGAATGTGTCGTTGAGGAATTCAGCAACCTGAAGATGAACCCCGTGCCCGAAGAAGAACTGCGCCGATCCAAGGACCAACTCAAAGGCAGCCTCATGCTCTCGCTCGAATCCTCGACTGCGCGCATGTCGAACCTCGCCCGCCAGGAAATGTACTTCGACCGCTTCTACGGGCTCGACGAACTCATCGAGAATATCGAAGCCGTCACCATAGGCGACCTCCAGCAAACCGCCGAAGAATTCTTCCAGACCGAGCAGATCGCGGTAACCATCCTGGGCAACCTCAGCGGCCTGAAACTAACTCGCGATCAACTAACCTGCTAATAGTCGAGTGAGCGTGGAGACGGGCGGCCTCGCCCGGCCCCGGGCGACCGCAGGTCGGCAGTTGCATGGCCAGTCAAAACGCCCCTCGTCCCCGCGTGTTATTCTGATTCACGCTTTTCTCGACGGTTCCCCATATCAATCGGAGCGGAGCGGCGGCGGCCGTCCGCAGGGGGCGTCGGCGAGTTTAGGTCCAGCCGTGAAGCCACAATTGGCAAATCGAACAGCGGCGGTCGCGGCAGAATCCGCGAATGCGGGGCTTAGCAGGTGGATGCGATTTGCCCAGAACCTCCTTTTGATTCTGGCCCTGGGCGGCGTTGTCTATTATCTCGCTCACGATATTGGACTAAGAGAGAAGGGAACCGATTTACCAGACCGCTACGCCGCCGCTCGCATGGTACGCGAAGGATATGGCCATCAACTCTACGACTTCCGCGCCCAACAGCAATTCCAGATTCGCTATGCCGGACGCATTGGCGAGTACTACATCCACCCTCCATTCGAGACGTTGCTGTTCCTGCCCATTTGCCTCGGGTCGCTGAAAACGGGCTATCTGATCTGGTGCCTTCTTAACGTAGGGGTATTAGCGTACACCGCAATAGTCTTTCAACGGCATATCTTTAAGCGTTTTGACTGGCGCGTTTTGCTGCCCCTGTTTTTGGTGTTTCCGCCCGTGTTGATTGGTTTTCTGCAAGGTCAAGATTCGCTGCTGCTCCTGCTGGTGATGACGCTGGCGGTGGTTGCGCTGAAACGGGGCTGCAACTTCACGGCGGGTTGTTGGCTAGGTTGTGGCCTCTTCAAGTTCCATATCGTTCTCATTTTGTTCATATTGGTGGCCTCTCTAAGGCGGAAAGGGCTCTTCCGCGGGTTCGCCTTGGTATTCGTGATATCGCTCTTGATTTCACTCGGTATTTCCGGATGGGCTTTCCTGACAGCCTATCCCCGCTTCTTGATGAGGCTGAGCAGCCTGCCGCTGGCAGACATTCATCCCGCAGCGATGGCGAATATCAGGGGGTTGGTCAGCGTTTTGGGGATCGCGCAGAACACGGTCGTTCGTCTGGCTCTGATCGGGACTGGTTCAGCTTTAGTGCTGTGGCGCTCGGTGAGAAGTTTTAGCAGCATTGGATCGAAGTCTGCCGACGCTATGAATCTTGCCTTTGGGAACTTTGTGTTGGCGGCAATCCTCGTTAGCTATCACCTGAGCCCCTCCGATCTGTGCATGGTGCTTCTGCCCATCGGTCTGTTCTCGCAATATCTGGCGGAACACACTGGAATACCGAGATGGGCGAGACTCAGCCTCCTGAGCAGTCAGTGCGTTTTCTTCTTGCCTCCTTTGCATGTGATCTTGCTGGCCTGGCACATTTACGTGTACGCCGTCATTCCTATCCTGATCATGTTTTTGCTCACATCGGCTGAGATCTTTAGAGGTAAACCACTCAAGAACGGCGAACTCGCAGATAGTTAGCTCTGGCCCACGAATTCTCCCCGTCCCTCCGTGTTATTCTGTTCCACTCTTTCTTTCACGGAGATCCTAAATGTTCTTGCGCATCGTGGGTTTCATCCTCGCCGCTCTGGTCCTCGGCGCCTGGCGCGCGATCAAGCCGCGCACCCAGATTCCGCCCCCCCGCTGGAATCTCTCCAACCTGTTTCTCGCCAGCGCCCTCACCCTCTTCGCCGAACTCGCCCTCATCCGCTGGGTCGCCACTGAAGTCCGCGTCTTCGCCTACGTTAAGAATCTGGCGCTGCTCCTTTGTTTTCTCGGCTTCGGAATCGGCTGCGCTCTGGCCCGGCAACGTCCTCGCTGGCAGACGGCCGCGACCGCTCTCCTCGGATTGATCGTCATTGTTCGCCTCCCGTGGCGCGGCCCCCAGATCATGGAGACCCTATCCCAATACCTCGGCGCCGCGCAGGACATCGAGATATGGGCCACTCACGCCGCGCACGACGCTACGGGCTTTCTTTTTGCCGTCTTTGTCACCATTGTTCTGCTCTTTTTCATCACTTACATTTTCATTCCCATTGGACAAACCGTAAGCCGCCAAATCGAACTCGCCCCGCGCCCGCTCTATGGCTACTCCTGGAACCTGGCCGGCAGCCTCGCCGGCATCCTCGCGTTCTTTGCCGTTTCCTGGATGGCGCTGCCGCCCGTGCTATGGTTCACCGCCGTCCTCGTGGCAATGGCGCTGTTGCAATCCAATCGCAACGACCGAGTCAGGATCGCCGCCGCCATCTTGCCTGTGGTGTTCCTCCTGTTTGATCCTTCTACTCCCAGCCACTTCAACCTCTGGACTCCCTACCAGCAGATCGAAGTTCAGGATGAATATTTTTCCAATGGCGAACTCTCCCGCACGCAGATTCGCGTCAACCACACCGGCTACCAGGTTGTTGTGAATCTCTCCCCCGGCTTTCTCGATCGTCACCCGCAGTTGTTGCAAGAAGCGCCGGAGGACAATCCCTACAATCTGCCTTTCCGTTTCGCGCCCCCGAATCCGCGCGTCCTGATCGTCGGTTCCGGCACCGGCAATGACGTTGCCGCCGCTCTGCGCCACCAGAGCCGCGCCGTGGATGCCGTGGAAATCGATCCCAAAATCCTCGACCTTGGGCGCCGCCGCCATCCTGAGCATCCCTACGACGATCCGCGCGTCTCCGCTCACCTTACCGATGCCCGCGCTTTTATGAAGCGCGCGACTGCCCGCTACGATCTCATCCTTTTCGGATTGCTCGATTCCCACACCCAACTCTCTGACTATGCCAACATGCGCCTCGACAACTTCGTTTACACCGAAGAGTCGTTCCGCGAAGCGCGAGCGTTGCTTGCACCCGGCGGCGTTTTGTTCATCAAGTTCCAGGTAAATCATCCTTTCGTGGGACAACGCCTCGCTGAAATGCTGACCCGTACTTTCGGAAAAGCCCCCGTGGTTTTCCTCGCGCCTTCGAACTACACTGCTGGCGCCACCTGCTTTGCCATCTCGCCCTCAGCGCTGGTGGAAGCCAGCCTTGCCGCCGATCCTGGGTTGAGCAAGTTTGTCGCGGCCCGGCGACCGGCGTTTCTCGCCTCTCCGGGCCTCGCCGCCGCTCCCGTAGCTGTCACTACAGACGACTGGCCCTATCTCTACCATCAGGGACACTGGATCCCGGGTATCTTCTACTTACTCAGCGCCCTCGTCATTTTGCTTGTCGCCGCTTTTTATTTTCAGATTCCCGAGGCCCGCACTCGCGTTCCTTCTCTCTTTTTCTTCAGCATGGGCGCCGGATTCCTTCTGCTTGAAACGCAGGTCGTCAGCCGCCTCGCTTTGTATTTCGGAACCACCTGGCAGGTCAACGGCATCGTGATCGCCGCGATTCTGTCGGCGCTCCTCCTCGCCAACTTCATCATCGAGAAACAACAACGCCCATGGCCGCGCTCCTGGAGTCTGCTCGGAATCCTGGCCGGTATCGCCTGCGCTTACTTCATACCTTTCCACCGCGTTCCCGGCTCGGCGACTCTGGTCGGCTCCTGCGCCGCCGTCGTGTTCGCCATCCCGGTCTTTTTCGCGGGACTATTGTTCGCTTCCGAATTTCGCTCCGTTGATTCTCCGGCGGCAGCCTTGGGCGCCAACATGCTGGGAGCTGTAGTCGGAGGCATCCTCGAAAACCTGTCGCTCATCGTCGGAATGAAAGCGCTGCTTCTGCTGGCGGCAATCTTGTATTGCCTGGCCGCCGTAGGTTTTCTGGGACTTCCCAAGCCCCGGCCCTCCTCCGAGGTTCAACCAGATCCAGAACAACCGTAGAAAAGGCGAACGCCTCTCTGCCTTGTTGCCGGGAATCTTGGAAGCTTACAGAAACATCTAAGCAAAACTAGTGTTATCTTTTGTGGAGGATGGAGGCAGCCAAATGAAGAAACTGATTGCTTTGATCGCGATTTATTTTGTGTTTTCTCTGTCAGCGGTGGCACAACGCGGCGGCCATGAAGGCGGGGGCCGACCGGAGGTTGGTGGTGGCCATCAAAACATCCCTAAGCACGGCCCGGCGAAAGTAACCACTTCACGTCCGGCCGAGGAGAACCGCAAATTCAACGACAAGCAAGGGCATCCCGAAGCTCCCCACGTACATAGCAACGGCCAATGGATCGGCCATGACACCGGCCCCAACGACCCTCATTATCATCTTGACCATCCGTGGGAACACGGACACTTCACCGGCGGTTTCGGTCGCAGCCATATTTGGCGCCTCGGCGGCGGAGGCCCCGGCCGCTTCTGGTTCGGCGGCTTCTTCTTTAACGTGGCTCCCTTCGATGTGGGCTTTTGTGACGGCTGGCTCTGGGATTCGGATGAAATCGTCATCTACGACGATCCCGATCACGTCGGCTGGTACCTCGCCTATAACGTCAGGCTCGGAACTTATGTCCACGTGATGTATCTGGGAACTTAGTGCGGTAACTGCGTGATGAGTTACACGGTGGAGAGACGGGCGAGAATGCCCGGCTCTCCACCGGTGAAAGGTCGAGTTACTTCTTTTCTTCGCTCTTGGTGTCTTTCGTCTTGTCCACGATCGAGAGCAGTTCGATCTCAAAGAGCAGCGTCGCATTGGGTCCAATGACGGCGCCCCTCCCCTGCTCCCCATAGGCGAGGTCCGAAGGAATGAAGAGCTGCCACTTCGATCCCACGGGCATGAGTTGTAGCGCTTCCGTCCATCCTTTGATGACTTGGCCGACTCCAAATGTTGCCGGTTGCCCGCGCTTGTAGGAGCTGTCAAACTCCGTGCCGTTAATAAGAGTGCCCTGGTAGTTACAAACAACGGAGTCAGCCGCAGTTGGCTTCGCTCCGGTGCCGGGCGTCACAATCTTGTACTGCAAGCCGCTGGGCAACGTAACCACGCCTTCTTTTGCTTTGTTGGCAGTCAGAAAGGCTTCGCCTTCGGCCTTATTCGCCGCCGCAAGCGCCTGCATTTTCTCCTGCTGCTGTTTGCGAACTTCGTTCTGTACCTCGGTAAGCACGGCCTTTTCTTCGTCCGCAGACAAACGCGTCTTACCGCCGCCCGCCGAGTCCTTCAATCCCTGGGCTACCAGATTCCAGTCCACTTCCACCGACTGCTTTTCCAGGCCTTGCTTATATCCCGTCCCGATGCTCATTCCCAGGGCGTAGCTAAACTTCTGTTTTCGCGTGGTAAGCGGCGCGGGCGCCGCGCTTTTCGCAGCCGTACCCGTCTTCTTTACCGGAGCGGTCGTCGTAGTGGCTGCCTTCGGAGTTGTGGCTGTGGGAGCCGCTGGAGTCGTTGCCGCAGGAGAGCCTGCTGCTGGAGTCTGCTGGCCATAGCCAACTCCGGCCAGCACCATCCCCGCGGCCAATAGAATGGATGTTGTGAGAAATCTCTGCATTTGTCTATTGTGCCATTACGCCACGTTCTGCGCCACAGCGGAAGAAAGCTATCAGCTGTCAGCCATCAGCCTTCAGGAAGAACACTGAACCACCAAATAAACACTGACCATCGTCCAGTTCCCTGTGACTACTGGCGCTTGCTTTTCCGCCAGATCGCCGCCGCCAGTATCGTCGCGATCGAAATCAATGCCAGCGAACTCAAACACAAAATACACCACAGCCCAAGCACGCGCGCTTCAATGTAGGTCAGATACACCGCAAATGCTAAACCAGCCGCAGCGCCGCCAAGAAGCATCGCCGGAGTTTCGCTTCGCTCGCGATACACCGTGGCCAAGCCCGCCAGGGCTCCGTATCCGAGCATACCAATCAGTGCAACCGGGATTTTAAGGATCGTCGAATATTCGCTGCGGTTCACGATATCGCAATTGAACGCGTCCCCGAACTCGCAGTACGCAGTCTTCGAGGTCGCATAATGATGCTGCAACGACACCGACGACACCGCGATTCCGCACACGGCGACGATGGCGACAAGGTTCATTAGACGCTCGGTCAAGTCGGTCATGGCAGCGGGCACCCCGTCTTATCGCTCAGTTCGTGCAGAGTGAAAACGCGCTCCACTCGTTCGCCAGTCGGCGGAAACTGCCAAGTCGGAAAATGGGTGACATTGTCGTCTTTGCAAACCTGGGACTGCCCGCGCAGATTGCCCTTCACGCCGCACTCCACATAAGGAACGTACTCGAACGACGCGCCAAATTTCTCCTTCTGCTCCACGCAATGCGGACACCACCAGGCCCCGTACATCTTCACGCCGCGCTCGGTCAAACAGCGCGCGAAGGCATCGTGCTGGTGCTGCGCGCGGTTCCAGAAATAGTAAGCCGACCCGGACGCGGCCACGATCAGCGCGGCAACAACCGCGATGGGCAGCCATTTCCGGATGCCAGATTCCTTGCCCAGTCTGTCCTTTTGCCGTTCTCTTCGCTCCTGCGACATGTTGTTTTTATACCACGATTGTTCGACTGGAGAGGCGGGTCCTGCGCGTCTCACACCACGACTCGGAGCGCCGATGGCAGCACTTCAATCGCACGGCACTCCAGCGTCAGCACCTCGCCATCCACCATCACGTCCACAGGCCCGTCGAGTTGGAACTCGACGCGTCGGACCGCGTGCCGTTCCGCCAGCGGATGCCGCGTGTGCGTGCCATCATACAGCGTCGCCAAGTTCCGGATCAGGCCGACTCGCCCAATCGGGCCCCAGCGCACGTACTCGATCAATCCGTCATCGGTGACCGCGTCAGGCGCGATCATCATGGTGCCGCCCGTGAACTTGCTGTTGTTGAATGTCAGAAATAAACAGCGCCGCGAATCAAACTCTCCCTGGCCCTCCAAGCGCACCGGAAACGGCCGCCGCTTGAGCCGCGCCAGAGAAAGAAAAATAGACAGCAGATATCCAGCCTGCCCGAGTCCCAGAAACCGCCGATGGCGCAGCGCTGCTACATCCGCGGTAAAACCGACGCTCAACAAATTCGTGAAGTAAATTGCGCCGTCCTTGTGCGTGAGGCGCAAAACATCGCAAGGCCGCGAACGCCGCGCCTCCAGCGCCTGCATCGCGTGTTCCAATCCGCTCTTAGTGGAAGCTCCATCGACAAAGTCACGCAGAAAAGAATTACCCGTGCCCAGCGGAAGAAATCCGAGCGTAGGAATTTGATCATCGGCGCTGGGAACTTCTTGAGAGCCGAAACCTGTGACCGGAGGTGTGTTCTTACTGCTCTCCGGAAACAGCCCGTTGACGACTTCATAGGAAGTCCCATCGCCGCCTACGGCCAGGAACTTCCGATAGCCCCGGCCATAGGCCTCACGCGCAATCTGCGTAGCGTGTCCCACGGCGTTCGTCTCCGCCGTCTCGATCGCGATCCCAGCGGTCCGCAGGCGATCCAGAGCCGCGCCCACACGCACGCCGCAACGCCCGCCTCCCGCCGCCGGATTAATGATCGCAAGAAAAGTTTCGTTCACAAATTAGGTCTCAGGTCGCAGGTTTCAGGTCTCACGCAGGCTATCTCATCAAAGCTAAGATCCGGCAGCTGTGACCTTACTTTAAATCTCGACGACAGATTCCCGCGCTGTCCCCGCTCCAATTTCCGCCGCCAAGTCTCCACGCTTGATCTTCAGCGAGGCGGTCCGAGGGAAGTCCATTTCCCACAGCAGGTATCCGTTTACGCGCTTGAAATCAGCCAGCCGCCGGTTCCGCGCCACAATCTCCTCGCGCAGTTTATCGTCGAACTGCTGGTTCTGTTCCAACCGCACCACCAGCACCAGCATCTCGTCGCCCAGCGCTTTGCGAGGCCACAAAAAATTCGCCGCGAACACGCAGAATTCCTTGACCGGCAGATCGTCAAACACCGCCTCGATATCCTCGGGATAGATATTCTTCCCGCCCTCGGTGACGATCATGTTTTTCTTGCGCCCGACCAGTTGCAGGTGGCCGCGCCCGTCCATACGCCCCAGATCGCCCGTCAGCAGCCAGCCCTCGACAATCGTTTCCGCCGTCAGTTCCGGGTCGTCGAGATAGTGCGACATGACCGCGCGACTCTTGACCGCGACTTCACCGATACCGTCGGCATCCGGATTCAGCACCCGCACCTCGGTCCCGGGCAGCGGCTTGCCGACCGTATCGGCGCGAAACGGTCTCAGATCGTTGAGCGTTACCGCTGTGCAAGCCTCGGTCAGCCCGTACCCGCAAACCACCGGAATTCCCAGATCGTAGAAAAACTGCGCCGTCCACGGGTCCATGAACGCTCCGCCCACAATCAACGCCCGCAGTTGTCCGCCAAACGCCTTGTGCACTTGCGGCAGCAGGCCGCGGCTGAACTCCACGTGCGGGCGTCGCCGCGTCAGCATTTTGTTCATCCCGATCAATCGGTCCAGCATCAAACGTTTTCCGGGCTTGAGCTCGTCGAACTTGGCGCGCAGCGCGCGTTCCAGGCTCTTCAGCACCATCGGCACCAGGCTCACATAAGTGATGCGATAGCGGACAAACGCATCGCGGACAAATTCCGGACGCAGCGTTCGCAGATGCACCACGCAAGCCCCGCACACGAACGGCCCGATAAATCCCACCATGAAATCGATGGCGTGGTTTGTCGGAAGAATGCTCAAATAACGCACTCCCGGCCAAAATGGATACCACGCGGTCAGTGAAGTGCATTGCTCCAGATAGCTGTCGTGGGTCAGCACGCATCCCTTCGGGCGCCCACCCGTGCCCGACGAATAGACGATACAGGCAGTGTCCTCGCGCCGCCGCTCGATAAACTGCGGTTCGCCGTTGCGCCGGAATTCTTCCCAGCGGTAAGCGCCGCGCAAGTCCGCTCCCGCCGGCGCTTCCGTTACCAGCACAATCTGCGCCGTGAGTTTTGCAAATTCCGGTGACTGCGTAATCGCTCGCCACAAGTAGTATTCGATAATTAGAAACCGCGCCTTCGAATGCGCCAGCAGTTGCAAATGCTCGGACGCCGTCAATTTGTAGTCGAGCGGAACCAGAATGCCGCCGCAGAAAAAAATCGAGTACGCCGAAACCAACCATTTCGACTGGTTCGTCATGATGATCGCCGCGCGGTCGTCAGCTTGGAAACCGGCAACCTCTAGCGCGCGGCAAAGCGGACGCGCCATTTCCTTGAAATCGGAATAGGTAAGCCGGACTTTCTCGCGGTCGCGATCGGCCTCGATCAGGCAGGTTTCGTTGGGCCAGTGGTCCAGCGCATCCTTGAGCGCGGCACCCAGGCTCGTATATTGGCGGAGATTGAGCATGCAAGGTTTCTTACCTCACCACGGAGGCACAGAGACACGGAGAAAAGCAAGAATGTATTAGAACATAAGACGAGCGGATCCTGGCGGCGACGGATCCAGAGAAAAGAAGATAAATAGTTTCCTCAGCGTCTCCGTGCCTCCGTGGTAACAAATCTCACAGCCGCGCCTGGATCCGATTCGCCAGCGTACGGAAATCCGACACGCCTTGCAGTTCATAATCCGGTAACTCGATGGAAAAGTGATGCTCCAGCCGCGTGAGCAAATCGAGCGCTTGCAGGCTGTCGATGCCCAGCGTCTTGAAAAAATCAT
>CAVPYG010000038.1:0-27161 GCA_963709835.1 uncultured Acidobacteriaceae bacterium
GCCAAGGCCCAGGGCGGCCCTGCGGCGGAGGCTGCGCAGCGGCTGGCGAGTTTTGGCAAGCGCCACGGGCTTTCCTTGCGCGGATTCAAAATCAAAGACCTGATTAACGAAGGACGCCGGTGAGCCGCTTCGTTCTCGACGCTTCCATCGTCCTGACTTGGTGTTTTCCCGACGAGAACGCTGCCATCGCGCAGCATGTCGCCGCCATGTTTACGCAAGGCGCCACGGCAGTCGCACCCTCATTCTGGCCCCATGAAGTCCTCAACGCCTTGCTGGTTGGAGAAAAACGCAAGCGCATTTCCGAAAAGCTGGTGCGCAGCTTCCTCGACGACCTGGCAACGCTCCCCATCGCGCTGGAACAGTTTCCCGCCGAAGTTGTTTTTGAACGGATCCAGCGCCTCAGCCGCGAGCACGGTTTGACCGCCTACGATGCGGCTTACCTCGACTTGGCCCTGGACAGCGGCTTGCCCCTTGCCACCTTGGACGAGGATTTGATGCGGGCGGGCAAAAAAGCTCGTGTGCGCTTGGTGCAGATCTGAGGTTCGCGACTACTCCACCGTGAAATCGAGAAGCTCGAAGTTGGGATGGAACGCCCGTCTCTCCACTGCGCGTTTGTCAGGAAATCGCATCACCGCCCGGCAGCCGCTCGGGCGGCATTCTTGCCCGTCTCGCCAGCGGCCACAGTGAGAATAAGTTCCTTCTCGATGGAAGAAAACCGCTGAAAGACTTCGTGCAGCCGCAGCGCCATGTTGCGGATGGTATCGGCTTGGACGCGCACGGAACCGGGCAGCCCCGGCTCGAGCACGAGAAGTTCCGCGTTGCCCAGCACTGTGGTGAGCGCGTTGTTGACGTTGGCGCGCATCTCGACCATGTAGCGCCCGAGAGTGGCCTCCGCTTGAGCGGCGATGCAGGCCGCGTCGGCTTCGCGCGCGCGGGCTTCGGCCTGGTGGCGGCAGAGAATTTCGCGTCCGATAAGACCCGCCAATTTCGGCCAGATTCCTGGCGCGCGGCGCAGCGCGATGATGTTCCCGTGAAGGTTGCAGAAACCGCCCGAGGCGCTGGAGTGAACGACGATGGCGGGCTTGCCGGCCGCGGCCAGGGACTGTTGCAGCCCTTTCTTCAAAGATCGGCTCAAAGACTGGCTCAGGGGTTGGCGCCGGTCTTTGTTTCTGTTCTTGCTCTTCCCTTCTCCCGCGCAAGATGCGTCGGCGATGGCGAGGTCGTAGTTGCCGGCCTTGACTTGGCGAGAGAACGCTCGATCGAGGACGATGAATTCCGGAGCAGCGGAATGCGGCGCGGGACCCTCCGGCCAATGCGCGGTAATCTCGCGCGCGAAGGCGGGGTCGCTGGCCAGGATCAGGACGACCGCTCTATCGCTCGTCGTTGTCGTTGTTATTGTCATGGCCGCCGTCACCGCCGTTTTCGCTGTCGCTTCCCGGCCCTTCAAATTTCTCTGCCTACCGCCTCAAAAGGCGAAGTTGCCCTTGTAGAGCCGCGGCTTGCCGCGTCTCCACTCGAAACTATTTGTGCTTTCCGCTGCTGGGTTTGCCGGACGCGGCGGCGGCGTGCGTTGCGGCTGTCTTTTTGCTTGCCCCGCCCTTCAGAGCATCGTCAACCGCCGCCCGAAGATCGACCAACATGCGCAGCGGCTGCCCCGCCGAGTATTCCGCATGGAACATCACTTTCCACGATTGGCAGATCATGCGCAAACGGGCAATCGGCTCTTCGGCGGAAAATTGCGCCCGCCGGCAATCGACGGTGGCGACGCCGCGGCGCTCCAGTTGCCGCAAGCCGTCCTGAATGGCGTTGAGATCGTCGTGCATGAGCCGGAAAAATATCCGCCGCAGCATGAAGCTGAAACGCGCAAACGCCGCCATGGCCGAAGGCTCGAAGTAGCGGGCGGCGCTCTGCGTCTTGAGCTTGCGCCCTTGCTCGAGCGCTCCGCTTTGCAGCAGCTCGCCCAGCCGCCGGCAACCCAGCGCCAGCCGCAGCACGGTCTCCAGAGGAGCCAACCATGCCGGAAGCTTGGGTTCGAGCGGGCCGAGCACCGGCTCCAGTACCTGCGCGACGTAATCGAGGTCCACGTCGGAGTCTTCCATCCCCGACGGCGCACACAGCGAAAAATACTGCACCAGCAGAAAATCGGTCTTGTCGCGGTCGGTGGTCGACTTCGCCGGCTTGCGCAAGTGATGCAGCAGAAGATGCCGCAGCACCGCCTCGCTGGCCAGCGGCGACGTCTGCAGAAACTGCCGCAACTGGTGCACCTGGAGGTGGGTATCGACCTGCTCGAACCAGGCATTGGCCGACTCCGCCGACTGCGACGAAGCCGAGAACGCCTCATCGCCGGGGCTTTCCGATCCCTCAATCACAAACTCGCGCACCAGCGCGCCGTAAATCGGTTGCAGGGCCGAGAGCGTCGCTCCCTGATCTTCCGCGGAAGCCGGTACAGCTTGGGTAGATGTAGTCATGATTTCACGATCCAATTGGAAACAGGTTTGAGGAAGCGGGCGGCAACCGCAGTCCGCTTCGTGTGATATTGCAGCGCCACCACCGAGGCTTCGGCAGCGAGCGAACCGTCGTGGCTTTCGATCACCACGCAATCGCCGAATTCCAGAGGGCGGCTGACGACAAACAAAACTTCGCACGCCGTACCGAACTCGATGACCGTGTCTTGCAGCAAAACTCTCCCGTTTTCGGCAGCCGAAGCATGGCCGTTGCCGTTGCCCTGACCGTTGCCCTGACCGCTGCTGCGGCTGAGTTTGATGGGAATCCGCACCGGCGTGGCTTCGGGAAAGAAGCGCGCCAGGCGGCTTAGGATGTCTGGATCAAGTGCGCGCGCAGTTGCCGCTGCACTGCCACTAACAAAATTGGCCACGGTAAAACTTCGCCCCCGGTACTGTGAACTGTCGAGCCTGAGCTGTCGAGCCTGAGCTGACGAGCCTCCTCGATTCTTCGGCTAGGGAAGAACTGTGAGAAGACGAGTCGTGCCTGATCAGTATTCCACAATGCACGAGCGCGACCAAACCTAAGAAGGCCATGTCCTCTGGAGCAAGTACAAGAAAAACAAGCACTTAACGCCGCAGCGCCAAACTCGAACGTGCCAATTTTTCGGGGTTCGATAGAAGTGCGTCTCACGATGATACAACCGTCTCAATCCGCGGGATCAAACTCCAAGCGCCCTGGCACACTCGTTGCCATCAACGCCGAACTGTCATCAACGCCCGCCTGTCATCCTGAGCGCAGCATGGACTTCACGAAGTGAAGTCCATGCGGAGTCGAAGGACCCCTACTCCATAGTCGGAAGCTGGCTACCCATCGTTCTACGGTTTCTCAGCGCGCTTCCCGGCTGCTTTAGCTAGAGGCTGATGGTCGCGGATGTTGGTCGTCAAAATTACCGCGTCGTGCGGGCAAAAAAACGCGAACACCGCATCTCCGAGCCGACGACAGTCTTCTCTGTTAAGGGGAATCTTTGGCGTGTTGATAAGATGTTTCAGAACCTTTCGCCTGTTCTTATCCTCAAAGTGTGGCGAATTTTCCGGAATCGAGTTCCGCATCGCTATTAAGATATCTCTGTGCTTCTCCAGCTTCAGCTCGTCCCAAAGACAACAATGGCGGTCTCCAGAACACTGCTTTGGCGTTAGGTCAAAGAAGCCGTCTTTCCCAATCTTGGGCTCCGCTTCGGCGTAGCACTCCAGGTCTTGAATCGTTCTCGTCGTCAGCTTCCGGCGCTTCCGCCAACTGCGGATAATCAGGCTGGCCAAGGCAAGGCGATATCGGTCTGCCATCTCCTCGTCGGGGCGTCCATTGATGTGAGCCGAACTGGGTTTGGCCCGGTCGAGCCTTGCCGCCGCTTCGAATGTCTCCCTAGTAGTATCCTGCCTACGGGCATCCGTTACCGGGTTCAACGAATTGATCGCGGCCAAGGTGTATGCTAATGACCGTGTCTGCACGAGTTTATCGTGAACGTAAGCATAGTGGTCCAGTGGGCCCGCCTTCCACTCCTTGATCGAATAGACAGGCAAGAGGGTCTCGTCGTAACGGTTGAGCGCTGAGATCGCAGCAGCCTGTTTTCTGGAGCTTGGCTTCAGCAGGAGATTCGTCAGAATGGTGGTCTCTACGTATGCTTTACTCATCCTCAGGTTCTTCGATCAACTCTGAGAGTACCGGAGGGTCGACTTGCAGCTGACAATCCTCAAGATCCTGAACTGACTTAAGCGCCCGTTGAAAAGGAACAAGCGGCGCGCTCCTTAGCTCTTTCAGCACCCGCAAGACAGTTGTAAGTTGCTCGAAGCCCAACGGTCTCCCATGCTGGTTAACGAACGCAAAGTGGAGCGAGTTGACGATAACCCCATAGCCGTCCCCGATTTTCCTCCGCATGAAAAGCTCCGGCAAGAGCACCTGAAAGCGCTGTGAATACCGATCAGCCTCAATTACCTCCTTGTCGCGCTCAGCGATCCGCGCTTTTTCAAGCAGGTCGATAGCTTCAGCTAATAAGGGGAGCACGGCAATCAGGTCCGACCCGGATTCCTTCTCCGCTGGATATAGCTTGTCGATCTCGATCGGGGGCGCCATCGGGCCGCGAACCATTCGCCTTAACGTTCTTGCTCCCGGTATGAAACTTTGCGTCCACGACAGTCCGTACCCGGTGTCAGCCACAGGCGGGCGCGTCGGGCTAGAAAGACTCGGAAACTCGATGGCGGTGTCGGACATTGGTTCTCAGTTACCCAAGATCGCGTCTGTGTCTCGCTTAATCGTCCTTATTGAACGTTGAATCCAAGCGGCAGCGTCCCATTGCGTCCGCTCAACCGGTGCCACAGTGTAGTAATCGACATCTAGAACCAAACCATTAAACGATTTGTGGATTTCAGTCTTCTCAGGTTCCAGTTCAGGGGGGAGAACAATGTCAATCTTTCCACTTTCCGCCGAAAAACGCAACATCACCCCGAGCTGATCGCTTTCCCACCGAAAAAGGATCTCGCGGGGCTCAGATCCCACCCCGTAGCGCTCCGCCGACTTGAGACCCACAAGCTTTAAAGAACGTCAGGGCGACCTTTGCTTCGTCCAGCGCCCCAAAATCTTTGCGAAAAATCGTCCTAAGACCGACGCGCGTGAACACCTTCACCTCAAGGTTCCTTGTGACGGAGTCGAAGAACTTCTTAGCATGCTCGGCGAATTTCTCGAGGGAACTGTCCGGTCTGGTAGTGGAGAAACGGGACTGCGCCAGTTCCAGCGCAAACGCGCCCTCTTTTGCCTGGAAAATCGTCTGATTTGGGGTCGCATTTAAGACGGTGCAGTCTGTGAAAAGGGTGCGAGCGTCGTGACAGACCTGACCCGTGCGATCAAAAATTAAATACGCACTCTCGTACCTGACCTCGCAAACAGCGGAGGTCATCTTGAAATCGGCAACGGTGATAGGTAGAGGCATATCTTTGGCAAAATCCCACGCGAAGATATTAGCATGGGTGGGCAGCCGTTTTGGGTATGGCGTTTCAAGTTAATAACCAACTGCGATGCTTCGCCCACCGCCGGCTGTCCGTCCGAGCTCCGCTTGGGCGGGCGCGTTGACTTTTTTATCACACACCATCCGTGCTCGAATTCCCTTGACCTAAGCCCCTCCGCACGCAACCATATCCATTAGAGATCTGCTTGGGGCAGCGAAGAGGTGTACCCCTCACCGCGACGGTCCTCGCAGCCACCCCGAACCCATTTTAGGTGAGGTTTAGAGCTAAGTTGAGGCGATTAGCGGGCGTGAGCGAGCCGGGGTCCCAGCACGCGGTTTTTGCGTGACGGGTTGGAGAAGCGGGAGCCCGCTGCCGAAATCCTGAGCGAAGCGAACGGATTTCTCCTAAGTTATTGATTTTGGAAGACCTTAGCAGTCTTTAGTTGAGGTTTTAGAGCTAAGTTATTGATTTTGGAAGACTTTAGCCGCAAGTCCTTTAAACTCAAAGACCTGGCGGGAAATTTCCCCTAAGTCTTTGATTCCAATATACCGGGGAGAGGGGGGTACCCAGGGAGATCGTTCGCAGCGACCGCCTAGTGGTATTGCTCCAGTAGCAGAGCGGCGCGGTTCAGGGCGGCGGCCAGGGCTGCGATTTGCTGTGCGGTGCGGCGGAGATCGCCGTGATCGATCGCCTCGTTCACGCCGGGAACCACCACCGCTGCGTATCCCGTGTATTGTCCGGGAGCGTAAATGGAGTGGCGAAACCAGGGACGATTGGGCAGTCCGTCGGGCAGCAGCAGCGCGCGCTCGGCTTCGCGGAGTTTGGCGTTCATGCGCTCCGGCGCGGCCGGAATTTTTCGCTGCTTTTGCAACATTTTCGCGCCCGCTTCTTCGAGTCGGCGCGCGCCTGCGAACGCCGCCGCAAAATCCGGCGACTTATCTCCGAAACGGTCGTTGCTTTTGGTTCGAGCAGCGTCGAGGTAAACCAGAATTTCTTTACCGTAGTCCTCGTAATCGTAGGGCAGCACGTCGGCGCTCGACATGCGCAGCATTTCCAATCCGAAAACGCGCGCCATCTCCTGCTCGTAAAGAAAATCGGGATCGCCGAATTTTTTGAACCAGGCGAAGTTGTCGAACACCGAGTGATACACGCCATAATCGCCACTCGACGTGATATCGGTGGAAGGCACGCCGAGATGCTGCAGAAACACCGAGTAATCCGATCCGCTGCCGAGATCGCCAACGGGAACATCGCCCTGCGCTGCGGCCGCTTGTCGGCGAATGGCGCTGGTTTCCTGCGGACGCTTTTTGTCGTTGGTCGAGTCGCTCGCCTTCTTCCACGCGTCGTACACAGTCCCGCCTTCGGGCGCAGGCACGGCCTTGGCGATCGCGCGCACGAAGTCTTTCAAGCTAGGCACGCTGGACGCTCCGAAGTTCTTGCCCGACACGCCCACGTCCATGTTGAAATAGGCGTCCGCATTCGCGAGTTGCGGCGCATGATCTTCGCCCCACTCGGTCGAGCCGATAAGGCCTTCTTCTTCCGCGTCCCAACTGGCGACGACAATGGTTCGCTTGGGTTTCCAGCCCGACTTCAACAGCTCGCCCAAGCCGTGCACCGACTCCAGCATTGCTGCCGTGCCACTGTTGGGATCGACCGCTCCATAGACCCAGGCATCGCGATGATTGCCCGCCACAACCCACTCCGCGGGCGAAGACGCGCCGCGAACTTTGCCGATCACATCCCAGATGGTGCGCAGTTGATAGTCCTGCTTAAGATGCATCTTCACCTTCGCCGGTCCGGGACCGACGTGGTAAGTGAACGGCAGCGCACCCTGCCACTCGCGCGGCGAGGTCGGACCGCCGAGGTGTTCGAGAATCGGCGAGGCATCGGCGTAAGAAAGCGGAGTGACGGGAATCTTCGGCAACTGCTCGGACGCGGCGGGAGACACGCGCTCCGAATCGGGCAGAGCGGGAGTGGACGCCACTCCCGGCGTGGTCGGGTCTCCGGGAAACTGAAACATGAATCCCACCGATCCGCGCTGCACGGCGCTGGGCGGACGCCACGGGCCCTTCGGGTAGGCGTCGCCGCGGTAGTAGCCATCGTCTTTCGGGTCGGAATAAAGGATGACGCCAGCAGCGCCGCGCTCCTGCGCGAGGAAGGCTTTTACGCCGCGAAAATTTTCGCCGTAGCGGACGATGACGATTTTGCCGCGCACATCCACGTTCATCTGCTTCAGCTTGTCGAAGTCGGCGGGCGTGCCGTACTTGGCATAAACGACTTCCGCCTCGGCGTCGCCCGAGGGCGACATGGCGCTGTAAGGCGCCACAACGCGGGGATCGTCTTGAAAGGGATCGCCGTCCACATGCTCGCGCCGCGGGCCGTGCATCTCGACGCCCTGGGGCGCGGTCAAGTCCACACTGATCTCGGCGGGATAGTTGAGCCAGACTTTATATTCGACAATCTCGGTGGCGAGCCCGGCGTCGCGAAATTTCCTGGCCACGTAATCGGCCGTGGTTTTGTCCTCGGGAGATCCGGCGATGTGCGGCGTTTCGGTCAGGATGCGAAGATGCTCTTCGGCCAGCTTGGGATCGGGCACGGCCATGAACTTCTTCTCAGTTTCCAGTTCGCTGGCAACGTCGCGGAAACCGGCGATGACCCAGCTCTGCGGCTGGTCTTTATCTTTACCTTGACCGGCGTGATCGTTGGCGGCCTGATCGAACGCCTGCGGATTCGAACCAAGCAAGACGAAAAACAGAACCGCACCCGAGAGAAACTTCATGACGCTCCTAGTGGAAGTTACGGATCGAATGCACCGAATCCGGAATGAAGATTGTACCGCGCCGAGGGAGCTACCCGTTTACACGCGGTACACTGTAGAGCGATGAGCAAGTCGCCAACGACTCGTTTTTCCGATCGAGTGGAGAATTACGTCCGCTATCGTCCGGGATATCCACCTGAAGTGATCGACCTGCTTCGCGCCGAATGCGGATTGCGGCCGAGCCACGTCGTCGCCGACATCGCTTCCGGCACGGGCATATTCACCCGGCTTCTCCTGGAAAACGGGAACTCCGTATTTGCCGTCGAACCGAATCAGGAAATGCGCGCGATGGGCATGCAGCAGTTCGAATCGCTCCGGTTCCTTCAATCCGGCGCCCGGCTCGTCTCGGTTGCCGGAACGGCCGAGGAGACGACGTTGCACACCGCTTCCGTTGACTTCGTTACCGCGGCACAGGCGGCACACTGGTTCGACCTGCCTCGCGCCCGCACCGAATTCGTCCGCATTCTCAAGCCGGAGGGATGGTGCGTGCTGATATGGAATGAGCGCTGCACGGCAACTACACCTTTCTTGCGTGACTACGAGCAGCTTCTGCTGACCTACGCCACCGATTACAAGGAAGTACGCCACGAGCGCACTACCGCTATCATTCATGAATTTTTTGCGCCGGCGCTGTTCCAGGAGCGCGACTTCAGCTTGCGCCAGCAGTTTGACTACGCAGGCACTGCCGGACGCCTGTTGTCTTCTTCGTACGCGCCGCTCGAAGGTCATCCCGGCCACGCGCCAATGATGCGGGAACTGGAGCGCATCTTTCACGACCATGCCGTGGATAACATGGTTGAATTCGAATACAGCACGCGGGTGTATTACGGACATTTGTAATCGGTGATTTGTAATTTGTAATTTGTAATTTAAGGTTGGTTGGTTTCAAATTACAAATTACAAATTACAAATTACCAATTACAAATCCCATGTCTGAATCGAAATCGTTTCACATGTCTCCCGAGGAGTTCCGCCGCCAGGGCCACGCGGTTGTGGACTGGATCGCCGACTATCAATCCCGCATCGAGAGCTTTCCGGTTTTGTCGCGCGCGCAGCCGGGAGAAATTCGCTCGAAGCTGCCCGCACGCGCGCCGGAGCAGGGCGAAGCCTTCGGCCAGATTCTCGGCGACGTGGAGCGCGTCATTCTGCCCGGCATCACGCACTGGCAGTCGCCGAATTTCTACGCGTACTTTCCGGCGAACGCTTCGGGGCCGGCGATCCTCGGCGACCTGCTCTCTTCGGGACTGGGTGTGCAAGGCATGCTCTGGTCCACCAGTCCGGCTTGCACGGAACTGGAAACCCATGTGCTCGATTGGCTGGTGCCGATGCTCGGCTTGCCCGAGAAGTTTCTTTCCACCGGCAGCGGCGGCGGAGTGATTCAGGACACCGCGTCGAGCGCGTCGCTTTGCGCCCTGCTTTCCGCCCGCGAACGTGCGACCAAGTTCGCCAGCAACCATAAGGGTTGCGATGGACGCCTGACGGCCTATTGTTCGACGCAAACGCACTCTTCGGTTGAGAAGGGGATGAAGATCGCAGGAATGGGATCGGACAACCTGCGCCAGATCGAGGTGGACAAAAATTTCGCCATGCGCCCCGATGTGCTGGCACACCAGATCGAGCGAGACCTCAACGCCGGCCTTGTTCCCTGCTTTGTCTGCGCGACGGTGGGGACGACATCCTCTTGCGCGATCGACCCTGTGCGCGAGATTGCCGCCATCTGCCGGGAGCACAATCTTTGGCTGCATGTGGACGCCGCCATGAGCGGCACGGCCGCGCTCTGCCCGGAATTCCGCTTCATTCACGATGGCGTGGAATTCGCCGACAGCTACGCCTTCAATCCGCACAAGTGGATGTTCACCAACTTCGATTGCGACTGCTTCTGGGTCGCCGACCGGAAGCACTTGATCCAAACGCTCTCGATTCTGCCGGAGTATCTGCGCAACCAGGCCACGGAATCGGGCGCTGTCATCGATTATCGCGATTGGCACATCCAGCTCGGACGCCGTTTTCGCTCGCTCAAGCTTTGGTTCGTAATCCGGCATTACGGGATCGAAGGCCTGCAACATCACGTTCGCGAGCATGTGCGGCTGGCCCAGCAATTCGCCGAATGGGTCGCCGAAGATTCGCGCTTCGAAGTGGCCGCGCCTGCCCAACTCAATCTTGTCTGCTTCCGGTTGCGCGCGGGAGACCAAGCCAACCAAGTTCTAATGGAGCGACTAAATAAGAGCGGCGACCTTTATCTGACGCACACCAAGCTCGATGGCAAACTCACGCTTCGGCTCTGCGTGGGGCAAACCAACACTCAGGCGCGCCATGTGGAACGCGCCTGGCAGCGCATCCAGCAGGAAGCTGGGAGGCTGGGGGATTCCTGACAGCGTGATTGCTAAAGTGGGCTCCATGGCGCGGGAAATTTCGGCGGGCGGGGTGGTTCTGCGGCAGATCTCCGGGATCTGGCACGTCGCGCTGATTGAGCCGAGGAGGGACGAACCGCAGAAAGAGACTCCCAAATCGTCAAGCACAAGAGCAGCTAAGATGCCGCGCCAGCGCAGCCGCGCCGTGCTGGCCCTCCCAAAAGGCCTGGTGGATGCGGGTGAAAAACCGCAAGCCGCCGCCTTACGGGAAGTGCGGGAAGAGACCGGCATTGTCGCCGAAGCGGTCACTAAGCTCTCAGATAATAAGTATGTCTACGTTCGCACCTGGGGCGATGGGAAACGAGTTTTCAAAATCGTGAGCTTCTATCTGATGCGCTACGTCTCCGGAGAAATCGACGATCTCACTTCCGACATGCGGATCGAAGTCAAGCGAGCTCTCTGGGTGCCCCTTGCCGACGCGGCCAAGCAACTGGCGTATACCAACGAGCGCAAGGTGCTGCGCCAGGCACAGGACAGCGTTGAAAAACTGTTGACCGTAGGAAAACCCAAATAGGGAAATCGAGGGCCCGCGTCTCCACCAGCAATCAAAGATTCAATAAAAAGTCACACGGAGAGGCACTGGGTAAGACGGGTTTTTAGAAAACCACTGCGGCTGCAAGAAAACGCTTTGTTCGGCGCGGCCGGAGACCTACACTGGAGCCAAGCAGGACGAGGGTCGATTCCCAGCCCTCAAGTCCCGGGGGTTCTGTGCGCGTACTGGTGACGGCTGACACGTTCAGCGGAGTGTGGACGTATTCGCGCGAACTGGTGTCGGGTCTGGTGACCCACGGGGCCCAGGTCACGCTGGTCAGCTTCGGAGAAATTCCACTCCCTCATCAGACGGCATGGATGGACAGCCTGCACGGCCTGGAATATCATCCCACCGCGTTTCGTCTCGACTGGATGCAGGAAGGCGAGGAAGACTTCCACGCGGCCGAGGACTATCTGTGCGCCATCGTTCGCGATACCCGTCCCGATTTTCTGCATTTGAATCAGATGAGCTTTGGAGCTCTGGCCGTGCCGACGCCGCGCCTGGTAGTGGCGCACGGCGATGTGATCACTTGGTGGTTGAGCATCCACGGACGCGAGCCTGCGGCCTCGTCGTGGCTGAAGTGGTATCGCGAAATCATGGTCGCGGGCTTGCGGCGGGCCGAGGCTGTCGTCACGACTTCGCGCTGGATGGGAGAGTTGCTGCGCGTTGCCTACGGCGGCGACTTCGAGGGATACGTCATTCCGCCCGGACGCAACCCCATCTACTTCAATCCGTTTGTGGCGAAGGAAGAGTCGGTGCTGGCCATCGGGCGCCTGTGGGATTCGGGAAAGCAGGTGGGCTTGCTGACCCAGCACACCCATGGTTTGCCGGTATGCATCGTGGGAGCGGACAATCCGATTCCCGCGCCGCCGGTGCCGATCCGTGCCGACGTGCGCGTCTCCACCGGCGAAGATGAGATTTCGGTGAAGGGAGCCCAGACCGAAGCGCAATTACGCCTGCTCTACAGCAAGTCGAAGATTTTTGCGGCGACTTCGCAGTACGAGCCCACCGGCCTGGCGTCAGTCGAAGCCGCATTCTCGCGCTGCGCGTTGGTGGCCAACGACATCGAAGTGTATCGCGAACTATGGGACGACGCCGCCTTGTACTTCGAACGCAATAATGCCGACAGCCTCAGCGCCGTGCTCGGCCAACTCGATGAGGACCGGGAACTCGCGCGATTATATGGATCTCGGGCCTACAATCGTGCGCGCGAACGCTTCACGGCGCGACGTATGGTGGACGATTATCTCCGGCTCTACCGGCAGTTGCGGGCCTCGAAAGCGGCCGTGGCGTAACACCGCTTTCTTCGCTCAGCCCCAAAAGCGGATCCAATTCCCTGTAGCCACGCAGTACTTGCCAACGAGGTCGCGGATGAGCCGCGGCGCCTCGCGAGTGATTGAGTAGCTATCCTCTGGCGCCCCCATTGGTCCCAACCCTACCGAAAGCCGAAGCTTCTTTCTAACGAGAATCGCACCTGAAAAGGTTCGGCCGGGTGGAAAACGTTGGTGAATGACGCCGGGGCTGTTGGCGTTATGCGGGAGACATAGGCATAGGTAATGTCGTCATTGCGGCAGTTCAGCAAATTCAAAAGATCGGCCGAAATGCGCCATGCCTTGTTGAATCGATAACCGGCCCCCGCATTCACCAATAACGTAGTGCTTGAACGATTGAATCCGTCGGACGTTAAATCGCGCGGGCCAAAATGGCGCAGGCGCAAACTCGACGAAAAGCCTTTGTAATCGTGCAGCGTGATGCCCGATGCAATCACCACCCTGACCGCTTCGGGCACCAGCTTGCCACCCGGGCCCTGCACTGGATACTGGCCGCCACCCACATTGGTGTACGCTGCATCAGCCGGATCTATTTCGGTAAATTGGGCGCGGGAGTCCGCCATGTCTAAATCAACAGCCACATGTTCCGTTGGCATGTAGTAGTTTGCCCATTCGACGCCATAGCGGTTGCTCGACTGTTCAGAAGCAACCGTGCCGCCGGTGTCGCCATCCTGCTGTAGTTCGGAATTACTGCGGAGATACCAGAGCGAAACAGTGCTTTGCAGATGGGGGACGGCCGAGGTGCGCACACCGAACTCCCCGCCTTTGAGTTGGACCAGGGGGGAAATCGGGGTACAGGAAGTTGGAAAAGGATAGTCCGGCGAAATCGGCTCCTCCTTTTGCGTTGCGCCACGCGCATCGTTGCTGTGATAGCTGAATCCGCCCTGTGCGTAGAACTCAGTATTGGCCCACGGGCCGAAAATCAAACTTGCTTTGGGGCTGGGCAGGAATTTGGTGGCCGAGCCGGAATTCAGCTCCGCAAAGTTGACCACCGGAGCGGAAGGCAATTCCGTGGCGGAATAAGAGGGAGTCAAGCTGGTGACGACATATTTTGCGTCGTCGCCGCGCAGGGCCACGACCGAGCGGAATTTTGCCGTCCACTGGATTTTATTTTCCGCATCAAAACCGGCCAGCGTGTCCGTAAATTTATTCGAATCCGTGTCGGCGGGCAGGACCGCGATCAGATTCGGGTTGGTAGCGCATTCGGGGATGGGTTCGTCATTGCAGGCGTTGCTATCGTTCTTGTCGGTGCGCACACGATCTTCCGTCCGGTAAAGCCCGTTGTGTACCCAATCGTTGCGGAGCTGCAAGCCGATGGTATTTTCCACCTTGCGGCCAAACCAATGGCTGAAGATCGTATGGTGTGCGTCCAGACCAGCCACCCAGCGCCTGTCCTGCTGTTCGAACTGATCGCCCTTATTGGGGTCATCCAGATAGTAAGTGAAATCGGAGAACAAATTAAGATCGTAATAAAACCCGTAGGCCGTGATCTTCGTCTGGGAATTTGCGTCCTGGCGATGCCATTCCGACTGCACGCTGTAACGCTGTGACTCGCCACCGTCAGTCGGGTCCAGTGCGCCGAAGTAACCAGCCAGGGGAACGGCGTCAACCGGGATTTGATCGCTCGAGTTCCATGTTCCACGGTAAGCGCGGGCCGTGATGCTGAAACCATTGGGGTCCGCTCCCTGGCTGTAGGTTACAAGGCCGTTGTATTTGTAATAATTATCCTCATGCGTCGTCCATGGGCCGTTATCGTGATACACCTCTCCGCCGTACAGCAAATTGCCCGCGCCTAGCTTTCGCGATACGCCAAAAACCAACCGACCATAGCCATACATGCCGCCTTCCACCTTGATGAAGTTCTGGGGCAGTGTCTTGAAGAACTCCATGTGCGCCGATCCGGCCGCGCCAAAGTTGCCGACATCGGCGTAATAAGGGCCTTTCTCGAAATTCACTCCCTGCACAAACTCCGGGATCACGATGTTCATGTCCGAGTACCCTTCGCCGTGCGCGTGCGACGGCAGGTTCAACGGCATGTCGTCGATGAAGTTGGCAAAATCCGTGCCGTGGTCGAGATTGAAACCGCGAAGGAAATATTGGTTGGCCTTGCCGCCGCCGGCGTGTTGCGTGATGATGACGCCGGGGACCGCCTCCAAAACCTCTCCGGAACGAAGAATCGGACGATCCTGGATTTCCGTTTGGCCCACTGTCCCCTGTGTGGCGGAAGCGGCAATTCCGACGAGGTCATCCCCCCGGCCCTGCACGTTTATGGTGGTGCTCGCGGAGCCGACCTCCAGAGAGATTCGCAGCGGGGCCGGCGCCTTGGCGGTCCCTATGGTGACGGGTATTTCTTTGCTTTCAAAACCGGGATCGGATACCACGAGCCGATAGTTACCTGCCGAGAGTCCAGAAATAATGAAGGAGCCGTTCCTGTCCGACCGTATCGCTTTTTGTACGGTACCGTTCGCGCTTCGGACCTGCACGGTAGCCCCGGCAATCACCGCGCCAGACGTGTCGACGATAGTTCCCGATAGCTGAGGCGGATATGCCTTGCCACCGGTGGCGACCGGCGTCCTCTCCTGCGCCACCAGCGGAAGGGATGAAAAACCGACCAATATGAAAAGCGAGATGAGAGTGATTGCCGCAGCCTGACTGCGTGTCGCGCGTTCGCGCTGCGCGTAACTGCAGAGTTTCGTGCTGGCTGTCCCGTTCACTGTGCCTGGGGCTTCTCCGTGATCTTATGGTTGTGGGATCAGTTCATATTTCAACCCGATACGATAACACGTTTTCTATAATCGTGCTACGAAGAAGCGTGCTTTGCGGAGCGAACTTGATTCTATTCGCGAGATTTCATTTACCGAACGCCTTCATTTATTCTGTATGCACAAAGGAGCAATCGTGGCCGACCTGGTGAGAACGGGGCTTTCCCTGGAACGAGATCTGTTGGAACAGTTCGACAAATCCATCGCCCGACGGAATTATCAGAACCGCTCGGAAGCGGTTCGCGACCTGATTCGTGAGCATCTGGTCTCTGAAGAGGGTGGCAAAAACAAAATCATTGCCGCTACTCTGACCATGGTTTACGACCACCATCGGCCAAACCTCACCGAGCGCCTGACGGAGATACAGCACCACGCCCACACCCAGGTACTGGCTGCGACGCACGTCCATCTCGACCACCACAACTGTTTGGAGGTGGTCATCATGAAGGGGCGCAGCGCGGAACTGCGGAAGATCGCCGATCAGATTCTCAGTCTGCGCGGAGTCAAGCACGGCAAGTTCGTCATCACGACGACTGGAAAAGATCTGAAATGACAGAGCGGCCCGTCTTTAGTTCCCCATGGAAAAGGGTTATTCACCGGCCCCATGCTATACTTTTTAAGCAGCATTCTTGGCAGTAGCAGCATACGGAGGACAGTATCGACAAGCGTTTTATCCGCATGAACGAGCGCATCCGGGCGCGCGAGATTCGCGTGATCGGCGACGAAGGGGAACAGATTGGCGTGATGCCTCCCTTCGAGGCGCTCAAGATGGCCCGCGAAAGAAATCTCGACTTGGTGGAAATTTCCCCGACCGCGCAACCTCCGGTGTGCCGCATCATGGATTATGGGAAGTTCCTGTACCAGAACGAAAAGCGCGAGCGCGAAGCCAAGAAAAAGCAGAAGACGATTACGGTCAAGGAAGTGAAGTTTCGTATCAACGTGGACGATCACGACTACGAAACAAAAAAGAACCACGTGCTGCGCTTCCTCGATGAAGGAGACAAGGTGAAAGCGACCATCTTCTTCCGGGGACGCGAAATGACGCGGCAAAGCCTGGGCCGCCAGATTCTGGAGCGTCTGATCAAGGACGTCGAACAGAAAGGCTTGGTGGAATTCCGCCCACGGCAGGAAGGCAATACGCTGCACCTGATTCTGGCGCCGAATAAGAAGGAAGGCGGAGCGAAAGAAAAACCGCCGGCTCGCCCGAAACCCGTACCGCCTCCCGCCGCGTCGCAAGGCGGAGCGCAGACAGCGTAAAACCAGCCGTCAGTTATCGGTTGTCAGTCATCAGTAAAATCGCCGCGCGATCAATCGCACTGCGTAACTCTGATGACCTAACTGAGAACTGACAACTGAGAACTGAGAACTGATTCTTATGCCAAAACTAAAAACACACAAAGGCGCTGCCAAGCGCTTCAAGAAAACCGGGACGGGAAAGATAAAGCGGCACAAAGCGTTTCTCCGCCACATTCTGACCTCGAAGGCCAAGAAGCGCAAGAAACAATTAGGTAGCGCGGTGCTGGTAAGCGATGCGGACTATAAAAAAGTCATGCGCATGATCCCTTACTAGCGGAAGCGACGGTCGTCCGCGCCCGTCCATAGCCGAGTATGCAACAAAGTCTGCGGAGCGAAATGCGCCGCAGCGGCGCGTGAAGAGGCTGGGCTTCAGAAATCCCGTAGGGTAGAAGCCTCCTTACCTCCAGCCGCCAGACGAACTAAAAAAGGAGAACACCATGCCTCGTGTAAAACGCGGAACCAAACGCCGCGCCAAGCGCAAAAAAATATTAGAACGCGCTAGTGGATATTTCCTAACTAAGTCAAAACTTTACCGTTCGGCGAAAGAAGCGGTCGAGCGCGGGCTGAAGTTTGCCTACTCCGGACGCAAGCAGAAGAAGCGCCAGTACCGCTCGATCTGGATTGTGCGCATCGGCGCCGCCGCCCGCCTGAACGGCCTGAACTATAACCAGTTCATCAGCGGACTGAAAAAAGCCGGCGTGGAACTCGACCGCAAGATCCTGGCGGATTTGGCGGTAAAAGATCCGGCGGGATTCGGCAGTCTGGTGGAGCAGGCGAAGAAGGCGAACGCTGCCGCGACGGCGTAGCCGTCAGCTATCGGCTCTCAGCTGTCAGTTTTAACTAGACCGTGTCATCCTGAGCGGAGCAGAACGATTCGCAAAGCGAATCGTTCTGCGGAGTCGAAGGATCCCTACTTCCGCACACATTTTCGGACGAGTAGGGGCCCCTCGCTTCGCTCGGGATGACAATTGGTAAACGATATTATTCGATCAATGCCCTACACCGTTCCCAAACTGACCGACTTCTCGGCGGCCGCGCTCGGTAGCGCCGAGCGAGAACTTTTGTCTGCGCTGGAGCGGGAGTCGGCAGCGGCCGGCTCCGAGAACGGCTGGAAAGCATTCCGCGATCGTTGGATGGCCCGCAAAAACGGCGTGCTCACTCAGCTCAACGATCTTTGGCTGAAGGCTGCGCCGGGACCGAACAAGCGCGACGTGGGGCAGCGCGTCAACGAACTCAAGACCAAGGTCGAGCGCACGGTAGATGCGACGCTCGCCCGCATTCAGAGTGGAGCTTCCACAGGCAAACTGGCCACCGAGCGCTTCGACATCACCCTCCCCGGCATTCGCCGTCCCATCGGGGCCGAGCATCCCGTCATCAAGACGATGAACGAGATCATCGGCGTGTTTCGCAACCTGGGCTACTCGGTCGAGGAAGGTCCGGAAGTTGAAACCGATTACTATAACTTCGAGGCCCTGAACTTTCCTCCGAACCATCCCGCGCGCGATACGCAGGACACGCTGTTTATCGCCGGCCAGGAATCGAAAGAACTGCGCGACCGCCTGCTGCTGCGCACCCACACTTCTCCGGTGCAGATTCGCACCATGCAAAAGATGAAGCCGCCGGTGCGCGTCGTGTGTCCGGGAAAAGTTCACCGCAACGACGCGCTCGACGCGACGCACTCGCCCATCTTTCACCAGGTCGAGGGTCTGGCGGTCGATACCAACATCACATTCTGCGATTTGAAGGGCACGCTCGACCACGCCATGAAAGCGCTCTTCGGATCGAGCGTGAAGACGCGCTTCTATCCTTCGTTCTTCCCGTTTACCGAGCCCAGCGCCGACGTCCAAATCAGTTGCATTTTCTGCAACGGCAAGGGCACGCGCGACGGCGGCCCATGCCGCAACTGCAAAGCCAGCGGATGGATCGAACTGCTGGGCTGCGGCATGGTCGATCCCAATGTGTACGGCTTCGTCGATTACGATGCCACCAAAGTTTCAGGCTTCGCCTTTGGCATGGGCGTGGAACGGATTGCGATCTTGAAGTACGGCGTAGACGACATTCAGTTATTTTTCCAAGGCGATGTAAGGTTCTTGGAACAGTTTGGGTAGAAAGCTACTGGCCACTGGCTACTAGCTGCTGGCTCCTAGCAAGCCCAACGCTGTTTTTGGTTGCTAGTAGCCAGAAGCTAGCAGCTAGAAGCTTAAAGAATAATGAAAATCTCTCCTCATTGGCTGCGCGACTTTGTTGACCTTCCGGTCGAATACTCTCGTCTTGCGGACGAACTTACTCTCGCTGGCGTTGCCGTCGAGGGCATTTCCGGCGAAGGCGACAACACCGTTTTCGAGATGGAGATCACGACCAACCGCCCCGACGCCATGAATCATTACGGCGTGGCGCGCGAGGCTTCGGCGCTCTACGATTTGCCGCTCCGTCCAATCGAGCCAAAGCTGCCTCCGTCGCAAGGCAAGTCCAACGTCACCATCGATATTCAGGAGCCGGAACTTTGTCCGCGCTTCACGGCGCGTGAACTTCGCGGCGTCACCATCACGAGTTCGCCAGCAATCGTCGCCAATCGGCTGTTGCTGCTCGACCAACGCCCCATCAGCAACGCCGTCGATGCCACGAATTATGTTTTGTGGGAGAGCGGCAAGCCCACGCACGTGTTCGATCTCGATCTGATCGAAGGACGAAGGCTGGTCATTCGCCGCGCCCAAGCCGGCGAAACGCTGAAGACGCTGGATGGTGTGGAGCGTAAGCTCTCGACCGACGACCTCGTCGTTGCCGACGCGAAAAAGCCGGTGGGATTGGCCGGTGTGATGGGCGGCTTCGACACCATGATCACCGAGAACACGCGGAACATCCTGATCGAATCCGCCTGGTGGGACCCGGTCACGGTGCGCCGTATGTCGAAGCGGCACGGCCTGCACACCGATGCCTCGCACCGCTTTGAGCGCGGCGCGGATTTCGAATCGACCGTCGCTTCGACTAACCGGGTCGCCGAATTGATTCTCGGATCGGGCGGCGGCACGCTCATCGGCGGTGTCATCGACGTGGTCGCCCGCCAGCTTGATCTTGCTCCTGTGGAACTCGACCCGCGCGAAGTGCACCGCATCCTCGGCGAACCAATCAGCACGATGGAAATCAACCGCATTTTGACTCGTCTCGGTTTCACGGTGCTTCCGGGCGGCGAGGATAATTATCTCGTCCACATTCCGAGCTGGCGGCTCGATGTCGAGCGCGAGATCGACATCATCGAAGAGCTGGCGCGCCTGCACGGCTACGACAAGTTCCGCAACACGCTTCCCGCCTACAGCGGCGAGGTCCGCGAGCAGCCCGATGCGCAGAAAGACGCGCGCCTGCGCTCTTCGCTGCTGGCGCTCGGTTACAACGAAACCATTTCCCTGACCTTTATCTCGAAAGACGATGCGGGTCGCTTTTCACCCGCCGCTGCGCTCCACCTCGAGAACCCGCTCAGCGACGAAGCTTCGGTGATGCGCACCTCGATGGTTCCGAGCATGTTGAACATGCTGGCCTACAACCTGAATCGCGGCAGCGACAATGTTCGTCTGTTCGAAGCGGGAAATGTATTCGAGGCGTCGGGCGAAAAGTCGGTGGAGCTGAAGCGCATCTCTTTAGGTGCGACGGGCGGCGCGACGGGCAGCGTGGAAGCGGATGTAGTGCGCGGACTGGTTCCGGGAGTGGCGGCGCGGCCGTTTTCGTTCTTCGATCTGAAGGGCGATGTCGAACAACTGCTGGCTCCGTTTGAGCATTGGACGATTCATTACGACTCGAAGGCGGCGGACTACTACCATCCCGGACGCTCGGCCTCAATCGTGATGGATGGCGCGACCGTCGCGCAGTTTGGCCAGGTCCATCCCGATGTGGCCGCGGAGCGTAAACTGCGGCAGGATGTTTTTGTCGCCGAGATTTATCTTGACCGTCTCTACCAGCACGATCTGCGCAAAGTACGTTATGAGGCGCTGCCGCGCTTCCCTGCCGTCGAGCGCGACTTCTCCTTTGCGTTTGAAGACGGTGTGGAGTTCGAGAAGATTCACCAGAGCGTCAGCGGATTGGGCATCGCCGAGCTGCGCAGTTTTGTCCCGGTAGAAATTTTCCGCGGCGAAAAAGTTGGCGTGGGCAAGTACTCGATCCTGATGCGAGCCAAGCTCCAATCCAGCGACCGCACCCTGCGCGACGACGAAGTAGCGCAGTGGTCGGGACAGATTGCAAAGTCGCTGGAAGCGCTCGGCGGCGTGCAGAGAGCGTAGAGCCAGACATTTAACTACACGACTAACTACACGACGGTAAGACCGGGGATGCGCTGAAAGTGACGGGCGTTTAGCGTCATCACCGCATAGCCGAGGTGAAGCGCGGTCACGCCGATGACCAGATCTTCGAAGGCGAACTGAATGCCCTTGGCCTCCTGCTGGCCTTCGATGCGCCCCAACAGCCGTGCGATGTCGAGAGTCACCGGATGTACGGGCACATCCCGGCACAACCGTTCGATGAACTCCAGTCGCCGCTCTTGCTGCGCTTGCGTCTGGGCGCGGAAAGCCCCATGCACAAGTTCGGCGACCGTCACCACCGAGAGTCCAACCTCGGTTTCGCCCTGGCTGGCTTCTACCTGTTCAAGGATTTGCCGGACACTGTGACCCCTGCGTTCGGCGGTGATGATGACGCTGGAGTCGAGGATTATTCCCATGCGGGCGGTTTCCACGCTTTGCGGCTCTTGACGATCTCTTCCATGTCAGCGGCAAAATCGGGATCGAGGACGGGAACCTTCCCGGTTTCTTCTTCGTGCGCTTTTGCCAGAGCGATGCACTCCGAGATCAGGCGTCCACGCACCGGCTCGGCGCGGTCTTCCTCAGCGCGCACGACGACGACGGGATCGCGCCCCTCGATGACGATCTCAGCCCCGGCCCGCGCGCGCGCCAGCACACCGGCGAAATCGCTGGCGGCTTCCGCTTCCGAGATGTGGACGATATTCTTCGCCATACACGGCATTATATCGCTACTCTTCGTCCGCAGTGGGCGAAGCAGAATGCGAAGGCGCTGGAAGCATTGAGCGGCGTGCAGCGGGCCCAGGGGAATCCGGTTCACACTGCCGTTCGGAGCAGCTGGTGTAAACGCTATAATCTCGGTATGCGCAGCGAAACTGCATTGAAGCTGTCGGCACCCTCCTTCGCGGAAATGGCGATCTGCGCATCCATGCTGCTTCACCCGAATGTTTTTGGTTTCTTGCTGGCCCCGCTCATGTTCATCGCATTTGTATTGCTGATTTCGGCAGTCGGTGTTGCGTCGAGGAACCATGAACAGACGTCGCGCAACGCATGGACAATATTAGCGCTTGCTGGTGTGGCGCAAATCTTGACCTTCCTGGCCTTGGGAGTCCGCCGGTAAGGGGAGCCGCCGGGCAGCTAATGGCGGCTGTCCCTACGCGGGCGTTTAGCGGTTGCCCATAGTTCGAATCGTCCCCAATCCCAGCAAACGCTCGTCGGCGGTGACCAGCGTCAGATCCAGGACCTCGGCGGTTGCGGCGAGGATACGGTCGGCGGGGTCTTGATGCATCGCTAATTGCCGGGCCACGAGAGCGATCTCATGGGTTAGCGGAGCTTCGCGGGTACCGGCGGTGGCCCGCGCCAGCCATGTCGTCAGATCTCCGTTGATGCGAATTCTACCTTTGTAATTGAGGGTCAGCGCTTCCCAGGTGCTCATCGGCGAAAGCCAGAGTTCGTTTTCCCTATCCTGGAGATAGCGGAAGACGCGTCGGCCAAGCCGCCGCTGATCCTGGAAATTCCACAGCCAGATGTGCGTGTCCAACAGCAGTCTCAATCGCGCAGTACCTCCCACTCGCTTTCGTCGTTCGCCGGAGACACAATATCGCCGAGAATCTCGAACGTCCCCTTCATCGATCCGATCCAGGCTGCACGATCTTCCACCGCCGTCGGCGGCACGACCTCGGCTACGGGCTTGCCAAAGCGCGTGATCCGAATCGGCTTTTTCGTCGCGCGAACCTGTTCCAGCACGGCGAGACACTTGGCTTTGAATTCCGAGATGGCGATTTCCTGCACAATAATTCTCTGATAGTCATCGTATCACACTATGGTCTAATTCATTGACCATATTTGAACCACGCGCTGCGGAGCAGTTCCCTGCTCGACAGCCGGGACGCCCGGCGTCCCTCCCCGACCATTTTGTTGCAAATATGGGACTTATGCCGGGAACTCTGGGGGCTTGTCCGGAGTCTAAGTAATTAGGCAGGTAGGGTCGTTGGTAACGGCCCGCGCAACAATGGTCTACCCGCCTGGGCCTCGTGTGACTCTATAATGGAGGGCAACGCCGTCATGGCGGGAGCTACTACATTGGGCGAACTTGCCAGCGCGATCGGGGTCGGGACGGGGGAATCCGCCATGATCGCCGAACTCAAGGCGGGTTCGGAAGAGGCCTATTCGCGTTTGATCGGCGAATTTCAGCAGCCGATCTACGGGCTGATCTACCGCATGATGAACGACCCTTCGGATGCGGCCGACACGACCCAGGAAGTGTTTCTGAAAGTTTTCCGCGGAATGAAACATTTCCACGGCGAGTCAACCTTGAAGACCTGGATTTACCGGATCGCATTGCACGAGGCGGCGAACCGGCGGCGGTGGTGGTTCCGGCATAAGGCGCAGGAAAGGCCGATCGAACTGGGCGGAACCGACGGAACGGAATTTTCCTGGGACGATCGGCTGGCGGGTAGGGGCGAGTCGCCGCTGGAAGAGTTCGCGCACACGGAAGTGCGGGAAGCGGTGGAGAAGGCGCTGCACGAAGTGGCCGAGCCGTATCGGACGGCGCTGATCCTGCGCGACCTGGAAGATATGTCGTACGAGCAGATCGCGGAAGTTCTGGCGATCTCGCTGGGCACGGTGAAGTCGCGGATCACGCGCGGGCGCGACGCGCTGCGCAAGAAATTGACCGAGTATGCGCGGGCCGTGGGGCCGGAGTTGGGGCTTTTGGCTCCGCGGAGAGTTGCCGAACGCGCGGCTGGTGAAGTGAGTGGCCGAGTGATGGTCAGGGAGCTGCGCAAGAGCGCAAGTCTGAGTTCTTCGCAGCCAGGTTCTGGTGGTGGCAGAGAGGCTGAGGTGAGGCAATGAAGTGCGCTGAGATGAGGAAGTTGTTTTCGCCGTATCTCGACGGCCGGGCAAACGGGCCGGAAATGCGCGCGCTCACGCGCCATTTGGAAGAGTGCGCCAGTTGCGCGCGGGAGTATGCGGCGACGCGGCGGACGCAGGAGTTGCTTTCGAGTCTGGGCCCGAAGCAGGTCCCGGCCGATTTGCCGCTGAAGCTGCGGGTGGCGATTTCGCGGGAGGCGGCGCAGGCGCGGCGTCCGCGCTTTGAAGGCCCGCTGGTGCGGCTGGAAAATGCGCTCAACGCATTCATGGTTCCGGCAACGGGAGGGCTGATCAGCGCGGTGTTGTTCTTTGGGCTGCTGCTGGGCTTTTTTGCCTTGCCGCGGCAACTGCGAGCGAGCAGCGCAGACGTTCCGCTGATGCTCTACACCGGGCCGCAACTGGAACGCTCGGCGTTCGGCACGTCGCTGGGGAATATGGGCGACGATGCGCTGGTGGTGGAAGCCTATGTGGATGCCAACGGCCGAGTGCAAGATTACCGCATTCTCTCGCAGCCGGACCAGGCGCAGGCGGTGCTGCCGCAGTTGAAGAACCTGCTGATTTTCACGACGTTTCGTCCGGCGTTGTCGATGGGGCGGCCGACGACGGGGACGGCGGTCTTGTCGTTTTCGAAGATCAGCGTGACGGGATAGTGGGTCGTTTGCAGTCGGAATGTTCCATCCTGCACCATAGGGGGCTGCAAACATCGCCCATCTTCAACACGATCGGTTGAATCAATAGCGGGTCAGCTTCCAAGTTGTCCGTTAGTCGGGAACAACGCAAGAGCAGAATCGCTCGGATTACTTCCTCCATGCCGACATATCATTACCAATCCGGGCTCGATGAGTGACATAGTGATCACCAAATGCTTGCGTGCTCACTATCTATATGAAGCCTTCAGAGCGGGCTTCGCCGGAAGGGGTGCGATCATGCAGGCACCGCGTTCGCCCGGCTCAAGCGCCGGCGAGAGAAAGTTATAGCTTCTGCTTGCCGATGGCCTTCAGGCGCGGAAGGAGCACCAGGTCGGCCGCTTCCTCAGCCTCTTTGAGAAGCGTCTTGCGCGGCGTGCCTATCAGCGCACGCATGGTCAGGGCACGAGCAAAATCCGTGACTTGGATCGCGCGCACGGCTACCGGAAAGTCAGGCGGGATGTCTCTACCGGCGGAAATGATCTTCCATGGCTTGCGGACCGCCGCCTTGGGCGGGGAACCGCTTGAAGCGCTGGCTGGGATGCGCCTTCTTGAAGCTGGCACCGACATCCACGATCGCGATCGGAAACTCCAGCCCCTTCGCCTGGTGGATGGACAGCACGGGCATGCGGTCGTGCGGGAAGTCTTCGAGCAGGTCTTCGTTGACGTCGACGCTGCCGCCGGCGATCGGTCCGAGGAAATCCTGGAGCAGATCTTTTACGCTGCTCTCGGCCAGGGTGAGTTTCTGCTCGCCGCGGCCAGCGTCCTGTTCCTTGACGATGCGGCCGCCGAAGGGGCTGACCTGCTCGCACGCTGAGAGTTGCCTGGTGAAGGCTTCGAGGTAGACCTGTCCTTCCGGGTCATCGTGCAGTTCGGGGAAGTAGTGCGTCACAGCGTAGATCAGTTCGAGTGCTGACGCGTTGCGGGGCCAGCCCGGTTGGGCGGTTCTGGTCGCCCAACTACGTAGCAACTGCCGCAGTCCGCGGTCGCGCCGGCGAAGATCGGCGTCGATCGCGGCTCGCCAGCGTCCGAAGCCGTTGCGGGTTTCAGGCGGCAGGAAGGTCGCGTTCTCGACGGCGGCGCCGGGGTCGAGGCAGGACAGCAGCGCGCCGCCGAACGCCTCGACGACAGGGATACGGTGCAGTTGTTGCCCGCGGGGGTTGAACACGTCGATCGGCGCGGACGCTCTGCGCAGCTCCTGCCGCAGCAGGCCGGGCAGTAGGACGGTGCCGCTGCCGTTGGCTTCGCGGGGGCTGGAGGCCAGGACGGCGGCGTCCCCGACGTCGCCGCCGTGGGGTGAACGTCGAATGACCTCCCCGCCGGGCAGCTTGTAGCCGTCGCCGCGGAAGATGGCGGTGAGGAACCCGGCGAGGTCTTCGGCCAGCTCGTCGACGGTGTCGCGGAACATGCCCAGGACCGGGACGCCGGCGGGGGCGTTGTTGCGGGGCTGCAGGGAAGGCTTGTTCGCGGCGCGGACCTGCGCGTAGGCGGGGTCGAGTCGGGCGTAGGCGTCGACGAACTCGACGATTCGCTGTGAGGATCGGTGGTTGGTTTGCAGAAAGACGGGCTGCGCGTGCCAGCCGGCGGCTGCCGTGCGGTCGGGGAAGTTGCTGAACAGTTCGACGGTGGCGCCGCGGAAGCGGTACAGGCTTTGGTCATCGTCGCCCACGACGGTGAGGGCGCCGCCGCAGGCGCGAGCCAGTTCCATGTAGATCTGTTCCTGCAGCAGGTTGGTGTCTTGGTATTCGTCGACGAGCACGGCGCGGACCTTGCCGAGGAAGTTCGATAGTTCGCCGGCTTGCAGGCGGTGCAGTGTCTCGGCTTCCAGGTGCGCGTAGTCGACCATGAGCCGCTGCTCCAGCGCGGCCCGGTAGTCATCGACGGCGGTGAGCAGTTTGCCGCGGCTGTACTTCTCATCCTCGTCTTCGACGCTTAGGTAGCGGCTTCGGTCGACCTGGTCGTGGACGAGGCGGTCGGCGGCCGCGGCGAGCACCTCGGTCTTGCGTCCTAGGTGCCAGCCGAAGGTGCTGGTGCGGGCGTCGAGGCGGCGCAGGAGTTGGTCGAGACGGGCGCTGCGGAAGCGGCCCTCGGCGAACAGGCCGTGGCGCAGCAGCAGGGTGTTGGCGACGAACTGGTCGATGAGCACGGGCGGCTGCACGCCCGGGTCGCGGTATCTGACGAGCATCTCCTGACACAGGCTGTCGAGGGTGCCGGTGACGACCTGGTTGACGTCCAGGCGGCCGGCCGCGTCGCGCTTCGCGGCGCTGAGGCTCTGGTCGGCCTGGACCGCCTGGAGCATCCGGAAGCCCCAGTCCAGGATTCTCGACCGCAGTTCGGCGGCAGCCTTGGTGGTGAAGGTGGTGGCGATGATGCCGTCGGCGGGGATGTCGTCGACGAGCAGCAGTTTGAGGACGCGAGCGGCCAGGCACGCGGTCTTGCCGGTTCCCGGGCCGGCGACCAGGTAGAGCGTGGCATCGGCCGGGGCCCGCAGCGCGTCGAGCTTCTCGGGGTCGGGGGTGAATCCGAGCGCCTGTTCATGGCAGCGCAGAAATTCGTCAAAGGTGAGCATCGTGCGATTCCTCCCTGCTGACTCGTGCACGTGGCGGCGTTGCGGTCGCCGCGCCTGCCGTGCCCGAGCGCGGGCGCGGGCGGTCCGCGCTCGGCGCGGCGTGGTTGAGGGTGAAGGTGTGTCCTTGGCCGCCGAAGACGCCGTATCCGGCGGCGCGCAGCGCA
>CAVPYG010000039.1:0-35081 GCA_963709835.1 uncultured Acidobacteriaceae bacterium
TTTGTTTTGCTTGCTTGAGCAGCGTTTCAATCAGATTCGCTCGGCTGCGATTCTCTTGATCTGCACGACTGTCAAGCCACCCGATGAGTTCATTAGCCAAACGAACGGTAAGCGGATCATGATTTTGGCGAATGACAGCTTATTTTTCCCGGCGTCTGTTCCAGGGTTTGTTTTGCAGTTGCCTTCATTGGCTTTTCTGCTGAGAGTTTCGCATTGGGGGCCATTCCGGTAACATAGAGCAGTCGCGCCTAGCGGACTATCTGAATGTTGCGGTTCAACGGTTCCTCCCGCAGGCCGCAGAGAAGTGGTTGTTGAGTGTGTCTCATGAGCGAGTTGGTAGTGAGGGATGCTGTTACCTCTGGGGCTAAAGCCCGGTTTGACTGGGCCGGAACAGAGCGCTGAAGCCGTGCCCCTTCAAAGAACGACTTCCGAAACAGCTTTAACAATCTGAAGGAGGATTCTCTATTATGAAATGCGATCGCAAGCTGATGTGGCTGGTTGTGCTGTTGGCGCTGGCGTTGGCGCAGGCTGGCGCGCAAATTCTCACGGGCGATGAAGTGAAGAAAGTCGTTCCGGGCTCATTTTTCTTCGCTGGCCAGAGCGCGGCCGTGCAGGTGCGGAATTCGGTTGCCTTGAAGAATTCCGCCGGCAAGCTGGTGCTGGCGGGGATGGTAGATACGTCGGGGTATTCAAGCGGGATTGCGGAGAAATACCAGGGCTTCCTGATTACTGAAACCAAGCTCAGCTTTGACGGAGCCACGCTGGATGCAGGCGCCTATGGATTCGGCTTCAAGGAAGGCAAGTTTATTGTGATGAATGTGGCCGGAGCGGACGTGTTTTCGATCGCCTGCCAGAGCGACGACAAGATTGAACATCCAGTCCCCCTGAAACTCGAAAAGGACGGCGCCCGGTACCGGCTGTACGCCGGACGGAAGTATGTGGTCGTGACAGCGGATTAGGAGCCAAGCTTCAGAGTTTGGAGAGCCGTGCCTACCAGAAAGTCCGTACGCATGGGAATCGTTGCATTCATGCAGGCCCGACTGGTAGGCGTCCCAAACCACGTTTGTTGAGGACGTTGCCCGTTCCGGACTTCCGTCCAACGCCGCCGGTGGCAAACGTTGAAGCACCTGCGTTTGCCCTTAGCCAAAACTCAAGCAGGTTTCTTTCCGAAAAAAGCGAGCGTAGCCCAGCCTACGGATGTTTGCCTGTGGCGCAGCTGGGGCAGAAATCCGCGGTGATTCCTTTGCCCTCCTCCACGGTAAAAATGCGATCCACTGCGGAGAGCTTGACCGGCTCCACGACACCGCTTGGCCAGTGGATCTCGACGGTATCGATGACGGTCGAGTCACCGAGTCCGAAGTGCACGCGGAAGTCGTTAGAGGAAAGATAGCTGCCACCGCTGAGCACGTCACCGCGTTGCCGTACGCCGCCGCTGGTCAGGTACACGGTGGCGCCGACGGCGTCGCGTGGGCTCTTGGGACCTCCGATGAGCTTCAGTTCCACCCAGTGATGACGATCGGGATTTACGTTACGCAACAGCAGCGGAGCGTGATCGACAGTGTTGACAACCACATCAATCTTGCCGTCGTTGAAAAGATCTCCAAACGCGGCTCCCCTGGCCACGGTGACGACGGCGAGCCCGGTTCCTTCGACCGCAGGCATCAGCTCAAACTTTCCGTTCTTCAGATTATGGAACAGCAGCGGTCGCTGCGCGTAGGAAGTGCCCCAGCCCTTCCCATCCACTTCCGGGTAGACGTGGCCGTTCACGATCAGCAGATCTTTCCAGCCGTCGTTGTCGTAGTCGAGGAACCCGTCGCCAAATCCCACGAAAGGAAGAGTTGGAGCCGCAACCCCGATTTTGAAGCTGACATCAGTGAAGTTTCCTGTCCCGTCATTTTGGAAGACAACATCGTAGTCGTCGGAGAAAGTGGTGTTCACCAAGTCCATGTGCCCGTTGTTCTCATAGTCGCCGGCAGCGATGCCCATGTTCGCAACCTCTCGACCGTCCCCGTTCACGGCGTAGCCGCTCGAGTAATTCTGATTCTCGAACGTGCCATCGCCCTTGTTGATGTAGAGGTAGTTCGGAGAGGAGTCGTTGGCGACGGCGAGATCGGGCTTGCCGTCGTTGTTGACATCCACAAAAAGAGCGCCGAGACCGAAGTAGCGGTCGGGATTGCCCACACCGAGTTTTTCGCTGACGTCGGTGAAAGTTCCATCGCCGTTGTTGTGGAAAAGATGGTGAAGTTCCCCCTGAAGTCCATGGGGACCGCACAGGACGGGCACGCCGCGGAATTGACAGGAGCTGTAGCTCACACTCTGGGAGCCTGCGATGGGCGGCTGATTGACATCGTAGTGAAGGTAGGCGGAGACAAACAGGTCCAGCCGTCCGTCGCCATCGTAATCGCCAAAGGTTGCGCCGGTCGACCAGGCGCCCAGCGCAACCCCAGCCTTCTCGGCTACGTCGGTGAAGGTGCCGTCGTGATTGTTGTGATAGAGACGGTTCTTTCCGTAGTTCGTGACGTAGAGATCGGGCCAGCCATCGTTGTCATAATCTCCGACCACCACGCCGAAGCCCCAACGGTCGTTGGTCACGCCGGCTTGGGCAGCCACGTCGGTAAACGTTCCATCGTGATTGTTGTGGAATAGCGCCGCGTGGGGCGGAGTCGCCTTGCCGTTCAGAGCGTCGTAGGTTGACCCGTTGACCAGGTAAATGTCAAGCCAGCCATCGTTGTCATAATCCAGCAACGCCACGCCTGCGCCTTTCGCTTCCAGAATAAAACGCTTGTCCGCCGTGCCTGCCGTGTGGTGCCAGGTGGTGAGGCCGGCTTTTTCCGCGATGTTCAAAAAGATCACCGGGCCGCTCTTGACGAAGCCACCAGCCGTAATCGGACGATGCTCGCTGTCGTATTCCGCCTTTTGCGGAGGGCCAGCGGCCATTCCGCCTTGTGGCAACCCCTGGTTTGGTGGTACTTCTTGGCGCGCAGATGGCAACGGTACGGCGTCCGGAGAGGTTTGTGCGGTCAAGATCGTTGCCAGCAGGAGGCTGACGACCAGCGCGGCTCCGCGCGATGTAGAAACCGTGCTCCTCGATTTGTGCAGCCCGTTCGTGTTGATGAAAAACTCGCGGACGAAATTTGCTCCTCGCATTTATTCTCCTGCAGGCAATCGGTGAAACTCGAATTCGGAGCTGTCCGTCGTCGGGACCTCTGAAACCAGGTTGGCGCCGGGGCCAAGCTACGGATTGAGTTTCAGTTCCACCCTTGGTTTCTAGTTCCGGCGGCTCAGATTGTAACGCAGCCGCTGCTCCATCGGGCGTTGTTTCTGTTCGGCCCTCCTGCGTAAGATTTCTTCTCGCCTTACCTTCCCAGCGTCTCTCGGCCCTCAACCTCAAGACTACTGGGATTCTATCGAGCCTTCCCTCTTATCCAATCATTCTTGTCAACGATCATTACATATTGCAGCGCGATCGAGTGTCGATGCTCTGGCTCACGGGGGAAAGTCCCACGCTACGACGATTGTCTCCACTGATTTCCTTATAAGGTTTCGGTGGCCATCTCGGCGTGCAAGGCCAAGTTCCCATCCTTGTAAAAGAGTTCCCCTCGCCGTGCTGAGTTCAAAGAGCATCTCCGTATCCTTAGTTCCAGACGCATAGCATTGGGGACCCATTCCATCAGCCAGCGTGCAAGAAAATGTGATGCGGCTCACGCACCAGCGCGACGGGCGTGGTGTTTCCCGGTGAATAATCGCCAATTCTCTCATCACGCATTGTCTCCGACTGCGCCATCAGCCGAAGCACAACGAATGCAATGATCCATGTGCAGCGCGCCAACCTTGGGTTCGGCAAAATTAAACGTGTTGTTCAGCCTTCGGTTTCTTACGAGAAATTTCAATGTGATGGCGATCTCGCCGATATGCGAAAAATACGATTGCAAGTCTCTGAGGGCATACATATAATTTGCAAACCGCACGTTAACTGGGGCGCGGTAAGACCTAAAATTCCAAACTTCGGCCACCAAGGAGGCGATCCCATGGATACGCGGCGCAGAGTGTCCTTGCTTTTGGCTTCTGCAATCACCGTTATGCTGCTGCTTATGTACGCAATGAATCCGCCCCGCGTGTTAGCGGTCCCAAGCTATGCGCGGCAGACGGGCTTGGCGTGCAGTGGATGCCACTACGCGCCTCCGGAACTCAACCCTGCCGGACGAAGGTTCAAGCTGCTCGGGTACGTCGATAAAGGAGATGAGACTAAAGTCGTAACATCGGATGGAAGTAAAACGCATGCAGCGCTAAATCTTCTCGCTTCGCTGCCCCTTGCCGTAATGCTTGAGACTTCATTTACAGCAACCAAGTCACCGGTGCCGAACGTAGCCGCCAATCCAACGCCTCCACCGGCGTATACGCTGACGCCGACCCAGAATGGCAGTTTTCAATTCCCTCAAGATGTGTCGCTCTTCCTGGCTGGGGCGTGGACAAGCAACATCGGCAGCTTTTTTCAAATCACTTACGAGACTCAAGCCGACCATTTCACCAGCGATAATACAGATATCCGTTACGCGAATAAGACGAAGGTGAGCGGCAAGGAACTGGTTTACGGCTTGGACCTCAACAACAATCCGACCGTAGAGGATCTTTGGAACAATACACCGGCATGGGGTTATCCGTGGGTTGCTAGCAACACTGCACCGACACCCACTGCCACTCCCGTCATTAATGGTTCTTTGGCGCAGGACGTTCGCAGGATTCGGCGGCTATGCCATGTGGAACAGTCATCTGTATCTGAACATGGAGCTTTATCGGACGCAGCACGTGGGAGGTCCTGAGCCGAATACGGGAGTTGGTTACACACACAACATCGTCGGGGTTGCACCATACTGGCGCGTCGCTTGGCAGGAATCGACAGGGACGACGCAATTTGAAATCGGCAGCTATGGTATGCACGTGAAGAGCACCAACAACGGTATAAATGAAGGGGTAAGTGACGCCTATGATGCGTACACGGACTGGGCCTTCGACACTCAGTATGATCGGACACTATTCAGGAAGGACGTGCTGTCGCTGCGAGGCACGTATATCCGCGAAAATTCCAATCTGGCATCCAGCGCCAACGTGGATGCGGCCTCACCGGGTGGGCACCATCTAAACACTTTTATGCCCAACGCCGAATACCATTTCGGCAACCGCTATACCGGTACATTCGCTTGGTTCATTACCCAGGGCACGATCGATACCAGGCTGTATGCGCCGTATCCGGTGACTGGCAGTGCCAGTGGCGACCCGAGAAGCGCCGGGTATATCGCAAACGTCTCGTATTGGCCATGGCAAAATCTGCAGCTTGCCGCCCAATATACCGCATATACACGCTTCAATGGCGCAGCAACTAATTACGATGGATCGGGTCGCAACGCGAGCGCCAACAATACGATTTATCTGGATGCGAAATTTCTATTCTGACATGCACGTTGTCAGTTACCAATTACAAATCCATAAGGAGCAGAAAATTAACGAGGAGAGAAAAATGACACGCAGTTTCATGATAGTGATGGCAGTGGTAGCGATGATGAGCTTGACTGCAAGCGCAGGCACAATCAGCGGCAAAGTCTCAGGTGTTGCCGGTCAGGCCGTTGTATACGTGGAAGCACCCGCAGGTAAGACCTTCCCCGCTCCCACGCAGGAGCCCGTGATCGATCAGAAGGGCTTGATGTTTCTTCCGCATATCACAGTGGTACAGCAAGGCACTACGGTGCAATTCCTTAATAGCGACAATGTTGCCCATAACGTGTTTTGGCCTTCCGTCGGCGGCAACAAGAAACTCACCCATAATCTCGGCACTTGGCCGAAGGGCGACAAGCGTCCGTTCAAGTTTGACAATCCTGGCGCGGTGCCGTTGCTTTGTAACGTCCACCCCGAGATGTCAGGTTATATCGTCGTGTCGCCGACTCCGTACTTCGCCATAACTGATAAGTCGGGCGAATACAAAATTGAGAACGTTCCCGACGGCAGTTACACCGTAACCGCGTGGCATGAAGGCGCCAAGAACCAATCCAAGCCAGTCAACGTGGCGGGCGACAGCAAAGCGGACTTCACACTGAGTAAATAGGCAAACTAAAGGCGGTTGCGGCACTGGCAGAACGGACCGGGGAACAGCCATCGTGTTGAAGCGCTTCAAAGACAAGCGGGTTGATAGGGATTGGTTGAACACCAACTTTCCCTGCATGATGGCTTGCCCCGCCCACACCAACGCGGGCCGGTACGTCGCGCTCATTGCGGAAGGGCGATTTGAGGAAGCCTACAAGTTCGCCCGCGATCCCAATCCGCTGGCGAGCATCTGCGGCCGGGTTTGCGCGCATCCCTGTGAATCTGCCTGTCGCCGTGGCGGGATCGACCGTCCCATCGCAATACGCGCACTCAAGCGCTTTCTGACCGAACGCCACGGCCCGGAATCGAAGCGGCCGGTGGAGGTGTATGCCGGACGTGGCCAGAGCAAACTGCCTTTCAAGGTCGCAGTGGTCGGCGGCGGACCGGTGGGATTGTCGGCGGCGCATGACCTGGCGCTGATGGGCTACGCGGTCACGATTTTTGAAGCCGCTCCCGTCGCTGGCGGAATGCTTTACCTCGGTATTCCCGAATACCGCTTGCCTCGCGATGTAGTGGAAGCGCAGGTGCGGGAAATCCTTGCGACTGGCGACATCACGCTCAAACTCAATCATGTAGCCGGACGCGACTTCATGGTTTCCGACCTGCGCCATCAGGGCTTCGACGCCGTACTGATCGCCGTGGGCGCGCACCGCAGCCGCGATCTCACCATTCCCGGGGTTGACCTCGATGGCGTTTACAAGGGCATCGACTTTCTGCTCAACGTAAACCTTGGCTACAAGTTCACCATCGGCAAAAAGGTCATTGTGATCGGCGGCGGCAACGTGGCTATGGACGTGGCGCGTTCAGCGGCCCGTGAAGTGGTGCGGCAGCATGTCGCCGGGGTGGAAGACCTAGAGCCTTCGCTCGAGAGCGTTAGTGCCGTGGCCACGCGAGAAATGGTGGACGTGTCGCTGTCCGCTCTGCGCCTGGGCGCACAGGAAGTGCATCTTGTGTGCCTGGAAAAACGCGAGGATATGCCAGCGGCACTGGAAGAGATTGAAGAGGCCGAAACCGAAGGTATCATCATGCATCCGGGTTTGGGCCCCAAGCGCATGATCGGCAGAGACGGGAAAATCGTGGCGCTGGAAACGCTGAAAACGAAATGGGTATTCGATCAGAACAAGCGCTTCAATCCTGCATTCTACGAAGGCAGTGAAACGCAACTGGATTGCGACACCATCATCATGGCCGTCGGCCAGGCGCCGAATCTGGACTTTCTCACACCGGAAGACGGCGTGGGGTTGTCTCCCCGTGGACTGATCGCCGTAAATCCTCAGACGCTGATGACTTCTGCGGACGGAATTTTTGCCGGCGGCGATTGCGTTTTTGGCCCGCGGTTGATCATCGACAGCGTAGCGGATGGCAAGCGCGCCGCGGTTGGCATCGATGAATTCCTGCGTGGCCAGAATCATCCTGAGCCCGTCGTCGAGGTCGAAATCTCCAAACGCCACAGCATGCCGCTGGATTTGTTGGATCTGATTCGTCCGCCCATCCCCATGCTGCCGCTGGAGCGCCGTACCGGAGTGACCGAAGTCGAGGTTGGCTACGACGCTCCGGCCGCGATGGAAGAAGCCCAGCGCTGCCTGCACTGCTGGGTGAACACGGTCTTCGAGGGTGTGCCCGAAGACGGGAGCATGTGCATCCTGTGCGCCGGTTGCGTGGATGTGTGTCCGGAGAACTGCCTGCAGCTCGTGTCGCTCGACCGCATCCAGTTTGAGCCGGAAACCGTGCAGCAAATCCGTGAGCACCAGGAGTTATTTGGTTTGGAGCTCGATGAAGTGGCGGCCGACGAACTCGGCGTCGTGACCGGATCCGCCATGCTCAAGGACGAGACGCGCTGCATACGGTGCGGGCTCTGCGCCGCTCGCTGTCCCGTCGGCACCATCACCATGGAGTCGTACAGCCTGGTTTCCGCGGAGCGAACGGGGTTGATTTCGATTGAAGCCATGGATGGTCCGCTAAGACCCAAAACGCCAGTCACGGCTGGAGGCCCAAAGTAAATCATGTCCGAAGAAAAGAAAATCACGCCGGCGGAGCATAGTTCAGTGCATCGTTCAGAAAAACGCGCGGAGGCAAGCGCCGATCTCGAGCGCCGTGCTTTTTTCGTGAAGCTGGGATTGGGATCGTTGAGTTTCGCCGCCGTTGGCGCGGTGGCGTTCTCCTACCAATTTCTCTCGCCGAATGTGTTGTACGAGCCGTCTCCCATCGTCAACGCGGGCAAGCCGGAAGATTATGCGCTGGATTCGGTAACGCTGGACGCGAACACAGGAATATATGTTGTTCGCACGCAAGAGGGTTTCTTCGCGCTGAGCGCGGTCTGCACGCACCTCGGCTGCCTGACCGCTTGGAAACCGGAGTTGGGCATCATCGCCTGCCCTTGCCACGGCAGCAAGTTCAATCGCGACGGGGTCAAGATTGCAGGTCCGGCGCCCAGGCCGCTGCCCTGGCTGCAAACTTCCATCAGCGATGAAGGAGATCTGTTGGTGGATCGTTCCAAACAAATTGATCCCATGAAGTTCTTGAGGGTGTAACCGTGGCGAAAACGATCGCGAGTCACTTCGAGGAATTACGAGGCACGCGGGTTTGGCGTTCGGTGTTCCGCAGCGGGACCGGGTCGAGCACGCTGCATCGAGCCCTTGCTGTGCAGCAGAATGTATTTTTGCATCTTTTCTCGACCAAGGTGCGGACCAGGATGCTGAGCTTCAGCACGACCTGGTATCTGGGCACACTAACCTTTGGGACATTCTTGATATTGGTGGCCACCGGCATTCCGCTGATGTTCTATTACCATCCGTCGGTGCCACAGGCCTATGCCGACACTAAGGATCTACAGTTCGTCGTTTCTTCCGGCTTGTTTCTGCGCAACCTGCATCGCTGGTCCGCTCATGCCATGGTGTTTCTTGTGTTCGCGCACATGTTCAAGGTGTTCTATCGCGGCGCCTACCGGCCGCCACGCGAGTTCAATTGGGTCATCGGCGTGGTCCTGCTGCTGATCACTCTATTTCTCAGTTACACGGGCTACTTACTGCCTTGGGACCAATTGGCATATTGGGCGATCACGGTGGGTTCTAACATCGCTTCCGCTGTGCCGCTGATGGGTAACAAAATTCACTTTTTGATGCTCGGCGGCAATGTGGTGAACGCCAACGCGCTGCTGCGTTTTTATGTGCTCCACTGCATGATTCTGCCCCTGGTGGCGATTCTTTTTATCGCAGTACATTTCTGGCGCATTCGCAAGGATGGCGGCCTCTATGCCCACCAAAGCGAGCCAACTACGGTTGCGGCGAAGGCGGCGAGTAGTGCGGCGAAAGGAGATCAATAACTAATGACCGATCCGAAAGATTTCGTCGCCGGCATGGACTCCAACGCCCGCAAGTCGCCGACCCGCGTTGTCTTCGTCACTCGCCGGACCTCGGCGCAGGTCAAGGTTGCCGACGAAGATCAGGTGCAGACGTATCCGGAAGTCCTCTTCCGCGCCATCGTCGCCATCGAAGCGCTTGCGATCATGTTGGTCGGCATGGCGCTTCTCTTTAACGCACCGCTAGAGGGCATTGCCGATCCCTCACACACTCCCAATCCCGCCAAAGCGCCTTGGTATTTTCTCGGGCTACAGGAAATGCTGCACTACTTTCCGCCAGTGGTTGCGGGAGTGCTGGTCCCGGGGCTGGTCGTGATGGCGCTGATTGTGATTCCGTATTTCAACATCAACATCGAAGCCGAAGGTCTGTTCCTGAAGGACCGCAAGCGCCGTCTGCTTATCTTTTATCTGGTCGCGGCTGGGCTCTTATTGTTCCTGCTCTGGTTCGATGTGTACGTAGCGCTGGCGCCAACCCTGATCGTCGCGGGGTTCATGACGCTGGCGGCGCAAAGTTCTCAGCAGTCGCCTTCGGCTTTCCGGCGTGGTCTGGCGGCTAAACCGCTTTCGTTCTGGATCATGACTTGGTTTCTGTCTGAACTCACAGTGCTTACGGCGGTTGGTACTTTCTTTCGCGGCCCGGGCTGGTCCTGGGTGTTGCCCTGGAGGAGCTAATTGCAATCATTCTTGCAATCCATGAAGAGCGCGCTGTCTTCGCTATGGCGGACATTGTTCGGCTATCCGGTGAGTGCTTTTGGCGTGGTCAGCTTGCTGTTACTAATTGTTCTCGCCATAGCTCCCGCTAAAAACCACTTCAGCGAATGGCGACATTACCAGAAACAGTATCTGGCGTTGATCCAGGGCCGTGGAGACGCAGTCACGCTACAGCGCCACTTCCGCGACCACGACGGGATCCAGCAGATCTGGCTACCGCAACTCGGAGTCGCCGATCGCTGCACCACCTGCCACGTCGGGCTGAAAGAACCAAGTCTCGCCGATGTTGGCACGCAGCCGTTCCGCCGGCATCCGGCAATCCCGCACACGCTCGACCAGTTCGGATGCGTGATGTGTCACCGAGGCCAAGGTCCCGCGACCACCGTTGAAGAAGCCCACCGCAGCACGCTGGCTTGGGAGCAGCCAATCTTGCCGGCGCGCTACGTCCAATCTTCCTGCGGACAGTGCCATCGCGGCCCTCTGACCGAAACGCCCCAACTGAACTTAGGTCGCAATTTGCTGGCTCGATATGGCTGCGTGCATTGTCATACGATAAAACTGCCCGACGGTAGCGCCATCAAGCCAACCGACGATCCGCCTTCGCTGGAACATATCGCCGACAAAACCACGCGGGAATGGATTTATGCCTGGGTGAAGGACCCTCAGGCTTACGCCGTTACCGCGACGATGCCGAATTTCAAGTTCAGCGATCCGGATGCGCGCGACATTTCGGCGTTCTTGATCGCCAACAGCACGCCACTGGCGGGAGACACGGAGTCAGTCACGAGGAATCCGACGACGCCCGATCCAACCGCTGGAGTCAGTCTTTATGGTGAGTCGTTCTGCGCCTCCTGCCACGCCGTGCAGAACGCCGCCGGAAACGTCGTGGGCGGCGATGTCGGCCCCGAACTTACCCGCGTCGGCAGCAAAGTTAAGCCGGATTGGCTGCAAGCCTGGTTGCGTAATCCGCGCGTCTACGATTCCGGTACGGCCATGCCGCACTACCGCTTTGCCGATCGGAAAATTTCCACACTTACGGCGTACCTCGGAGCCAAAACCGATCCCGATCTGCTGGCCAACGTGCATCTCGACGCCGCCACACCAGAGCAGATTGCGCAAGGCAAGCTTCTGGTGACGGAGTACGGTTGCGCATCTTGCCACGAGATCAACGGCATCAAGAAGCCGGACAACTTCGCTCCTGAATTGACTCGCATTGGAAGCAAGCCACTGGTGCAAATTCTCTTCCTGCCCGGGATGACGCACGCTATGCCGGATTACATCGCGGCCAAGATCCGGCAGCCGCGTTCGTTTGGGTCGGCATTGAAGATGCCGCAGTTCAACCTTGCGCCCACGCAAGTTGATGCTTTGACAACCGCACTGCTCGCGCTCACTGACAGGGCGCATGACTTGCCATTGGCGCTTGCCGTGCCCGCGAAACCGCCCACGAACTACCAGCCCGCGGGCAAGGCAGGACAACTCATGGCCGACCTGGCCTGCTTCAGTTGCCACACCATCAACGGTCGTGGCGGCGACATGGCTCCCGACCTGACTTGGGAAGGCAGTTCGGTACAGCGGCCGTGGCTGCTGGCGTTCTTGAAGAACCCCGGCACGCTGCGTCCAGCGCTGATCCGCCGCATGCCGCGGTTCAACCTTTCCGATAGCGATGCCGCGCTGCTCACCGACTACATCTTGACCGTTTATCAGACCCCGGCATTCGATCGCGACTCGATGCCGGCGAGCGGCTATCATCCAGCTCAGGTGGAACAGGGGAAACAGCTTTTCTATTCGAAGTATGCCTGCCAGTCTTGCCACATCGTTGACACCAAGGTCGACAAGGGTTACATCGGACCTACACTCACACAAGTGGGCTCGCGCCTGATGGCCGCGTGGATTTACCACTGGCTGAAGAACCCACAGGCCATGCGGCCCGGCTCCATCGAACCGAACCGCAACATGAACGACGAAGATGCCCGCGCTCTGACCGCATTCCTGATGACGCAGAAGGGCTCCAGCAAACGGGGGGCAAAAAAATAACATGTTCAGAGATGAAGTGACCGGACACTGGCTGGCATTGTTCATGACCCCCCTCGTTTTCTTCAGCGCAGGGTGCACAAACAAGGCGGGACCGAACTCCGCGCTAAAACCGGCTGCGCTCGGTGCTGCGCTGGTGGAGTCGAGTGGGGGCAAGCAGATGGGCGCGACTGGCATGGTGCTCGCTCAACCTGTGGTCGTGCAGGTCAATGACGAACAGGGCGCGGCTGTCACTGGAGCGCTGGTCGAGTTCAGCGGACCCGCGGGCGTCAGCTTCGATCCTCAAAACGGGCTGACCGATTCCAGCGGACAACTCACTACGAACGTCGCTCTGGGCGGCATGGCAGGCCGGTATCAACTCACCGCCCGCACAGCAACAAAAGCGCAGAAAACCGCCGAACTGAAGATCGAAGAAATTGCGCTCGGATATCAGGAGCAGGTGGGCTTTCAGCTCGACAATAAATATTGTGCGCGTTGCCACAATCCTGAGTCCTCGCCCGAGCGGGTTTCGAATTATGACAACCTGGAGGTAAAGCCGCACTCGTTCACCGAGGGCGACACTCTGAACAAGATGAGCGACTCCGACCTGAATGCCATCATCGGCCACGGTGGATCTGCGCTCAACAAATCCGCGTTGATGCCCCCGTACGGCTATACTCTCAGCAAGACAGAGATCGAGGCGCTGATTGCATACATCCGCCTGATCTCCGATCCTCCCTATCATGCTTCCGGAATGGTCTATGCGGAAAAATAGGGCCGGAAGATTCGGCCTTGTTCTGGGCTTGGTTCTAGCTCCCAGTCTTTTGGTCGCCAGTTCTTCGCTGGCGCAAGTTGTATCGCCGGTCGAAAATAAAGATCCAGCATTGCGCTGGTTGCAGCAGGAATACATGGACGACCTGACGCGGGCCGACGACTCGTGTTCGACAGTTGCCCAGTTTTTTGTGCCTGGCCAGTTATCTGGCGCGTGGGGATCGAAACATAGAAACCGTGAGCGGAAATCTGTTGATTCCCGCCCACCAAGCTGCCCGTTTTTAACCCCTTTAATATTCAGGAGAGCCCAAGATGCAAGTAGCCGGGGGATTTTAGCCCACATCCCCTTGTTGCCGTCTTGAAATTCAGCACACTCTCTGCACACTATTTCCCTTGAAGATTTTCGTATTTCCGGTCTCTTCGACGTTTGACGCCTGTTCGGCTGTCAGTCAGCCTCGGGGCAAGCTAAGATTTATGCTTAACCGCGTCATATAGGTCAGTTTGAGATCGACCGGAGCTTCTCCAACAATCTGACCAGCGCCCGCTTGCCCTGCTCACAATATTCCCGCAGCGCCTTCTTGATCCTGTCGCACTCGACGTGATCCAAACCGCCTCGTAGCAATTCCCATGCCAGCCCAGCGTTCTTGTCATCCGCAACACCGGCTTCTGGCTTGGGACTGCGGCGATAGTAGAATTCTTGACCGATTACTACGGGTCACTTTCGTGCCCTTGTCATCGAAACGCTAGCGCAGGTACAATTTTCGTAGCATCAGGACAGCGCGCAAGCGCGACCAACCGACTTGGAGAGCACGGTGGTATAGGGCTTCGGCCCGATGCGGCAGAAATGCAAAGTTCTCCACGACGAAGCCGCCTGATTGTGGGCGGCGTTTGTTTTTTCGGTCAGGTCACTGATGCCCATTTGACTCAAAGGAGCCGTGGGAATGCACTCACTTCAAGACGACGCCGTCTCTAAACCCTGTCCCACTCCTGACGTTCTCGTTCACGACGCCGGATCGCTCTATTCATTTTGCCCGCTCAGTCCACGCGCAAAGACATGGATCGACGAACACGTCCAAGGCGAGCGCCAGTGGTTTGGGCACGCGCTCATTGTGGAACGTCGGTACGCTTTTGGGCTTGCGCAACGGATGAAAAATGACGGACTGGTGCTCGCATGAATCGACTGCGAATCCGTTCAATGCAACCGATCACGCACACGGTGCAGTTCCGCCACCGTCAGAAACAGCAGACGGAAGCGTCCGTATTGCGAAAACTTGACGACCTGATTGAGATGCTCGACACGCCTGAGTTGCAAACCGACACTTTACGGACTGCTCTCGCCGCGTCGCGTGGTGTGGCTGCGGTTGAGCGAGACGCTGACGCCAGCGAGAGCAAAGACGGTTCGTTGCATCGGAATTGGAGCCAAGAAGCACACGAAACCGACAAAGTGGGGAAACAATGAGCGACTTGAGTTGGATGTCCGATGAAGAGTACAGCAAGGCCCAGCAAAGTTATCAAGCGTTGATGGATTTGCGGGAGAAGATATTCGAAGTCCTCGACCTCGTCGACGACAGTATGCGCCAACACCCGATGTACAGCCGTGCGAGCTACACGCTTCGAGATGCGCGGTATGCAGGATTGAACCGAGAGGAATACCAGCAGGTCAAGTATTTGGAAAAGCTCTACGAGCAGATTGGCAAAGAGGCTGTAAAACAGGACAAAGATCAGGACGACAAGAAGGCTTCGGAATGGGGGTTGTCTAGTGAGAGCGATGAAGAACTCATTGCCCGCTTCAACCGCGAGGTTGGCTGTGGCGGCTGGGTCAGTGCGCGAGGCCGCTATCTCACAGAGCTTCATCAGGAGTTTGCAAAGAGGTTTGACTACTCTGCTATCGGAAATGCGTCTGCCCTCTCGCTTGCTCGGAAGATTAAGCTCGTCGGGAAGAAAATCGTGGTCGACGGCGAAGAAACGACGAAGAAGTAACTGCCTTGCCTGTGGAGAAGTTATGACGTGGCGAATCGTAATTCCGGTCTCCGTTGTTGCTCTCGCAACCCCGACCGATTCAGTCAGGCCGGACAATCCGGTTTACCCAGTTTTGGACAGGACAGTCGTCGGTGACATAAGCCTCGTGCACGGCATGACCGGCGACATCAGTAATCTGCTCCTATAATGATCATTGTTCGGCTCCTTTCTCCCGGGCCTTGGTTGCTTGGTACCACCAAAGTCTACTCGGGCGTGGGAGCCGACATTGTTATGGAATCAATTACACTCAAAACCCCACGCAGGAATCAATGAGTGCTCGCTTGCATGATGTCACGCTTTGACTTGGCCGATCTGCCCGATATGGGCTACTTGGGTGATTTGGCGGAGAGGTCGTCGGCTGAATCGTTCACCTCAAATCGTCCAAATCGACCAAATCGACTTGGCTGTTTTGCTGTGCCAGTACCAGTACCGAGCAATCCCGCCAGTTTTTGACTTGTAAGCCGTACCGTTTCAGGTTGCGATTGGACGTAATTGAGTTGTGCTGTGTCGATGTTCTTGTGTCGAAGTATTGTTGCAATGTCCTTGCGTGATCCGAGCGTTTGAGCAAGCGTTGCCACAGTCCTTCGAAGAATCTGGAAATTGACTCTTGGGATACCTGCGGCTTTGCGGATTGGCTCAAGTTGCCGCCGCAACCAGTTTTCTTTCCACCATGCGTGACCCCATTTAGTTGTAAAAATATAATCGTCATTTTTTGGGAATATTGTGGTCTTCCGCAGGTTTTTAAGGTCGGCGACTAATGAATCTGGCAGATTTACACGAGTCAATTCTTTTGGTGAGTTTGAATCCGTCGTTTTCGTATATGGCCGAATGTCCCCGCGATAAATGGATTCGTTGATGTAAAGCAGTTTGTGTTTTTCATCGAAGTCTTTCCACACTAGAGCAAACAACTCTGAGGGTCTGAGTCCTGTGCCAAAGAACAGACGCAGAATTATCAGGTCGGTACCCTCCGCCTTCGACAACAAATTTCGTACCTGTTGAACTTTTAGGTAGGTTTTTTTTACTGGCTTGAGAATCGGTAGTGCCAGCGAACGGGCTGGACTCTTGTGAAGAAAATCCTGCTCGACCGCTTCAGCACAGATCGCCTTAATAAAAATTCTGAGATGACGGACAACCGACCCGCTGTACTTTTTTGCGGCTTCGTTCAACCAAACTTGCAGGCTCACCGAATCGAGTTTTTCCAGACTGTCGTTCCCGAATCTGGCAATGATGTACTTGAGGATTTCGAGATTCGTTGCTTTTGTGCTGTCTCGCCATTTACCTTCACGCATCGGTTGCCAACGGTTCTCAATAAACCATTGCAAAGTCTTTCGGCGGTCTTGCCTCAACCCTAATTCCTGCTCAACACGCAGCCGCAGTTTTCTCCGGGCTTCGGTCTTCGCCAATACCTTGACGCTACCGATCTTGTACGTGCGTTGCCGTCTGACTTTGACTCCTGCCTCGTCTTGGTGCCAAGTCGAGTACGCCCCAAACCAGTTGCTCCCGATTTTACGGACGGTACCATGCTGTTCGCGCATGACGGAAGTCTAGCAGAGTTGTAAGATGTGTTGTAATGCTTTTCTTGATTCTCTGTAAGTGATTGATTTTATGGAGCGGGAGACGGGGATCGAACCCGTGACATCCAGCTTGGGAAGCTGGCGTTCTACCTCTGAACTACTCCCGCCCATCCTACGGCAAACACTACTGCAAACAGTACGGTAAAAATCCCGGCAAGCTGATCATTATATATCAGCTCCCGGCCCGCTTGACGAACTCGCCGTCACCGCGCCGTTTCCCCTCCTTGGCCTCCGCAGTGCCGCGCCCTTGTCAGCAAGGCCCATTCAGCTTCCCATGCCGAGGCAAACATTTTTCGCCGATTTTCATTGCTCATTTCCCCGCCCCTTGTCAGACTCGAATGCGATGGCTGGCACACCGGCAACTGTCTCTATGCGACCCTCGGCTCGTCCCTGGACGGAAAATCGGGCCAAAAATCGGGCCGAAAAAACGCTGCGTCCGTTGCGCGGGGCACTCTGCCTAATCTTTCTCGCTTCTTCGTACGGATTCCCGTCCTCGCCAGCGCTCCAAGCATCAATCGACCTCGCATTCCGCGGCCAGTCCGGCGCTGCCGTCGTCGTAAGCGTCCGTGACCGCCGCATCTTGGCCGCCCACAACCTTCCCGTCCTGACCCGGCGCGTAGCCACTCCCGGTTCGGCAATCAAGCCATTCGTATTGGCCCTGATGCTGGAAACCGGAGCCGTCCGTCCGCAAGACACGATCGCCTGCCGCGGGAACCTGATCATTGCGGGCAGAAGGCTGAACTGCTCCCATCCACCCCAGTTCTCGACCTTCACCGCCGAAGAAGCCCTGGCACTATCCTGCAATTCCTACTTCGTAACCGCGGCCCAGCGAATCCAGCCGGGTGAATTGGAACGCCGCTTCATGGAGCTGGGCTTCACGCGCCCCTCGGGTCTGCTCCCCGGAGAGGGCCAGGGCCGCATCGCGACCGCGCGAAGCCTGGCCGCGCGCCAACTGCTGGCGATTGGCGTGGCCGGAATCGAAATCACTCCGATGGAGCTGGCGTCGGCCTATCTGCAACTCGCCCGCCTCGATCCATCGTCCGCCAGCGCCGCGCAGAAGGTAGTTCTCGAAGGGCTGCGGCAGGCAACCGATTATGGCTTGGCGCACAATGCCAGGGCCGATCGTCTTTCTGTGGCCGGCAAAACAGGAACCGCCAGCGATCCCGCCAATCCCCAGACCCACGCCTGGTTTGCCGGATTCGCCCCCGCCGAGAAACCCGAGATCGTCGTAGTCGTCTTCGTTGATCGCGGCCGCGGCAGTGTGGAAGCCGCCAATCTGGCGCGCCGAATCTTCCAGGCATACGAACAACATCGCCCATGAAACGCTTCATCCTGATCTCGGCGCTGCTGTCGTTGGCATCGATCTGCCGTGCCCAACCCCCAGACGTCCGCGTCCATCTGCTCTCCCTCTATCGGCTGTCGCAAGTGCAGATCGACCCGGACGCGGGAACGACGCTCGTGTCAAGCGCCGACTCGTCGCGGCAAGATTTAACCGCGGAATTTGCGGTCCGCGCCCACGGCAATTCCGTTGAGGCACCGGGCCGCGCTGCAACAAAACTGATATTGCATGGCGATTTTCGAATTGTCAGCCCAAGCGCGCCCGCTCAGCACATTCGAGGCGCGGTCGTAATTTCTGCCCAAGACAACGCCTTGCGCATTGTCGCCTCCATCCCCGTCGAGCAGTATGTCGCCGACGTTCTGCAAGGCGAAACCGCGGGCAACATGCCCGGCGAGGCCCTGAAAGCCTTGGCGGTCGCGATTCGTTCCTACACCGCAAGATTCCGCCAACGCCACAAAGACGAAGGATTCGATTTCTGCGACACCACCCACTGCCAGTACCTGCGTCTCGATCCCCAGCCCACCGTAGTCTCCGCCGTCCGCCAGACCGCGGGAGAGTTGCTCTGGGACAAAGGCACTCCGCTGGCAGCCTATTACCACAAAGACTGCGGCGGACGCACCGAAGCCGCCGCGACCGTGTGGCCGGATCAAAGCTCGCCGGCGCTCGCGTCGCACACCGATCCCTATTGCGTCCGCGCCACCGAGCCCTGGCGTTCCGAAATTGCGCGCGCCGATCTGGATCGCGCCCTCGCCGCCGCCGGCCTGCACGTTCCTCTGGGCTGGAACCGCATCACCGTTGCCGAGCGCACACCCTCCGGCCGGGCGCGGACTCTGCGCTTCAGTGTGGGCAGTGCCCAACAAGGCACGCCCGTCTCGGCTTCCAGCCTGCGCTTTGCCGTCGGCCGGACTTTGGGATGGAACACGCTCAAGAGCGATTGGTACGAAGTCGCCACGCAGGGAGATCACTTCATCTTCACTGGCAGAGGCGTGGGCCACGGCGTGGGATTGTGCCAGACCGGAGCTGCCGAGATGGCGCGCCAGGGCAAGAGCTATCGCGAGATTCTGGCCTTCTACTATCCCGGAGCGCCGATCGGCCAATCGGCGCAAGCCATCCCGTGGACCGTAGCCCAAACGCGATCATTCGAACTGCGCGTGGTGAATTCCGGTGACACCGAGGTTGTCCGCGCGGCTGCGCTTTCAGCCTTGGCGTGGGCATCCGAGCGCAGCGGTTTGTCTCTGCGCACGCGCCCAATCGTCGAAGTTTACCCAACCGTGGCCATGTTCCGCGACGCCACCGGAGAGCCCGGATGGATTGCCTCCACTACACGCGATGAACGCATCCGCTTGCAGCCGCCACACGTTCTGCGCGCAAAACTCCCCGGCATACTGCGGCACGAGTTCCTGCACCTGCTGGTTGAAGGCAACGCCAAGCGCGATACGCCGCTCTGGTTTCGCGAGGGGCTGGTGGTTTACCTCGGAGGCGATCCGCCCACGGCAGCCGAAGCGACTATGTCAGGCGCAGAAATTGACCAGGTAATCGCATCCCGCCGCAGCGACGCCGAGATGCGGCGAGCCTACGCCCAAGCGGCGGCGATGGTGCGCAATCTCGACCACCAATACGGCCGCGCGAAAATCATCGACTGGTTACGAAGCGGCCTTCCCAACAACATTCGCGGGGGCTCCATCATCTCGCGTACCCACAAAGTAGCCAAGTAGCCCGGCGACCAATACCCAACCGACTATGAGGGGAAGATCGGCCAAGGCAAGCCAAATCGTCCCCATCAGTTCCGTCCAGAGCGAACCTGTTTCCAGACGGCCTATCGATAACTGGTCCGACACCCATTGCGCCAAATAGATAACAAGAACCATGCCTGCCCAATACCGCCAGCATCGTAATGGTCGCAGGCCTTCACGGAGCCGCTTGCCCACAACCTTCACTGCAATCCAAGGCAACACCAGGCAAGGCAATAGATACCCGGACGTTAAACGGGTGACATGAAGAAGCAACCAAAAATAACGGTCATTTCCGTTGAGCATCCATAGCAAATACTCTGATCCGCTCGTCAACACCAGCAGCACAACTAGGCCGGCTAATAACCAAGCCATCCGCCGCGGGCCAAAGCGAAAAGCGCTGCGAAATTTACCCGGTGCCGGATCGGCGGCGTACACGAGCGTGCTCGAATAGGACCAAAGGAATGCGGCCAGCAACAGCAATCCTCCGATAATCGCCACGACCAGCTTCCAAATCCTTTCCAAATCAACCAGTGTGTCTGTGCTCACGCGGGATGTAGCCGCCATAACAATGCAAGCGACGAGCTGGAGCACGACCATCCGGCGGTCGCGAATCACTGCGAGACAATGGTGGATGATCGAATGACCTTCTCCGCCGGGCGGGACGAGTCGATCCCAAAAGGCGCGGCCTGCCGGGACGAGCCGATCCCACAACCCGTCGAGCGGAACACTTTTCGTCGCACATTCCGGCCCCACAAAATAGCCCACGAGCCCCGCCGCCGCCAGCCACGCCGCCGTTGCAATTGCATAGGCCAGTACCAGTCGGATGACCAGACTTACTGTCTGCTGACTTAGGGTCCTTCCCGGCGTCCACCCAACGATCAAGCTCGTCACCCAAACCCCGAGCAACGAAGTTACTGCCATCCCCAGCCAGTATTGCCACCGCCCCAAAGTGCGAAGCCCTCGGAGCGAGCTACCCCCCGCGACCCGCGCCGCAATCACCGGCAAGAACACGCAGGGGAGTACGTACCATTGCACAATAGAAAACAAATACCCGAGGGCAGCCGTATAGCCGGAATCTCCCGCCGTCGGGCGCAGCCAGTCCGGTGCCCCTGAATAGATATAGCCGGAAATCTGCTCGACCGAATCCGACCATCCATCCACCGTGCGCACGCACCAGAACAAAATGCCGAATCCAATCAGAAACCACAGCAGGCGGCCAATCTTGACGGAAAAAGCGTTGCTGAATTGTTCCGGAGCGGGGTCCGCGGCATACGCCAGTGTACCCGAGTGCAGCCAGAGAAAGACGAATAAGATCAGCAGTGCCGAAAGGGCGGCGAACAGTAACTGCCACACGTGCGCTTCCGGAATCAGCAACCAAAAGATGGCCGCCGTCAGCAGCGCGGCATTGACTACCAGATGCAGCGCCACCAACTTAGGATTACGCAGCATGGCGACGGAATGATGGAAAAGATCGCGCATTACTTCACCTCCAGACTGGAAGGATCGGTGGTCGAAAGCACTTCGGGTTGATACATCGGCTGCACGGAGGCCGGACTGATCTGGAACAGCCCCGGGTTCACCACCTTCAGCAGGTAGAAATACTCGCGCTGCTGATCGAAATAATCCTGAAAGATCGCAGCCCGGTTATCGTGGAATTCGCGCCGCGAATACCAGTTGCGCCACCAGGAGGGCTTGCTGTTGACCTCATAGAGCTCGTCGCGCTCGATGAATTCCGTGCCCGCCGGAATCGGGTCTTCCACCAGCAGGTATTTCCATTTGCCCCCGCTCACCGTCACCCGCACCGCCAGAACATCGCCGCTCGCGACCGGCCCATTCAACGACGACAAGTTATAAGTGATCTTTTCGCCATTGTTAGTGCTCGTCAGCTTATAGTAATCGCGAGCAATATTGAGGGAAAATGTGCCGGAACGGTAGAGTTTCTTGTCGGTTGAGAAATACGATCCGCGAGCCGACCAATAGAGCCGCCCGCTGCCCGTCTTTCGTATTTCCAGCTTGTTCGGTGTGCCGATCTCGCCTCTTTCCAGATGCAACGAAACCGGTGACACCGCCGTAATATCCTGTGCCGTGAATTTGCGTGAAAGCACCGTTTTGCCATTCACCAGAACTTCCGCGTTGAATGCGGGTTCCAGCTCCTTGCTGGTTTTCAAGTAGTCGATCACGCCGTAAATCACCATGGCCGTCTGCTTGGTCGAATCCCAGTAGTAACCTTCGTCCCGGTGGCGCACCAGCCACAATACCGCCCGCGGCAATAGCGCATCGGAGGGAGCTACGTGACTTAGTAACTTGACGGCATAAGCCGTCGCTTCGGCGCTGCTGTCGGTTTCGATCTCCATCAGGTTATCCGACTTCGATTCCCAGTACGAGCCGTCGCCTTCAGTCTTCGCCGTAGCACGAAGTAACTCGATTGCCTCGCTCACCCGGCTATACCGATCGAGCTCCATCGTCAACCCCGCAAAGGCCACACCCTCCGCAGTAAGCTTCTCTTTGTGCTGCCAGACGGAGTCAATGTCGCCGGCATCGCGGTCTCCGGCCAGAGCAAGCGCATAGAGCACATAAGCGTGCAAATCGGCAATCATATAAGGATGGTCGCGCAATTGTTTGTGTAGATAGCGCTTGCCATTGTCCAAGCTGCTCTGCTGCACCTCATAGCCGGCGGCCTGCGCTTGCGACAGTCCGGCCACCACATAGGCGGTCATGAAGACCATGCTGTCGTCTTCTTTCCACCATCCCCACCCGCCATCCTCATGCTGGAAGTCGTAGAGTCGCTGTAACCCCGCATTCACTTCGGCTTTCAGTTTCACAGGATCGATCGTGCTCTTGACCTTCAAGTCGCGCAGGGCCGACGCGACCACCACATTGGGCAGGAAGCTCGACATCGTTTGTTCTGTGCAGCCGTAAGGGAACGATGTGAGATATTCCAGACTGCCAAAGATCGCCCCGGTAATCGAAGGTGAAAGTTCCACATCGATACCACGAGAGGCGGTGTCAGTCGCACCCGGGAAATTGATTTCCGCGCTGCGGCTCCCCGAATCTTCCGAAATCGCGCCACTGGCGTTAATGGTCTGTCTTACGCCAAACGGAATCACCGGCAATGTAACTTCCATCGCATCCGATTCCTCGTTGGTGAGCGCTTTGGTGAGAAGCTTGGCGGAGCTGGCGCCACCTAAAGTCCGCACCCGCCAATCGACTTTCGCTTCGCCCCGAACCGGTATATCCACATCGCGTGTTCCGCCATCCACAATGTCGAGCCCGGAAGCCTCCAGAGAAACCCGCGCCGTTTTCGCGGTTTCCAGATAATTGTGGACGATGGCCGAAACCGTCACCTGATCCCCGGCCCGGAAGAACCGCGGCACCGCCAGGCGCACCATCAAATTCTTGCGCACGAGCACGCGGTTGACCGCCCAGCCGCCCCGCGTATCCTGCGCAATCGCTCGAACCGTCGTGCGCCACGTTGTCAGCGAATCGGGGAAAGAAACTTTCACCGCTGCCTGCCCGTTGGCATCGGTACGCACCGCCGCCTGCCAGAATGCCGTATCTGGAAACGCCTTGCGTATCTTCGGCTGCACTAAGTCGCTGGCCTTGACCTGCGCCAGGCTGTGCGCCCGTCCTCCTGCCCTGCCGCCACCGGCTCCTCCCGCAACTCCCGCCAATTCCATGGGGCGCTTCCCTGCCTCTCCATGGAAGTAGAACTCCAGCAACGTCTGCGTTTGCACCCCGTTTTCCCGCGGCCCATAGAAAGCTCTTACGATATCTCCCGCACTATCTGGCTCCACGGCGTACACCGCATCGTCCACCACACCCATACTAAGTTCAGCCGCCACCGGCTTCCCGGCCCAATCCATCGTGCTGATGTTATAAGTCGCCGCTTCACCCGGCTCGAACTGCTGCTTGGCCGGAGTAATGTCGATCTTCAACCGCCGCTCGACCGCTGGGACACTTAGGCTCTTCGTTCCCTCGTAGGCTTGGTCGTCCCACACAAATACTGCAGAAACAAACATGTTAGGTTGACTCTCGACCGTGATGGGAACATCAACCGTAATGTTGGCATCCGCCGCGTGCACTAACTGCTTGGTCAACACGCCGGTGCCTTCCGTAGTCAGCAGTATGGTTGAATTCGCGATCGCCCCATTAATGAGAACGTGCGCCACATCCCCAACCTTGTATGTAGCCTTGTCGGCCACAAGTTGCAGCGTCCGGCTTTCTCCCTCGGCCCACGTCTGTTCATTCTTCCCCGCCACCCACAGCCAGGTGCTGGCCGTGACCGCGCGCCCCGGCCGAGGTTTGCCCCGTTGCCCGTACCATGAAGAAACCCGCTTCGGCAACCGGCAGCGCGAAATGTGCCAGTCCGTCGGCTCCCGTCTGCCCGTCCGCCGCCTGCAGCACTCGGCTGTCGATGCCGTACCTGTAACTGGACATCTCGATGTGTATCGCTGTCGAAACCGGGTGTTTGTCATAATCGAGCGCCCGCACCGTAAACTCGCCCTTCTCCCCTTGCTTGTAGATATAACTCTGGGAATTGATATCGAGGTGAAATGAACCGTAAGTTGCCAGGAACCCGTTGTATCCCGCTATCTCCCGGCCGGCCACATCGGTAACTCGCGCCTCGACCCGGTACTCAGTGTCAAGTTTGTATTTCTCCTCCACGCGCGTGGGAATCGTCACCACCAGCCGTCCATTCGCGTCGAGCTTGCCTTCTTCTTCCAGTATCTGCTCTCCGAAGAAATACCTCGAGTTATCCGGCCCGCCTTCGTCCCCGCCGCCCTCCGTCGTTGGAGGTTCGGCATCTTCTTCATCTTCCTCTCCGCCGAAGTAAAACGAACGCTGCGTATGCACCACGTACTTAACCTTTGCATTGACCACCGGTTCGCCAAAGTAATAGCGCGCTTCAATGGTCGCCTTGAGGCTATTGCCCTGTAACACGCGTGGCGCTTCGGGAGTAACTTTTACAAAGTAATCCGGCTTCTTATACTCCTCTACTTGAAAACCGCCCGAGACATATCCTTTGGAGAGACTGATCGAGCAATATCCCAACGCCGCCGTTGCCGGCAGATCGAGCGAGCCATTCAGGCTTCCAAAAGCCGTAAGCGGATACGATTTCTGAAGAATGGTGTGTTGCGCGTTGTCCTCAATCTTGACTTGTACTTCGCGTTCCGAGGGCAGTAACAGCCGGTCGCCATCCTGTTTGCGCAAAATGGCTTTGAAGTGCACCGTATCTCCCGGCCGGTAAACCGGTCGATCGGTATAGATATAACCTCGCCAGTCCCTTTCTGGATTGCTGCTGACGTTGAGCGAGTAAGGCGCAACTAGCGCCACATCGTCGCCATGCTGCGCCAGCACCCACTCCGAGCCGTAATCCGCAGGCGCTTCCTCATCCGATGACTCTCCCGCCTGCGCAGCAACATCCGCGGCAATTTTTGCCTCGCCCAGTCCTTGCGCGTCCGTCTTGAATTTCGCCGCTTCCTTCTTATGCCTCCACACCGCCACCAGAGAGCCCGCCAATGGCGCTCCCTTATCGCGGTCGGCGGTGTAGGCCAGCAGGCGCCCGCTCGAAGTCTTCGTGATCAGCGCCATCTCCGAAACCAGCAGCACGGTATAGGCGCGGTAAGTCCCGTCCGTCGCTTCCACCACATACGCTCCCGAAGGCAGCGAATCCATCGGCAGGTCCGAAGCTTCGCTCACGTACTTCGACGGAAGGCTGACCCGCCAGCGCGCCACCAGTTGCTGTGAATTCAAGATGGGGACAGCGGCAAACCCCGTGGCGTCGCTGATGGCACTGCGGTGGGCGCCTCCCGAGCGACGCTCCCGGAGCTCCGCCCGTGACTCGTCCGAATACTGGCTGCGGAAGAAATCCCGGATCCAGCGCCACAGGCTCCTTTTCCAATCGTGAAAACGTTCCAGCCAGGTGCGCTCATCAACCCGCTCCTGAGGCGAATACCGCGGCCCGAACCCATGCACGTCGTCCAGCGTCTGAAAGAACCGCAACGGGTCCCGCACCTTATAAACCCGAAACTCCAGCGTATCCACGTCGTGCGCGTAGAGTTGGATCTTCGGCTTCTCGCTCGGACGGAAAGTCTTGTTCGTGGTGACCGAGAAGTAAATCTTTTTCTCGCGGGCGAATAACGGAACGCTCAACAGAATCAGTGCGAAGATTGCTAAATTTCGTGCACGCATCAGTTTGCCTCTCGCAAAATATTCCAGCGATAGATCCCCAGAAAATTACGATTGCCCGGCACCGGCCGCCATCGCGCATCGGGATGTTTGAGCAGCGACGAAAGCTGCACCCGCCGTATCTCTCCCGGCCACGATCCATCCGGACCCGTGTGATAAACCACCCAATCGTCGCCGGGACCGAAATTACTGCGCCCTACAAAAATCATCGAATGGAACGGCGACGCCTGCTCAAACTGCCGGAAAAAAATAAGGTCGCCGGGTAACGCCCTGGCGGCATCGCGGCCGACGAAATGCGCGTTCGCCGTCACCAGCGTCTTCACGTCGGCAAACTCCGCAAATGTGCCGTCGCTCAAATCCGCCGCCGCAAACCGTCCGTCCTTCACGCGAAACAAACGCGGCCCGACCGGCGTGTACGGATACTGGTACTTGCTGACGTCCGCGACTGCCGGGATCGCCCCGAAATCCATGGCCCTGGCCCAGGCCCCATCGTGCCGCCGCAGCGCCTCCCGATACGAGTAACGCAGCAACGCGGCGCAGTCGTTGATTTCCGCCGGCAGCCGCGCGCCCGAGAGCGCCTGGCGCTCCGCGAGCAGCGTAAACCACCGCCGAAACGCCTGCCGGTCGGCAACCGAATCAAGTCTCAAAAAGTCCGGTGTGCCGTCGCCAAAGCTGTCGCTGTAATCGGGCAGCGTGGTAATCGTAAGAGTGGCAGCGCCAACGCTTTGACCGGAGACCGTCGCCGTCACGCTTCCCGGCACCACGCCCGCCCGATACACCAGCGCCACCGGCGTTCCTCCAACCGAAATTTCTCCGCGCCCACTGCCGCTCAAAAAGTGGACCGTCAGTTCGCCCGCATCCGGCTGCCCTCCGCTCCCCAGGCGCACCGGCAATCTCACCGTCGAACGTCCGTCCGCCATGATCGGTTGTTTTGGGATTTCGACAGTCAAGAAATCCTCCCTCCGATCGCGGCAACCCGCCGTGATGCAGAGCGCGAATATACCCGCGGCGATGGTCCGAGCTTTCACACAGTGCTTTCGGGGGCCGGGTAAATAAGTGAAGACGGATTTTATACTCCCGCCCTACGCAGCGCAACGACCGCGTTTTCCGCGCACTGTCCTAAATCTGCCTTCTTCACCACGGAGGCTCCGAGACACGGAGAACACCTTGAACCTGTAAGCGCCAAAAGGAGTAGGAGTAGGAGTAGGAGAAGGAGAAGGAGAAGGTTTTGCCAAGCCGTTGCGTGCCTCACTCACTCGCTCTCCTGACCGCAACGAGTGGAGCACGAGTCTATTCGATTGATTTCATTATACTTAACTTCTACAACCTACTCTCCTTGACAACTACCCACTCATATTCTTATAATTAGCACTCATAGGGCTTGAGTGCTAATAGCCCTGATGGGGTGGGCTTGAGTGCTAATAGCCCTCGATCCTGGGACAGTCCCGAGTTCGATTCAACCCAATCAACAACTCTTGAAAGGAGTACGCAACTATGTCAACCAAATTCACCCCGCTGCATGACCGCATCCTGGTCCGTCGCGTGGAAGAAGCCGATACCACCCGCGGCGGCATCATTATTCCCGACTCCGCCAAAGACAAGCCGCAGGAGGGAGAAGTCATCTCCGCCGGCAAAGGCAAGATCAGCGAAGAAGGCAAGGTTCGCCCCCTCGATGTGAAAGCAGGCGACCGCATTCTGTTCGGCAAGTATTCTGGCACCGAGATCAAGATCGATGGTGAAGATTTCATCATCATGCGTGAAGAAGAAGTGTTGGGCGTTCTAACCGGCGCAGCCAAGAAAGAACCCGCCGGAGCGCGTAAGTAGCTCTCAGCTGTCAGCCCTCAGCTGTCAGTAAGACCCTGAGACCTGACACCTAACACCTGAGACCTGATTCCCGCAGGCCCTGCCTGCACACAAATTTCGTTAAGGAGCTAAATACCATGGCAAAACAAATTGTTCACGGAGAAGAGTCGCGACAAGCGATTCTCCGCGGCGTCAACCTTCTGGCTGATGCTGTGAAAGTCACTCTCGGCCCCAAGGGCCGCAACGTAGTCATCGAAAAGAAATTCGGCGCGCCCACCATCACCAAAGACGGCGTCACCGTTGCCAAAGAAATTGAATTGCAAGACAACCTCGAGAACATGGGCGCCCAGATGGTCCGCGAAGTCGCCAGCAAGACCAGCGACGTCGCCGGCGACGGCACCACCACCGCCACCGTTCTCGCCCAGGCAATTTATCGCGAAGGCGTGAAGACCGTGGCCGCTGGCGCCAATCCCATGGCCATGAAGCGCGGCATCGAGAAGGCCGTCACCCTCATCACCGGCAAATTCGACAAAGAAGGCAACCGCGAAAAGGGCGAACTCGACAAACTCAGCAAGCCCGTCACCGGCGAGATGATTGCCCAAGTCGGAACCATCTCCGCCAATAACGACGAGACCATTGGCAAGATCATTGCCGAGGCCATGAAGAAAGTCGGCAAGGATGGCGTCATCACCGTCGAAGAATCGAAGACGCTCGAGACCCAGCTCGACGTGGTCGAAGGCATGCAGTTCGATCGCGGCTATCTCTCCCCCTACTTCGTCACCGATCCCGAGCGCATGGAAGCCGTCCAGGAGAACGCCTACATCCTGATCCACGAAAAGAAAATCAGCTCGATGAAAGACCTGCTGCCGCTGCTGGAGCAGATCGCCAAGGGCGGCAAGCCGCTCCTCATCATCGCCGAAGACGTGGAAGGCGAAGCCCTCGCCACTCTGGTCGTCAACAAACTCCGTGGCACGCTGCAAGTCGCGGCCGTCAAGGCCCCCGGCTTCGGCGACCGCCGCAAGGCCATGTTGCAAGACATCGCGACTCTGACCGGCGGCAAAGCCATCACCGAAGATCTCGGCATCAAGCTCGAGAACGTCCAGGTTGCCGATCTCGGACAAGCCAAGAAAATCACCATCGACAAAGACAACACCACGATTGTCGAAGGCAAAGGCAAGCCCGGCGATGTGCAAGGCCGCGTGAAAGAAATTCGCAGCCAGATCGACAAGACCACCAGCGACTACGACCGCGAGAAATTGCAGGAGCGGTTGGCCAAGCTGGTCGGTGGCGTCGCCGTAATCAAAGTCGGCGCCGCAACCGAAACCGAAATGAAAGAGAAGAAGGCGCGCGTGGAAGACGCCATGCACGCCACCCGCGCGGCAGTCGAGGAAGGCATTGTCCCCGGCGGCGGCGTGGCCCTGGCGCGTTGCGTCGCGGCTCTCGATAAGCTCAAGGTCGAAGGCGACGAGCAAATCGGAGTCAACATCGTGAAGCGCGCTCTAGTCGAGCCCTTGCGCCAGATCGCCGAGAACGCCGGCGAAGAAGGCGCCATCGTCCTCGGCAAAGTGAACGACGCCAAGGACCCCAACTTCGGCTTCAACGCTCTGACCAGCGATTATGAAGACCTGGTCAAAGCGGGCGTGCTCGATCCGACGAAAGTCGTGCGCACCGCACTGACCAACGCCGGTTCGATCGCCGCGCTGATGCTCACCACCGAAGCCCTGGTAGCGGAGATCCCGGAAGAAAAGAAGAACGCTCCCATGCCCGGCGGCCACGGCGGCGGCATGGGCGACATGTACTAACAAGCACTGTAGGGTGCCCCATCCTAGCGCGTTCTTTGCGCTAGGGTGGGGTTTTTTCTTTGCCCCCGTGTCAAATTGTCATCCTGAGCGGAGCATTTTTTATCTTGCATCGTAATGTTTGTCGTCCGGCGTCCTGCATTGTTTTAGAGCGGTATTCCATGCCCGGCCCAAGGCCACGCAGTCTATGCCGGTGCCGGGTTTTTCGGTTTTTGTAAAAAAATACCGCCACTCTTACGTTTTTTTCGCAAATCGCTTATAGTAGGCAGCTGCCCCGTATCCAGTGCGGCGGCACTCTCCGCCAAGTGAGGTTTCCTATGCCAGATCCAACCGCTACAACTCCCGACGCCAAGGCCGTGATGCTCAGCCAGCTTGATCAGCTCGATTCACGGGTCAAGGCACTGACGAGCAAGGGTGTTTCCAGTGCGGATACCGAGAAAGATATCGGGGACGCAAGAAGCTCGCTGGCTTCCGGTAAGCTCGACGATGCCCAAGCGATCTACACCAAGGCTTCTGCCGCAGTCGATAAGGAGGAGGCGAGCCTCCGCGCCGAGCCGCTCGCGTGGCAGCTTTTCTGGGTCGAACTGCTTTACCTGGTCCTGATCCTGCTGCTTGGTTATCTCACCAAGCGATATCCCGACTATTGGTTATGGGCGGGCCTGATCGGACTCAACGCCAAGGCTGCCTGGTTTGGAGCGCTGGGCGGAGTTTCCATTGGTCTATACGGCATCTACAGCCATATTGCGGCCAAAGACTTCGATCCGAACTTCAAGTTGTGGTACATCTGCAAGCCGATCGTAGGCGCTATTTTCGGCTGGTTTGTCTTTCTGGTGTACTACGTTGGCCTGGTTTCAGCTCAAGGATCTACGGTCAAGGTGACGAGTCCAGAAGTATCGTATGCCATCGCCTTTCTGGCCGGTTTTAGCGAACGATTCACCATAAAAATCATCGACCGCCTCATGACGGTCCTGACCACCGGGGACGATAACCCTAACGGTAAAAACAAAGATAAACCGAACAAAACTCCCCCAAATTTTTGAGGGAGAGTCAACCTTAGCGCTACCGAATCACTACCGTCACAATATCGCGTGTGGCGCGGGCGCCCTCGCCCGCGACTCGCAGTTGTAGCGCGGACACTCCTGTCCGCGAAAAATCCCAAACAAGCAGAGCGGGGCTTTTCTGCATTACTGCCAGTGCGCATGTAGGGACAGCCGCTCCCTGATTTTCCCCCGAGCAAAGCTTGCCGGCCCTTCCACTGCACGCCCTGGAAGTGGTAGACTCGCTTCCTTCCCCGGGCAAGTCAAGTGCAGGACGGGCCAATTAGCTCCCTATCTCAAACCTAGGAGTGTCTTCCTATGCCTTTGACCCCGTGCAGGACCGCATTCACCGCCGCAACGTTGCTCCTCTCGCTCGCTGCAACATCGTTTGCGCAAGACCCTCAGCCACCCAATCCTCAAGCTCCGTCACCAACCATGGCGGCACCGGCTCCTGCGCCTGCTGCCGTCCCCGAGTCGCCCAAACCGCCGCAGTACCTTCCCCTCTGTTCCACTGAAAAAGTCAACCGTGACTGCTTCCTCAACATCGATCGCCGCTACCCTATCTCGATGCCCACATTCCAAATGAACAAGGGCGCCAATATCACCGTCTATGTGTTTCACCCCCTCCCATTCGAATCCCTTACCTTGGACCCCGGAACCGCACAGGCCTTTGAAAGCACCGATCAGGCCGCCGGACTCGTCAACGCACTTTCACCTCTAGCAAAAGGAGCGCAGATGGGAACGGTCGAAGTACGTCTGGCAGCCGCAGGATCAAGTCCGGATTTCTCGCTGGCTTTGAGTAAAATCTACCCCACCTCGAGAGAGGGATCGAAAGGGGAGGTATCGAAGCAAAACGAGTATGTGCTGCTTGCCAATGACGCTCGCGATGAACTGATCAAATTGGACAGCCTTCTTACCCAGGCCCTCGATTCCGTCACAACTTACATTTCTGAAACCAAAAATATCTACAATCAGGTAAGAGAGATCGAGTCGCCTGTGCCTCGCCCCGCCAAGGACCGCGATAATTCCGTACTCCGCTATCCCGGCGTCGAGACGCCGCCCGTGACTCCCTGGGACGACTATCCTGGTTGGAAGCAGTTCATGATCGACGAACTCAAGGACCAGGGCGATAGAACCACCAAGCTCCTCGCCCGCCTTCCCGGTCCTTGCCAAAAAACCGATCCCCAGCCAGTCGTGGGCCCTTGGCTTGCGCCTGGCCGAAAGTGCAAAGACGATTCTGTTCCCACCCAGAATTCAGACGACCCACTCGCAATCCCGAAGGGCTATGACGATCTCCACGCAACGCTGGAAGAGAAACTGACGGAGCTTTCCAAAAAACTGACGGAGCTTTCCCAAAACAAGCCTGATAAGGACACCTACGACGGACTCCTTTTACTCAAGAAGCAGCTGGAAACGCGGCACCAGCGCGTCTCAGACGCCATCACCCTCGCTCTCGATCTCCTTCCAGCAATGATCGCCAAAACCACCACCGACATGGAGTCCGTGTTTACCAACATCTACATGGCGCCCGACACGGTCACAAATCCCACCCTGGTCGGCGTAATTTATGGCCCCGACTCCTTGAAGCGCACTAAGGATGAGAAGAAGATCCTGGCGCCTTATAAAGCCCTAGGGCCGCAAATCATCTACACCCTGAATGCGCAGAACGAAATTGCGAACTCGCTTCAGACACTACCCACCGCGACGCAGAAACAGCCCGTCGTCACCATCACCGCGCTTTATGCAGCCCCCAGATTCGAAGTCTCTGCCGGTGCATTCTTGTCCTGGCTTTCCAACCGGACCTTTGCCAACAAGACCGACGTGACCATCAAGAACGGCGTTCCTACTCCAGTTGACGTTAAGATCGACATGACCAAGACCATTCCACCGCTGGTGATTCCATTCGCCGCCGCCAACTACCGAATTAGCCCGGAATACAACTGGCTGGGTGGGCGTAGAAATGCCTTCTATGCCACGCTCGGTGTTGGCCTCAATCCCTATGACACTCAGGTCGAATATGTCGGCGGCTTCAGTTTCTCCTGGCGGTACCTTATGTTCAGTCCGCTGTACCACCTTGGGCACGGCACGCACCTCACCCAGGGAGAACAAGTGGGACAGATATGGTGTGTGTATGGGGCCGCCGCGGGTGCCAATCCCCCACCGTGTGGCGGGGGACCTCCCCCGTCACCCACCACCAAAACCTATTGGACCGGCGCTTTCGCAATCGGTGTCAGCGTGCGCATTCCAACCACCTTCGGCAGTACCAACCATTGATGGTGGGGAGGGCCCGGCCCAACCCGATCATCCCTAACCCTGATCGTGCCCCGTCCAACTTCCGCTTGGGCGGGGCTTTTGACTTCTTTCCGCAAATAACACTTGACAACCCGCCTTATAATATAACTAAGGACAAAATGAAAAAGATACGCGCCGGTCTCTCCACTTATAACTCCAGCGCCAGCCGTGACCTACCCGGCAGATTGAGGATGTAACCACCCTAACTCGCCTACAATCAAGACTTTACCTATAACTTCTTTCGTTTCAAGACTTTGCTGCGCGGCGCGCAGCTAAGTCGATGATTCTAATATACCGGGTAAGTGGGGGGGGTACCCCAAAGACCAAAACCAAAGACTAGCGCCGGCATCTTGCCGGCATTACTCTTCGAGTTAAAACATACGTTCATAACACCAGGAGCATTTATGTCATCGCAAGCAGCACCACGTTGTCGCCACATCAAGATCAACGGGACCCAATGCGGTTCCCCTGCTCTCCGCAACAAGAATTTCTGTTTCTACCATCAGGCGAACCGTCCCTGGGCGGTCGAATGTTACTTCGACGGACCCGACGCAACCGGAGAAATCACCCTGCCCTATTTTGAAGATGCGCACTCACTCCAGGCCGTCATTCGTCAGGTCGTGCAGATGGTCCTGCAAAAAAGACTCGAACGGAAAACCGCCGGCCTCCTGCTCTATGCGCTCCAGATCGCGTCCTCGAACCTCAAGCGTATGGAGCTCGAAAAGCCGCAGCCAGAGCAGGTTGTCGTCGATTTCGTGCAGAAAGAAAAATGGCAAATTCCCATAGCCGCCATCACTGAAAACGAAGCCGCCCGCGAGAATTCGGGGAAAATCTCGGACGAAACTTCGGATCAAAGCCCCGACGAAGACATCAACCCCAGCAACGAAGACCTTCCCCCCGGAACGATCTATGCCTGTTATCGGCCCAATGATCAGACTCGGTCGCGCGTCGTGACCGCTGCGCGACCGCGGGAAGTTCGCCGCTACTGGCTCGATGGCGGTTTCGGCTTGTCCACAATGACGACGTGTTTGGCTTGGCACTCCGCGACTGGATCGTAGGTCGTTATGCCGACCAACTGGTCTTGGGAGGCCTGAAATTCCAGCGGCGGTAGATGCACGCGCGAAGGAAGCCCGATGAATTTCGCTTTGCCGTCGGCATTCGTGCCTGCTTGCAAGTCGAGCCGGTGAAATCCGCCGAAGCCATAGGCAATGTGAACTTTGGCGGTGGCGCCGCCGGCGGGTTTGCCGTCGGCTGTGGTCACGGTAATCTCCAGCGAGCACGGTCCGGCGCTGCCATCGATTACGGGGATTGGTTGCGCCGCTGCCGGACTTGCCAGCGCGACGGGCGTTTGCGGGTTCGCTGGCGCTTGCGCTGCGCATCGGGAACTCGCCACACCGGCGATCAGGAAGAGCCCGCACAGGACGTTACGTATTTTGTTCATAGATTCACCCGCAACGATTATAGCGAAGCGACACGGAAACACAGTCGTTGTCAGGAAGGGCGTGCGAGGCACAAAAAATCATTGACACCAGAAGTCACGTACCCACATTTCCGCGGCATGAAAAGTGTGCGACCGTCATTTTTTCTGCTCATTTTCTGCTCCAGCGGCGTGATATTCTGAGAGGTTTATGGGAAAAATTGAAAGCTCGCGCGTGCTCGTAACTGGTGCCGATGGCTTCATCGGTTCGCATCTCGCCGAGCAACTGGTCGCCGCCGGAGCGCGCGTGCGCGCCTTGAGCCAGTACAACTCGTTCAACGATTGGGGATGGCTCGAACAATCCGATTGCCTCAAACAAATCGAAGTCGTCACCGGAGACATTCGCGACCCCAACTTTTGCGATGAACTGACTCGCGGCATTGACATCGTGTTCCATCTGGCCGCGCTGATCCCGATTCCCTACTCCTATCGCGCGCCCGACAGTTATGTGGATACGAACGTGAAGGGCACGTTGCATCTCTGCCAGGCTGCCCGGCGCAACGGCATCAAGCGATTGATCCAGACTTCGACCAGCGAGGTCTATGGCACAGCGCAATATGCTCCCATCGACGAAAAACATCCGTTACAGCCGCAGTCGCCCTACAGCGCGACCAAAATCGGCGCCGATTGCATCGCTCTCAGCTTCCATTATTCTTTTGCAGTTCCCGTGGTTGTGGCGCGTCCGTTTAACACCTACGGGCCGCGGCAATCGGCGCGCGCGGTGATTCCCAGCATCATCGTGCAAATCGCTGGCGGAGCCACCACCATCTCCCTCGGCAACCTCACGGCCACCCGCGATTTCACCTACGTCGAAGATACCTGCCGAGGTTTTCT
>CAVPYG010000040.1:0-5458 GCA_963709835.1 uncultured Acidobacteriaceae bacterium
TGTGTTATGTCGCCTTTTTTAACAGTTCGCTGTGCTTGCTTTGCCAGAGATTCCCGAGCTCTGCCGCGGAGCTTGGTGGCCGCGCTGTGCAACGCGCCGAGCACATCTTCCTTTCGGTCCGCCTGTGCCTGCTGGCGTCCGAGCGAGTCGCCTGAGGAGGCGGTGGTCGCTTCGAGCGTAATCACGTACTTGGCCTCCGACGCTGTCGATGCTGCCGTTCAACATGGCCTTGATGCCGTCGCGGGCAACTTCACGACCGACATCATTGCACCACGTCAAAGCCGTGCGCCGAGGCGTGAAAAATGCGCTGCTCGTCGCCGACATGCCTTACGGTTCGTATCAGGTTGACCCGAACGACGCCGTCCGCAACGCCGCGCGCTTCGTGAAAGAAGGCGGTGCCGAGGCGGTCAAGATGGAGGGCGGCGAAAAGCGCGTGGACGTGGTCCGCCGCGTGATCGACGCCGAGATTCCCGTCGCCGGGCACATCGGCCTCACGCCGCAATCGGTCAACGTGATGGGAGGCTACAAAGTGCAGGGCAAGACGCTGGACGCCATCGAGCAGCTCATGCGCGATGCGGTCGCGCTCGACCGCGCCGGCGTGGCCTGCATTTATCTGGAAGGCATTCCGCGCGAAGTCGCTGCCATGATTACCGCCGAGGTCGAAGCGCCCACCATCGGGATTGGCGCCGGTCCCGATTGCGATGGCCAGGTGCTAGTCTTCCACGACCTCGTCAACCTGACGTTCGGGCAGTCGGCAAAATTCGTGCGCCGTTACGGAGACGCCGCCGCGCTCATCACCGAATCTTTGCTGGCCTTCAAGGCCGACGTCGCTTCGCGCCAGTTTCCCAGCGACAACGAGAGCTACCACCTGCCCAAAGAAACCGAGGCCGCACTCGAAACGGTACTTCTCCGCAAACGCGCGATACGGCGATAATAGTGGACGGAGAAAATGCTGTGCGAAATATCGTGCCAGAACTTCTGAAAACGACTGTCACTTTCATCCTGGTCGGGGCCCTGGTTGCCTGCTCCAAGCCCCCGCAGCCGGATGCCTCGACCGCCAACCAAATGCAGTCGCCCACCGGCCTCGAGCGCATCCCGGCGCCCGATCCGGCCAAGTATCCGCCCTTCAAGAACATGAGCGGCTGGCGGAATCCGTATTTAATCGTGCGCGAGGATGGGGTCGGATTCCTCGATCTTTCCAATCGCGAGATCCATCTGTTGACCCAGGAAGAAGTCCCGGCCGAGTTGGTCGGGCTGCCCGCAAGCGCGTGGCCGTATGGCCGCGTGGTCCTGGTCGCGCAGGCCGTTCCCAAGAGTCCATCCGAGCAGACGAAAGCCGCTCTGCGCAAGAGCCGCGCCCTGCTCCTGGGAACTCTAAAAGAATTGGACGTGCAATTCGTCGAAGCGCCCTGAGGGTGCGCCGGTTTTTGACCCTGTTTTTAAGGGGCGCGGCTCTAGCCACTGAGGGCCGCTGCGGCGCACAACACGGACCATGAAGATCTGCGCCACCATCCCGGAAGCCCGCGCCGCCTGCCGCGCCGCCCGCGCCTGCCGCGAACGCCTCGGCCTCGTCCCGACCATGGGCGCGCTGCATCAAGGCCACCTCTCTCTGGTCCGCGCCGCCAAGGCGCAGTGCGACGCCGTGGCCGCTTCCATTTTCGTGAACCCCACGCAATTCGGCCCAACGGAAGATTTGGCGAAATATCCGCGCCAGTTCGACCGCGACTGCTCGCTGCTCGAAAAAGAGGGCGTTGATATCCTCTTCGCCCCGACCGTCGAAGAGATGTATCCCGATTCCAATTCCAAAGTTCCACTCACCTGGGTCGTGGTCGAAGGCCTGAGCGAAAAGCTCGACGGACGCTCCCGCCCCATTCATTTCCGCGGCGTGACCACCATCGTCTCCAAGCTGTTGCACATCATAGGGCCCGCAGCCGCGTTCTTCGGCGAGAAAGACGCCGCGCAGTTGGCCGTCGTCCGCCGCATGGTGCGCGACATGAATTTCCCGGTGGAAATCGTAGCCTGCCCCATCGTCCGCGAGCCCGACGGCCTAGCCCTGAGTTCCCGCAACGCCTACCTGAATCGCGAAGAACGCACCCGCGCGCTCGTACTGCACCGGTCATTACAGAAAACTCGCCAGCAGTTTCAAGCCGGAGAAAGACTCGCCGCGAATCTGATCTCCGCCGCCAAAGAAATCATCGCGAGCGAGCCGCAAGTTCGTTTGGATTATCTCGAAATCGTAGACCCCGACACGCTCGATCCTGTCGAACGCATCTCGCAAAAGACGCTGGTAGCCGTCGCCGCCTACGTTGGATCCACGCGACTGATTGACAACGTCGTTCTGGATACCTGATTTTCATCACGATTCTGAACCGGGTATCGGATCAGGGGGGCGCCCTGGTACTTTCGTTTCCGAAATAGAGTTGGCAAATCGCGCGAGGAAACATATAAAGTGGTAGACGACCATTTCGGAGACCTCAGCCTGCATTCGCTGCTGAGACGCTCGTGTGGACGGACAGCCGGGCATCATAAGTATGACTTTCTGGTCTCGCTGGTTTCACCGGTCTCGCTGGATTGAATCGTGTAGCGTTCTGATCTGCGCTGCGTTGCTGGCAGCAATGGCCCAGGCACAGAGTTCTGCGTCTGGCAACAGCGCTTTGCATCCCCAACCCGCGGATGCTGCCCAAAAGCGGCTTCTGCGATTTTTGAGCCAACCCCTTCCAGGCCACGCGGCTACGCAAGATTCGCCTTCTTTCTACAATCCCGACAGTCTCTATCAGTACATTGACGGCGGCGCCGACATCTATTTGCTCTATGACTTTCAGTTCCTGTTGCATCAGGATTTTAAAAGTGGCGCGGCCGAGCTGACCACGGACATCTACGACATGGGTAGCCCGGAGGATGCTTTTGGCATGTACGCCTCCGAGCGCTCGCCCAGCTACAAGTTCATTCCAACTGGTGTCGAGGGTTATCGCGGCAAGGGATCTCTGGTTTTTTTGCAGGATCGCTATTACGTCAAGTTGGCGGGATCGGGCGCGAACGCCGATGCGCTGCTCGATCAATTTGCCCGCGCGTTGTCAGCCCGAATCGGAGGAGTCCGATCCCTTCCTGCGCTGCTCCAAAAACTTCCTCAAGAGCATCGCGTCACGCATTCCGAACAGTACATGCGAAAAGATCCGCTGGGTCACGCATTCCTGTCGCCGGCCTACGTGGTGGCGTACGCATCGCGACAGAAAGAAAGTAAACTGCTTGTCTCGGTGGCGAACGATCCGGCAGGCGCCAAGGCGCGCCTGGAAAAGCTTGCGAAACATTTCCGCGAAACCGGCGAATCCGCACCCGCTCCCGAACTGGGAGCGGGCGGAATCCGGGCGAAGAATAGTTTCGAAGGCCAAGTGCTCGCGCGCACCGAGGGGCGCTACCTGATTGTTCTGTTCAATCCCCCGGCGAACGGGGTGGAAATTGTGAAGTCGGCCGCGCTCGGTCTTCGATGATCGAGGTCCGGAGCGGCGGCTTCAGCTTGAGATGAGCCGAGAAATCTGAATGTGCAGTCACGTGTAGTTCGACGGATGCAACGCAACGTCGCGGAACATACTTAGGAGATGCGCCATGAAGAAGCACGGGGAATGGAACCGCAGAGAATTCATCGTGAAACCGGTCCTGTGGACAGCGGCGGCAAGCGTGCTGGGCAAAGCGAATTTGCTGCTGGGGAATCCTGCCGGCACGGTCGCGAGTCCGGTGCTCGAGCGCACTCTGGGGAAGACGGGTATCCGCCTCCCGGTGGTCAGCATGGGAGTGATGAATGCGGACGTACCCGGTTTGCTGCGGCGCGCCTATGAATTGGGCATACGGCTTTTCGATACCGCGGCAGGTTACCAGGAGGGTCGCAATGAAGAAATGATTGGGCGCGTGTTCCAGGAGATGGGCGTGCGCGATCAACTGACGATCGCGACCAAGCAGGCGGCAAGAAATCATCGTCAAAGCGCCGACGCCAGGCAGGCCTTCATCGATGGCGTGGAGGCCAGCTTAAAGCGGCTGCGGATGGATCACGTCGACATTCTGTATTACCATGCGGTCGATTCGGTCGAAGACGCCAGGGCAGAGGGCCCGTTGCAGGCCTTGCAAACCCTGAAGAAAGACGGGAAGGCCCGCTTCGTGGGTATTTCGACCCACAAGACCGTGGATGTGCTGAATGAAGCCATGCGCCTGAATGTATTCGATGTGGCCCTGGTAACGCTGAATTACACGATGGCGAATGACACGGCCATGCTGGGCACAATCGAACGCGCCGCGAAAAGCGGTCTCGGGATTGTCGCCATGAAGACGCAGGCGGGAGGCACAACTCGGCCAGACTCGAAACTTCCTAAAGAGCTACCGGCAGCGAGCCAAACGGCGCTGTTGAAATGGGTGTTGAATCACGAGTTCGTTACCACCGCCATACCGGGCGTTGCCGCATACGACCATCTGGAACAGGACTTCTCCGTGGCGCGCAACCTGGCATATACGGACGAAGAGAAGAAGTTCCTCGCCGACAAGAGTTTTGTGGCCGAGGCGGAGTTTTGCAAACAGTGCGGCCAGTGCGTCGAAGATTGCCCCCAGCGGGTGAATATACCCGCGCTGATGCGGTCGCACATGTACGAAGTGCAGTACAAGAATACCGGCATGGCCCGGCAGGTGTTAGCCGATCTTCCGGCCGGGCGGGGACTGGACGCATGCAACGCCTGTGGACCATGCCTGGCGTCGTGCCGGAATACCGTGCAAATCGGGCGGAAGATTGCTCAATTGAAGACCGTACAGTACGTGTGAGGTTGACAAGCCGGGCGGCGCATGGATCCGCGCGGCGTCCGGAGTGCGTTCCGATGCCCGTCCGGTCTTGCGGGATTCGCTTAGCGGTAGGCTTCGGAGCGGTGACGAACGCGACGAATCTCGATGGCGTCGGGGTCGGCGCAGACGAAGAAGATCCGGTAGTCGCCAACCCGAAACCTCAGTTCTTCTCTTCCTTGGAGTGCTTTCACGTCTCCCGCGCCCGATTCCGCAAAGCGATGCAAGGCGGAGAGAATGTGCATGGCGGTGGGCTTGCTCAGGCCGCGTATATCGGCCTTGGCGGGACCGGTCCAAACGATCCGCTTCACTTCGGTTCCTGAAAGCGGCTAATTTCTTCCTGGGTAATCCCGAGTTCGGCCAAGACCTGCTCGTGAGGAATGCCTTTGTTATGCTTCAACCATTCACGCGATTCCGCGAGCGCTTTTTCCTCTTCCGGAGTGACTGGCTGGTCGTCGATGGGGGCGTTGGCGATGGCGCGGGAGACGGGATCGAGCATGGCTTCGAGCAGGCCGACGACGGCCGAAACCTGGCTGGGGGCCATGCGCTCGATCAGTTCGTGGGCGTGCTCTTTGATGTTGGCCATAAGCCCTTCTTTCCGTTCATTCTCCCACAAATGCGCGAATACCGCTTATCTGTTTTG
>CAVPYG010000041.1:0-7905 GCA_963709835.1 uncultured Acidobacteriaceae bacterium
CGCCCGATTCCGCAAAGCGATGCAAGGCGGAGAGAATGTGCATGGCGGTGGGCTTGCTCAGGCCGCGTATATCGGCCTTGGCGGGACCGGTCCAAACGATCCGCTTCACTTCGGTTCCTGAAAGCGGCTAATTTCTTCCTGGGTAATCCCGAGTTCGGCCAAGACCTGCTCGTGAGGAATGCCTTTGTTATGCTTCAACCATTCACGCGATTCCGCGAGCGCTTTTTCCTCTTCCGGAGTGACTGGCTGGTCGTCGATGGGGGCGTTGGCGATGGCGCGGGAGACGGGATCGAGCATGGCTTCGAGCAGGCCGACAACGGCCGAAACCTGGCTGGGGGCCATGCGCTCGATCAGTTCGTGGGCGTGCTCTTTGATGTTGGCCATAAGCCCTTCTTTCCGTTCATTCTCCCACAAATGCGCGAATACCGCTTATCTGTTTTGATCAGGCGAGTAACCCAAATCTCCGTCGCGAATCGGAAATTTCAAAGAGTCAGATTTCGAAGTAAGAAACTTCGAAGGGGGTGCGCCACATCTCGCGCCTTTCGAGACGTGGCCACGGCGGCGCAAGCACCGAGGTTCTCAGCGGGCATCCTTCATCCGCCAACTGCTTCTGCCAGCGTTTCCTCAGGAGCGCGGCCGGATCACGAGAAAGAATCCTGTGAAATGGTACGCAGCGGCCGCTTCATTTCTCGATAAGACCAGCTTCCCTTTCAGTGGATCGCCAATCGTGATCTGATCGCCACTTTCGCTCAGTACAGCGATGAAGTGGCCAGCGCCTCCGGGAAGCACCACCCCGGCAATCGACGGACTTGGTGGGGACATTCGGTTAGGAGGCTGAATCACAAAATCTGCAATGAATCCGCGCCGCCGAAATGCGCGGGCGATGTACCAGATTTCCGTGCCCCCTCGATATGTGAAACATTCGTGGGCAAGCTCCTTCTCGGATGCCACCTGTCCAAACAGCTTAAGAAGCGTAGCCGCGCTGCACGGCCCGCATGTGGGAGCCGTGCTCTGGAGGCAGACTTCGCCCGCACATGTCTCATGAAGCCGCGTTTCATCCACCGGGTCAAGCGCGGACTTCACGAATGGCGCGAACAGCAGAAGCCCGAGCGCTGTCGGGATCACCAACTTCTCTCCCAGCGTCTTGGGTTGAAGCCAGAAGTGCAATACGCCAGCAATTAAGCCCAGCCCCGACGCAGCCAATTCACTGTGAGGGAAAGCGCGCAGCGAGTAGAACCAAGCGGCTCTGTCGAAGAAATGAGCGTAGTAAAGGACGAAAAGGCATCCCGGGACAGAAAGCAGAACCGATAAAAGCAGCAGCCAAACTTCGCTGGTCTTCGACTTCGCTTTGCGACCGAGGGCGCTGCCCAGCCAGAACAACAAGATCGCAATAAAAATCGTCGGAATCGCGTTGGGGTTGAGGTTCATGTTTCGGCGGGGACATTATGTCTTCTTCCCCTTGTTCTGTTTGTCCAGGCACTGCTTTGCGCCGCTTTAACGTACGCGACGGAAGTTCAGTCCCTGTGAGCGTCGGTTATCTTCCGGGACATCCGATGGCGGCTGTGCCTACGTTTTTCTGGGCTCGGCGTGCAGCGCTTCAATCGCCGCCTTCACCCTCGCCGACACCGTCTCCGTATCGCGCACCGTCAACCCGGCCGTCGGAATGGTTTCCCCAACCCGCATCTCCAGCGGCTGGCATTTGATGTGGTAGGTATTCATGGGCAGCAAGTCGAAGGTGCCGACCAGCGCGATCGGAATGATGTCCGCCTGCGCCTTGATCGCCAGAAAGAACGCTCCCGGAAGAAAAGGTTGAATCTCGCCGTCTGGCGTCCGCCCGCCCTCGGGAAAAATGACCAGCGGCATTCCCCGGCGCAGGCTTCGCAGCGCCGACTTGATGGAGCCAATCGAATCCGTCGGGCGCTGCTGATTGATGCACACCTGCCCCGAACGCTTCAGATGCCAGCCAATGAATGGATACGCCAGCAACTCGCTCTTGAAAACGATGCGGAACTGAAGTGGCAAATACACATACAGCAGCGGAATGTCGAGCGCCGATGCATGCGTGACCGCATAAACGCGGGGTTTGGAGTTGTGGTTCTCGATGTGGCCCGCACCCGTAATTTTCACCGGCGAGAGGATCGTCTTCATGATCAGCCGCGACCAGAAGCGGGCCAGATCGTGCTGCATCCGTCCGTCGCGGTCGATCAACGAGCAGAGCAGGGAAATCGTGGCCAGAATCACCGTGTAAGCCCAGATCAGCGGGTCAAGAATGAAATACGAGCGCAGGCGGCTGGGCCAGCCATGGCGCTTGACGGAATGAATTGCAGGCCGCTCAGGCCGCGTAGGGGTAGTCATCTCCGGCTGTCCAGCTAAGCGCAGCTCGTCCCCCTCTTTTTCCAGCTCTGCCGCTGTGGCGATCTTGTTCAAGGTAGTTAATCTCAACTCACAAAGATCTGTCATCCTGAGCGAAGCGAAGGATCCCTACAGATGATCTCACCGCCAGAATGCAGAGATCCTTCGCTTCGCTCAGGATGACAATCGAAACTAATGACAATATCTAAATAGAAACTCGACATCGCTGCTTAGATGCGTACGCCGAGCCTTCGCATCGCTTCTCCCACAATGTAAATCGAACCGGTAACCACGATCAGGCCGCGCGCTCCGGCAACTTTCCGCGCGCGCTCCAAAGCCGAGGCTACATCCTCAGCCTCTTCCAGGGCAACGCCCGCGGTCACGCGCGCCGCCGCCCGGCGAATCTCATCCGGGCCCGCCGAGCGCGGATTGTTGGCGTGGGTCAAGATCACGTGCCCGGCAATCGGAAACAGTATTTCTGCAATTTCCTTCACCGCCTTGTCTCGCATCACGCCAAACACCATGGTGATTTCGCGCCCGTTTCCCAGAGCATTCTTTTCGGAATTCTGGTAAGCGTCGGAAAGCGTTGCCCGCAAGGCCCAGGCTCCCGCCGGATTATGCGCAACATCGAATACATACTCAGGCTCGTCTCCCGCGGCCGGCAACACCTGGAAGCGACCCGGCCAACTCGTTTCGCGGATGCCCCGCGCGATCGTCTCTGCCGTAATCTGATTCATCCCGTGTTCATCAGTAGTCTGGTTGCGCAGTTCCACCGCCGCCGCAATCGCCAGCGCCAGATTGCGCCTCTGATGACGCCCTACCAATGGCGATTCCACCATGATCGTCTTGCCCAGAACTTCCAGCGGATACCGTTGCCACTGAGAACTGAGAACTGAGAACTGAGAACTGATTGAAGGCACATATGGCACAGCATCCACCGCGCGCGCTCCCAACTCCAGGATGGCGTTTCCGATCACGTCGTTGGCTTCGGGCAATTGTGGCAGCGTAATCACCGTCCCGCCCCGCCGTAGGATTCCCGCCTTCTCACGCGCAATCTCGCCCACCGTTTCGCCCAAATACTTCTGGTGATCGAGCGAGATATCGGTGATGATGCTGAGCCGCGGATCAACCACGTTAGTCGCATCCAGGCGCCCGCCCATGCCCACTTCCAGCACAACCATGTCGGGCCGCTTGCTGGCAAAATGCTCAAAGGCCATCGCGGTCAGCGTCTCAAAAAAACTGGGATGCCACGGCAATTCGCCATCGTGGACCCGCCGCGCGGCGGTCCGATCCACCACCTCATGGAGCGCCGCGAAATCGTCGCTGCCGATCGCCGCGCCATTGAGTCGAATCCGCTCGTTGATGCGGACCAGATGCGGCGAAGTATAGAGTCCCGTCTTCAGCCCAGACGCCTGCAGGATGGATGCCAGTGTGGCCGGCCGTTGAACCCTTGCCGTTCGTGCCCGCAACCAACACCGAAGGACAGCGTTTCTCCGGATGCCCCAGCGCCGCGAGCAGCACCCTCATGTGCGCCAGATCGAACTTGTGCGCCGGCGTCTGCGCCAACTCGTGGCCCAACGCGTACATCTGCGCAACTGCGGTTTCGTAGGACAAAGGCAGCTTTCAGCTATCAGCTATCAGTTTTCAGTTTCAATCTTTAATTCCCGGCTATCCAGAAAAGCACACTCAAGGGTCGAAACATGCACTGAGCAGGCAAAAGCGCATCCCGGCAGGCACCATTGAGTTTTATCGGTGAGCGTAGGGTTCGTTGGCTGCGCCGCTGAAAACTGAAAGCTGATGGCTGATGGCTGATAGCTGCCCTACCCCGCCATAAATTCCAGCGCCCGCGCGATGTACGCCTTCATCTCCTTGCGCGGGACCACGGCGTCGAGCATTCCGTGTTCCAGCAGGAACTCCGATCGCTGAAACCCCGGCGGCAGCTTTTGCCGGATGGTCTGCTCAATCACGCGCGGCCCGGCAAATCCAATCAGCGCGCCCGGTTCGCCAATGTTGAGGTCGCCCAGCATGGCAAACGACGCCGTCACGCCTCCCGTGGTCGGATCGGTCAGGACCGAAATGTACGGCACACCGGCGTCGTCCAGGCGCGCCAGCGCGGCCGAGATTTTCGCCAGTTGCATCAGGCTGATCGGGCCTTCCATCATGCGCGCTCCGCCCGATGCCGAAATGATAATCAGCGGCGTCCGCGTTTCCAGCGCCTTTTCGATGGCCCGGGTAATGGCCTCGCCCACCACCGCTCCCATGCTCCCGCCGATAAACGAATATTCCATCGAGACCACGATCACCGGCCGCCCGTTCAGCTTGCCCTGCGCGTTGATGATCGCGTCTTTCAGCCCCGTGTCTTTCTTCGCCTGCTTCAGCCGCGACGAGTACGCTTTGAGGTCCACAAACTTCAGCGGGTCGTTGGAGCTCAGGTTACTGTCGAAAACTTCGTATTGATTGCCGTCGAGAAGCAGCGCCAGCCGCGCCCGCGCGTCGATGCGGAAATGCTTGCCGCACTTCGGGCATACGTTGAGGTTGTCTTCCAGGTCTTTCTTCCAGATGATCTGGCGGCAGCTGTCGCACTTCGCCCACAAACCCTCGGTATGCACTTTCCTCTCGCCCGAAGTGTCCAACTCACCGGATTGCCGTTTGAACCAAGTCATAGCTGATCGGGTCATCGGGTGATCGGGTCATCGGGCCATCTGAAACCCCGATTTATCCGACACTGCAATACTCTATCAAGCCGAGGCGGCCAGGTTCAGATCACCCGATCACCCGATGGCCCGATCACCCGATCCTAGTATTCGATTCCTCTCTGCGCCATCACGCCCTTTTCGTAGGCATGTTTGATCTGGCGCATTTCCGTCACCGTATCGGCCAGCTCGACAATTGTCGGATGCGCGTTCCTTCCGGTCAAGATGACGTGAACCATCTCCGGCTTCTTTTTCAGAAACTCGGCCACTCGCGCCGCGTCCAGCATACCGTAGCTGATGGCGTAATTGATTTCGTCGAGCACCACCAGGTCCCACTCGCCCGACTGGATCGCCTTTTCGGCCTCGGCCCAAGCCTCTTCCACCATCTTCACATCTTCAGGGTCGGGCTTCTCGGCGCCGACTTTTACAAAGCCGCGCCCCATCTGTTTGATGATGAACTTTTCGCCAAAAGCCTGGACCGCGTCGAGCTCGCCGTAATGCCACGAGCCCTTCAAAAATTGCAGCATCAGGACGCGCATCCCCTGCCCCACCGCCCGCAGCGCCGTCCCCATCGCGGCCGTGGTCTTCCCCTTGCCCGGCCCGGTATTCACGATAATGAGACCGCGGCGCAGCTCCGGCATAAGCAAGATCCGGCATTAAGCCGAATTTCTAATTGTACCCGGATAGGAATCTCGGTGCCACAGCCATCAACAAAAGGTGGGGTCCTAGGTTCGGCGCGTCCAAAACGTGTACAAACCAAAAATCATGCCAGCGATGGCGAACAAGGTGCCCACGTGCCTTAGCGCGGGAGAAACCGGCCGTTCGCAGTACATCAGCAACAAATAAACGAATCCCGCACCAGCTACGAATCCGCTCCACCAATTGCGGTCTGGAAGTTTTGTTCTCATGTTGGTGCGGAAAGTCTACCAAAACTCGGTCAAATTAGGAAAAACCCAACAAAAAGGCGGACGGTTTTGGATTCCGTCCGCCTCGCGTCACCCCGGAGAATAGGGACTCTACGGCATTTCAACTACCCTAGACAGCTTCGGCTGACCTGCGCCGGCCGCTGCCTTTGGATCTTCGGCGTCCAGCAGGCGCGCTGCGATCCGCAGGGCTTCCATCTCTTTGCGGACCCGCAGCAGCTCCTGCTCTTTCATGCGTAGTACGTCGTACGGGTTCTTCATTGGGGGAGGGCCTCGCCTACAAACTCAGACTTTTTTCGCCTGTCAAGAAATACTGTAAACAAGTTTCCCGCCCCTGGGAAGCTTCCAGAAGTGCATCGCGGCCGGAAATCGAGCCTGCGGGCATGGGGCTGACTGGCCGCTGCCCGTTACCATAAAGTTAATGTCCCAAGTGATAAGGATGGTTCTTAAGAATGGTGAACGCGCGATATAGTTGCTCGACCAGGACCACGCGCGCCAATTCATGCGGCAACGTCATCTTTCCCAGCGACAGCCTAAACTCGGCGCGCCGCCGCGCTTCTTCACTGAAACCGTCGGCGCCCCCTACGGCGAACACCAGCGGTATGGCGTTCACCTGCTCGCGCTCCAAAAACTCGGCCAACTCTTCGGAGGAAAGCTGCTTTCCGCGTGAATCGAGCAGCACCAGCTTGTGCCGCTCTTTACTTGTGTTTTTCCGCTGGCGCTCGCCCGACGCCGATGACAATGACAAAGACAAAATCGCGGCCTCGTCCTTCACTGCCAGCCCCGCAACCTCGGCATAGCGCGAGATCCGTTTCAGATACTCGTTCGTCAGGGCCTCAATTGCCGGCTCTTTCGTCTTCCCAATCCACGCCACTTTGATCTTCACAGGATTTCAGGCTTTTCCCGACGCCAGGACCACATCCGCGCCGAACCGTATCTCATCGCCCACGCGATAGCGCTCGATCGCCGCCTTCGCTTCGGCGCGGATCGCCGACCAATCTTCTGCCCGCACCCGCTCCAGCATCGCGCGGAACGGGGCCGCAACGGCGCACACATATTCGAAAACGTCTTCCGCATCTCCGTCCGCGTCATCCTCCGCACTTCCCGGCCAGGTCCAGGGCAAATTGCGCGGCGACTCCTCGACCTCGGGAAATCCAGCGGCGTTGAGCACCTGCGACAGCGAGCCCGCGGCCGCGAATCGAAAAAGATCGGATGCCCCCGGCTGCAGCAGCGGCCCACCCACGTGCCGGTGCACAATCAGCATCGTGGTCTGCCAATACGGCTGCTCCATCGGACCCCAGGCCGCGAAGCAGGCGCGCGCGCCGGGCTTCAACACGCGGCGCAGTTCGCCGAGCGCCTGTTTCGCATCGCTGAAAAACATCACTCCAAAGCGGCAGGTCGCGAGATCGAAGCTCGCGTCGGCAAATGGCAAGTGGTGCGCGTCGGCCTGCTGCGTGGTGAAGTTGAGAAGGTTTTTATCCCGCGCCCGCTCGGCGGCAATTTCCAGCAGTTCCGCACTCTGGTCCACCGCCGTGACCGAACCGCCGGGGCCCACGCGCTGCGCCAGGCTGATCCCCGGCTCGCCCGTGCCGCTGGCCAGATCGAGAACTCGCATGTCCGGCAACGGACGCGAGTATTCCACCAAAGCTTCGGTGACCGAGCTGCCGATCGCCGCCGACTTTGCTCGCCACTTCTCCGCCATCTTCAGGCGAAAAGACGATCCCCACGGAACTGGAGTCGCACTGGACACGTCAGCTCTTCTTCTTGCGCGTTTTCTTGGCAGCCGCCGAAGCGGTCTTGCCAGCGGCGGATTTCGCGGTCTTTGCTTTGGCAGGTTTTGATTTCGTAATTGAAGTCTTGGCAATCTTTGGCTTAGTCGTTGCGGCCGGCCGCGGTTTCGGCTTCGCCAGCAACTCCGCCGGCTCCAGTCGCTTGGC
>CAVPYG010000042.1:0-161129 GCA_963709835.1 uncultured Acidobacteriaceae bacterium
GTTTCGCCGCGCGACCCCATGCCCGCGCGCCTGTCGCGCATCTCCATCGGCCTGCGAGAACTGATCGCGCAGCACCATCCCGATCGCGTTGCCATTGAAGACGTTTTCTACGCCGCCAACGTGAAGTCCGCCTTGAAACTCGGCCAGGTGCGAGGAGTCGCCATGCTGGCCGCCGCTTCCGCCGGGCTCGAAGTCGCCGAGTATTCGCCGCTCTCCATCAAATCCGCGGTCGTCGGATACGGCCGCGCCGAAAAACACCAGGTGCAGCAGATGGTGGCGCGTCTGCTGAATCTTGACGAAATCCCCGAACCCGCTGACGCCGCCGATGCGCTCGCCATCGCCATCTGCCATCTCCATACCGCCGCGACCAAAGAGCGCCAGAGCCCGGACCGTCGGCGCAAGGCTCGTCAGCCCGCAACTCGCTGACGGCAGAACAGCCTTCTCGGCAAGCTGTTTTGCATGAATTCCATTTTTCGGCCCGACGAAAAAAGTAATCTTCACCGAGTCAAATTGCCGCCAACCGGGTTGCTACTCGCCAGCATCCAATCCGGAAGTAGTAAGGAGGCCCTCCCATGAATCGCCGTCGTCCCTGGTTTGTCGCCAGCGCAGTTCTCGGATTGAGCGCGCTTCTGCTCAGCCTTGCCGCTTGCGGGAGTAGCTCGCCAGCAGACAATGGGCCCGGATACGCACTCACAGCCGCGGCGTTGAACCCAGGGTCAGTCACCGCGGGAGGTGCGTCCACTTCGCTGATCACGTTGACTCCGGCCAAAGGCTATACCGGCAGTGTCAGCCTTTCGTGCAGCAAAATCACCGGCGGCTCGCCGGCTCCGACGTGCTCCTTCAGTGTGTCTTCGGTCCCCATCACGGGTAACACTCCGGGCACTTCCACGCTGACAGTCTCGACTTCGAGCGCGACGCCTGGCGGTACCCACAGCATCACGGTCACTGGGAGCGATGGTTCTGGTACGCCTCCCAGCAACGGCCCTCAGACGCTGGCGCTGACCACGACGGCCCTGATCCAGCACATCGTGGTCATCTTTCAGGAGAACCGCACTCCGGACAATCTTTTCCAGGATCCTGTGCTGATCAAGAACGGCGCGGACATTGCGCAGAGCGGCGTGAACTCGAGTGGCCAGACCATTACGCTCGAACCCATCGATCTGGGCACGGCGGGCTCCAACCCTCAGAATTACGATCTCAGCCACGCCCATTCCGCCTTCGTTTCCATGTATGACGGCGGCAAGATGGACGGAGCGGATTTGATTCCATGCTCTCCAGCCGCCAATTGCCCTCCCAATGCGCATCCCAACCCGCAATTCATGTACGTCATACCTTCCGACGTGCAGCCCTACTTCGCCATGGCCGAGCAATACACCTTCGGCGACCGCATGTTTCAGACCAACGAGGGTCCCAGCTTTCCCGCGCACCAGTTCATTATTTCTGGCACTTCGGCCCCCACTGCGACCAGCGACATGTTTGCGTCGGAGAATATGAACGGGACAGGCAACGCTGGCTGCATCGCCGCGGCTATGACCACGGTGGAGTTAATCAGTCCGTTGGGCGTTGAAAACTCGTCGCAGTATCCCTGCTTCGAACACGCAACCCTCACCGATCTGCTGGACGCGGCGGACATCTCGTGGCGCTACTACGCTCCGTCTGCCGGCTCCATCTGGACCGGACCCGACGCCATAGACCACATCTGCCAGCCGCAGACGATCAGCGGCACACTGACCTGCACCGGCCCGGATTGGACCAACAATGTGGCCATTCCGGAGTGGCCAATCCTGGAGGACATCGCCAACGGCCAACTCGCGCAAGTGACCTGGATCATCCCCGATGGCGCCCATTCCGATCACGCGGCCAGTAACAACGGCAGCGGACCCTCCTGGGTTGCCTCGATTGTCAATGCCATCGGCAATAGCCCGTTTTGGGCCAACACCGCCATCATCATCACCTGGGACGATTGGGGAGGATGGTACGATCACGTGGCGCCCAAAGTCATCGACGACGGAGTGAGCTGGGGATCGGGATATGCGTACGGCTTCCGCGTTCCCTTGATCGTTGTATCTCCTTATGCCAGACCAGGTTACATTTCTAAGCAAACCCACGACTTTGGCAGCATCCTCAAATTCATTGAGACCACATACGGCCTGCCCTCGCTGGGGTACGCCGACGCTCCGGCCGACGACTTGTCCGATTGCTTCAACCTCAGCCAAACGCCAATTACCTTCCAGACAATTCCGGCACCGCTCGACGGCGCACATTTCATCAACCCTAAGAGCCCGCCCACCGATCCTGATGACGACTAGCGCCAGTTGGCTGGAATAGGCCAGGATTTTTGGCGTTTACTCTTAGGATGTTATCCAGTTAGTACGGGGGGTACCCCTCCCTCCCCCGGTATATTGGAATCAAGACTTTAGGGGGACTTTTCCGCCAAAGTCTTGAGTGCAATGGACTTAGAGGTAAAGTATTCAAGAATAACGACTTAGGTTGTCAAAGAGCGCTGAAAATGGGTTTGGGGCAGGCTCGAGGGCCGTCTTGGCTAAAGGACGAATCTAGAAAATGCCCCAATTCAGAACTCTAGTTTTCCGCGGGCTGGGGCTTATGTCTGTGATGGTGGTCACAGGCGGCTTGCGAGGAGGCGAAAGTTAAATGCCCCGCCGTCGGCCGATCCAGCTAGTAGCGCAGATAGCCAAGGCCGACGCGCATGTGGTGGAGCAGGCTGTCGGGGATGGTGACGGCGAGGGTCAGTCCCAGCAGAGCGTGGGCGATGCCAAGGGGATAAATGCTGCGATAGCGGCGGAACATTTCGCAGAAGAAGAGGGAACCGGCCAGCGCGGCCGCGAGGAGAACAGGATTGGGCAGGTGGGCGGCGGCAAAGAGCGCGGACGCAATCCAAACGGCCGCCGAGCTTCCATAGAGACGTTCAAAGCGGATGAAGAAAAACGATTGCAAGATGAATTCCTGAAGCAGGGCCCAGATCGCGTAACCCCAGGCGGACCGAAGATTCGAAAACCAAGAGGGATTGGCGGGAATCTGGCCGCCCGCCCATCGCACCAGAATCACGATGGAGGCGGCCGTTGCCAAACCGGTCGCCAGCACAATGGCGGCGCCGGATACTGTGGGCAATCCCAGGCCGAGGGGCGGTAGCTTGGGCCGGGCGTATTTCAGCGCATCGCTCAGAATGAGAATCAGAATCGTGATGGCCAGAATGGCGGCCCAGCGGTTCCGGAGGTGCGTCGTTGGCGCCCAAATCGCTAGCTCCAGAAAAAGATAGGCGGTGGCGATCTGGGCCCAAAGGAAGCAGCGGCGATAGGCGGACATATTCGTAACTGCGGTCGGATCCGCGCGAAGGGCTGTCGAATCAACCTGGTCATTGCCCATTGCTACAGATCCTCCTTTCCCGCAGTAGATCTAGTTTCATAGATGCTTTTGAGCGCGAAAGGAACTTCCCACAGAGGCTAAAGCCGTCATTCTTTCAGGTTCTGAAGGGCGCGGCTTGTGAAGCCGCGTGCCGTACTCAAAAACCGATTTATGAGGCCAACCCTAAAGCCAGAACGACCATATGGCGTCAACGCTGGCGTGGGTGATTGCCGAAGCAGGCACGCGGCGATTCTCGCGCCATGCGCGGCCATAGAAGACTCCGGCGATGCTTGCCACCAAGACGTAGCGCCAGTTGAAGTGGGCCGCTCGTTTATTGAAATGCGAGAGGCCGAACAACGCGGACGTAATCCCGAGCGCCGCTCGGCGTCCCACCCGCCGTTCCAAAAGATTCTGGACCCAGGCGCGAAAATAAAGTTCCTCGGGAACGGCAATGAAGATAAAGATATAGATCCAGGTTGGAATCATCGAGAAGCGCAGGGCGTGGCTATGAGGATGGAGAAAGCCGAGCACGAGTCCCAAGGCGAGTGCCAACGGCGTAAGGAAAACCAGTTCGTGCAGCCCGGTTTTCCAATCGCTCCAGTGGAAGTGAAAATCAAAGCCCGTCCCGCTAAGGCGGCGGATGGCGACGAATCCATACAACGCGGCATCGACGAGAAGCAATTTTCCCAGGCCCGTAAGCCCGCTCGGCCACGCCCGCTCGAACCAGCGCAAATCAACGGCCAGCCCCAGAGTCAGGAGAACGATCGCGTCTCGCCAATTGCCGCGCTGTTCGGGATCGGCGGTTGCAGCTTGTCCCAGCAGCCATGCGATCGCCACGGGCAGCGCCGCGTAGAGAGCGCACCAATGCCATGCAAACGTGAGCGCGGAGCAGGAAATGACAACGTAAGGCAACGTGCAGAGCGCTGGCAGAGCAGTCCGCGCGGCAAAAGGCCATCGTGCACACGCCTCGGCGATACGCTTTCCGGCGAGTCCAAAGGCTGCCGCCGGAATGAGCTCCAACACCAACACGGCAATGGCTACCGGGGTTGGGTTTTGCATGGCGATTATTGTAATTGAGACGCAGATCGGCATGAATCCGATGCCAGCGAGGAAGAGTTTACTGTGTCGCGCTTTGTTGCGCGCGAGCCGTAGGGTGCCGCGGCGTTGCTGGTTTATACTGGGGCCATGCCGGGGAGCGGGGACAAGACGTTTTATCTGGAAACCTTCGGGTGCCAGATGAATGCGCACGACTCGGAAAAAGTCGCGGGGACGCTCTTGCAGCAGGGGTATCGGCAGGTGGCGACGGTGGAAGAGGCGGGGCTGGTCCTGTATAACACCTGCTCGATTCGCGACAAGGCGGAGCAGAAGGTTTTTCACCGGCTGGCGGATTACAAGAAGTATCGGGCGCAAGGCAAACAGTTTGGGGTGCTTGGGTGCGTCGCGCAGCAGGAGGGCGAGAAGATTTTCGAGCGCGCGCCCTATGTTTCTTTGGTCTGCGGGTCGGCTTCGTATAGGAAGCTGACCGAGATGCTGGTGCAGTTGGAGACCGGGGAGGCGCGGGTTACGGGGCTCGACGACCGCTCCACCGACAAGTGCTTTGAGACGGAGTACACGGCGCGCACGAATCCGCATCGCGGCTACATCACGATCATCGAGGGATGCGACAAGTTTTGCTCCTACTGCGTTGTGCCTTATACGCGGGGCAGGGAGCGGAGCCGTACTTCCGCGTCTTTAGTTGAAGAAGCGCGGCGGCTGGTTGACCTCGGCTACACGGAAATTCAACTGCTCGGGCAAAACGTGAATTCCTACCACGATCCCGATGGAAAGAAAAGCTTTGCCGAGCTGCTGATCGCGGTCGGTTCGGTTGCGGGGATACGGCGAGTGAGGTTTACCACTTCGCATCCGCGCGATTTTGGACGCGACATAGTGGAGGCGATTGATGCCACGCCTGCGCTTTGCGATCACATACATTTGCCTGTGCAGAGCGGTTCGACACGGCTACTCGCGGCCATGCAACGGCTCTACTCTCGGGACGAGTACTTGGAGCGCATTACCTGGATTCAGGCGGCGCGGCGGGATATCTCGATCACCAGCGATATGATCGTGGGATTTCCGGGCGAGACGGAACGAGAGTTTGAAGAGACGCTTTCGCTGCTCGATGCGGTGGGATATGACAGCGTGTTTACGTTTAAGTATTCTCCGCGTCCGAATACGCCGGCGTTACGGCTGGAGGATGCGATTTCGGATGCGGAGAAGGAGCGGCGGTTGGCCGTGCTCAACGACAAGCAGAAACAAATTGGGTCGCGGCGTAACCAGCGGCACGTTGGGCAGGTGCTTGCGGTGATGGTGGAAGGGAAGAACGCGGCCCGGGGACAATGGACTGGGCGGAGTTCCCAGATCAAGGTTGTCAACTTTACGGTGCCTGACGGCATTGAGCTTAAAGCTGGGAGCTACGTGCCGGTGCGGGTCACGCGGAGCTTCCCGAACAGCCTGGTGGGAGAGTTGGCGGGATAGCGAGTGCCAAAGAGGACCTTATGGAAGTAGAAATGAAAATTCGCGGGCTGATGATGGATCCGGTATCGAACATGCCGATTGTTCTGCTCAAGGACGTCGCAAGCGAAACGGTGCTGCCTATCTGGGTGGGGGTGTACGAAGCCAATGCCATCGCGCTGGAAATCGAAAAGGTCAGCACGCCCCGTCCCATGACCCACGACTTGATCAAGACGGTGCTTACCGGGCTGGACGCGCTGGTCCACAAAGTGGTGGTCACGGAATTGAAAGACGATACTTTTTACGCCGTGATCTGGCTGGAAAGGGAAGGGCGAGTGGTGAGCATCGACTCGCGCCCTTCGGACGCGCTGGCGCTGGCGCTGCGGGTGGATTGCCCCATTTTCGTGGACGAAGAGGTGATTAAGAACTCGAAGCAGGCCACGAATCCCGTGCCGGCCGCCAGCAGCGAGGAACTTCGCAAGTGGCTGGAGGAACTCGGCGACGACGATCTGGGCAAGTATAAAATGTGAAGGGCAGTTCTCAGTTCCCGGTTCTCAGTTCTCAGTTTCGCTTTGAGTTTGGCGAAGCAGTACACGGCAGCAGAAGTTCGTTGGAGTTGGCATTTCAAATTACCCGTTACCAATTACAGGATTAGCAATCCCGCATGCCGGATTCCGCCGAACAGCTTCAGCGCCTATACCTTGCGGGATTCGTGCTCCAGACTTTTGAACGCTATCCCAAATGCATTGGTGTGATGCGCGAAAACTGCATCGCTCTGCTCGTCCCGGGCGCGGATGGTTTGCAAATCCTAGGCTCGCCCGGCTGGAGGATGGGCGAAGTGATGGGCGTGCTCACCGAAAGGGAAGGCAGCAAAGTCTTTCAGGCGAAGAGAGAAGTAGTTGAGGCCACGCCGGAACGCCTGGCGATTTTGCAAAAATTCCGCGACGAGCTTTCGCAACTTCTGCGCGATTGAACTCTGACGGAGGAATCCCCGACTTGAATGCACGAAGGGAGGGCATACATGGATTTTGGCCGGGGTGGGAGATGTCCGACTGACGTAACCACAAGCGTTGTGACCGGAGCGTTCGGGTTCAGCGGGCGGCACATTGCGGAGAAGTTGCTACTCCGCGGCGAGATGGTTCGAACGCTGACCAATCATCCTCGGGCCGAGTCGCCACTCTTTGGGCGCGTTCAAGTCCGCCCGCTGGACTTCACTGACTCTCACCAACTGACGGAATCGGTGAGAGGCGCGCGCGTTCTTTACAACACCTATTGGATACGATTCTCGTATGGCGGGCTCAGCCACGACGGCGCGGTGGAGAACACGAAGACTTTGATCCGAGCCGCCGAAGCGGCGGGAGTGAAGAGAATCGTCCATGTCAGCATCACCAATCCGTCGATGGAGTCTCCGCTGCCGTACTTCAGAGGCAAGGCTGAGGTGGAGCAGGCGATTCTCTCGTCCTCGTTGTCTTACGCGATTCTGCGGCCGGCTGTTCTCTTCGGTGAGGGCGACATTCTCATCAATAACATTGCCTTTATGTTGAGGCGGTTTCCGCTGTTTGCCATTCCGGGAAGCGGAGAGTACCGCGTTCAGCCTCTTTTTGTGGACGATCTGGCAGAGCTTGCGGTCGATGGCGGAGAGCGGTTGGACAGCTACACGGTGGATGCGGTGGGTCCGGAGAGCTATACGTACCGGGGACTGGTGAAGATGATCAGGAGCGCCATCGGTAGCAGATCCTTGATTGTCAATTTGCCGCCGGGTTTCATACGGCTTGCTTCCAGGGTTCTTGGGCTGATCCTCAACGACGTCGTTCTAACCGAAGACGAGATTAAAGGGCTCATGGACGACCTGCTCGTCTCCCACAAGCCGCCGACAGGACGAACGAGCCTGGAAGGCTGGATCAAATCAAACGCCAAGACGATAGGGAAGACGTATGCATCGGAACTCGCACGCCACTATATTTCGTAAAACTCAGGGAAGAACTCGTAACTAGCGGGCCGAACTGGGCTGGGATTGAAGTGGAGGCAAATCGGGAAGTTTTATCTAGTTAACATAATACCTGTTATCGGACGTTACGGTTCTAGCTAATCACACCCTGTTTGTTGTGGTATTCTTTTCAGTTTTACCCGCTAAACACGATTCCTGGATGGAAGAGCGTGCCAGCAATTCTCGTGGCGATGGCGATCAGATCACGTTGGCCGTAGAAGACTTTTACTTGTGGAGCACGCGACATCTCCGGCAAATTGACAGCGCGGCCGCTGCGGATCAGGGCGGCGCTTTCTTCAGTGGTGGTAACGCTCGGTAACCGCGGCACCAGCTTTCTGGGATGGACAAATAACGATTCGGCAGTTCCCTGCTGCATCGCGTCCGCCAGCGCTTCGAGCGAATGGGCGTCTTCGATGGTGAATTCGGCTACGGCGGTGCGTCGCAGCGTGGCCAAATGAGCGCCGCAGCCAAGTTTCTGGCCCATGTCGTGGGCCACCGACCGCATGTAGGTGCCCGAGGCCACGCGCGCACGGAACGTGGAGTGATCGGCCGAGACCGCCAGAATTTCGAATTCCTTGATCTCCACTTGCACCGGCTGGAGCGTGACTTCCTTGTGCTTGCGCGCCAGCTTGTAAGCGGGGACTCCAGCGATCTTCTTGGCGGAAAAGGGCGGCGGCATCTGCTCGATGGTGCCGCGAAACTGTGCCGCCAGGGCGCGGACTTCATCGCAATCCAGGCTCACCTCTTGCGGCGGCGAGGTGGGCTCGCCATCGGCATCGTAGGTGTCGGTCGCGTAGCCGAAGCGAATTGCGCCTTCATAAGTCTTCTCGGAATGAACGTAGAACTGCGCCAGGCGCGTGAGGTTGCCAACGACAATCGGGAGGACTCCGGTGGCCGAGGGGTCAAGGGTGCCGAGATGTCCGACCGAGCGCTGTCCGAGGATCCGGCGCACACGGTTGACCACGTCGTGCGAGGTCAGGCCGGGCGGCTTGTCGATGACGATGACACCGTTCATGGAATTCTGTAATTTGGTAATTTGTAATTTGGCAATTTGAGGACGGCGGCTGCGGACGATGTTCATGACGCGTTCTCAAATTGCCAAATTACAGATTACACAATTACCAATTCCCTATGATTCCTCTTCGCGACGATCAGCCTTGTTTCTCCACGCCGTTCGTCAACTATTTTCTGATCGCCGTGAACCTCGTGGCCTTTCTGTGGGAGCTCTCGATTGGACACCGGGCACTCAGCTTATTCATGGTTGAGTTTGGCGTGGTGCCCCACCATGCGGTCGCCGTGATGACCGGACACTCCCACGAGCCGGCGGCGACTGCCATTTTGCCGTTCTTCACCTCGTTGTTTCTGCATGTTAATCTCTGGCACGTCGCCGGGAACATGCTTTTTCTCTGGATCTTTGGCGACAACGTCGAAGACTACCTTGGACATTTTCGCTATCTGCTGTTTTACCTTCTCAGCGGACTGGCGGCCAGCGCCACGCACATCCTGTTGAACCTGAATTCGCGGGTTCCAACTGTGGGCGCGAGTGGCGCGATTGCGGGTGTGATGGGCGCGTACTTTGTATTGTATCCGCGGGCGCGCGTCCTGATCTGGTTTCCTCCGATTTTCCTGTTTTACGTTCCAGCCTGGCTGATGCTCGGTTACTGGTTCGTAGCGAATTTTCTGAGCGGCGCGGCGACCTCCATCGCCGAAACCAGCCAGACTTCGGGCGGGATCGCCTTCTGGGCGCACGTTGGAGGCTTCGTCGCGGGCATCTTAATGGCTAAAGTATCCCATGAAAGAGAACACCGATATCGTTATGGGACATGGTAGATAGCTGACAGTTATCAGATGCGAGCCTTCAGTCATCAGCGGCGCGGCTCGGGCGCGGGGCCGGGAGGCAGAATCTCCGGGTCTTTAGAACTGGAGTCGGTCCTCGCCCTCTGGCGGGTGACGAACCATACGGCTGCGGTCCAGGTGGGAAAAAGATCGGCTCCGGGAATAAGTTCGGCCGCGAGAGTTGGCAAGAAAGCCCAGTGCCATCCGAGCAGGCGAATCATGACGAATGCCACGATCAGGTCGAGTACCGAGTCGGCGGGAGACATGGCTCCTTCGTAGAATAGTGGGAACGCGACGATTTGCAAGGCGTCAGCTGCAATGGCAACGGCCCATGCCCAGCGGTGCTCTGGCTTTTTCAGCGAGCGGAAGTAATCCTTGAAGCTGGATAGGAATGACATGGCGTTTCCTTAGCCGTCTCTAAGTGAAATCATCGCGCACCCGCGGCCCACTAAAGCGTACCACTTGACGGCATCACCACGATTTTTTCCACGGTCGCATTTTCGGGCAAGAGCAGCGTATCGACCACGGTGCGGGCGACGGTTTCGGCGGTCATCATTTTACGCCGGGGTGCTTTCGGCCACAGTGTGTTCCAGATTGCGGTATCGGTTGCGCCGGGCAGGAGGGCAACGACGCGAATTCCCTTCTGCCTCAACTCTTCGCGCAAAGTGTTGGTGTATCCGAGAGCGCCGTGCTTCGACGCGTTGTAGGCTGCCGATCCTGGGAAAGTGCGCTCGGCGGCGATCGAAAGATTATTTACGATTGTGCCGCCACGCTGCATCACGGCGAGCGACGCCTGCGTCACCAGGAACAGGCCGTTCAGGTTCGTGTCGATGACTTCGATCCATGTGGGATAAGGCAAATCGCTGACGGAGCGATGGGGATGTCCAATGCCCGCGTTGTTGATAAGGATGTCGAGAGGCTTGCGCAATCCGCGGACGAGCGCGAAAAGGTAGTCAACGGATTCAGGGCTGCGCACGTCGCAGGACTGCGCCAAAACCTGAACCTTCAGTTTCTCGAATTCAGCTCGCGCCTTAGCTAACGCACGTTCGTCGCGGCCGGTGATGACCAGATTGCATCCCTCACGGGCCAGCGCGCGGCCTATGGCGAGGCCGATGCCGCGATTGGCGCCTGTGATCAGGGCCAGGCGGCCGGAGAGATTTTGCTTGCGCGGCGGTTTTTTGAGATTGGTCATTCTTGAATTGTAATTCGCGGGTTCAATTGCAAATTACAAATTGTCAATTACAAATCCACTCACACCCCATTCGAGCGCTGGCGGATCAGGGAGAGAAACTCGCTGCGGGTTTCCACTTCGTCGCGGAAGCAGCCGAGCATGGACGAAGTTACGGCCGAAGAATGCTGTTTCTCGACGCCGCGCATCATCATGCAGAGATGACGGGCCTCGACCACGACCCCTACGCCTTGCGGCTGGATTGCGTTCTGGATCGCCTCGGCAATTTGCGTGGTCAGGCGTTCCTGGATTTGCAGGCGTCGCGAGAAGAGTTCGATGAGGCGCGGTATTTTGCTGAGGCCGATCACTTTGCCATTCGGGATATAGGCCACATGCACCTTGCCAAAAAACGGCAGGAGGTGGTGCTCGCACAGGCTGAACATTTCGATGTCTTTCACGATCACCATCTCGTCGTAGCCGACCGTGAACAGCGCCTCGCGCAAAAGCGCATCGGGATCTTGCTGGTAGCCTTTGACGAGAAAGCGCATGGCTTTTTCGACGCGTTCGGGAGTGCGTGAGAGGCCTTCGCGATCGGGATCTTGTCCAAGGCGGACAAGCATTTCGCGGACAAGTTCTTCGTAGGTAGCGCTGGTCAGTGTGGCTGGTAAGGCAGTGGTTTTCATAGGTTCTTGGTCGTTCGTCGATAGTCGTTGGTCGTTAGCAAGCCGTGTCCGCAAACGACCAACGAATATCGACTAACGACAATCTTCTCCCGCGTACTCAAACGAATTCAACATCGTCTCTTCAATGCGCACCTTTTCTAGATGAGCCTGGTGGAAGCCGCGCTGCACAATTTTGTAGATTGCGATGCACAGGTTTTCCGTGGTCGGGACTTGCGTCGCAAATTCCGGCAGCAGGTTCAGGTTCTGGTGGTCGTAGCGTTCCAGAATTTCTTTGCGGACAAAACCGTCCAGATCGGCCAGATTACAGACCATGCCGGTCTGGCCGTCCACCGGTCCGCTGACGGTGATCGCGACGGTGTAGTTGTGTCCGTGTCCATGGGGATTATTGCACTTGCCATAGGTTGCGCGGTTCTCTTCCGCAGAAAATTCGTCCGTATGCAGGCGGTGCGACGCGGAAAACATATACCGCCGGGTGAGGTGCGCCTTCATGGCTCTCCGTAAAAATCGGCAAACAGGTCGGGCGTTTCGTAAATCCGGACCCGATGCAAGCGCGCCGGATGCAGCTTTGGCGCCAGGCGCTGCCAGATGACGATGGCGAGGTTTTCGGTGGTCGGAATTTTGCTAAAGAACTCCGGGACTTCCTTGTTCAGGAAGCGATGGTCAAAGGCGTCGAGCACTTCCCTGCTCATGATTTCCTTCAATTGCTTCAGGTCGAAGGCGAACCCGGATTTCGGGTCAACGGCGCCCTTCACGGTGACTTCGAGGGTGTAATTGTGACCGTGGCCGTTTGGGTTATTGCATTTTCCGAAAATGCGCTGGTTCTCTTCCGGAGTGAATTCCGGGTTGTGATAGAAGTGCGATGCGGAAAATTCGGCTTTGCGTGTGAGATAGACCATAAAAGCAGTTCTCGGTTCTCAGTTCTCAGTTCTCAGTTTTGGGTTCTCAATCGTTGAAATTAATTTAGTCGGCGGATGTTCGCATTTCGCGCCGACCGCGTAATCACGGCCTTTCCAGGATACATGGCCATTGGCGTGAGCTCTCCTGGAGCGCAACAGCAAGTAGCCGAACATTGGCATGCCGAACATCGTGCCCAGAACTTCCGAATCCCACGTGAAGTTAGCTCGGTTGAGTCGAATGAAAAGCGGCATGGCGAGCGCGAGAAAAAGCGGAGTCCACCACCAGGCACTTCGAATGAGCCCGGACCAGTAGAGGAACGTCAGTTCGGCTGAAACGAAGCCAAAACGCCCGGCCACTTGAGCCGCTGCCCAAGCGATCGCTGGAAAAAATGCATACCCCCAGGCAATTCCCCACCAGAGCAAGAGACGCACCGCGAGCCAACCAGGGTTAGGGAATAATAGTGCCAGGTTCTTCGTCCACCCTTCGCGCACTTGTCGAAAGCCCCTGTACATACGCGTTCGTACCATGTCAGCTGCGTACCGAAAACGAATTCTCCGTCCGGCTCCCTTCACGGCGCGAGCTAACGCAACATCCTCAAGCAAGTTGTCGGCGATCGCGGTATGCCCGCCAATCGCGTCATACGTTTCTCGGCGAATGAGAATGTACTGGCCATTCGCCGCCGCCAATGGAGATGCAGGATCGCTGACCTTCTGTGGCGGATATTGTCGCGCCAACTCAGCAAACACTACTGGCAGCACTGCTATCTCCCAGAAAGTGACTGCGATCTGCTCCGGCGAATACGACAACATCTCGGCGTTATTCTCCTTGGCCTCCACCAGTGCGCGCGCCAGAGAGCCCAACTGATGTACGGTGTCGGCATCCGTGAACAAGAACCATCTTCCGCTTGCTACCCTGGTCCCGGCAACCACGGCATTGTTCTTTCCCGTCCAACCCGGCGGTAGAGGTCCTGGCGAAATCACCCGCACTCCGGCAAAACTCTGCGCGATCTGGCGCGTGCGGTCGCTGGAGGCGTCGTCAACCACGATGATCTCAAAAGTCACGCCGGTCTGCGTCGTCAGCGACTGGAGACAATCGCCGAGGCTCACCTCTTCGTTCCGCGCAGGAATTATGATCGAGACCTCCGGAGGCGAGCCCTCGGCGATCGGCACCTGCGGCAGCGCGACTGGAAGTGAACCATTCATCGGATTTTCGCTATTATAGCGAGGTGAGACTAATACATCTTGCCACGCTTCTACAGATTGAGGAAACGGTCGCTTGTCAACGTCTAGTCCCTAAACGGGCGTCAACTCTCGACGGACTTACGGCATCGCTAAAGCGATGCCCTGACACCAGGCCAACTTTTTCGGCAGCTTGTCTCGTTGTTGGATTGCTGGCCGCCCTGATTGCATGCTACAGCGGGAGCCATCCCGCGCGCATCGGGTCCAATGCTCCGGACTTCACCTTGCAGGATTCCGACCACAAAGTCACGCTCGGCCAGTTTCGCGGGCAGGTGGTGGTGCTGAATTTCTGGGCGACGTGGTGTCCGCCGTGCATTGAAGAGACGCCGTCGCTGGTGCGGATGCAGGCGCGCCTTAAAGATAAAGGGGTGGTGGTCGTCGCCGTCAGCATCGACGAAGACGAAACGGCGTACCACAAGTTCCTCAAAGACTACGGCGTCAACATGGTGACCGTGCGCGATGCAGCGCGGAAGGCAAGTTCTCTCTACGGCACGTTTGGCTGGCCGGAAACCTATGTCATCGACCGCAGCGGCGTCATCCGCCGCAAATTCATTGGGCCGGTGGATTGGACCAGCCCGGAAGTTATAGATTATCTGAACAAGCTGTAGGGCTAGGTCTCAGGTCTTAGGTTTCAGGTCTCAGCAAACCAGTGAGCCTCTAGTTCAGATTGTGAAAACGTCTGAAGGCGGCGTGGCCAGCCTTGCCCATATAGCGATCAAGTACGGCGGGATCGGTTTGGCGCAGGTCGACGATCACCAGGCCATCGACCACGTCGGAGAATTTGCGGTCGAGATTAAAGCCCACCAACCTGCCTCCCACCTTGGCGTACTGCTTGAGCAGGATGGGCAATCCTTTGCCGTCAGTCTCCAAGTCGGAGATCGGCTCAGCGAGTTCATCGATATCGCGGAGGGCGTCGCAAATCGCTCCGCAATCCCAGCGGCGAAGCTTGGGCACGCGGAAGGGCGTGCGTGGGTGGATGAGATCGGCGAACTCGCGGCCATCTTCATCTTTGGCACTGCGCTGCTCAAAATAACGCACCATCATCTCGCGCGACAAACTGCAGTACTCGTTGCTGATGCTGACCGCGCCGAACAACACCGGAGCTTCGGGATGCGTGGCTACGAAGCGGGAGATTCCCTTCCAAAGCAGAAGCAGCGGCGCATACTGGCGCTGATATTCGGGACGGACGAACGAGCGGCCGAGTTCCAGAGCGGAACCGATCTTCAAAAACAGTTGTTCGTCGTAGCGGAACACGGTGTTTGTGTATAGACCTTTGATGCCGTGGGCGCGGATGATTTCATCTGTGTTGCCGGCACGGTAGGCGCCGGCCAATTCCTGCTTCTGTTTGTTCCAGAGCAGCAAGTGCCAGTAATAGGCGTCGAAGCGATCGAGGTCGGAACTGCGTCCTGTACCTTCGCCGGCGTCGCGGAAAGTGATTTCGCGGAGGCGTCCGAGTTCCTCGATCAGGTGTGGCAGTTCGGAGGCGCGCGCAGCGTAAACCGCGAAATCGGCGTTTTCCAGAAGCAGGCGTTCGGCGGGCAAGGCAGCAATATCTTGAACTACGAATCGCTGCGGGACCTCGGGAGCAATTAACGCCTGCGCCTTGCGCGGGAGTGCGGCCCGCATCTTCGCGGGCAGCGAGATCGTCTTCTTGCCGCGATAGGAAAGCAGGTAGGTCCGGAGGCGAAGGTATTCGGTGGCCTCTACGTCGCTGTCGAGACTGGCGATCGACTCCGATGGAATCGGGCTGCCGATGCGAATGTGCAGGTCCTTTTCGCGCTGCTGCAGAAATTCCTGCAAGAGAAAAAGCGTGCGCAGCCGGGGATGGATCAAACCGAGCAACTGGAAAGTTACGCTGTTGCGTCCGCGGAAATATACAGGGAGCGCGCTGGCTCCGGTCTTGCGCACCAGTCGGGCGGCCACGGTGTTCCATGCTGGGTCGGTTACTTGCGCCTGGCGGACGTTCCACTGCGATACTTCACCGGCGGGAAACACGGCCAGCGCCCCGCCCTGGCGCAGCCAGGCCAGCGCCTGCTTCAGGGGTTTCATGTTTTTGTCGGCCGAAGACGGGGTGTGAAATGGATCCACGAAAATGCAATGCTCGCGGAGTTCGGGTATGCCCTCGAGCACAGAGTTGGCCAGAATCTGGACGTTGGGGCGTACGCGCAACAGGAGGACCGCCAGAGCAATGCCGTCGAGCATGCCAAAAGGATGGTTGGCCACGGCCACCAGCGGGCCTTTGACCGGGACGCGCTCGAGGTCGGAGGGTTGGACGTTGAGATTCACCTGCATTTCGGTCAGCAGAGTTTCCAACCGGAAACCCTCCGGGGCCGCGCATACGCTCTCGTACAGTTGGCGCGCCCGGTCCAGGGGAATGAATTTGCCAGCGAACGCAGGAAGCCCTGCGAGCAGCGGCGGTTCGGTCAACACTCCTCGTTCTTCAAGGTTGTCTTTGTCACCGGCCAACGGCAATCTAGGCATAGGTCATTCTCGCCCCGGCTGGCTGATTCTGTTATGAAGAAATGGTTAAAAACTCGTGACAAAGTACTCTCTGGGTAACCGCTCGAACCTGTGAGCAATGTCATAGAGACCAGTGATAATAGTCACAAATCAACAGCGCTGGAGGCTGACATGTGGGGGGGAACTCCGAGGGTTGCCTGGTCATTTCAAATCCTGAGCTATAGGCGGGCGCTGATCATCCGATTTCGATCTTCGCCTTGGCGCGCAGTCGCTGGGCGAGGGCCGAGCGCAACTTCTCGTACTTGATTTTCTGCAACTCCGTTTTTAGATCAGCCTTCACTTCCTCGAAGTCTTGCTTCCTCGCTGGGATGTGAGCATTCAGGCGGATGATGGTGTACGCCGACTGAATCTGGATCGCTCCAGTGATTTGTCCGGGCTGAAGGGCCTGCAAGGCTTTTACAACCTGAGGCGGCAGCTTGTCGCGCGCCACGAGCTTGTGGTCGCCCATGTTCACCCGGAAATCGTCTTCGGAGATTTTTTCCGCAAGCAGTCCGAAATCCTCGATAGCTCTTGGTGGCTTTGGCCTGGCGCAATGCATCTTCGGCGCGCTTCTGGGCTTCCTTGGCCTGCGTCGCAGTCGGCTGGAGCGGCGGCACGACGGAAATGCTTTGAAATCTGAACGATTCCGGCTGCTCGAAGCGCGCCGGGTTCTTGTCGTAGTAGGCCTTCAGCTCGGCCAGCGTTACCGCGGATTTGTCCTCCACGTCGGTCTTCAGCACTTGCTCGATCAGAAGCGAGCGCTTTATCTGTTGGCGCAGTTGTTGTTCGCGAGCCATGCATCTCGGCTTGCAGGTATTGCTGATACTCGTCGGGAGTATTGAATTGCTTGCGAAACTCGGCTTCCGCACGCTGGAGTTGCTCCGGCGCGAATGGTCAGCTTGCGGCGCACCGCTTCCTGGTAGACCAACTCCTCGAAGATGATCATCTCCAGCGCGCCCTGGCGGATGGCGGCTTCCTGCGCCTTGGGAAATCCATTGTGCTGCTTGGCGTAGGGGAAGATGGCGTACATTTCGCGCAGCAGGTCGCGGTCGGTCAGTACGGCTCCATTCACGCGCGCCACCGGCTTGTCGCTCGGCTGAAGCGGCGAGGCCTGCAGCGGGTCGGCGCGTGTTGCGGCTGCCAGCCGTGGCGACCGCCCGTCGGCGCGTGGGAGGCGACTTGGGCCGAGCGGCTGAGAACGAGAGCGCCATCATAAGCAGTCCGCAGATGGGGAGTTGGTATTTCATAATTCCTCGCTTGGCGATTCTTGCAGAATCGAAGCCGAAAAAAAAGGGGAGAGAATATTCTCTCCCCCTTTTGTACCAAGCGATTCTTACTGGAATTGCGTGGTGATGGTGTTGGTGTTGTTGGCTTCGTTCGATTCGCCAAAGTGGCACTGACGGCAGAACTGAGTCGTCGAGGGCGCCGAGGTGCTGGCGTAGGTCTGAAGGTTCGGGTTGTAGGGGCCGTTGATGAAGAAGTAGGTGGCATAGCACTTGCCGCCGCCGTCGTTCTGGATCTGGCTGGCTGCGCTGGAAGTGTAAACGGTCATCACGTGCTGGTTGTGGCAGGTGGTGCAAACCACATAAGGGCTTGCCAGCGGCGGTGACGCCGTAGGGGTTCGACCACTTTCCAGGCGCCAGTGCCGGCCAGCCGTAGTTGGCTACGAACTGGGCGAACGGCTGCCAGGGGTCACGCTATAAGCGCGCTGTGCCACTTGGTCCAAACCAGGCCTTGGCTGCGAGCTGATGTTGGCATTCACTGGCCCACCGGGTGATCGTTGGTGTAGTTGCCGGCCGTCGTGCCGTCATTGCCGAGCAGGGTGGGAATCGGTTGGCTGCCGTATGTGGTATTGGTCAACAGGCCGATCGCTTTGTTCGTACGACTGGTTCGGTCATCATGTTGGACTGCGGTGACGTTGCCGTCATGGCAGCTGAGGCAGAGCAGAATGCCGCCGACTTCAGTGCTGCCGCTGGTGATGCTGGCGGGCAGAACTTCAGAGTATTTTCCGCTGTCGCCGAACGCGAATGGTCTTGCCATACAGTGGGCTGGCGTCCTGTCCCCACAAGGCATAGCTGCCGGCATCGGCAGCGCCGCCGTGACCGGAACCGAACGAGCCGCTATGCGGAGCATGGCAGCCCGCGCAGCCGCGGCCTTGGTTGTTGTGCGCGCCGAGAACGTCAATCTGGCGACGACCAATTCTGCGCCATCATCAGCCCTGCGAGCGCCAGGACAAACATTGCGATTAATATCGCTTTCTTCATAAGATTTGGAACCTCCATGGATGTGTGCACCGTGTTTCAAATGATCAGAGGCTTTGGCCATTGACTGCGCTTTGCGCCTGGGCACTCATCGCAGTCGCCCCCTGCTGCATAGTGATTGCAACTTGTTGCCCGAAGCCGGTGGCCACCGGTTCTTCTCCCAGGCTTCCCGTAAACTACTGATTTTAGAGAGATAATGGATTTTAGCCCGCAACGCAGCCATCTGGCTCTGGACGCGTGACTGCGGGAAAAGAACCAGATGGAGCAGGCGGTTGGTCAAATCCCCCAGTTTCGCTGTGGATAAAGCCCCGTCCACTGAGGCGAAGTGTTGCGAAAATAAGCAATTAAGTGCAGGGCGGCGAGATAGGGCATAGTGCTGCCCCGCCTATTTCGTGAACGGCAAAATGAGAGTGGCTTCCCCGCACCGACTGCTACGGCAAGGGCTTTGCCGGTGTACCCGGTCGAACGCCCGAATGCTTCTTCGCCTGCGCCATCAGTTCGAGGACTTTATCTTTGCCTTCATAATTTGGATTGGTGTCCAATAACTTCTGCCAGGTAGCCACAGCTTTTTCGATATCCATCTTGCCTTGCCACTCGACGATGCCGAGGTTGAACAACGTGTTGGCCTTGTTCGGCTCGTAGGCAAGCGATTTCTGGAATTCCGCGATGGCTTCATCGGCCTTGCCGGTGTACCAGTAGGCGGTCGCCATGTCGGTGCGAACGGCCGTATTCTCCGGATGCACTTTCAAGACACGTTGGTAGTACTCGATGGCCGCCGGGAACTGCTGGGCATCGTAGTAGATATTTCCCAGGTTCTCCAGCAGTTCGGCGTTGGCCGGGTCTGCGTTGAGCTGCTGGAGCAAGGGGCCAGCTTGCGCGTCGGCGGCTTTCCGTAGGGCAGCCGGGTTTGCAGTTTGCGGTCCCGAGTTTGAGTTCAGCACCGCCGGCGTGCCCGGCAAGTCAGCCTGAACGGCCGTTGGGCCTTGATTTTGAGCTTGCGATCCGCGGATGAACCAGCCTGCGGCGATTCCCACCAACAGGCAGATGACCGCCAGCACGTATGCCTGCACGCTTGTCCATGGTTGGATGGAACTTGGTTCGATGGGACTTGGTCTGATGGAACTTGCTTGATTCGTATCCGACATTGCTGACCGCTCCTTTAGCTGGCTCTTCCGACTCCGCTCAGGGTAGGCTCGAGAAACGACCGTGCCCCCAACGCATGACTCATCCTGCATTCACGATCCTAGTTCTTAACCTGCTTCCGCACCTCGGCCATCATTTTTTGCACCGAGGCTTTGCGTTCCGGGCTCAATTGCGGATTCGAGTTCAGTAGCAACTGCCAGGCGGCCTCCGCCCCGTGGCGGTCTTGCTTCCCGAGCCATTTGATCATGCCAAGATTGTAGAGCGAGTTCGCATCCTTTGGGTCATATTGCAGGGCCTGCTGGAGTTGGCCGATCGCCCCGTCCACATCTCCATTGCGGTACAGGCACGAAGCCATCTCGGTGCGAATGGCAACGTTCTTCGGATCGGCCTGCAACACCTTGGCGTAGTAACTGGCTGCTTCTTTGTACTGGTGGGCGGACTGGTAGATACTGCCGGTCTGGATGAGTAAGTCACGGTTTGCCGGATCGCTCTTCAGCTTCTCAAGGAGAGGCGCTGCCTTCTGGTCGGCCATCTGCTTCATTTCTTCCGGGCTGGGGATGTTCCCGCCCATAGGCCCGGCAGCGCTGGGCGGTTGCGCATTTGCCTGGACTCTGGCCCCGGCTCCCGGGGTCACCGCTGGCGGCTGGGATGCGCGGAACAGGTATCCGACCGCCAGGCCAACCACCAGGCAAATCGCCGCCATCGCGTAAACCTGCTTCGCCTGCCAGAGGGTTCCCGCACTGGGTTGCGAAGCGCGTCCATTCTCCATGCCCTATTCTCCCTTAGTCTGCATTATTGCGCTATGCGGTTCCAGCATCGCATGAAGAACACAGGAAACCTCAACTCCTTGCAGCGCGTAGCCGGACACGATAACATTAAGATCGCGATGCAGCAGGCGCATCCTCAAGCGAATGCCGCACCGAAACTGTTGTGGAGACGGCGGGCCTGGCGGGCGCAAAGTAGTGCAAGGCAGCGCCAAGGCATTGTAAGTGAAGCAGTTCTTTTTAGCGGAAGTGGTGGAACTGGCAGACACACCATCTTGAGGGGGTGGCGCCGAAAGGCGTGGGGGTTCAAATCCCCCCTTCCGCACCATTGTCTTAACTTCGCGTATTAGATTTTGCGGCACCGAGATTATCGAATCCGAGCTTAGGCTCCTTTGGAGTTTTGTGCATGTGGGTAACAGTCCTGATCACGGTCGTTCACGTATTTGTTTGCTTCTTTCTGATTGCGGTTGTGCTATTACAGAGCGGTAAGAGTGGAGATCTGGCGGCGGCTTTCGGCGGTCAGGGCAGCCAAACGGCGTTCGGCCCGCGGGGCGCGGCATCGGTCCTGTCCCGAGCGACAACCTGGTCCGCCATTATCTTCATGGTCACGTCGATCACGCTTTCGATTTTCGCGGCGCGGCGAAGCGGCCCCACGTCCGTGCTGTCGGGAGTGAAGCCGTCGCAGACGCAGTCCCAGCCAGTTGCTCCGCGGAACTCCACACCACAGCAGAAATAGAAGGCTGGCAGCGGCAGCCTTGCAAGAGCAACTGAGATCCGACCGTCCTTTGAAAATAACCTGCGCTTGCGCCGGAAGCCTTGCGGCTGCAATCATACTTGCGTTCTGAATGCACCCTTAATTCAAAGGCCCACATCATGCACACACATTTGCTCTGGCTGGCTGCGGTTGCCGCCATCTCCACCAGCCTGTTCGCTCAGAAGCCAGCGTGGCAGCCTGCGCCCGGTCACACTACTCTTGCCCTCTGGCCGAACGGCGCGCCCGGCGGCCAGCCGAATCCGGCCCCCGAGATCGACACCACAACCGCCAAGGATAACCTCATCGCCGGCAAGCCGCTAATCCGTCTCGGTACCGTCTCTGCCCCGACGCTCACCGTTTACTCGCCCCAGGGCAAGAACACTGGCGCTGCGGTGGTGGTCTTTCCCGGAGGCGGCTACCGCATCCTGGCCATCGACCTCGAAGGCACCGAGGTGTGCGATTGGCTGAACTCGGCTGGCATTACCTGCGTGCTCGTCAAATATCGCGTGCCCGATTCAGGCCCTTATCCCAAGTCTTCGGCCGCGCTTCAAGACGCGCAGCGCGCGCTCGGCATCGTTCGCTCACGCGCCGCCGGATGGCATATCGATCCGCATCGCATCGGCGTGCTTGGTTTCTCTGCCGGGGCTCACCTTGCCGCTGCGCTCAGCACCCACTTCGATAATCGCCTTTACGAACCCATCGACGCGGCCGATCAGATCAGTTGCAGGCCCGACTTCGCGGTAATCGTATATCCCGGCTACCTCGCTCTCGAAGAGCGGGACTTCGCGCCCAATCCCGAGATCCAGGTTACGGATCAAACCCCGCCTTCGTTCATGCTGCAGGCCGAAGACGATCCAGTGCATGTCGAGAACTCGACCGTCTACTTTCTGGCGCTGAAAAAAGCGAAGGTTCCGGCCGAAATGCATCTCTACGCCGCTGGCGGACACGGCTACGGACTCCGGCCCACGGAACTCCCCATCACTGCATGGCCACACCTGGTGGAGACCTGGCTGCGGACGATCCACGTTCTAGAAGCGCCTGCTCCATAGGAGTAGCGCCGGTTTCGCAGCTTGAACCGCAGTCTCTCCCGTCTGATCTGCGGAAGATAGCTCGGACTTATCCCACCAGAAATGGATTCCCTTCCCTTTCCTCTCCGATAGTGGTTTGCGGCCCGTGGCCTGGAATCACGATCGTCTCATCGGGCAGGGTGAGTACGCGGTCACGCAGGGAGCGCATGATTTTCTCGAACGAGCCTCCAGGGAGATCGGTGCGCCCGATGCTACCGGCGAACAAGGTGTCGCCGGCGATTAACAATTTTTCGTCGGGAAAATAGAGGCAGACGCTGCCCTCGGTGTGGCCGGGAGTGTGGAGAACGTTTGCCGTGAGGTTGCCCGCCTGCAACAAGGCGCCGTCGGCGATGCTGGCTGCGATGGAAACTTTTCCCGGCGCGGCCATGCCCAGCCACGAAGCCTGCACGTCGAGCATTTTCAGCAGCGCATAGTCATTCTGATTAAGCAGGATCGGGGCACCGGTGAGGGCGCGCAATTTCATGGCTCCGCCGACGTGATCAATGTGGGCGTGGGTGATGACGATCTGCTTCACTTTCAGTTTGTGTTGGCTGACGACGGCGACAACGTCTTCAATATCATCGCCGGGGTCGATGACCATGGCTTCGTGGGTAGTCTCATCGCCGATGATCGAGCAGTTACATCGGAGCGGGCCCACGTTAAGAATTTTGTGAATCATCGCCGTTGCCATTGCCTCATTTTCGCACACACGACCAGCGCTCAGGCTCTAAGACCGAGATTCCAACGCAAAGGTTCGGCATTCAAATTCAGCCGCGTCCGAACAAGGCTTCATGACGCATATCTTGCCCATCGAAAAAACAATCGACCAATCCTTAGGTTGTCTTTCGGAGTTTCATAAGTGCTTAGTAACACCACTAGTAACCTCCAATTCTTCAACGGTTTCGGCGAGTGCGTAGTCCCTTTCCCTCTTCATTTCCTTTCTGTGTGCAACTCTTTTCACATCCGACTTGTCTTCGCCGCCGCAAACAATTGACATTCTTGTGCAATCAATTTGGTCACGAGGTTGCATCTTTGGAGAGTACCGGGCAACCCCCTCACTGCAACGTGAACCGGACGAAGTAAGCCGGAAAGTAACTTTAGTAACCAGAGAGGATCGGACCATGAAAAACCGCAAGCGGAATCAAAAGGGCTTTTCGCTAATCGAGCTGCTGATCGTCGTTTCCATCATCCTGATCATTGCCGCCATAGCGATCCCCAACTTGCTGCAGGCCCGTGTGGCCGCGAACGAGGCCTCCGCCGTCGCCTCGCTGCGCACCATCAACACTGCGATGCTAACCTACTTCAACAGTTATCCGGATGTCGGCTACGCGCCGACGATCGCGGCTCTTGGCGGGTCCACTTGCACTGCGCCCGACGAGAATGGCGCCTGCATCATCGACAACGTGCTCTCCAGCGGCACCAAGAGCGGGTTCGGCTTCACCGTGACCCAAGTCGGTTCCGGGCCACCCTATTATCAGTACTTGTCCGCCGCAATACCCGTGTCGAATGGCGGCAACCGCAGCTTCTGCTCCACCCAGGATGGCGTGGTCTACTACGACCCTACCGGTTCCGCGATCCCCGACCAGCCAACTTGTCTCGCGCTTACGCCGCTACAGTAGAGACCCAGCGGCGTAACGCTGCACATCTGGCCTCCCCCGCCGGCTTCAACTCGGCTTTCCGCTCTGCTCTTCTGGCCCTGACTCCAAAAGTTGACTTTCGATCGGCGCACCCTGCATGGTATGTTGACTTTTCACCGGCAATGCGCGTCCGCTCGTTATTGAGAAAGCGCGAGCCCGGGAAAACGCTCTGAGCATCCGATAAATCCATGATCCGATCCTACAAAGGCCTCACTCCTCAATTTCCCGAAAGCTGCTATGTAGACGACTCCGCCCAGCTCATCGGGGATGTCATTCTCGGCGAGCATTCCAGCGTATGGATGAACTGCGTGCTGCGCGGCAACGTCCACCAGATTCGCGTTGGCCACCACTCGAACATCCAGGACAACTCCGTCCTGCACGGCATGAAGGAACAATACGGTGTGTACCTGGGCGACTATGTCACCGTCGGGCACAGTGTCGTGCTGCACGGCTGCACCATCGAAGACCACTGCCTCATCGGTATGGGCGTCATCATCCTTAACGGCGCGGTTATCGGAGCCGGCTCCATCATTGCCGCCGGCACTCTGATCCCTGAGAAGACCGTCGTCGCACCGAATTCCCTGTGGATGGGAACTCCCGGAAAATTCCGCCGCCTCCTGGATGAGAAAGAACAGGCGATGATCCTCCGCTACGCCGAGAATTACCTGGAATACAAGGAGGCGTACTTATTGGAGAGAAAGATCTTGTAAGCCGTGCGCAGCGGCGGCAAACAAAGACGGATTTTGGTCCTGCTACTTACTCCGCTGGTCAGACGTCACACAACGCCACGGCTTCCCGTAAGGAAGCCAGGGGATCTCTGGTGGGGATAAACTCATGCGCGACATAGCCGGCGTAGTTGCTCTTGGCTATGGCTCGCATCACGGCGGCCCAATTCACTTCCTGAGTGTCATCCAGTTCATGCCGCCCTGGCACGCCTCCGGTATGGAAGTGGCCGATGCAGTCGATGTTCTGTTCGATGGTGCGAATCAGATCGCCTTCCATGATCTGCATGTGATACGCATCGTACAGGAGCTTCACAAGCGGTGAATTGACCGCCTGCACCACGCGTACGCCCCAGGCGGTGTGATCGCACATGTAATCCTTATGATCTATCTTGCTGTTCAGGAGTTCCATGCAGATGGTCACGCCGTAGTCCTCCGCGATTTTCTTCACGCGATTCAGGCCGGCAATCGTATTTTGCGCCCCTTCTTCGTCGGACATTCCGCCCCGGTTTCCCGAGAAGGTGATCAAGTTCGGCACGCCGAGCTTCGCGGCTTGGGGCATGCTTTTCCGAAACGCTTCTTCGATCTTCGCGTGGTTCTCCCGGCGGTTCATGGCGCTGGCAATTTCTCCGCCCCCGCCGTAACCCATGCTGCAGATCAGTCCATAACGCCGGGGGACCTCCCACTCTTCCGGTTGCAGCAGGTCGATGGCTTTCAAACCCATTTGAGCGCCACTTGCGCATAACTCATCCAAAGGAATGTTCTGGTAGCACCATCGGGCGGCAGACTGCCGGATTCGCCCTTTGCGGGGAATCGGAAGGTTTTCTTTCGCCGTGGAAAACGAGGGGGAGCATACAAGAGATGCGGCGGTCGCTTCCGCAACCATCGCCTTAACCATCGCACGCCTGGAAATCGTGATCATATGAGGTAGCAGTGTAGCGAAAACGTTAAGATCCGAGCCCTGAGCAAAAATCAGCCTGACCACAAGAACATTGCCTACTGCACGACCAGCGTCAACTCCGGCAGTTGATGGGTTGAAGACAGAGCGGTTGCCGTGACGGTTACGCGGTACAAAGCCGGAATGGTCGCCGGTTTTAGAGTGACTACGGCGCTCGCCGATTTCGTCGAGTCCGCTACCAATGTTGCGGTGACGGTCGCGGACGACGGGAGCCCCGAAGCCACCTGTGGCGCCGTGTAGTTCCCGCTAGCGTCAACGGAGCCACCATTAGCTGGCGAGACCGACCAGGTGACCGATGAGTTGTTGCTCACGCTCGCCGTGAACGTTTGCGTCTGCGCTGGCCATGCGTCTGCGCTATCGTTCGGCCACAGGCTGGCTGTGGTTGGACGGATCGCAACGCTTATGGGAGTGCTGCTGCCGCCACACGCGATCAACAGAGCGAGCAACCCCATCGCTACACACAGGCCCAGGATGACGGAATGCTTATACACTTTCCGTCCGAAGAGGCCCAACATCGCGACGCTCGCGATCGGCAGCGCCAAGGGCAGCCACGGAGAGCGATTGTCGGTCCGTTTATGCCGCTTGGCGTTGCTGTTGCTCCCCTGCCGAATCTGTCCAGACGTGGCGTTCGGCCCAGCGGTGGTGATCGTCAGGATCACCGGCACAGCGTGGACTCCCGATGTACCCGCTGGAATCGATGCTGGATTGAAGACGCAACTCGCCGACGCACCCAGACCCGAGCACGCAAATGTGACGGTCGCGCCGAAAGTTGAACCCGTCCTCGGCGCCACGGTGAAGGAGTACCCTTTCGCCGTCACTCCCGCCAACACCTGTGCCGAAGTGCTGCCTGTGTTGGTCAGCGTGAAGTCCGAAACAGCGGCGGGAGTGGCGGACGCCTCGTTCGACGAAGGCCCCGTGCCGGCCACGTTCACGCCATAGACGGTGAAGTAATATGTCGTGCCATCCGTCAGCCCCGTGTCCGTATAGGTATTCGCATTGATGTTGCTTGCAATTGGAGTGGGAGGCTCTCCGCCCGGCGCCGTTCCGCGGTAGATATTGAAGCCCGTGGGCGTACCGCCAGGGTAAGCCGTTTGCCAACTTAGAATAATGCGCGTGTCGCCAGCCACGGCGGAGAGAGTCGGAGCTCCGGCCACAATGCTTGCGTTGTTGTAGTAGCCATAGACGAAACTGTTGCCTTGGAAACCGATATAGACCGTCCCGAAGGTGTCCCAGCTCGCCGTCATGGTGTCAGGCACGTCGAGGAGTTGATCTGGGTAGTATGAGATTCGGTTGAATGTGTTGCCCCCATCGATCGACTGGAAGACACCCCAGTCCGGGTCGCCGGCGAGCAGGCCGTAGACATAAATTGCTGGATAGCCGCCGCTGGTAACGCTTCTGCCCAGGGCGAGAGTCCAAGCGTAAGTGAAGTTTGGATTGAGGGTCCAGGCAACGCCGCCATTGGTTGTGTGGTAGAGGCCATGCTGGTCGGAGCCATCTTTTCCGTCAACCAGCCACAGGTCGCCGGACACGCCGGGAACCGCCGCCATGGTTCCATGGTGCGGGAAATCTGGAACCTGGCCGCCGCTTGATGTCTGGAGTTGGGTCCAGGTTACTCCGCCATCGGTGCTCGTCCAGAAACCGCCTGCCGTAAGCTCAGCGTAGAACGTGCCCGGAGTCACCGGATCGGCGACCAGCAAATGCTGCGTCAGCGCGAAGATCCACGGACCCCATTGGAAGCCCATGAACGTATAGCTGGCAGGTCCGGGACAATTAGCAGGGGCCTGTACGGTTATCGCCCCCGGCGCATGGTTGAAGGATGCGGTCTGGGTCCAGGTCGCTCCGCCATCCTTGGAGTAAAACGGCGCGGGACCCTGGCCGAAGATATTCCACAAGTTAAAGTTGGATGGAATCCAGACGAGATTGTCTGAGCCGGGAGCTGCGTTTTCCTGGCCGGTGCGCCGTGCCGAGACGGCGATACTGCCTCCGTACAACAGGCAGGGATGGGTTCCGGCCGATATGGAGGGAAAGAGGGTCCACGTGTTGCCGCCGTCGGCGCTGTAGGAACTGAATTCCGACGACTGAAGGAGCGGGTTGCCGGCCCCCAAGTTATCCGACGCAACCACAACATACAGTGGTTGATTGGGAGCGTAGCTGGTATCCGTGGCAATCGACAGTCCGTCATTGCCGTCTTGAAACAGATCAATGGGGAAATGCGCTGCTGTATATGTGGCTGGATTGTCGATGGTGAAAAGAGTCTCGTCTTCGAACGCCAGCACCGGCCTCCCGCCTGGGGGAATCATACTGGGCTGCGAGACCATCTCTTCGATGCCTTCCGAGATGCTGGTCCAAGTAGTTGACGTGTCGGTATTGCTCGGAGTGTAGGTCATGATGCCGTCGTTCGCACCGGCGACAAAAAGAACTTCGTCGCTATTGGAATAAAGTCCGCTGACCGAAACATAGTGTCCCTGCGGGCGGAATGACGATGGATCCAGCCACTCGATCGTCTGGTTCGAGGCAAATTGCATGGGCCCCAGATCGGTCCAACTGGCGCCGCCGTTGAGAGAACGCGACATAGAGCTGTTGCCCAGGGCGAAGATCCGCTGCGGATTCGTGGGATCGACCGCGATACCACCGCCGCCGCCGTAGGTCGGAGCGCTGGTTATCCAAGCTGTTCCGGTCCGCGTCCACTTATAGAGATTGTTACTGCTTGCGCCTGTACTGCTATTGCCGCCGTCCGCGATCCACAGATTTCCGGCAGAGTCGATCGTGGCAAAGCCGACCGTGTCGGCGCCGGTTTCAAGAACCGTTCCCGTGATGTCGGTCCAGGTTTGGCCTCCGTCGGCGCTCTTCAAGACACCACCGCCGAGTATGGCATCGCTATTGGTCTCGTCGTGCTTGATGTAGGTCACATAGACAATCTGGCTGGCGGTCTGGCCCCCGGGCAATGTGACGGTTCCGGAGCCCCCATCGATGCGCGGCAACTGAAACTCATAGCGCACCGTGTTGACGTTTGTAACCGGGAGTCCGCCGCCAGTTACCTGGTTCCACGTTTGACCGCCGTCCAAGCTGAGCTCGAGACCGTCGGTCGCGCCCTGCGCCCCAGGAGGCCCGAGATAGGCTATGTTTCCGTTGTTGGGATCGATCGCCAGACGCTCGCCGGTGGTCTCCTGGGAAAGGTTGCCATTGAGTGAGAGGTTGGCGGGCTGGTAGGTATTGGCGCCATCCGTGCTGTAATAGACGTTCAAACCCCAAGCGTTATTGACATCGGTTCCCCCACCCAGGGTCCAGACCACCAGAACGTGCAGCGGGTTGGAGGGATCGATGGCGATGGCGCCGCCACCACCGCCTGCGGGCGCGGCCGTGAAAGCCGCCGGGAAGGCGGTGGAAATCTTGCTGGGATACCACTGTTGCGCCCTGTTGTCCCAGCGATAGACGTTGTCCACGTCGCCGCGGGCATACATGTAGTTTGGATTGCTGGGACTGACGGCCATGCCGCGCATCCATCCGCCCGCTCCAATCAGCACCGGTTGAAACTGATAGCTGGCAGAGAGGTCCTTGTCCTGGGCGTGGATCGAGCTGGCAGCAAGCGCGCAGAACAGAATGAACGAAAGCAACTTCAGCGACCTGTGTGGCGCCGTGAAGACCATACGATATCCAATGTAGTGTATTAAACTCTGTTCGGAAAGGCGCCGTAAACTTCGTTCATGCTCCCGCTTTCCTCCACCGATCGCGTCTTCGTTCTTACCGGGGCAGGAGTGAGCGCGGAGAGCGGTATTCCAACTTTCCGTGGTGTGGGCGGGCTTTGGCGGAATTACCGTATCGAGGAGGTCGCTTCGCCGGAGGCCTGGCACCACGATCCGAGGCTGGTGTGGGAGTTTTATTCCATGCGCCGGCGGGTGGCGTCGGCGGCCAAGCCCAATCCGGCGCACTTCGCGCTCGCCAAACTTGAAGGCTCGCTACGAGACCGCCTCTTCGTCTGCACACAGAACGTGGACAGCCTGCACGAGCAGGCGGGTTCGAAAAACGTCGTGCACATGCACGGCGAGCTTTTCAAGAGCCGTTGCGACACTTGCAGCCGGGCTCCATTCGACGACACGAATCTCTACGAGCCGCACGCCGAAGTCCCCCGATGTAACTGCGGCGGCCGGATTCGTCCGCACATTTGCTGGTTCGGCGAAGTGCCGTTCGAGTTGGACCGAATTTATCGCGCACTGGAGGAATGCACACTTTTTATGGCGATAGGAACGTCAGGCGTGGTCGAGCCCGCCGCCAGCTTTGTGGCTAACTCGGCTGGGCGTGCGCGGACAGTTTATGTCGGGCCGGAGAAGCCTGCGAACGCATCCTCGTTCACGGAATGTTATTTGGGCAACGCGGGTGAAGTACTGCCAAACTTGTTCAGTGGATTGTGAAACGTCGAAAGCCGAGAAAATCAGCGATTGTCGATGTAGCTTTTTTCGGTCTCGCGAGAAGCCCTTTAATCGTTAAGGCATAGAAAATATGGCGGAGAGAGTGGGATTCGAACCCACGTTACCCTTTCGAGTAAACACGCTTTCCAAGCGTGCGCCTTCAGCCACTCGGCCATCTCTCCGGCGCCCTGCTAAGCGGCGATTTTGATTCTAGCAGCTAGTGTCGCGGCCGCCGGCTCTTCACGGCCGCCGACCCAGTCTCGCCGGCGGATCTCGATGTTCGATGTTCCATGTTCGAGAACTGGCGACTGGGTACCGACAACTGTTCTTAGCCTTCTTCAGGCTCGTGCAACTGCTGGGCCAGGTAGTTCTCGTAAGTCATCTCTTCAATCGCGTGCAGTTGCCCTTCCAGCCAGTCGATGTGCTCCTCTTCTTCGAGCAGGATCTTTTGCAGCAGCTCGCGCGATCCGTTGTCGCCGATCTCCACGCAGGTCCTAATCCCATCGTTCAGCCGCTTCACCGCCGCGTATTCGAGATCGAGATCGTTCTTCAGCTGCTGCTGCAACGTTTGCCCGATATTGATTTTGAAGTAGTCGGTCATGTTGGGAGCGCCATCGAGGTACAGGATGCGCTCCATCAGGATTTCGGCATGGCGCATTTCTTCGATGGATTCCTTGCGAGCGTGCTTGGCCATGCGTTCATAACCCCAGTTCTCGCACATCTCGGCATGCAGGAAATACTGGTTGATGGCAGTCAGCTCGGCTTTGAGCGCTTCGTTCAGAATGGCAATGACTTTCGCGTCGCCTTTCATGGTTGCCTCTCTTAGACAGTTCTCAGTTCCCGGTTCTCAGTTCTCAGTTGGAAATGCTGAGCTTTTCACTGAGAACTGAGAACTGCACTTACAGTCCGCAAACAAGGATTGTACTAGAAGAAAAGAATCAGGAGCGGGATCCCGCAGCAGCCGAAGCGACATTGGGTGTTTCCGTCGCTGCGGGGGCATGGCCGTTGCCCGGTTGTGCGGGCTTAGGCGGAGCGATGCCGTCAACCACCCGGTGATTCAGGCAGTAGAGCGCGAGCTCGAGACGGTCGGCCACTCCCAGCTTGTCGTAGACTTTGCGGAGATAATTCTTGACCACCTGTTCGGTGGTGCCCACACGCAAGGCAATCTCCCGGTTCTTCATTCCCTGCGTGACACAGGAGACGATGAGCGCCTCTTTGGGCGTCAGGGAAACTTTGGCGCGCGTTCCCGCCGGACGCAAGCCTTGGGTGCGATACGCCTGCATCACCCACGCGACCGCGCGGTTGTCCAGCCACGGTTCATCGTGCGCGACTTTGCGCACGCATTCCACCAGCATCTCAGGCTCAACTTCGCGAGAAACGATGCTGTGTGCGCCGCGCCGGAACAAATCAAGCGTCATTTCCTGGTCGGGTTCTTGCAGCACCACCACCAAACGGCAGTTGGTGGTTTGCCGGAGAAGATCGGAAACGGCGTCGGCTGGATTTGGGGCCAGCGCTGCCTCGAAGATCACAATGTCGGCGGAAAATTTTTGAATGGCGGTAACCGTCTGCTCGAGGCTTTCGGCCTGGCCAACAACTCTTATGTCGTCTTCGAGCGCGAAGATCTTGCGCAGCCCGGCGCGGAAAATGGCCTGCGTGTCCGCCAAAATCAAGCGGATCGCGCCGTTGCCGTCCTCAGGCTGACGACCTTCGTCTGGCTCGACACTGACCGAAGTGCTGACCGAACTGCCGACCGAAGTGCTCCCCATCCGTCCTCTTTTCGCGCCCTACCCGCGCGGCCAAGCTGCGAGACGCGGCAAGCCGCGTCGCCACCTCAAACTACCTGCGCTCAAAACGGTACTCGTCAATCACCACACCCACCCCACGCCGCTCGCCATCGGCAAAACTGCGCACCACGCGTCCCCGGCAGTCCACCTGCACGTCAACGGCGGAGCCCGTTACATCGGCGGGAAGAGAAATCGTAAAATCCACAGCCGCACCTACTGGTACATCGGCATCCATGCGGAAAAGAACACCGTTGGCGGAAATGTTTTCCGTCTCGGCCATCTTTTCCACGAACCCAACTCCCGTGACTCCAGGCTGGTTGGCTGCCGGCTTCAATGCCACCGGCAATTTGATGGGAAAACGCGGCGCGCCTTGCACGTCCGCATAGCCCCTTCGATTCCCGCTCACTGCAGCATCGGTTCCCTTGGCGGTTTCAGACACGTTTGCGGCGACCTTCCTTCCGGTTCGTGCGATGCACCACTCCAATTGAGCGAATGCATATTTCAGGCCGAGATTACACCCCCGCATGCTCTACGCAAAGTTACGGAAGTCATGGAACATCGGCGGCGAAGTATCGCTGGTACACAGACTTAGGGGTGTGGAGGGGATGCTGTGAGCGCACTCACTGCGGTTGCCGCGTCCTGCGCCAAACAAGCACCAATCTGCATTTCAGATTCGACGTATCACGACGGCCAGCGGCTATCAGCTAGCGGTGGTCAACTAGCGATTAGCGCAACCCAGGGGCGGCCACTGCCAACGGCGTTTTCTTGCGCGTCACATCGATCAGGAAGCGTCCGCCTTGCAAACGGCCGTCATTCTTATTCGTGTTCTTACCGTCTTGGTCAGGGCTGCCGGGATCGCTCCAAAGGCTGCCCACTTCCACCGGGCCCGAGCCAGCCGCCATCTTGGTGGGCTGGCGCCGCTGCTTGTCAACGTAGGCCTTGATCACCTGAGTTGCCAAACGTGCCGCGAGCGGTCCGTGCTCGCCGCCTTCGAACAGCACGCAGACAATGATGTCCGGATTGCGCCGCGGCGTGAATCCAACAAACCAACCGTTCTGGGCGTAATCTACATCGTTCTTGTGCTTCGCACGCAGGGCGAGCGAGACAACCTGCGCCGACCCGGTCTTGCCGGCGATGTCGATTCCCGGAATGTGCGCCATGGGGGCAGTGCCTCCCGGCAACAATACTTTCCCCATCGCGTCGGTGATGGCGTTCCATCCGTTGGGGTCGAACGGAACATCTTTCACTTCCGTAAGGTGGGTGGTCTCAACAAACCCCGGCGGCAGGTTCGTCGGATTGATGACGTGCGGTACCACCACGCGGCCACCCATCGAAATAGCTCCCACGGCGCGCATCAGTTGCACGGGAGTGATCGCGATCGCGCCCTGGCCAATGCCCACGGATATCGTTTCTCCGGCGAACCACTTCTGCTTGTAATTGCGGACCTTCCATTCTTCCGAGGGCATCACTCCGCTCGCTTCGTTGGGCAGGTCGATGCCCGTCTTCTGCCCCAACCCCAGGATGGTGGCGTATTTTGCGATGCGGTCGATGCCGAGCTTTTCCGCCAGCGTATAGAAGAACACGTCGCAAGACTGGGAAATCCCCTTGTCGAGATCGACTTCGCCGTGGCCGCCCTTCTGCCAGCACCCGAACAGCCGACCATAGAATGTGGCGCCTCCGTTGCAATGCACATGGAGGGTCTGGGCAATGCCTTCCTGCCAGCCGGCGAACGACATGATGATCTTGAAGGTCGAGCCGGGCGCGAGCTGGGCCTGGATCGCTTTGTTGAGCAGCGGTTTGTCAGGGTCATTGATCAGCGTGTTCCACTCGTCCCGCGAAATCTTAACCGTGAAATCGTTGGGGTCGAAAGTCGGACGGCTCACCAGCGCCAGGATTTCTCCATTGTGCGGATTCATCGCCACGATGGCGCCGTTCTTCCCTTCTATCGCCTCTTCCGCCGCGATCTGCAAATCCAGGTCCACGGTCAGCCTCAGCGGCTTGCCAGCCTCCGCCGGAGTTTCATCCAGACGGCTCACTTCGCGCCCATGGCTATTCACGACGGTGCGCTGCGATCCATTCTTGCCCATCAGGATCGCGTTGTACTGCTTCTCAACCCCGCTCTGGCCCACCACATCGCCGGCGTTGTAAAGGTCGAACTGAGGCTGGTTGAGCATGTCTTCGCTGACTTCGCCAACATAGCCGATGAGGTGCGCCATGAATCCGTTGCGCGGATACAAACGCCGCTGCGCCGTGATCGTTTCCAGTTCCGGCAGTTCGTTCTTGTGCGCCTCGATAAATGCCAGATCGTCGGGCGTAATGTCTTGTTTCAGAATTATCGGCTGGTACTGCGGCATGGAAGAAAAGCGCTTGATGCGCTGCCGCACTTCATCGGCATCGAGGTGCATCCCCTGGGCGATGGCGTCAGCGTCGGCGTTCAGATCGCGGGTCGTATCCCTCAGCAGCAGCGCCGAAAACGAAGGATAGTTATCGACGACGATCCGACCTTCGCGATCGAAAATTTTGCCCCGCGGCGCCAGAACCGGCACATTGCGTACCCGGTTCTTCTCCGCCTGCATGGTGTACTCATCGCTTTGCATCACCTGCAACTGCCACAGCCTGTAAGCCAGCACCAGAAACATCAACAGCACGGCGTACTGCACGACCGTCAGCCGCACCACCGGAACTTTTTCTTCGTGGCCGTACATTGATCCTCGTAGTTCCCGAATCCTCGGTTCCCGCAATCTTCAATTCGTGGCAGATGGCATGGAAAGCTGCCGGAAATATTAACTGTATTCTAACTCGCGGCATCCGTTGGCAGAAATACGGTGCCGCAAACCAAAGTTCTCTACTCGAATGATGCTGCGTTGACTGGAGAGTCGGGAGTCTCGTGAGCTTACCTCGCGCAAAGCCGAAGGGCCCAGCCAGCGCCAGCAGTCGTTTGCGTCCAATCGCTGGGTCATGTACGACCGTGGATTGAATTTGCCAAACCTTCAGGCAACAATACAGGATGAGATTACGTCTTAATTACTTCCAGCCAGGAATGTGAATGCGGATTCGCAGTTTCATCGTCGCTTATGCGCTCGTGCTCGCCATTCTGCTATTTGCCGACCGGCGCCCCGCTGCCCCGCAGCAGAACCTCCATTCCCGCGTGGTGGACCTGACGGATGGGCAAAATGCGATCGCGCTAAATGCCTCGGTCGCTACATCCCCGGTCACCCCATCCAGAACCCGCATCATCGCTCCCGGCGCCATTATTCCCGGAACCTGGGCCGCCGGGCAGATCCCGGCCGAGCGCCTCGTGGCTCCGCTGGTGGTCATGGATTTGAATGCTACCGCCGGCGGCAACCCGCGGATTACTCTCGACGACATCGCCGCCTGGGAGTCTGAACACGGCATGATTCCTCAAGGGGCTGTCGTTGCCATCCACCGCGTCGCCGCGCCTCATGCTTTGCCCGACAGCGCCCCATCAACCACGCCGTTTCCCATCGCCCGCGACGCGACCCAGTTCCTCATAGAGGCTCGCTACACGATTGGCTTTGCCGCCGAGACGCCCCTTGACCTGACCTCCGACCGCGCCCTGGCGGAACTTCTCGCCCTGCGCGGGACTTACACCGTGGAGGCGACCGCTCCCTTGACCGCGCTGCCCGCCACCGGTTCGCTGGTCGTCGTTGCTCCCGCTAAAAATAAAAGAAACGGTGCGGTCCCCGTTCGCATCCTGGCCATGGTGAGATAGTCGCTGGTCGTTTTTCGTTAGTCGTTGGCCGTTGGCCGCTCGTTCGTTACTGGACGCACTGTTTTTCTCGCACCATATCTCACGCCCGCGTCATCTATTATCCTTCGAGAGGAAGGCTCATGTCCGACCCGCGTTACCCAATTGGAAAATTTTCATTTAGCGGCCCGCTCACGGAGGAACAACGGCAGCAATGCCTGACTGACATCGAACAGGCGCCAGATCGGCTGCGCACGTCCCTCCACGGACTATCCAACCAGCAACTGGATACGCCCTATCGCGATGGCGGCTGGACGCTACGCCAAGTAGCCCATCACATCGCCGACAGCCATATGAATTCCTATGTTCGTTTCAAGCTGGCGCTCACCGAAGATGACCCCACCATCAAGACCTACATGGAAAATCTGTGGGCCGAGCTGCCCGAGGCCAAACACGCTCCCATTGACGTGTCGCTGGCACTGGTGGATTCCCTGCACCAGCGCTGGATATTGATGCTCCGCGGGTTCACCGAAGCGGAATGGAAGCGCACCTTTCGCCATCCCGAGATGGGTCCGATGACGCTGGAAAAGACCCTCGCACTCTATGCCTGGCACGGACGCCACCACGTAGCGCACATCACGAGTTTGCGAAAGCAGATGGGATGGTAGGAACGCAGTCCTGAAGTCCAAGCTGCGACTTTCGAATCGATAGACCAAAGACCAAACTCAACTTGCGGCGCGCCGGGCGTTTACCAGGGCGCGAATAAATTCCGGAGTGGATCCGCAGCAGCCTCCCACAAACGAGGCGCCCGCTTCGCGCAGTGCCGCGTAGTGCGATGCGAAGGAATCCGCTGACGTGGCATAGCGGACCGAGCCCGCTTCGATCTTCGGTAAGCCCGCGTTGGGCTTGATCCACAGCGGGAGATCGCAGGCCGCGCGCAATCGGCGGCAAATCGGCGCCGCCTGCTCGATGCCAACACCGCAGTTCGCGCCCACGGCATTCGCACCCGCTTCCACCATCGCCGCAGCCACGGCCTCGGGCGTCGCGCCCATCATGGTGCGGTCTTTGTTCTTGCCCGAATCAAACGCGAATGACACGATCACGGGAAGCCCCGTACATTTGGCCGCAGCCACCGCCAAGCGCGCCTCTTCGATGTCGCTCATGGTCTCGACCAGCAGCGCGTCCACTCCCGCCCCGGCCATGGCCATCGCCTGCTCGGCAAAGGCCGCCGTGGCCCGCTCCGCGGTCAATTCGCCGGCCATCAACATCTTGCCCGTCGGGCCGATCGAAGCAAACACCAGCGCCCGCCCCGCCGCCGCACGCTTCGAAATCTCGACGCCCGCGCGGTTGATCGCCTCCAGGTCGCCCTCCATGGCAACGGCGTTAGCGCGGAACGTGTTGGTGAGTATGACCTCGCTCCCCGCCTCCACATAGGCGCGCGCTACCGCTTCCACGCGCTCGGGATGGGTCAGGTTCCAGATATCAGCCGCCGCGCCAGGCTCCAGTCCGCGCGCCTGCAACTCCGTGCCCCACGCCCCGTCCGTGATCAGCACGCCGCCTGCCAGCCACTCACGTAACCGATTCATGCGGCCTCCAGTTTGCGCGGCCGGCTCGTGCTTCCGATTTCGTGCTGCCGGTCAAAGATACTTTCCATCCCGCCGCGTCGCGTTTTCCTCGACGGCGCGCTCGAGACGACGCAAGCCTTATCTCTACCCAGACGGCTGATTGCCCTGCGCGCGAAGCTCGAAGCCGCACCTACGGCAACCCCACCTTCCACGCCAAATAACTTGCAGACTCCCGCAGCACTGCCACGAACCGCTCCCTCAACGAGTGCGGACGCGACTCAGGCCTGGGCGCCAGCTCCACTTGCACGCCTTCCCGTTCCAGCAAGGCGCGAATGCGAAACACGTGATACGCATCGCTCACCGCAATGCAACTCTTCATGCCGTTCGCGCGCATAATGTTGGCCACCCGCGCCGCCGACTGCGTCGTATCCGAGCCTTGCGTCTCGGCGATCAACGCTTGCTCGGGAATGCCGCGCCGCAGTAGATAATCTCGCCCTACTCCGCCCTCGCTGAAATCCGGGTCCTGCGCCGCTCCGCCGGTCGTGATCACTACCGGAGCCATTCCCTTTTGAAATAACCCGTACCCGTGGTCTAGCCGCGCCCGGTACACCGGCGAAGGGCGTCCCACGTATTCGGCGGCTCCGAAAATAATAATCACATCCGCTTTTCGCGCCGGCGTTTCAGCGGCGGCACGAACAATGCGCGATCCCGTAATGCCGAAGAACAAAAACAGCGCTCCCACCACCGCCAGCGACAACAGCAGCCAGGGGCGCGTCCATTTAGATTCTCTTGCGGCGGATGGATTGGGCATATATCAGGTTCCAAGTATCGAGGCTGTAAGGTTTAAAGGTTGAAGTCTTCAATTGACACGTTGAGGGCCTACGGCTGGCCTTCCTTGAAACTTTGAAACTTTGAAACCTTGAAACACTGAAACCTTACGACTCAAGATAACGCTTCAATGATCTCCTTGGAGGGGATCGCTCCTTCACGCAGGATCTGCCAGCTGCCGTCTTCCTTGAACTGCACGATCGTCGATGCCATGGTCCGCGGAGATTGCCCCCCGTCCACAATGATCGAGATGCGTCCTTGTAGCTGCTCCTGCACCTGCTCCGCGGTGCTGCATTCCATCGCGCCGCTCAGGTTGGCGGAGGTCGCCGTGATCGGAATCTTCGCCGCCCGCACCACCGCCAGTGGAATTTCTGCCGCCGGCACGCGCAGCGCCACGTTTTGGGTATTCGCGGTGACCTTCAGGGGAAGATGCGATGCTGCCGGCACAATCATGGTCAGCGGCCCCGGCCAGAAACGCCTCGCCAAAAGATGGAAATCGGCCGGCAAGGGCCGCGCGAATTCTTCCGCCTGGTCTACGTGCTCGATCAGCAGCGAGAGCGGCTTGTGGCGCAGGCGCGATTTGATCTCATAAACGCGCTCCACCGCGCGCAGATTGAAGGGGTCCGCCGCCAGACCGTAAAACGTGTCGGTCGGCATACCCAGCACCTGGCCGGCTTGTATCTGCTCGGCGGCATACTTGATCAGCGAAAACTCGGGCGTTACGGCATCAATTTTCAGGATTTCCGTGCGCACTCTGTTCCCTTCCCGACGATCGGCACGTACAAGGTCTGCTCAAACATTGTCTACTCAAACAATGAAATGTACCATACATCCTGATCGTGGAACCAACCCATGAAGCAAAACGCCAAGGCGGTGCGAACTCGCAGTCAAGCGGAGCGCCTGCGCCCCATCGCCGGGCGCCACAACCAGAGGCTGAAAGAATTGCGGCAAGCATTCCGCCGCGCCGAACCGACTCCAGCAGGTGAGTGTGCCATCGAAGGCGTCATGCTGATGGAAGAAGCATTGCGCAGCGGCCAGCATCTCGAGAGCGTTTTCTTCAGCGAATCGGCCCGCCCTCTCGCCGAAAAACTTTTGCCCCAGATCGGCGCCCGCACCGAAACGCTCGTCCTGCCGAACGCACTCTTCAATTCCACCGTTCCGAGCGACGCGCCTCAGGGCGTTGCGGCTCTGCTCAAGCTGCCAGCATCTTCTTCCGCTCAGATGCTCGACCGATCAAGCAACGGCCCGTTCGTTGTGGCTGCTGGATTGCAAGACCCCGGCAACTTGGGGACAATTCTGCGTTCCGCTGAAGCGTTTGGCGCTGCCGGAGTTTTTCTGACCGAAGGGACGGTCAGCGTTTACAACTCGAAAGTTCTGCGCGGTTCGGCAGGTTCGATCTTCCGCCTACCTTTCTTGCCCATCGCTTCCGCCGAACTGATTCCGCTTCTGCGCGAGCGCGGCGTTCGTCTGCTCGCAACGTCGTCACACCAAGGAACGCCGCTGCCCCAGATTTCGTGGACTCTACCTCTCGCCATCTTCATCGGCAACGAAGGCGCCGGATTGTCCCGCGAACTCATGCGCCAAATGGACGAAACGCTCGTGATTCCGCAAGCTGCGCAAGTTGAATCGCTCAACGCCGGAGTCGCCGCGAGCATCGTGCTGTATGAAGCCGCGAGAGACCGCAAGTGAGGGGTTCCACCACGGAGGCACGGAGACACGGAGGAACCCAAAATAATTCTTGCCTCGGTTTTTCTCCGTGTCTCCGTGCCTCCGTGGTGATAATAATCTGATGAACCTTTTCCAATCCAACCCGCCGGAAGACTCCAGCCGTCTGGGCGCTCGCCCGTTGGCCGACCGCATGCGTCCGCGCACGCTCGATGAATTCGTTGGGCAGGAGCATCTCGTCGGGCCCGGCAAACCGCTGCGCGTGCAGATCGAGCGCGACGACCCCACCTCGATGATTTTCTGGGGCCCTCCCGGCACCGGCAAAACAACGCTCGCTAAAATCATTGCCGGAATCACCAAGGCCGATTTCATCGAGTTTTCCGCCGTGCTCGCCGGCATCAAGGAGATCAAGCAGGTGATGAGCGATGCCGACCGCGCCCGCCAGTACGGCACGCGCACCATCGTTTTCGTTGACGAAATTCACCGCTTCAACAAAGCGCAGCAGGATGCATTTCTCCCGCACGTCGAGAAAGGCAGCATTCGTCTGATCGGAGCCACCACCGAAAATCCGTCCTTCGAAATCAACTCCGCGCTGCTCTCGCGCTGCCGCGTCTATGTGTTGAACCCGCTCACCGAAGAACAGATTGTCGTTCTTCTGCGCCGCGCACTCTGCGACGCAGAGCGCGGTCTCGGCCAGATGCATCTGGAAGCGTCCGACGAAAGTTTCAACAGAATTGCCGCCTACACCAGCGGAGACGCCCGAGCCGCCTACAACGTGCTCGATGTTGCGGCCTCGCTGGCACAACAGGCCGAGGTAAATATCCTGTCCGAACAGATTATCCAGGAAGCCGTGCAAAAGCGGGTCCTGCTCTACGACAAAGGCGGCGAAGAGCATTACAACATCATTTCGGCGCTTCACAAATCGGTCCGCAACAGCGATCCAGACGCCGCTCTCTACTGGCTCGCACGCATGCTCGAAGCGGGAGAAGATCCGCTCTACATTGCCCGCCGCGTCGTCCGTATGGCGGTCGAAGACATTGGACTCGCCGAGCCGACCGCGCTCGCCCTGTGCATGGCCGCGCGCGACGCCGTAGATTTCATCGGCATACCCGAAGGCAATCTCGCACTGGCGCAGGCCATCGTTTATCTTTCCATAGCGCCCAAATCGAATGCGCTTTACACCGCCTACGGCGCTGTCCGGCAAGATGTTGAACAAACCGCCGCCGAGCCCGTTCCGCTGCATCTGCGCAACGCTCCCACCAGCCTGATGAAAGACCTCGGCTACGGCAAGGATTATCAATACGCCCACGACAGCGAAAAGAAAGTCACCAACATGCAGTGCCTGCCTGACAGTCTGCGCAATCGCGTCTACTATCGTCCAACCAATGAAGGAGTGGAAAAACGGATTCGCGCACGTCTGGAAGAAATCAAGCGGCTCAAAAAAGGCTGAGGTGAACTGATTTCCTTATCCGAATCTCGCTCGGTGCTCTTTCAAAATGCACCGATCCATCACCACAAGAATTCCAGCCTGTCGCGCCTTCTCAGCCGCGGGCTCGTTGATCACTCCCTCCTGCATCCAAATTGCCGGAATCTTCAACTGGATCGCCTGCTCCACAATCTCATCCACGCACTCCGGCCGCCGGAAGACATCCACTAGGTCGATCTTCTCCCGCACTTCAAGCGGTACTTCAAGTAACGACGGATACGCCTTCTCCCCCAGCGCCCCCGCGATCTGCGGATTCACCGGGACAATCTTGTATCCAGCCGCCTGCATGTAGGCGGAAACGCCGTGGCTCGGCCGCGTCGGGCTGTCCGACAATCCCACCACGGCAATTGTCTTCGCTCGCGATAACAAATCATAGATAGGATCGGGTTGCTTCAATTTGGATGCCGACTTTCCGGAGAAACGGGGCACGCCCCGACTCCAAGTGAATTGCGAAACGAATTGCGAGCGATTAAAGAGAAGCTACCGTTCCCTACCCTTTCTTCTCGATCTTCTGCTTAAACATGCGCAGCGCCACCTTGCGAATCGTGTCGGGGACCTCTTTGTTGCCCGACAGATTCTTCAGGTCGTGAATCAGCAGATTCTTCATCAACCCCAGCGAGAGGTCGAGCGGCGTGCGGGGATTTTGCACCAGGTTGCGCATGATGCTGTAATTCTTCGCGAACCGGCGCTTCATCGGAATCGCGCGCAACACCGCCTCCAGCACATTCTTCTGTAGCGCAAATCTTTCCACTTCTCCATCCGTAATCTTGGGCGACTCCAGCACCGCTATGGCCACCAACTTCGTGGAATCGCGAATCAGGATCGACCGGTCTTCCTTGTTACCGCGCACCGCCAGCGTAATCCGGCCTCTGACGTCGAGCTTGGCGATCTTCTGCAACACGCTGTCGCGCTTTCCCTCCTGCGCGGGAACCGCTTGCTTCTTGGCCCTGATCTCGGCTGCTGCTGCCGCTGCATTTCTCGCGGCAAGCGTCGCCGCATCGGCCTCGGCGCTCTTGGCCGCATCCGCATTCGCGCTCGGCTCAGCAGCGGCCTGCGGCCCAGCTTCCACGCTCGCCTCTTCGTGCATCATCCCTATGGGCTGGAACGGTTTGTCCTTTTCGGCTGCCAGCTCCGCCGCGTTCTCTTCCAGATATTTTGTGACTGTGCTCTCCACCACCTCGTCGGGTGCGTCCGCTTCGGGAGGCTCTACTGCCGGCCCCGTTCCCAAATCAGCCAGTTTCTTTTCAATCTCGGAGAGTTCGTTCGGGCGCAGGTTGGGATTCGTCTGCAACGCCTGCAACAGCCGCGGAGAGCTCCTCACTCGCGCACTCCTCAGCAACGCTTCCACCACTGAGCGCGTCCCCGACACCGCCAGCCCGTCCACCGACTCTTCACTGACCGAGGGATTTTCCACCAGTGCCGGCAGCAGACAGGTCCGCAGGTTCTCCAGCGAAACGAAATATCCCAGCACCTCGGCGCTGGTCTTGGGATCGGCAGCCGCCGCCAGGCTGGCTTTTTCATCCCAACCGGCCAGCATCAGCCGCGCCTGCTCGCCAAACAACTTGTGATGAAGCGCCAAATAGACCAGAACCTCGATCGTCTCCTCCGGCGGCAGCGATAGCGACCCTCGCGCCGCCGATTGCATCAGGTGCGAAGGCACCTGCGAATTGCGGATCAAATCGATCATTCGTGGCATGGGCTACCTCCGGGAACTCATCGCACGTTTTTCTTCACGGACTTCTTCGCAAATTCTTTCGCGGATTCTTTCTCATCCCGCCGCTTCCTACTTTTCTTGCCCGCCAGCCGCTCCAATTCCGCGACTGCAAGCTCGAGCTCGCACGTGTTGCGGTTTGGACCGCGCCGCCGGTATTCGTCGCTCAAGGCGCGATAGTACCAGAGCGTGCCTTCCCTTTTTCCCGAGAAGCGCGCCCAGATCGCTTCCCCGTCCTGCCGGTAATCGGCCAAAATCGTGCGGACATTATGCAGCTTGTCGGAGGCCGAGACCAGCCGAGTCTCCGCATCGGCGTTCTTCACTTCGCGCAGATAATCCTTCTTACGTTCCACCCACTCCGGCTTCGGCTCGCCGAATGAATCCGTGCAACCCTCCACAACCTTCGCCACCCGCGCGCCAAACTGCTTGCGAATCTCCCGCAGCCTCGGCATCCCGCCGCAATCTTCCACCACATCGTGCAGCAGCGCCGCGATCGCCAGGTCCTCATCGCCGCCAGCTTCCAGCACCAGCGACGCCACCGCCATCAGATGCGAAAGATAGGGCACCGCCGACTGCTTCCGCGTCTGTCCGGCATGTTTCTCCGCCGCATAGCGGAACGCTCGCTGCAGACGCGGGCCAAGGTTCGGCGGTTTGAGCGAAATGTTCCTTCTCACTTTCATAGAGCCTCAACCCTAACCCGATGTCATCCTAAGCGCAGCCAAGCCATTCGCGAAGCGGTTGGCTTGGCGGAGTCGAAGGACCCCTACGCCTTTTTTCATCCGCTCCGCCGACGGGACTCCTAACGCCAAACAGCAACTCCCATCGCCAGACCGAGAAGGCTGTACGTGAGAAACGCCGCGAGAGGCGGATAAACCTCCCGCTTAAAGAACATCAGAATGCAAGGCGCCGGAGACGTTAAAAGCAGCCCCACGGCCGCGACATGGTCCCACGTTCCCCAGTGTCGCCTGATAAGCAGAAACCACGTGTACCAGTTCATCAAGAAAATGACGAGAACAACCCACCTCATAGCCCTCAACAGCTCTTCGGCCTTTCGTAGATCTATACGCTTTCGCCACTCCTCACCCTCTGAATCGAGCATCGTTCCTCCTCATCACTGGCCTGTGCCTACGCTTTCTTCTCCCCTCGCCGCATCCGCAGATACGCCTGCATCAACGGCCGCAGATCGCCGTCGATCACCCGGTCCACGTCGCCTATCTCCAGTTTCGTGCGGTGGTCCTTGATCATGCGGTAAGGTTGCAGCACATACGAGCGTATCTGCGAGCCGAAATCGATGTCGAGTTTCGAATCCTCTATCTTCTTCGTGACCTCGCGCTTTTTCTCCAGTTCGTATTCGTAAAGTTTCGAACGCAGCATGCTCATCGCCTTCTCTTTGTTCTTATGCTGAGAGCGCTCATTCTGGCAATTGGCGACAAGACCCGTCGGAATGTGCGTGATCCGCACCGCGGAATCGGTGGTATTGACGTGCTGTCCACCCTTGCCGCTCGAGCGGTAAGTGTCAATCCGAATGTCATCAGGTTTGATGTTGACTTCAATGCTGTCGTCAATCTCCGGCGAAACGTACACGCTGGCAAACGACGTGTGCCGCCGCTTTGCCTGATCGAAGGGAGAAATCCGCACCAGCCGGTGCACGCCAATCTCGCTGGTCAAATAACCGTAGGCATACTGGCCCTGCACGGAAAACGTCGCCGACTTGATCCCGGCTTCGTCGCCCGGCTGATAGTCATACATCTCGGTCTTGAATCCCTGCCGCTCGGCCCAGCGCAGATACATGCGCAGCAGCATCTCCGCCCAATCCTGCGACTCCGTCCCGCCCGCTCCCGGATGGATGGTCATAATGGCATTCAGCGCGTCGTTCGGACCCGAAAGCAGCGTCTCGGTTTCGACCCGATCTACCAATTCGCCGAGCGACTCCAACTCGCGCTGCAAGTCGGCGGAAACGTCTTCCCCTTCGCCGGCCAAATCAAAATAGGCGGCGATGTCGCCGGTGCGGCGCGCCAGGTCGGCTTCGAGCGCCAATAAGCCTTCGAGGCGCTTCCGCTCGCGCATCACTTGCTGGGATTTTTCAGGATTCGACCACAGATTGGGATCTGACGCCTGTTTTTCTATTTCGGCAAACTGCTGGCGCAGCGTGCCGGCGTCAAAGATACTCCCGCAGGTCGTGGACCTTGCTCTTTAAGGACGTATATTGCTGTACCAGCTCATCTAGCATTGCTTTTCACCCGGCTTGTCCCAGTCGGCTACTCGTTGATCGCTAGTCTTTAGTCTTTCGCGAGGTCTTGCCAACGACTAGCGACCATCGACTAACGACCCAGTCCTTACGGCTCGCGACCAGGAATTACAAAACGCGCTACCAGCACGCCCGATGAAATTATCGCACACAGAAATGCGAACCAGTCGCCATGCCGCGTGTAGAACGTGGTACCCGTCGTCAGCGCGTAAGGCGCAGCCAGCGCGGTGCGGACTTTGCGCGGAGTGGCTGCCACAATTCGTCCGTAAGGATCGACCGACGCCGTCATCCCCGTATTCGTAGCCACCAACAGCCAGCGACCATTCTCGATTGCCCGCATGCGCGTCTCTTGCAAGTGCTCTTTCCAGGCGCCGCTGTCGCCGTACCAGCCATCGTTCGAGATGTTTACCAGAACATCGGCGCCCGCGAGCGAGAACTGCCGCACTTCATCGGGAAACATGGATTCAAAACAGATAAATGTCCCGACTCGTTCGTCCCCGGCTTGGAGCGGCGAACGCGACGCGCCCGGCTGAAAGTCTCCCACTTCCTTCGTCAGTCCTCCGGCAAAAGCAAACAGTTTCGGAAACGGCAAATACTCGCCGAAGGGAACAAGATGCACTTTGTCGTAGCGCCCCGCCCACTCGCCCTGCGGGTTAATCAGTGCAGCGGAATTGAAAATCTGCGAATCGCCACCCCCGTGCATCGCGGGCGTAACTCCGATTGCGCCCGCCACTACCCACGTTCCCGACTGGCGCGCCAGCGCGCTCACCGATTCTTGAAACAGAGGATCGTTCGTGAAAAAGGGCGCCGGCGATTCGGGCCATACCGTCAAGTCGTAGCGATTCCCTGCCTCTTTCCCAGCGGAAGCAACGGCCGGTTGTCCTCCAACGGGATGCAAACTAGTCGCAGTCAAGTCGCGCAGCGTGCTTTGAAAATACTCCTTCGTCCATGTGGAGCCGTCTTGAACCGGAAAATTCGGCTGCAACAAAATCGCGGCGTGATCGGTCGTGACCGGAGGAAGCGTCAACCACTCTCCTGCCTGCAAGATTCCCACCGCCGCACATGCCGCCACCAGCAACCACTTCCGCCGCTCTTTCCCTTCCTGAGGCGATCCAACGGGCGCAACCAGAAATGCCGCCGCGAACACGCTGTTTACCAGCGCGATTTCAAACGAAAGTCCGTAAACGCCGGTGAACGCCGCAATTCGCGTCAGCGCAAGATTTGCGGTCTGCGAGTATCCGAGGAATTCCCATGGGACCGCGATGATCCGCGTCCGGGCGAGTTCCATCGCGACCCAAAGGAACGGGGCTGCGCCGAGCGCTCGCCGCAGGGATGCTCCCGATGCGGTGGGTTTCGTCTTGGATTTTGCTCCGGCGCTCTTCGTTCCGGCGTTCGTCGTTCCAGCAACCAAGGCCAGCAGCAATCCGAAGATCCCGTGAAAGACCCGACGTACATGCAGTACAAAAACATCGCCAGCGCCGCCGCCGGTATCGGCATTCCGCCATAGCGGCGTAAGGTTTCGAAGATCCAGTAGCACGATCCTGCAACAAAGAGAATCCCGCACGCGTAACCCAGCACGAATCCCTGCCATGGCGAGGCCGGTAGCCGGCGCCCTTGGCGAGGCCCGTCGAGATGCAGTTGCAACGTCTCCGGCGCCCGCGCCCGCAAGATCGCAACGATCAGCGGCGACACCGCGATCCACGAGAGCCAGTAAAAACTAAGCAGGGGAAAAATAACGATCTGCAGTCCGGCCGACAGCAGAACCAAGAGCCAAGCACTGAAGTGGATTCGTCGCACATGCCAGCATAGCAAAGTCGGTTACATAAGTTGCGGCCACGCTGCGCACTCACCATGAGGCGTATTCGAATTGTGGATCGTTGCGTCCCATTTTTAGATTGGTCAAACCATCCTCGTTTCAAATACCATAGATTGCGTATGCCATTGACTCTCGTCACCGTGCTTGTGCGAGCATTGGAATTCATGTTCGTCGCCGGATGGGCCGGGTCGGCGATTGTGTTGCTGCTGACGGGCTTCGAAGACGTAGAAACCCTATTGGAGAGAGAGGACGAAAACAGCCACTAGGGCCCCCGCTGCATGTCGTCAACCTCCAACTCACCGCTCGGCTCGAACCGGGTCCGCATTGTCGTAGCGACCTCGGTAATGCTCACCTTCATCTCCTACTGGCGGGCCTCCGCCATTATTCTCAACGACCTCGGTTCTTCCGCCTTCTACGCCTGCGGCATCGCCGAACAAGCAATTGGCAAAAGCGCCCCCTGGTTTGTACTTGCGGTGATGCTGTTCGCTTTCGCGGTGCGCGCCGTTTACGTCGAAAGCTGCTCGATGTTCGTGCGCGGCGGCGTCTATCGCGTGGTTAAGGAGGCCCTCGGCGGTACCCTCGCCAAGCTGAGCGTCTCGGCCCTGATGTTCGATTACATCCTCACCGGGCCCGTCTCCGGCGTTTCCGCGGGACAGTACATCGCCGGCCTGATCAACGACACCATCGCCATCGCCGATAAACACGGTTGGATCCCCGCCGCCATTCACCACCTCTTCCACGGCACCCCGCAGTTCAACGGCAACACCACTGCCGTCTTGTTCGCCGTCGCGGTCACTCTCTACTACTGGTGGGAGAACATTAAAGGCATCGAAGAGTCCAGCGAAAAAGCCCTCTGGGTCATGCAAGTCACGACTGTGATGGTGGTGCTGCTGCTGGGCTGGTCTTGCTTCACCCTGCTGAAAGTCGGAGGCCATCTTCCTCCCTTCCCGACTCTCGCCAACATTCACTACAGTTCTGAATCGCTCGGCTTCTGGAAACACAGCAGCCTGCCCCACACATTCGCCATTCTCGGACTCATCATCGGATTCGGGCACTCTGTCTTGGCCATGAGCGGCGAAGAATCCCTTGCCCAGGTCTATCGTGAACTTGCGCACCCCAAACTCAAGAACCTGAAGCGCACCGCCATCGTCATTGGCATGTACAGTTTCCTCTTCACCGGCCTGGTCTCGTTCCTGGCCGTCATGCTGATCCCGGATAATGTCCGCACCCAGGTGTACAGCGACAACCTGATCGCCGGACTCGCCATGCACATGGTCGGCCCCGAGGTCCTGCGCCTGGCCTTCCGCGCCTTCGTCGTGGTGGTCGGATTTCTCATTCTCTCCGGCGCTGTCAACACCGCCATCGTCGGCTCCAACGGCGTTCTCAACCGCGTTTCCGAAGACGGAGTGCTCCCCGACTGGTTCCGCCGTCCACACAAGAAGTACGGCACAACCTCCCGTATCATCAACCTCATCGTAGGGCTGCAACTTTTCACCATCATCGTCAGTTGGGGCAACATCTACACCCTCGGCGAGGCCTACGCTTTCGGCGTGGTCTGGAGCTTCGTATTCAAAACCGTATCCATGCTGGTTCTGCGCTACCGCTATAAAGGTGTGCGCAACTGGAAAGTACCTCCCAATTTCCACATATTTGGGATCGAGATTCCCATCGGATTGGCCTCCATCGCCATGGTCCTGCTCGCCACCGCCATCGTGAATCTCTTCACCAAATCGGTAGCCACAGTAAGCGGCATTATTTTTTCGGTGGTCTTTTTCTCCATCTTCTTGTTTTCGGAAAAGGTGAATCGCCGCAAGCACGCACACAACGCGGCGCAGATGCAAGAGCAGTTCCAGCTGCAGGTGGCGGAAAGCGTGGAGCGTGAAACCGTCGGCATCCGCCCCGGCAACGTGCTCGTACCCGTCCGCGACTACAACACGCTCAACCACCTGCGCTGGGTGCTCGACCGCACCGACACGCACGAACAGGACGTGGTGGTCATGACCGCCCGCACCAGCCAGTTCGGCAGCGCCGCCTACGGCCTTTCCGCCGAGCAGATGTTCAGCGACTACGAGCAGACCCTGTTCACACGCGCCGTTTCCATCGCCGAGAGTTTTGGCAAAAAAGTTTCCCTGCTCGTCGTCCCGGCCCGCGACCCCTGGTCCGCCATCGTACAGACCGCGCACAATCTCGAATCGTCATCGGTCGCTGCCGGCCTCTCCAGCAAGATGACCACCGCCGAGCAGGCATTCGCCGTGGGCACGGCCTGGGAATCCACACCCGAACCTAAACGCCAGTTCGTGTTGCAGATCGTTCAGCCCGACGGCACGGTTGACACTTTCCGCATCGGCCCGCATACGCCCACCATGAAGGACGACGACGTAGTCCTGCTGCATCGCTTATGGCTGAATATCACCCGGGAACCGGGGTTGGAGAACGTGCATCACCACGATATTCTGACCGAAGCCCTCACTCGCTTCGCCCGCGAGTATAGCGCGCGCGACCGCGAAGAGATCGTGAAGGAATTGCAGCGCCAATCCGCTCAGAGCGTTCCACCCGGCGTCCACCCAAGGGCCGATTCCATTTCCACCGTCCAGCCCGCAAAGGATCATTCTCTCCGCGACGATAAAGATCGAGAAGATAAACCATCCCCGCCCAAGGGCGGCGGCGATGACTGACGCTCCCCAACCGTGTCAACCGGGAATTGCCGCTGCTTCCGTGATTTCCGGAATGATCTCCACAGGAAATCTCACAGACCTGGCAATGAAGCAAAGGCGATGGGCCTCTGCGTGAAGATCGAGCGCCTTGGCTCGACCATCTCCAGCCGAGATTTTCACCGCCGGTCGCAGCACCACTCGGACGAACTCTCCCGATCCGTCCTCGCCTTCCGCTAGCACTCCGGAAGCTGCGTCCCGGTAGTCGAGGACAGTCACATGATTCACCGCGCACAGATGCAGATACCAGAGCATGTGACAGGAGGAAAGGCTGGCCACTAACAGCTCTTCTGGATTGTAGCGGGATCGATCGCCACGAAAGTTAGGGTCGCTTGAGCCCTTGATCTGAGGTTTGCCTTCACCGGCAATGGTGTGGTCGCGGCGGTATGCATTGTAAGTCTTCGTGCCTTCGCCATCGTTGCCGGTCCAATCCACTCGAACTTCATAAGTGTGGAGTTTCATGATCTCCTCTTCTTGGGATCGATGCGCCACAAGAAAAATGACTGGCTACAGAATGACGGCTTGCCGTGTGCGGGCAGTCGAGGTGGCTGTCGCTACGCAATCACACCGCCCCGCTCCCTGCGCTTTTCACTGCACTTTCGGCGAATCCAGGTCCGCGGCTTTCTGATCGTCGGCGTGAATCACTCCATTGTCTTCTGCATAGAACGAGCGGTGCTCGCTGTCCATGTGCTTGGGCGTCATGGTGAGCACGAAGCCTTCGTGATTAGGGCCTTCGTGGCGCGCCCGGAAACCCACCGTGTAATCCCCGCGGTCGGTGGTCTCCGCCATGCGTTTGGTAAAGGAGCCAGTCCCCACCAGCGCCTCCAGCGTATCCGCGAACTTGTCGTGTCGTTTCTTGTAGTCGTGCTGCGCCCGCAGCACCACGCGCATGTAGCCGAGCGCCAGCGCTTCCGATTCCGAGCGCGCAGGGTCGTTCGGAGACTTCGGCTGATACGCTCGAACAGCCGGCGTTGCCGGTTGTGCTGGCTGCACGGGTTGCGCTGGTTGCGCCGTTGGCGCAGGAGGTTGCTCAGCAGGTTGCGCCTGCGTTTGCGCCCATGCCAGTCCCGCTCCTATCATGCCCAACGCCAGAATCCCTGTCCAATATCGCTGTATTCGCTTTCGCTTCACGGCAAAACCCTCCTTTGCTGCCTGACGTTACTCCAAATTTTGGGGGTTACCCCCGTAATTTGTTTCAGTGACCAATCGTTCCAATTCTCCACTACTTCAGGCAAGCTTGAACAGGATGCAATCCTAACAGGAAAACTTTAATGAAAGCTGCCGTTGCCAGAAAACCGCTGATACGCGTCGCCGTAGTGGAGAGCGATCCATTGCGCTTTGTGGGATTCCGCGCCCTCTTCGATACCGAGCCCGATCTGGAACTGGTCTCCGCCTCGCTGGCCGACCTTGGCCAACTGCAGGCCATCGATCTGGTCTTGCTCGGCAATCGCGGCGGCCAGAATCTCTACGACATCATGGCCAGCATGAAAGCCATCCGCCCCGACCTGCGCATCATCGTGACCGGCTCCGGCATGGACGATGAAAGTGTCCTCAAAGCCATCGCCGCCGGCGCCAAGGGCTACGTGGACGAGGCCGCTTCGCCGGCCGAGTTTATCCAGGCGCTCCGCGTTGTCAATCTGGGTTCGGTATGGGCCCCGCGCCGCGTGCTCTCGACTTTCATCGAACGCGTCAGCGCTTCTCCGGGCCGCATCTTCCCCGCCGGACGGATTACTTTTACCGACCGCGAAAAAGAAGTTCTCGAGATGCTGGTGGCCGGCCGTTCCAACAAGGAAATCGGATCCGCCCTCGGCATCGAAGAACGCACCGTGAAAGCGCACGTAGCGAAACTGATGCGTAAAGTCGGAGTGCAAAACCGCATTGCCCTCTCCGTCCACGCCATCACTCATTCGCTGGTGACGGCCAGGTAGATTCGCCAGGCCCTATGTTGACTCACGATTGCTGCCCGCAGATGAACAAACGAGAACAATCGCGCGCGGAGTGGGAACAAGAAATCGGGGGGATCCAACAAAACATCACTCCGGCGCCGGTGCCGTGGGCCGCCCACTATACGGCGAAAAAAGGGTCCACCGTTCCCATTCAAGACTTAACGCACTTCGCCGAACTCCTCTCGGCTGGCGTGTTGCTCACCCTGGGAATCGGCGCTTTTTCTTCCGGTATTCCCCACAGCACCGGGTTTGCCGTTGCCGCTTTGGCCGCTGGCTGTTTTCTCGGCTGGACGGGATTTCGCTGGAACCGCTAACGCGGATAGATAGCCAGCGAAGGCACGAGCGGTTTCCGCCCGCATCTGATCTCCCCCGCTTCTCTCAGTAGTCACGCCTGGTTGTCTCACCTCAAGAAGCCTCTGATTTCCCGCCGAGACTCGGCGCGCCGCGCCTCTCGCAGACTCGACAACCCCATCGGAACCGCCCCTCAGTTCTCCATTCCCAGATTTTGTCGTCCCGAGCGGAGAGAGGGATCTGCATATTTCAGTAGATGAATGGAATGTAGGCGCGCGTGCGCGAGCGGTAGGCAATAAAACAATCCTTGAAACGTTCGGCGAGCAAGCGGTCCTCCGCGCGCACGCGAATCCCCGTGCCCGCCAGGAAAACGATCATCGCCGGAGCGAACATCGGCCACCAAGTCCAGCACGCCCCCGTTGCCAGCAGCATGCCCAACATTGACGTGTAAATTGGATGCCGAATCCAGCGGTACGGCCCTGTTTGGATCAGTTCGTGATCTTCGCTGAGAGCCGCTTGATAGCGCCACTGCTTGCCAAGATGGCGAGTGGCCGCCCAGGCGAGTGCGACCGACGGAGGGCCGAGAATCATCGAGGTAATCAAAGACAGCACTGACTTTTCAAAACCCATGGGCCGAACGTACGACCAGACGAGCGCGAAACTCACCATTACCAGAAGGATGCCCGCACGGGAGCCGGGCGCAATCGCCACTTTTTTCTGCGTTGCCGCCTGTTTGCGAGGTTTCACAAAAGCCAGCGACCACGCGACCCAGCAGAGGATGACTTCCACGAGGGCGACGATCTTGAGCATGCCCTCGATTATATTCCCGAGTGTTTGCGGGTGAGTTTACGGCTTCAAAGCGTCCTACCGCTCGGCTGCGGCACGCCTTTACAGCAGAGGCGCCTGGTTCGTATGTTCGGTTCGCTTTCGGTTACCACCGGCCAGTGACCTCGGTAATCTTGCCCACTTTCCCCACCTGCCACATACTCGCCTCACCTACCACAGAACCTGGGAGACGGGGCTGGAGACGGAGATTAGGGTCGCCGATTTCAGCCCCGCATTTTTTTGCCCGCAGCCTGACTCACCCTGATTACTCCCCAACCATCTCCCATTTCGCGCCCCGCATCGAATAGAATTAGAGACCATAGATCCATACTCCAATCTCCCGAGTGAGGCCCGATGCGATATCTCCTAGTTCTGCCGGTGCTCGTTTGTTTCCTGACCGCGATTCTTTCCGCCGATGAAGGCGCCAACGCCTCGAAGGACAATACCAAGGCTTCCGGACGTATCGAAGCCGCCGGCAATGTGCTCGACGAAATCCAGGCTGCTCCTGACAAGGGCATCCCCCAAGAAATACTAGGCTCAGCCGAATGTGTGGCCGTGGTTCCGTCGCTGCTCAACGGCGGCTTCGTCTTCGGCGGCCGTTATGGCAAAGGCGTGGCCAGTTGCCGCACGCCAAAAGGCTGGAGCGCGCCTGCTTTCTTCACCATCGGCGGCGGCAGCTTCGGTTTGCAGATCGGCGGCCAGGCAACCGATGTCGTCATGCTGATCATGAATAAGAACGGAATGAATCAGCTGCTCTCCAGCCAGTTCAAGCTGGGCGGCGATGCCAGCGCCGCCGCCGGCCCAGTCGGACGCCACGCCTCCGCCGATACCGATTGGAAGATGCGGGCCGAGGTCTTGACCTACTCGCGCTCCCGCGGCCTGTTTGCCGGACTCGAACTCAGCGGCGCCGTCATCAGGCAGGACAAGGACAGCACCTACGAATTCTACGGCCACATGGTGCCTTCCAAGACAGCCCTGAAGGGGGAGATCGAAGCTCCCAAGGCCGCTTACCCGTTCTTGAACGCGCTGGCCAAGTGGGCCCAGCAAGCGGCAAAATAGCAGGTTGTTGGGCTCAGTTCTCAGTTCTCAGTCTTCGAGCCGGTCGTCGGCCGCTGAGAACTGAGAAACGGGAACTGAGAACTAAGAACCGTGCGAAAACGCCTTGAGTACGCTCTAGTCTGGCCCTGGATCAAGCTCCTGGGTTTGCTGCCTCGTCCGCTGGCACGCGCCGTCGGGATCGCGATCGGACTCGCGGTCTATGCTTGTCACCGGCGCTTGCGCCGCGTCGCTCGGCGCAATCTGGCGCTTGCTTTTCCGGAAATGCCGGAGCGCGAGCGCCGCCGTCTGGTGCGCGGCGAATTCATCTCCCTCGGACGCCAGCTCGCTGAAGTCTGCCTCTTTCCCCGCTACACGCGCGAGAACGTTTCTCGCGTCGTCGTCTATGACGGCTTTGAGAACTTCGAACACGCCTACGCTCGCGGCCAAGGCGTGCTCTTTCTCACCGGCCATCTCGGAGCCTGGGAACTCTCCGCCTTCGCCCACTCGCTGAACGGCCATCCCCTGAAGATCGTCATGCGCAAGCTCGACAATCCCTACCTCGACGCCTTGATCCAGCGTTACCGCACCATGCACGGCAACCACACCGTGGATAAAGACGATTTCGTGCGCGGCCTGCTCTCCGCCATGCGTGCCGGCGAAACCGTCGGCATCCTCATGGACACCAACATGACTCCGCCGCAAGGTGTGTTCGTCGATTTCTTCGGCATTCCCGCCTGCACTGCAAGCGGCCTTGCCCGCATTGCCCTGCGCACCGGAGCCGCTGTTGTGCCTGGCTTTACCGTTTGGGATTCGACCCTGCGCAAATACATCCTGCGGTTTGATCCCGCCGTCGAGCTGATTCGAACCGGCGACGATGAGGCAGACATCGTCGCCAACACCGCAAAGTTCACCACGGTCATCGAAACCTTCATCCGCCGCTATCCCGATCAGTGGCTATGGGTGCATAGGCGCTGGAAAACCCGGCCTCCAGGCCAACCACCGCTGTACTAACAAGGCGCTGAGGGCTCGCTGAGGCCCCGTCTTGGAAGAGAGTGAATGTCAGATTAACGGCCAATCTTGAAGGTCATGACGATCTGAGTCTCGACTTCGAATACTTGGCCTTTGACGGTAAAAGGGCAATAGTGCCATTGCTTGGCGGCGCTAGTCGCTGCCGGGACAAGCTGCATGGGTCCGGAAACGACCGCAACTTCAGCGACCTGACCGTTTCTGTCGATCACGACCCGCATCACGACGTCTCCATGGACGAACTTCGAGATGGCAATTCCTGGGTACTCGGGCGCAACTGGCCTGATTAGCATCCTCTTCATCACTACGTGGGAAAGTCGAAGCCGTCTGGCTTGTAAACCCGATTCGGGAACATCGGTCGTAGGAGGCACCAAGGCCGTGGATTCGGCGGGCTTGGCGAATTCCGTCGCGGTGGTTGGGGGCGCATCGGCGGTCGAAGCTAGCGGATCCTGCCGGACCGGGAGCGAAGAAGCGCCCAACGCAGAAGGGCTGACCTTGGGCAAGTCTGCAAAGGCCTCCGCAATGCCGGCCGCAACTTCCTCGGAATCCTCCACAAGGTTTGCCTCCACCTTGGATCTGGCAAAATAGAGGACATCTCCGGTTCTAGCATCAACCAGCCCAAAGTCCATCACCGCAAACTCGCTTCTCGATCCCGCGACAAAAGTCCCGAATGCCTTCTTGCTTTCGGTCAGTACTTGTCCGTGGGCGCGCACGAACAACAACGCATCCACCTGGTCATTCAAAGGCAACTTGGCGACCTCATCGCCGAGCGAGAAGCGCCCCTTGCGGACACCCTTCGACTTCCTATGCATGAGCTGTAACTCAGCGTCGAATTTCTTCTGCAAATCGTCAACGCCATAACGTAGATCGGCGTCCTTGGCTAGCGCCTCGTGCGACAGGGTTTCCACATCGAGTGCGTACCCCAGATCCTGCATCGCCGCTTCAATCTCCAGCGTCAGAGGCAGTTCCACATTGCGCGCCTCATCCATCATGGGCTCAGGGCCCTTCATACTCATCTTGGTAAGGGTTACTTGTATGGGAGCGAGCACGATCAAGCGGATTCGTTTTTTGCCCGATTTTAGATCGCGATGCTCCACCTGGGCCGCCGAAGAAACGACGCACGCCAGAATCAGCATAATCACGAAGGTGACTTTACCTCTCATCCGTCCCCTCACTGGACCCGAACAGACCCCTCAGCCTGCGATTCTCTTGTCTGGGACTTCGCCCCCGAAAACGACTTCTGCAGCGATTCCAGGCGCATCCTGATCTGGCGAGCGTCATTGGCGTTGGGAGCCAACTCCAGATATTTCTCGAATTGTGCGATGGCCTCCGCACGAGCATCGTTACGCTCGAAGAGAAAGCCAAGTCCACGGTGCGCGGTCGCATTCTGCGGATCCATGGAGAGCGCTTTACGAAACGCTCCCTCGGACCGATCCAGGTTCCCTTGCCAGTGCGCCGGACCAGAAGGATCTGCAAAAAGCGCCTTGTCATATTCGGCGACCGTCATTTTGTGCATGCGTTTACGGGTTGCGTCCTTAGCCTGGTCCGTCAATTCCTCACTCTCAGGAACAGCCGTGCGTGCGCCCAAACTGCGGTAGGCATCCCCGAGAAGAACGTAGTTCTCGGCGTTGTTGGGCTCTTCCGCGATCAAGCGCTGTGCGATGGCCACTGCGGTTCGAGGCCTGCCCAGCAAAATGGCCAATGCCGCATTGTGGCGGATGACATTCACCGTCGCTAAGCTATACGCATTCGCGTCAACCAGTAGCCCAGTAGCATTCGGCTGCAACTGCGCGGCCCTGTCCTCTACGAATCGCACCCGGCTCGCCAGCTTCGGATGGCTGGCCCAGAATACCGGCTCCTTGGCAAGATCGACTTCGGGGCCGTTTCGTAGTAGCTCGAATCCCCGAGCGAATTCCCGCAGATCGTACCCGCGACGATGAAGGGTGTTGACCGCAAAAGCGTCGGCCTCGTGTTCCAATTCGCGGCTGTACCCGAAGATGGTCTCCACCACGATCACAGGCAGCAGGTTGCCCATCGCAGTCGTGATCGCAGGACTCACGCCCGCGTAGTCGGCGGCTCTAGCAGCCGTGAGAATGATATCGATGGCCACCATCTTCTTGCGCGCACTGCGATACTCCAGGTATCCGTGGCGGTTGACTACGTGCGCAACCTCGTGTGCCAGCACACCCGCCAACTGGGCTTCATTTTCCATGCGAGAAAGCAGTCCTGAGTTCACATAAACCGAACCGTTGGGCAGCGCAAAGGCATTCACTTCGAGGTCGCGGACGACGCGAAAGCGCCACTTCACGTTCTCGGGCGTCTCCGCCGGCACCAGTGACAATCCGAGCTTTTCCAGGCACGAGTTGGTCTCCGGATCGCTGTAAACCCAGCCCCTTTCCTCAATGTAGATGTCGAAGGAATCGGCTTGCCGGAGCAGTTCAAAATCAACCTTGGTGAACGTGAAGGGCTGCGCATGGTGGCCAAGCTCGCGCTTCGTTACCGGTTCTGACGAATTGCCAATCGTTGGGGGGGCCTGCGAGCTCGAGTTGTTCGCAGGTTCAGAAGGTGTGGACTGGGACCCTGTGGTCGGGTCCGAGGCTTTTTGCGATGTCTGGGGATTCGTCGATTGACCCGGCAGGCTCAAGGGCGAAAGAAGGAAGACGCCCAACAACAAGTGCCTGCCACACGAGACAAAACTGGAACGGCCCGCGCGGGTTAGTCGCATCATGACACGTACCCTAGCTGCTTAGAAGCACAATCACCACAATAAAGCTGGCACCTTCGCACGGCGCAGTCAAGTGTCGGCGTTACACCTGCCAGTGACTTGGCATGGAATCTCGCAAACGGAGAGAAATCCGCCGTCGTCGCATTGTACACACCGGCCTTGGAAAGCGACAATATAGAGCCATGAAGCAATCTCTGCGCGATCTTGCCCAGAAGCTCAACTGCCATCTTCTCGGCGATGGCTCGATCACCGTCGCTACCGTCTCCAGCCTGCAATCCGCCACTGACGACAGCCTTGTGTTCGTGGAGGAGGCGCAGTATCTCGACGCGGCGCTCCGCTCCTCTGCCGCAGGCGTGATTGCTGGAGAGTTCGCGGCTGCTGATTCCACGGCTAATACCGTCGTCAAGCCCATCCTGATTTCCCCGCAGCCGCGGCTTGCCTTCGCACGGGCTGCGCGGCTGCTCCGAGAGCCCAACGTCAATCGCGCGGTTCATCCTTCCGCCATCGTTCCTGCTTCCGCCTTGATCGGCACGAACGTCGCAATCGGCGCACTTTCGGTTCTCGGTGAACAGGTCAAGGTTGGCGATGAAACCTGCATCGGCGCTGGCTCGGTGATCGGCGATGACGTGATCATCGGAAGCCATTGCCGCATCGACTCGAATGTCACCATCTACTCCGGAACAACGATTGGCGATCGAGTGATCGTGAAGGCGGGAGCGGTGCTTGGCGGTGAAGGTTTCGGATACGTTCGCGATGAGCAGACTGGACGCTACGAGCAATCTCCGCAAATCGGGCGTCTGATGATCGAAGACGACGTGGAAATCGGCTCCAACTCGGCGGTTGATCGCGGCGCTCTCGACGAAACCCGCATTCGCCGCGGCACGAAGATCGACAATCTGGTGCAAGTCGCCCACAACGTCCAGATCGGCGAGAACGTAGTCATTGCCTCGCAAACGGGCGTTTCCGGAAGTTCCATCGTCGAAGACAACGTCATCGTTGGAGGTCAAGTTGGCATCGCCGATCACGTGCGCATTGAAGCAGGCGCAATTCTCGGAGCGCAAAGCGGAATTCCGTCGAAAAAAATAATTCGCGGCAAGGGAGTGGTTTTCTGGGGAACTCCCGCTCGCCCAATTCGCGAGTATTTGAAAGAGCTGGCATTTTTGGCGAGCGCGGTCAGGAATGATCGCTGAGTTATAGAAGGCTTTTAGCTATTAGCTACTGGCTATTATATCATGGGCGCGGCGCGCTCGACTTCATCTTCGTCCCGTTGATCCGCCCAGCTACCCCGAAGGTGCCAAGCAGATAGTGTGGGGGGTACCCCCCCTCCCCCCGGTATAGTGGAATCAAAGACTTAGGAGGAAATTCCCGCCAGGTCTTTGAGTTTAAAGGACTTGCGGCTAAAGTCTTCCAAAATCAATAATTTAGCTCCAAAACTTCACGTAAAATGAGTTTTGGGGCAGCTGCGAGGGCCGTCTTCGTGGACGGACAAACTTCGAGGCTGCCCTATTCAGATCTCCAATAATTATGCTCGCGCGCGGTTGGTCTTACGTCAATGAAATTCGATCACACCTAGTCTGGCCATGAAAAGAGTCAAAGGAACCGCCAGTGGACGGCGCGGGAGAAAGAACGGATGGGAGTCGCGGTGGGGCTAGGAAGTCAAAATCCCCGCCCTGTGTCTGCAAAGAACGCTGACACAAGGGCGGGGCACCCTCGAGGGATTGATCCTCCCAGGTTAGCGCCCAGGAGGCGGGAGCGAGCCTGGGGCACCTTGCAAGACGCGCCTGTTGGCAATCTTTAGTTGACTTAAGGTTGTCTGCACGAAATGGCTCAGCTGTTTCGATGCTTGCAGCAACGCCTGATTGCCGTCCGGCGCTGCCTGCGCGATGCATTGCAGGTCTCCACTGGTCTTGCCCTCGTACTCGATCTTGGTGGTCGTACCGAAGGAGACGGATTTCGGGCAGTGTCCGGCCGGGATTTTGCTGACATCGCCAATCTGCGCAAGCAGCTGCCCCAGCGTTTTTGTATCGACGGTTCCGGCGGGAAACTCCCGCTTCTCCACCATGGCGTCGGTGGTGCCAATAAATACCGAGGTGGCGCTGCCGTCGTTGTGCAGGACAACGCTGTAGCCACGAGAGTTGGTGGAACCCGATTGAATGATGGTGGCCAAATCTCCGGCAACGGCGGGCGTGGTTTGCTGCGCCGGCGCCGCCGCATAGCCGAATAGGAGCAACGCCGCGAACGCGAGAACCAACGGGAAAGCCCTGACTAAGCCGGCAAGCGCAGGGAAACTATGCAATTTCCGGTGCAGGGACGTTGCGGACAAGCAGCGGACAAGAGCGGCCGAACGACTTGGGGTCTCCATAGGTCAACCTCCAAAGTGAAATTTTTGTTTTGAGCTTATCGTTCACGCCAAAGCTAGTCCTCCCCTACCGTCGCGTCAACTGGCGGGTGAGATCGAGAACCTTGGGAACCCGCGCGGGAAGACCGGTGGGGCAGGGGTCCCTTCGGCTTCGCTCAGGGCAGACTCTGGTTCACCTTGCTGGTTCGGGATTTCGTGCCGAAGGGGGCGACCCGGGTGAAAAATATTTTCCATTGACACGGGAGGAGAGTAGCGGCACAATACTGCCAATTATTGGGGCCAAAAAGGGGATTCCAAATAGAAGCAGCTCTCGCTGCTTGATTGGTCCTGTTTGCGGGGACCAACGGGGACCATTGGAAGAAAACTCATTTCGTCCATCTACGGAGGTCAATATGGGAATCAGTCTCAGCGGTACGCAGTTCCGCTCGTCGGCAGTTGCTCTTTCCGCCCTGTTGGTGGCGTTGTCCATTCCAGGGCCCGCACAAGTCGCACATCCCGCGCCACCGCCAGCCGCGGGCAGTGCCGCTGCTTCTTCCGCGCGTCTCAAGAAGCTAGCTCCGGAAGATAAGGCGAGGATTTTTGGCACAAAGCAAACCTGGCAACAGAAATACGACGCGCGCTTCAAGACGGCTCCGGCCGCGATACAGCAGAGAATCCTCAAGGAGCGGGCCGATATCCAAACCCGCAAGAAGAGGTATAGCGTCGGATACACCACCATGTCCGGCCCGGCCGAGAAAAAGGTGACTGGCCTCGTCGGTGTCCCGGCTGCCCTGAAAACGCCCCCTGCGCACGCACCGGCAATTGCCGCGGTTCAGCCTTCCTGTCTTGAAGAGGCAGCACAACCCAACCAGCCTGCGGTCAACATGACCGATTTCGCCATCGTCACGCCTGTCCGCGACCAGGGCGGATGCGGCGATTGCTGGGCCTTCGCCGTCACGGCCGCGCTGGAGACAGCAGTGCTGCGGGAAAACGGCAATTACCAGGGCGTCACCAACACCAGCCTCGCGCTTTCTGAAGAGCAGGTTCTCAGTTGCACCGGGCCCACTGACTTCATATTCGGCATCACCATCTCGGGCGACAATTGCGGCGGCGGCCTACAGCCAAGCGCCGCGAACTACGTCCGGGGTCACGACGTCGTGACGAACTCCTCGTGGCCCTACGCCGATGCAACACAAACCAATCAATGCAGCAAATACCAAAGCCAATCCTCCCCCTACAGGGCGAGGGACTGGGGTTGGATCTGCGACCCTGGCGGCGGCGGCATCCTGGGTGCGTTAGCTGTCCTCACCGGCATCCAGAGTTCTTGCCTTACCCCCAGCAATCAAGCCATCAAGCAGGCCATCGTTGACCATGGCTCGGTGGCGGCTTCGTTCAACGTGGGCGGCAACTGTCCCGGCCAGGCTTTCTGCGACTACTCTGGCGGCGTATTTGACGAGAACAACAATACCAGTTACCTCTCTGTTCCCGCGGTCGATCACGTCATCCAAATCATCGGCTGGGACGACACCCAGGGGGCCTGGCGCATCAAGAACTCCTGGGGCCCCGATTGGGGCGAGAATGGATTTGCCTGGGTCGCCTACAACACAAGTAACATTGGCAGCTACGCGATCTGGGTCGATGCCGACCAGTACAACAACGCGTGCGTCGTTCAGGCAGGATTGAAGTTCCCTAAGATTACAGTCGACATCACCACCGGCGGTGATGACGCCCGCAGTGACAGCGAGATTTATGCAACCCTGAATAACGGATATGAGTTCTGCCTCAAACCCAGTTCCTCAGGCCCCACGGCCCATTGCCGTCTCCCCGGGAACGTAGATCAAAACGGCACCAATGGTTGGGGTAATTACTACACCGACAAGAAGCCTCAAACATTCAATTTGCCTCCGCAAGACCAATCGCCTGGATCCATGACCATCACCTTGGTCTCGCATTCGGGTACTTTCGAGAGCCCCGACAACTGGAATATTCAGGCACTCACGGTCATGGGATTCGATCAAAACGGAGGTGAACACAGGCTGTTCACGCTGGGCAGTCCGGACGATCACAATGGCAACGACTGCTTCGCGCGGCTCAAGGACCAGCCCAACTCCGAGAGCGTGACGCTGAGCTTGGACGGCACGAACAAACACACGTACTCCGGCGGAGATGCAAACGGCCGGGTGAGCGCTTGCGAGAACAATGGCGGCTGAAGCCACCAGGGCTGTGGCCCGCCAAATTAGCGAGCTGCTCTAAGAGCCCGTGAATGGCAAGTTTACTGCCCAATCGGGGTATAACCCTGGCAGGTTGCTTCGCTGACCGAGGCCCCGGTGGACGGACTGATGTAACGGACGACGTTATCTTCAACGCCGCAGAAGCCCTTGACGCCCGTGGTGTCGAGAGTTTTGGGGTACGCGTTGGTAACGAACTGGGTAGTAGGAGTGCCGGTGGCGCCAAGGGACGTAAACAGGTAACCACTCTTGGTCCCCTGAGACAGAACGAAGTCAATGATGCAGGCATTGGTTGACGTCGGGCTGGTACAAGCGGCAGCGCTCGGCCCGAGGGCACCGATGGTGGCAGCATAGCCGACGCCGGGATAAGCGTCGTCATACGCCAATTGAGCGGTGCCAATGGTGCGCGTGGAGGCTGCGGCAGACGATTCGTCGGCGGCAATACGAGCGCGCAGCAGGTTCGGGATGGCAATGGCGGCAATGATTAGAATGATCGCGACCACGATCAAGAGCTCGATTAGCGAGAAGCCTTTTTGCTTCTTCATTGAACTTTTCTCTGTCTCCGTTTTAGGTTCCTTGGTTGGATGGCCAACTCGCGTGTACTATCGCACTCCGAGTGCCAGAGGCCCACGTAACGTAAGGTCAGACGGCCTTTTGAAGGCAAACTCAGCGTAATCAGCGGCCGTCCGCAGGATAGTAACCTCCGCAGTCACCCTTGACTCTTCACGCATGGCACTTTCGGGTACCTCGAGTGACAGATCTTGACAATCAGCGGATGCGCCACGCTTCGGCGGGTTGGAGCCGGCACGGTCATCGAATCCTCCCCCAACGGTGCTCCCGGTGGAATACTTGTGCATATTGTTGTGTACGTACATTAGGGCCAGAAAAAATATTTTCGAGGAGGCCGCGAAACCGGCAAATTGAGTCCTTGGGGGGCGAAGCCGGAATCGGCCAAAATCAAGGGCGTTGGCGTAACTCCCATGAAGACACGGAGTTAGGCGGACAAATGGGCGAATGCGCGGACGGGCTCCGACGGTGGAGGGCTTCGGAGTGAGTGGTTTTGTGTCAAGAGGGACATTTGTGGATGCGGGCGAGGCACCCCAACCGCTTGTGGTGGTGCTGCAACTCGTGGTGGGAAGCGCAATTTCAACCCTGGTTCGCGCCCGATGCAGCCGGGCGGGTTCAGTGCCGACGGCCCGGAAGTATCATTGGTCGAAGTATCATGGGTCGAAGTATCATGGGTCGAAGTATCATCGGTCGAGGAGTAAGAAGCCGTGAGCGCGCGCCAACCCAAGGTTCACACTCAACCCGACCGAAGCGCAGCCCGGATTCCTGCCGCCCAGATTTTTCTCGTCAACGATCGCATCAACCAGATGCTTATCGAACATCTTGACCCTGGCGCCTGGAGGGCGCAACCGCCCGGCAAAAATAAGGTGCGCAATATTGCCGCGATCTTCACGCATATACATAATGTCCGCACCAAATGGATCAGGCTTACGGCTCCGCACCTGAAGGTTCCAGGGCAGCTCAATCGCGTGCGCTGCACTCCGGAGCAGGCCCGAGCGGGATTGACCGAGAGCGCCGCTGGTTGCGCGGAGATGCTCGCGGAAGCGCTCGGCGGTGGTGCGGGGCGCATCGAGGAGTTTCGCAGGGACGGCTGGGCCCAGCCTTGGCCGGTTGGCCCGGAAATGCTTTGCTACATGATCGCTCACGAAGCCCACCATCGCGGGCAGGTGTGCATGCTCGCGCATCAGCTTGGATTCCCGTTGGCGATGAAGGTGACGTTCCGGGATGTGGAATTGGGAGAAACTGTGGAAAGAGTGCGGGGCGGCTGGCGGCATCGGATGCGATTCTTAAGGAATCGCTCAGGGGCACAGGGGCGGGGTGCTCACCGACCCTAAAATTGGGGTACGTCCCGTCTGTCCCCGGGTTTCGTCACTTCACGAACTGCCAATCCAGATGCCGACGGCGAAGACCAGCGCTCCTCCGACCACGACTTGAAACGCGGCCGAGAGCAGCGGAGTATCCATATAGCGCTTGCGAATCCAGGCGATGATGCCCAGTTCCATGGCGACTACGATGACCGCCGCGATGAACGCGGCGTGGAAATTTTTAATCAGGAAAGGAAGCGTATGACCAATGCCGCCCGCCGCTGTCATCAAGCCCGTGACCGTGCCGCGCAGCATGGGACGGCCGCGGCCGGTCAGCGATCCGTCATCCGACATGGCCTCGGCGAAGGCCATCGAGATGCCGGCTCCAATCGAGGCGGCGAGGCCTACCAGAAACGCGTCGTGGCTGCTTCTGGTGGCGAACGCGGCGGCGAACACCGGAGCCAGGGTTGAGACCGATCCATCCATCAGCCCGGCCAGACCCGGCTGCACGATTCGCAACACGAAGAGACGCCGTTGCGCCTCGTTTTCCGCTTCTTCGGCGGTCTGCGTGATGTTCTCTTGCAATTCCTCGGCGCGAACCTGGTGCTTGCGCTCGATTTCTTCGAGATCGCCGAGCAGTTTGCGGATGCCAGCGTCCGTCACCTGCCCGGCCGCTTTCTGATAGAACTGGCGTGTCTCCAGTTCCATGAGCTCGGCCTGTTTCCGGACCTCGGAGATTCTCAGTGGACGCACAAGCCAGAAGGGACGGCGCTGCACAAACCCCTTCACATCCTGGCGGCGGAGGAGTGGAATGTGTTCTCCAAAACGCTCGCGATAGGTCGCGATGAGCGAAGCGCGGTGGCCCGACTCTTCGGCCGCCATTTCGTCGAACATATTGGCCGTCGCGGGATAGGTGTCGCGCAGGCCGTCGGCAAAATCGCCATAAACGCGGCCGTCTTCTTCTTCCGATGAAATCGCGAGCGCCAGGATTTCGCGCTCCGTCAGGTCTTTAAAGTTTCGAGCCATGGGAACAAGTTTACTGTTTTTGAATTTTGATTCAAGATTCAGTTTAAACAGGCGCCTGTGGTGAAAGTCCAGCGCCCACATCCAGCGCCTAAAGGCGCTCCGACAACGTAGCGGTTGCGGTATGCCTAAAGGCATACCGTGATACAAAGCGCACTTTCACCGCAGTCTGCTACGGAGGCGGGAGGCCGCCCCATGAGGTGTAGTTCAGCCACTTGGCTTGCGCCAGAAATGCGGAAAGTTTTGCGTCAGGAAAACGTCGAACGTAGGGCTGAGCCCATCCGATGTCTCCAGCATTAATTTCAGGAGCAGTGACTTGAGGAACTCCGGTTTTCTGTTGGAAAAAGCTCGGGTCTTCGAGCCCGGCAACGCAGCGGGCCACCAGGCGTTTGATGGCGTAGTCGCGCTCGGCGTAAAGGTCGAGACCGTTGGCCTCGCCAAATTCCGCCAGCATCACCAGCGGAGCGAGCGCATAAAGATGGTAGTGGAGGGCCATCTGGGCGCGATCCATCTCCAGCGGCAGAGTGCCGTCGGCGCGAATGTCATGGACGCCTTCGCGGTAGGCGTCCATGCCCCAACGAAATAGTCCGCGATCGTTATTGGCGATGGCAGCGGCAGAGATGGCGAAACCGGCCCAGTAGAGATGATTGTTGTGGGCATCGCCCGCGCCTGGGTGATGGCTCCGGTCATCGTAGTAGCCGCGATTGTCTTCGGCCAGCTTCTTCAGCCACTTCAAGATGTCGCGTGATTGCTGGTCGGAAACAACGCCGCTGCCACGGACTTTGAGGTAGGCCACGGCCCACGAACCGAGGTTCCAGCCTTGCACGTAAGAAGCCTGACCTCCGGCCATATTCCCGGTGAATGTCTTCTGCTTGGCGGCATCGGCCAGCAGGGTGGAGACGCACTGGGCGGCGGCGCGGCTGCCCTTGGTTTGATAAGCGTCGGCGGCCTTCACTAGCGCGCGGGAAAAATCATCGATGGCCGCCACAGAATCTTCGTAATTCTTCTTAAGGGCGGGATCGATGATGGAATGGTGACTATCAATGTAATAACTTTGCGTGGCGAAGTCGTGCGGAAGTTGGGGCGCTGCCGGGCAAGTATAGGGCGCATCGGTCGCCGCGACGGGATGGAGGTCCCATGGCGACTGGAGTGTCGCATCGCTGGCATTGGCCACGGCGCCAAGCAATAGGAACGCCAGCCAAGCACCGAAGAGAAACGGTTTGAACATTGCTTTCCTCTCTGCTTTCCTCTTTGAGTGGGTCAACATTCAGCATTGTACGACCAAGTCAGGCTTCAGTTCTTTGCCGGATCTGGCGGGCCGGGGAGCCATCCGGCAACTCTTGCCTGCGGAGGTCGCGGCATGCTTTGCCCACTTGCGCCGCGCCGCACTATCTTGCCACTGGTCGTTCCTCGCAACTGCCACGAAATGCTGCAACAGTTCTTTCGCGCCAGGCTCGGGACGATTGGCATCGAGCGTGCCTGAATAGCACCAGGTTCACTCGGAATTTCGGCGGCGCGCATCGTTGTTTAAACTGCCGGCGGCGAATTCCCCGCGAACGCTCCGAAATTCTACATCGAGGTGCATCCATGTCTATCTCCGGGATTTTAAGCGGCAACTCAAATCCGTACCAACTCAACACGACCAATCTTTTGCAACAGGAATTGCAACAGCTCGGCCAGGCCCTCCAGTCGGGCAATCTGTCGACTGCGCAATCCGATTTCGCCACTTTGCAGCAGGCTTTCTCGCAGCCCGCCGCCACGACCGGCTCCAGTTCTACTACGTCAACCTCCAATCCCGTGGCGCAAGCCGTTACCCAGCTTGGCAGCGACCTTCAGTCGGGCAACCTTTCGGCCGCGCAAAAAGATTACGCCACCGTCCAACAGGATCTCAAGGGCTTGGCCGACACTCAGTTGTCCAGCCGCATCCACAATCACCACCGCGTCGGCCACGCAGGCGGTGGAGAGTCGAGCAGTCAGAATTCCCTGCTCCAGGATCTCAACCAGCTCGGACAGAGCCTATCGTCCACCAGCCTCTCCAGCGCTCAACAGGCGTACTCGACCTTGCAGCAACAACTGCAACAGTTCGCCCTGGGCAGCGAAGACGCTTCCGAGTTGAGCAACCTGCCCGTGTCGCTGGACGCCTAGCGCGTGCGGCACGGGGCGAACTGGGTACACCCTCGTGCCGGGGGCTGAGGTGAAGCAGAAGATTCCGAACGAGTGCCGCGACCGCATGATCTGACCCGCTTCACCAAGGAGAATAGCGCCATCGCGGCGGCTGAGCGGCGGGCGTCCCTTCGACTTCGTTCAGGGCAGGCTCTCGCCCGCCGTGCCGAGGGCGAGACGCCCTCGGGACAGCCGGCAAGATGCCGGCGCTACTTGTTTTCCGTGACGTGGTCATCATGCGGCCACAGTGGTAGCGCCTGCGATGCGGCCCAGTTGAGCTTCAATCTGCTATCGTAGGTGAGGAAATCGACTTCTGCTCACCGAGGAACAGCATGCGATTCGCCGCCATCGTCCCGAGAATCTCGATCGCGTTGTGCCTGGCGCCTGTGCTGGCGGGCGCGTTCGTCGCCCGCGCTAACGCCGCCGACGTTAGCGTGGACGCGGTTGTGGTCAAGCCCGCGAGCCCTGGGCCATCCGCTCTCTGCGAGCTTAAAGTGCGTTTGAAGAACAGCGGCAGCCGAAGCGTCTCGTTTTTCAAGATCAACGTGAAGATCGACGGGCAGGATATGCCCGTGTACAAGCTCTACAACTACATTCTCAATATCGATCCCGGCGCCACTGCCGAGTTGGCACTCAACAATTTCTACAGCCCGGCGCAGGCAAAAAGCTTCGAGGTCCAGGTGACGCTGGTCGAGGCGCAGTGGGTGGAGGTGAAGAAGGACGGACCCAACGTCACGACCACTCCTGTGGGCGCGGTCGGAGGGCTACCCACCAGCGGCACGCTCTCGGTGAAGGCGTCGCCCCCGAAGAACTGAGCCGGGATTTCCCGGCTGGCATGCTATGGCGAATCCGGAGTTGCTGTGTCCGCTGGCAGCTGCCGAGCTGCGCTCGGCATGGACGGGGCAGAGCCCCGTCACCACACGGACGGCGGGATGGCTAGAAACTGTCTTCGACGCACTCCGGTTGCATGGGAGAGCGCGTGCGCGAGTGTTCTCGCACGATGAGCAGTCCCACCAGAACTGCGCTGACCAGCATCACCACTCGGATGTAGAGGCCGGCGTGGAAGGCATGGTCTCCGGCGGCGGTCCGGAGCAGGCCTGAGCTGGCGCTGATGGTGCAGAGTCCGAAATAGACTTTTTCCATCCATCCGCGGGAAATGAGCAGGAGCCACAAAAGAATGGCGGAGACGATGGTGAAGATTCCGCAGAGAGTCCACGTGCCACGGGACACCGAGGACGCGATCCAGATGCCGGCGGCGGGATTGGCCGCAAACATTTGCCGGACCGCAATCAGCAGGAACACGACGGAATGCACCAGTGCGACGACGGCGCGCCTGCGGTTGGTAAGAATGGAGAATCGGTCCATGCGTGGGTTCACTCTAAGGGAATGGCGGGGGAGCGGCTGTGATCCAGATCACGCGAGGCCGAAGCCGCGCTGTTCTGGGATGGTGTTGCATGGCTAGCCAGTCTGCCGAAAACGTGGGGAGCGGAGCGGCCGCCGCTAAGGCAGCGACTGATTTTGAAGGACTTACAGAGCGGCGGAGACCCTCCCTGTCGAAGCAAGCCCGACGTTTTTCCAGCGCCTGTAAAAGGCCGCGGGCGAGGGCGCCCGCGCCACACGGGCATTTGGGCAGTGTGCGATATCGCACACTCTTATGATCGGAAAGAGAGTAGTGTAGGGGTGTCTCTTCTAGCATTTTCCCGCCGCGCCTTACGGTGACGGTCCCTTGCGAAATCAGACAGCATCGCGCTGCGCAAGGAGCCGCTCATGGCCAACCAGTCCCGTCCGCCTACCAGATCCGCTTCGACAAAGTTCTCAGCCAAGCCGCCGATAGCCAACGTTGACGGCAACCATATTCATAATGAGATCCTGCTCGACCTGCCGCCGCGAGAGCGCGAACTGGTGTTTCCAAAGCTGGAATTTGTTCGTCTGGAGACACACCACGTGCTGCATGAGCCAGGCGATACCCTTAAGTCGGCGTATTTCTGCAACAGCGGCCTGATCTCCATTCTGAGCGTGTTCCCAGACGGAAAGAGCGTAGAAGTGGGTCTGGTGGGAAAGGAAGGCTTTATCGGATTGCCGCTGGTGGCGGGTTTCCGCACCGCGCCCACGCGGGCCATTGCGCAGATTGAGGCGTCGGCATTTCGAGTCGATGGCGAAACGTTGAGAGGACTTCTCCGGCAGTGCCCGAAACTGGAGCGGCGGTTGCAGCAGTTTTCGCAGATCATGGCCATGCAGACCACGCAGATAGCGGCGTGCAATCGCCTGCATGAAGTAGACGCGCGACTGGCGAGATGGTTGTTGATGAGCGCGGACCGGATCGGGTCGAATTCGGTGCCCTTGACCCAGGAGTTTCTGGCGCAGATGCTGGGGACGCGGCGATCGAGCGTGACCGTGGCGGCTGGGATGTTGCAGAAGGCGGGACTCATCACCCACAGCCGCGGGGACGTTAAAATCATCGAGCGGCGGAAACTGGAGGACGCGGCCTGCGAGTGCTACGGGCTGATGCTGCAGCGGGTGGAGGAGTGGCGCGGCGAGGCGGAGTGATCACGGTGCGCCATCGAACAGCCGGCAGTCGCTCAGCGTACCGACAAACGGGCGCTCCGGCGGTAGGGTGAGAAGCAGGCGGGACCGCCGACAAGTTGCTAGCAATTCGCCCGCAATCGGAAGCGTTGCTCCGTAGGGGAGTGAGTTATGCCGGATGACGACCTAATTGAAATTGGCCCTAATAAACACCTGGTCAAATGCCCGCACTGCCAGGAACAAACCGTGCACCATTGGCCGGGAGAGACGATCCTGTTTTCCACGGCGAAGTGCATGCACTGCGGCAGGGGATTTGTAATTGCGATGAACCAACCGCGGCGGGATCCCTAAAGCCGGAAACACGACCAGCCTTTCATCGCCGAGACGCCGACACTGCTGGAAGACTTGCGGGCCTCGTGGGCCTGAATTCTCGCGCCACCCTGAGACTAACCTCGAAATCTGCCGCTATAATACGGCGCGCTGGTTTCCTTTTGACAGGAGGCGTGGACTCGGGGAGAATGACGTGGTATCTGTGGGTGCCGGGGAAACCTAATCCACAAACTTCAAGGAGGAGAAGGCTATGACAAAGATGTTTGTAGTCGCAGTAATTTCCGCGTGTCTCGCGTTTACCGCCGGGATCGCGGTTGCCGATAGAGTCCACGACTGGCACGATCTGGACGCGGTTCGCGGCCACGTGCATCAAGCGATTCATGAGCTGGAAAATGCCCGCGCCGCCAACCATTACGATATGGCCGGGCATGGCGCGAAGGCAGAAGAGCATCTGCGCGCGGCGGAGCGCGAACTGCACGATGCGATCGAAGCGATCCGGGCAGAACACTAGGAGCCATCAGCTATCAGCTATCAGTTTTCGGCTGGCCTATAGAGCTGCATGTCAAGGAAAGGCGCGGAGATGTTTTTCGCGCTTTTTTATTTCTGGCGGGTCGGAAGTTGCCGATGACGCAAAACTCGATCCTTGTCTCGGCGTTCTCTGCGTCTCGGCGGTGAACAACCTCACACCACAAAATACTTTGCCGCCGGATGATGCACGACTATCGCCGAGGTGCTCTGCTCCGGCTCCAGCAAGAATCCCGAGGTCAGGCGCACGCCGAGGTTCTCTTCCGGCTTGAGCAAGGCGAACAGCTTCGTCTGGTCTTCCAGATGGGGACACGCCGGATAGCCAAACGAATAGCGCGAGCCGCGATACTTCTGATGAAAGAGATCGCGAATGTGCGGCGAGTCTTCGCCGGCGATTCCCAACTCTTCGCGCATCTTCTTATGGTGAAATTCGGCCAGCGCCTCGGCCGTCTCGACGCTCAGGCCGTGCAGATACAGATAGCGGGTGTATTCTCCGCTTTCGAACAGGCGCTGCGTTTCGACGGACGCCCTCGGGCCGATCGTCACCAGCGACAGGCCGAGTACATCCATCTTGCCCGAGGATGGCGCGGCGAAGAAATCGGAGATGCAAAGGCGGCGGCCGTCTTTTTGCCGGGGGAAAGTAAACCTCAACAATTCTTTTAGGTTTTGCTTTTCACTGAGAACTGAGAAGTGAGAACTGGGAACTGAATACACCACCACATCGTTCCCATCGCCCTGCGCGGGAAAATATCCGTACACCACTTTGGGCTCGAACCAGCCCGCGGCGATCACATCCTCTTCCAGCTTCTTTTTGATGGGACGATACTTCTCCTCGACCAGCCGCGCGTAATCTTCCTGCGACGCGGTCTTGAGCTGCCATTGATTTTTGAACAGCGCGGTGTCGTTGATGAATTCAAAAATCTCGCGCAAGTCGTAATCCTTCACTACGCGCACGCCCCAGAATGGCGGCTCGGGAATATTCGGCGCATCTGCGACCACCGCGCTGCGCTCGGAAAACACTGGGCCTTCTTCTTCATCGACGGCTGCGGCTTTCGCATATTCTTTGACGGTTCGACCGTCTTGCAAGCGCGCTTCGCGTTTGCCGTCTGCCGACGCCAGGTCCTCCATCACATGCAGGCCCGCGAACGCATCTTCTCCGTAGAACACCGCATTTGAATATTCGCGCCGCAGGTCGTCTTCCACATACTTGCGCGTCAGCGCAGCGCCTCCACAGATCACCGGATAGGCCAGCTTCTGGCGTTCCAACTCCTGGATCACGTACTTCATCTCGAGCGTGGACTTCACCAGCAACCCGCTCAGGCCGATCGCATCGGCGCCGTGCTCACGCGCGGAACGGATGATGGCATCGCCCGGCTGCTTGATTCCGAGGTTCACCACTTTGTAACCGTTGTTGGACAAGATGATGTTGACGAGGTTTTTCCCGATATCGTGCACATCGCCCTTCACCGTGGCGAGCACGAGGGTGCCCTTCTGCTGCGAGCCGGTTTTCTTTTCCATCTTCGGCTCAAGATAGGCGACCGCCGACTTCATCACTCCCGCGGAATCGAGCACGGAGGGCAACTGCATTTTGCGCGCGCCGAACAGGTCGCCCACCGTTTTCATCCCGTCGAGCAGGACGGTGTTGATCAGATCGAGCGGCTTGTATTCGACGAGCGCATCCTCCAACAGTTCATCCAACGAGCGCTTGGCCTCGCCTTCGCCCACAGATTTTTCGCCGTTGATGATCGCGTACTTCAGCTTGTCTTCGATGGAAAGAGTTGCGACGTGGGCGGTGGTCTGCGCCTGCGCCTTGCCTTTCATTCCGGCGAAATGCTGCATATAAACTTGCAGCGGATCGCCGATTGAACGGTCCTGATAAATCAGCTTGCGCGCCAGTTCCACTTCTTCCGCCGGAATCTTGTACAGCGGATAAATCTTGGTGTAATTGACGATGGCAACGTCCAGCCCGTTCTCGACCGCCTCGTGCAGAAACACCGAATTCAAGACCCGCCGGGGATATGCATCGAGCCCAAAGCTGATGTTACTAACTCCAAGCACGGTCTTCACTTCCGGCAATTCGTTATGGATTCGGTTGACCGCCTGCAAGGTCTCGGTTCCGGCCGAACGGTATTCTTCCTGGCCTGTCGAGATTGGCAGCGTCAAGGCGTCGAAAAGCAAGTCCACGGGACGAATGCCGTACTTCTTCGTGGCAAGGTCAAAGATGCGATGGGCAATCGCAACTTTCCTGTCCGCCGTCAGCGCCATGCCTTCTTCGTCGATGGTCAGGGCGATCACCGCCGCGCCATAGCGCTTGGCCATCGGCAACACTTTCGACGTGCGCTTCTCGCCGTCTTCGAGGTTGATCGAGTTAATGATGGCTTTGCCGGGAATGCGCTTCAGCGCCTCTTCGACGACGTCGGCTTCGGTGCTGTCGATCAGGATGGGCGCGGGCACGCGGGTCGCGATCTTTTCCAGAATGGCGGAGATGTATCCCTTCTCGTCTTCGCCGACGATGGCGCAGCACAGATCGAGCATGTGCGAGCCTTCGTTGGCCAGCTTTTTCGCCAGCGCCAGAATGTCGTCGTACTTTTTGGCCTGCACCAGCTTGCGGAAACGATCGACCCGCGTCGTCGTGTTCATCTCTTCCGCGACGATCAGGGGCTTTGGCTCCAAATCGAGCGGGACCGAGGTGTAGGCGCTGGACGCCGCGCCCTCCGGCTTCACATCGCGCTTCGCGGGCTCGACGCCAGTCACTGCATCGACCACGGCTTTGAGATGTTCGGGGGTCGTGCCGCAACATCCACCTACGATTCTCACGCCGTAATCTTTTACGAAATGTTTGTGAAACTCCGCCAAGTCTTTGGGCGTGAGTTTGTAGACCGCGTGGCCGCCGACGTTCTGCGGCAGGCCGGCGTTCGGCAACACGGAAATATATTTGGTCGAGTTCAGGCCCAAGTATCGGACCGACTCGTTCATTTCCGCCGGCCCCGTTGCGCAGTTCAGGCCGATGATGTCGATGTCGTAAGGCTCAAGAGTGGTCAGGGCGGCGCCGATTTCGGTGCCGAGGAGCATGGTCCCGGATTCCTGAAGCGTTACTTGAACTTGTACCGGTAGCCGCTTCCCTGTCTTATGCATTGCCTCGATCACGGCGACGGTAGCAATCTTCGCCTGCAACAAATCCTGACAGGTTTCGATGAGCAGCACATCTACTCCGCCCTCGATCAGAGCTAACGCCTGCTCTTCATACGAAGCCAACATCGCGTCCCAACCGATGTGCCCGAGCGAAGGCAGTTTCGTGGTGGGGCCCATCGATCCGGCGACGAATCTTGGTTTGTCTTTGGTGGAAAATTGCTGCGCCACTTCCCTGGCGAGCTGCGCGGCTTTGATATTGATCTCGCGCACTTTATCGCGGAGATCGAACTCGCCGAGAACCAGGCCCGTCCCACCGAACGTATTGGTCTCGACGATGTCGCAGCCCACGCGGAAAAAGTCAGCGTGAATTTCGCGAATAATATCGGGACGGCTCAGCACCAGAACTTCGCTGCAATTCTCCTTGCCCCAGTAATCGTCCAGGGTAGGATTGCGGGACTGGATGTTAGTACCCATGGCGCCGTCGTAAACGACAACGCGTTCGGCTACGGTCTGGAGAAAAGTTGGCATTGGTTTTTAGTTCTCAGATCTCAGTTCTCAGTTACCAGTTCTCAGTGATTAGCACCGACTGAGAACTGGTAACTGAGAACTGAGAACTTCTTCACATACAACAACGCCGGCCCCGCGGGACCGGCGTTTGGTAAGAAAATCTCGAAGTTCGCTAATCCCCCGTCACGCCCGCGTCCGTTTCCGACTGCGCAAACACCTGATTGGCTCCCATGTGCGCCGGAGCCGGGGCCAGCATCTGCTCTTTGCGGTAGATCAGGTTGCTCGCATTGAAACTGGCCAGCTCAAATCCATGGCCATGCGTAATCGCATCGGTAGGACAAGCCTCCACGCAATAGCCGCAAAATATGCATCGATTGTAGTCGATGTTATAGACCTGGGCGTAGCGTTCGGCGCCCGAGACCCTTTTTTCAGCCGTGTTTTCCGCGGCTTCAATGTAGATGCAATTCGCGGGACAAGCGGCGGCGCAGAGGAAACAGGCGACGCATTTTTCCAGCCCATTTTCGTCGCGCTGCAAGACGTGCATGCCGCGAAAACGTTCCTGAAACTTCGCGCCCTTCAGCGGGCCGTCGCCGTCGGGATAATTCTCGACGATGGAGGGCCGAAACATCTCCTTCAGGGTGATGGTCATTCCCTGCGCGACGGCTTCGATGTTTTTGAGCACCGACATGCTTTTAGATTATAGCGGATTTGGGCGGTGGGGTAGATTCTTGGATAGTCCGTCATCCGAGAGGAACTTCAGCAACCGCCAGCGGCAGATTTCCTAGAAGACTTCTGGCTCGTAAAGCTAGCCGATACTGGTTGTGTGTGGAATGACCTGTGGTCGTCAGTTGTGCAAGGTATGTTCCGGTCACACGTTCCAAGAACGAGGTCTATCCTTGCGCTGGGAGGGCAACGCACAATGAGGGCAGCCCGGTTGCTAGCAATCTCGCTAATCCTGATCATTGGTCTCGGAACAGCGCAAGAGACCGGGACGTACAGGAGAACGTACGTCACGCACTATCTCGAAACTTTCCCAGGTCCTCAAGTTTACAAAGACATGCACGGCGGAACCATGCTATACGTGGAAACCGACGGGCGGCATGTGGCGGCAATCTCCGGTGACGGAAAGCTGCTCTGGACTAAAGATCCGTACAAGGATGCGCATATACCGTCTTACCGGACAGAGAAACCGCAAATCGTCTACATCGGCGCAGTCTCGAAATCGATCCCCGATGCCCGCCCCTACGCAGGACGGGAATCGGACAAGTTCGTCGCAATCACGTTTAACAACTCCCAATTTGGGTTGCTGAGGATTAGCACTGGCGAATTCCAGTTCCTTGGCCAAGACTGACTTTGATTTTGGGCTTTGTTGGCGAAAAATCGCGGTCACCCTCATTGACCGGGGCGAATCGCCGCCTACCCAGAAACCGCCCCGGGTTCTGGCTACTAAGGTCGGGGGGACTTTCGAGGACGTGGAAAACTTCTTCTCAAGGTTGAGACTCTAGGTGTGCGCTGGGTCGTGCCGGCGCCGGATAGTGTCTCAATCCATGGCCAGCCGTAGTGTGCGTTGTGCCCGTTACACCTTTTTCGTAATTTTTATTGCGGCGTTCGTTTTTCTTTTTGGCGGAGATCTCCTCGACGGCTTCCTAGGTAACGCTTTCGCGCAGGAGTTGGAGAACAAAACAAGTTCCGCTCCTTCTCGGGGGATCAGACTCGCGGCCACACGCCCACCCAAGCAAAGCTTGGGTGGGGCACCCGCACTTGCACCCGCACTCGGATGGAACTGGAACCAGCGGGGTCGCGGTGTGCCTCCGGGAGAATCGGCGGCGAGGCTGCGGCTGCGGGCTTACCGGGAGAAGATGGCTCTGCGGGCCCAGAGCGCGGCGGCAAATCCAAATTCAGCACTCCCACCTGCGTCGTTTTCCGCAGGCCCACGCAAGCAGAGCTTGGGCGGGGCACCCGCTGCCGTGGCACCGCCGCCCACGGTGTGGACTCCGCTGGGACCGGCTCCGCTGGCTTCCGATGCCACGGGAAATGGACAGCAGGATTACAACTGGGTCTCGGGGCGGGCCACATCGGTGGTGATCGATGCGGCGGACTCCTCGGGAAACACGGTGCTGCTGGGCGGCGCGTATGGCGGACTGTGGAAATCCACCAACGCGGGCAGTCTGAGCCCGAGTCCTGCGTCGGTAACGTGGCAAGCTTTAATTGACGATCAGCCAACGCTGGCGGTGAGTGCGATCGGGTTGCAGCCGGGTAACAGCAGCGTGATTCTGGTCGGCACAGGAGAGACGAATAACTCCGACGATTCCTATTATGGCCTGGGAATGCTGCGTTCGACCGATGGGGGCTCGACGTGGACCGAGATCACAGGGATTGGGCAACCTCCCGACCAATCGTTTTTGGGAATCGGCTTCAGCAAGATTGCTTTTAGCACGGCGAATACAAACCTGGTGGTGGCGGCGGCTGCGGGAGACAACGGCTTGTGTCTGGGAGAGGAATCTACGCCGGTGGGAAACACCGGCCCTTGCCTGGGTCCGCAAGAGGATGGGAGTTCACCCGCGCGCGGGCTTTATTACTCGCTCAACGCGGGAGCCACCTGGAGCCGCGCTAGCCTCACGGACGGAGCGGTTGCGGCTTCGGCTACGTCGGTGATTTATAGCCCGATCCAGGGAGCTAGTGGGACTTTCTATGCTTCGATCCGGCGGCACGGGATCTACTCCTCGACCGATGGAGTTAACTTCGCGCCGCTGGCGACGCAGCCGACCGCAAGCCTTACGCCAGCGAATTGCCCACCGAGTTCTAACGCAACCACGTGCCCGATCTATCGCGGAGAGTTTGCCGTGGTGCCGGGGCGCAACGAGATGTACGTGTGGACCGTCGATGTGCAATACGACAGCAACGGAAATCCAACGCCGGTTGACGACGGCATCTGGCGGTCGTTAGACGGCGGAACTGGGAACGGCGGACCGAACTGGACGCTGATTCTCGACAACGGCATCACCAACTGCGGCGACACTGTGGGTGCGGCTGCGGGGTGGAGCAGGGTTGGTACAACCTGGCGTTGGCGGCGATTCCAGATGGATCGGCGACGGACGTTTACGCGGGCGCGGTCAATCTTTACAAGTGCACGCTGGCAGGGGGCACGGTCTGCACCCAAGGCGACTGGATCAATCTAACCCACGCCTATGGATGCAACCCATGGGCGGCGCCAGCGCATGTGCATCCGAGCCAGCACGGGATTGCATTCGCGGTTGCGAGCGGAATGTCGCCGGGCTACTTCGCGCATGATGGCGGAATCAGCCGCACGCTCGATGGCTATTCCGGGCTGACCACGGGCAGTTGCTCGGGGACAAACCAGTTTGACAGCCTCAGCGAAACCCTGGGCTCGATGACGGAGTTCGTTTCAGTCTCGGTTCATCCTTCGAGCGCCGACATTATGTTGGGTGGAACGGCGAATAACGGATCGCCAAAAACCAGCTCCGCAACCAGCAGCACAACCTGGCAGAACGCACTCGGCGGCGATGGCGGATTCACGGCCATCAATCCCACGAGCCCCAGCGAATGGTTTGCGGCAAACCCCTATGTCTCGATCATGAAGTGCGAGTCGGGAACGGCATGTAACGACAGCTCATTTTCCCAGATCGTCGGCGCGAACGATCTGGACGGGGATCAGGGAGCTTACGATACTCCCTACATTCTGGACCCGCAGAATAGCGGCGAAATGCTGGTGGGGACGTGCCGGGTGTGGCGGATTGGCACCAGCGGGACCGCTCCGGAGCAACTGAGCAACGACTTCGACACGTTGGGAACAGGCGTATGCACGGGCGATGAGATCAACCTGGTAACGGCGCTGGCTGCGGGCGGTCCGCTAAGCGCGGACCTCAATTCGGAGACGGTGTACGCCGTCACGGACGGACACGGGCCGCTGAGCGGCTCTCCGGGCGGCGAAGTGTGGGCTACGACCGACGCCGGCTTCACTTTGATGACGAATGTGACGCAGAATATCAATCCGCAGGGCTATGCGATTTCGTCGGTCGCAATGGATTCGTCGGTTCCTTCGGGCAACACGGCGTATGTAGGGATCATGGGATTCAGCACGCCGTCGTACCCAACGTCGCATGTGTGGAAGACCACAAATGCGGGCGCGAGTTGGACGGACTGGACGGGCGCGGGTCTGCCAGATGCTCCGGTGAACGCGTTGCTGGTGGATGCTTCGGCTACTCCGTCTCGGGTTTACGCGGGAACCGACGTTGGCGTTTTTGTGAGCGCGACGGCGGCTGCGAGTTGGACGGAAGTGGGCCCGCCGCCGGGGCCGGGTGCGGCGGGATTTCTGCCCAACGCTCCGGTGACGGCGCTGCGGATTTTCAACGATGGCGCGGGCACGAAAACGTTGGTGGCATCGACCTACGGGCGGGGTATTTGGAGCTTCCCGCTGGCCCCGGACTACAGCAATGTGATTTCGAATTCGCCGCAAACCGTGTTTCCGGCGCAGACTGCCACGTTCAACGGAACTCTGACGTCGCAAGCCGGATACGCGAGCCTGGTTAATTTGAGTTGCACGAACGAAGCTCCGGCGCTAACAACCTGCACGCAGAATCCGGTGCAGATCGCGCCAACGGCGAAGTACACGGTGACGGCGGGCGGCAGTGTGGGCGATTACAGTTTCGACGCACAAGCGGTGGGAACCGACCCATACACAATTACGAAATACGCAACGGCAACGCTGCACGTGGTGGATTTCAATCTGACAGCGCCCACTCCGAATTCGCTGGGCGTGGCGCAGGGTGGAACGTCGGGGACGAGCACGTTTCAGGTAACGGCGGCGGGAAGTTTTGCGGGAACGGTGAGTTTGAGTTGCTCCGCGGGGCTGCCGTCGGGAGCGGCTTGCGTGTTTTCGCCGTCAAGTTCCGTGAATCCGGTGTCTTCGTCGCCGGTGACGGTTACGTTGACGGTGACGGCGGCGGCGGGGACTCCGTTGGGCGGTCCGGCAACGGTAACAATCGCGGCGACGGCAGTGGGAGCGCCCGCAGCCAAGACGCAGACGTTCGGGCTGACGGTGACGCCCGCCGCGGACTTCGCAATTGCGGTTACTGCAACTCCAAATGCGACGCTGGTGAATCAGAACCTGACCTGGAACGGGACGCTGACGGCGTTGCACGGATATAGCGGCAGCGTCGCGCTGACGTGCAGCGCGGGAGCTCCGGGGACGTGCGGGATCGCCCCAGCGACGGTGATGCCGGCACCCGCGGGCGCTCCGTTCACGGTGACATTGGGCAGCGCTACGGCAGGGACGTTTAACTTCACCATTCAGGGAACGGACGGAACGCTGACCCATGCCACACCTACGGAGACGCTGGCGGTGACGGTTCCGGACTTGACCTGGACCGACACGGGCAACGCCGCGGCGACGGTGCTGGCGGGCGAGAGCGCGAGCTACACCTTTTCGGCGGCTCCGTTAGTGGGCGCGACGTTCAGCTCAGCCGTGAGTTTTGCGTGTGCGAATCTGCCGGCTTTGACCAGTTGCGGGTTTAGTCCGCCGTCGATCGCCGCGGGGGCTGGGACCACGGCGGTGACGCTGACGGTTACGACCACGGGGCCGAATGCGGCGGCGCAGTTGAAGAGAGCGGTGCTGCGCGCGGCTGCGACCATCAAGGACGGTCCTCCCTACCCGATCATGTTGTTGATGGTTGCGGGCATTGTGGGAATGGCACGACGGAGACGCGGCAATCTGCGTTTCTATGTGGGCATTGGTTGGATTTTCCTGGCGATTGGGTTGCTATTACTGGTTGCGTGCGGCGGGATCGGAGGCGGCACCACTCCGCCACCGGTCGTTACGGTCACGGTAAGTCCGGGATCGGCGACTTTGTTTGCGAATGAAACGGGTAACTCGTGGCCTGCGTCACTGACTCAGCAGCAGTTCACAGCGACAGTGAATAACTCGACCAACCAAAGCGTAACCTGGGCGGTCACCGGCGGCACAACAAATGGAACGGTGAACGCGACGGGGCTGTACACGGCTCCGGCGGTCGTGCCAAACCCGTCCAGGGTGACGGTGTCGGCCACGTCGGCGCTGGCGGCGTCGCCGGGGTCATCCGCAGTCACCGTACAGGCTCCGACGGCAGTGGGGACGACGCAGGTCACGGTGACAGCTGCGGCTGCGGGTGGGGCATCGCACGCGGATGTGGTAACGCTGATCGTGCAGTAGGCAAATTTACAGCCGCGCCGCACCCTCATGTCAGCGCCAATTCTTCTGCGTCACATCCTTGTGTTCTTGCGTCACGGCAATTGAGCACGGCGGTGAGGTAGGATCATCTTCGGTGGGCTGGCGTACGTAGCACGGCTTGGGCGGGCGACGACGCCCGTCCCTCCACCAGCGTTTTCACAGAAACTTATGACTTATGACATTGCGGTGATTGGCGGAGGTATCGTCGGCCTTTCCTTTGCCATGCAAGCCACGGAACAATTCCCTCGCCTGCGGCTAGTGGTGCTGGAAAAAGAGGCGGGAGTGGCCCGCCATCAGACGGGACACAATAGCGGGGTGATCCACAGCGGAGTTTATTACCAGGCGGGATCGCTGAAGGCGCGGTTATGCGTGGCCGGAGCGCGGGAGATGGTGGAGTTCTGCGCGCGGCATGGGATTCCGCATCAGGTATGCGGAAAGTTGATTGTGGCCGCTAACCCGGAGGAAGCGGCGCGGTTGGACGACTTACTGGCGCGCGGCGTGACCAATGGCTTGGAGGGCCTGCGGTTGCTCTCGCGCGAGGCCATGCTCGAGATCGAGCCCCATGTCGGCGGAGTGCGCGCGCTCCACGTTCCGTCCACCGGGATCACGGATTATGCGGCGGTGGCGGCGAAGTATGCCGAGATCGCGGCGGGACACGGCGCCGAGGTGAAAACGGGTGCCGGAGTCGTGGGGTTCGCGCGGCCTTCTTCTGGAGCGTCCGATGAAATAGTCGTGCGCACGCGCGCGGGGGAATTTTCGGCGCGCTACGTGGTGAACTGCGCGGGGCTGTACAGCGATCGAGTGGCGCGCATGGCGGGCGACGATCCGGGAATGATGCTGGTTCCGTTTCGGGGCGAGTACTACGACTTGGCGGCGGCGCGAGCGGAGTGGGTGCGGGGGTTGATTTATCCGGTGCCCGATCCGCGCTATCCGTTTCTGGGCGTGCACTTCACCCGGCGCATTCATGGCAATGTGGATGCCGGGCCGAATGCCGTGCTTGCGTTCGGGCGGGAAAGCTACCGCTGGAGAAACTTTGATTTCGGCGAGGCGATGGAAGTGCTCACGGATACGGGATTTCGGGCAATGGCGCGCCGCCACTGGAAGAACGGTTTGGCGGAGTTCCGGCGGTCGCTGCGGAAACGGGAGTTTGTGCGCTCTTGCCAGCGCCTGGTGCCGGAGGTGCGTATGGAAGATATGACGCCGGGAGTGTCGGGAGTGCGCGCGCAGGCGGTGGCTCCGGATGGAGCGCTGGTGGATGATTTCCGATTTGTGGGGCGGGAGCGGTTTTTGCACGTCCTGAATGTGCCGTCTCCGGCGGCAACGGCGTCGCTTCCCATTGGGCGCGAGATCTTAAAAATGGTGCCGCCGGAGATCTTGCGATAGGAAGGTTTCAAGGTTGCAGAGCTTCAAGGTTTCAAGGAGAGTTCCGCGGGTCGTTCACTTTGAAACCTTGTAGCCTTGAAACTTTGAAACCTTCGCATCGCAGCGGCATAGTGTACTCTTGTACTTTTAATCACAGGCGTTTCGGAGAAAGCCATGGCACACAGTTTGCACGGGAAAAAGAAAGTCGCGATTTTGGGCGCGGGGAAGATCGGATCGATTTTGCTGCAATCTTTCTTGCGCGATGGATTGCTGTCGCCGGGTCAGACATGGGCAACGGCGGCGCACCCGGAGCGGGCCCGCATGCTGAAAGAAAGGTTGAAGGTGCAGGCCGGGACCGACAACTCCGCGGCGGTCGAGGGCGCCGACATCGTATTCCTCTGCGTCAAGCCGCAGGTGGTCGAGGAGGTGGCGCGCGAGATCCGGGCGCACCTGAGCTCGAAATCGTTGGTGATTTCGGTGGCGGCTTCGGTCCCGACCGAGATGATCGAGCGGGCGCTGGAGAAAGAAGTGCCAGTGGTGCGCGCCATGCCCAATACTCCTTGCGTGCTGGGCGCGGGCATGACGGCGCTGTGCAAGGGGAAGTTCGCGACCAAGCAGCATCTGGATATAGCGACGAAGTTTTTCGATGCGGTGGGGCGAACGGTGGTCGTGGACGAAAAACATATGGACGCGGTCACGGGATTGTCGGCCAGCGGCCCGGCCTATATCTACATCATTCTCGAATCGCTGGCCGAGGCAGGAGTAAAGGTGGGCCTGCCGCGCGATATAGCAACGCTCCTGGCGGCTCAAACCACCATGGGCGCTGCCCGCGTCGTGCTCGAGACGGGAGACCATCCCGCCCTGCTGAAGGATGCGGTCACAACCCCAGCCGGATGCACCATTGACGGCATCATGGAACTGGAAGAAGGCAAGCTCCGCGTCACCTTGATCAAAGCGGTGGTGAAGGCGGTGCAGCGGGCCAAGGAGTTGGCGTTCTCGTAGAGCAGATGCGTCGCGCTTCGGCGGCGGTTGTGGCAAGGCTCCCAAGTCTCGATAAACGCGATACCTAGTTTCGGGTAAGTCACTTCGATAGGCTCGATTTTTCTAGACACTTACAAGGCAGCAAGGGCGGTCGGACAATGCCACTAGCTCGCGACATTAAGAACAACATAAAAGATGCTAAGAAAATTCGCTTACCCTGGTGGGGTGTGTTGTGTCTAATTGTTGGCTCGCTGCCGATTTATTGGCTGTTCGATCATTTTGGAAGGCTTAATATTGCGTTGCCAACGCTAAATTGCATCGCGGTACTTGGCTTAGCCATTGCTGTGAAGTGGAAACTGAGGCGATATGTCTGGTTTTGGGGCACTATGACCATCCTCGCGGCTCTTCATGTCCCGTTGATTTTGTTTTTTCCCTGGACCACCAGGTGGGTTCCCGCAATCGCGATTGCCGCCATCGACTCGGCGGATTTGATTTTGATGCTCCCGATTATTTCTGTTGTCGGGAGATTCATGGAAGGGCCGAGGACCTCTGAAAGGTGAGCATCGCTGATCTTGAAAGTTGCGTCAGGATCAAGAGGCAAGATCTAGCCGCGAGCCGCTTCGGCGATAATAGAGCGTGACTGAAAAACGGTTGCCACCGTCCAGACTTGAACGCCGCTGTGGCCAAGTCAGAGCCGGGAAAATAATTGGCAGCACGCGAGAGGGCGCAAGAGGGCATAAGGAAGAATGACTGGTCCATCGAAACTGGATTCAACTATTGTCGGCGCACAAAAAGTCGGCGAACAAGTTGGCAAACACAATGTCGCCGCACGCGACGACGGTGCGCAAACCTGCAACGTGGCTCTACTCGGCTTCGGAACGGTCGGAAGTTCGGTGGCAAAAATTATTTGCGAGCGCTCGAACACCCACCTGCGCCTGACGCATATTTACAATCGCAACGTGGCGAGGAAAAAAGTGGACTGGCTTCCCTCCTCCGTACAGTGGACCGAAAACATCGACGATGTTCTATCTTCCGCAGTGGACATCGTGGTCGAGGTGATGGGCGGACTTCAGCCCAGCGAAGACTGGATCCGGCGCGCGCTCGCGGCGGGCAAATCCGTGGTCACCGCCAACAAGCAGTTGATCGCGCACTGCGGCCCCGAATTGATCTCCCTAGCCCGGCGCAACCAACAGCAGATCCAGTTTGGCGCGTCGGTGGCCGGCGGCGTGCCGGTCATTTCCGGACTGCACGAGGGATTGGCCGGCGATGAATTGTTCAAGATCCGCGGCATTCTCAACGGCACCTGCAACTACATTCTCACGCAGATCGAGACCAACGGAATTCCCTTCGCCACCGCGCTGCGCGAAGCGCAGAAGCTGGGTTTTGCCGAAGCCGATCCCACCGAAGACATCGACGGATTGGACGCGCGCGCCAAGCTCGCCATCCTGGCGCGAGTCGGATTGCACTGCAACGTCCAGGCAAACAGCATTGTGGCCCGCACGATTGCGGCCATCGACACGGTTGACTTTGAATACGCCAACCAGTTGGGCTGCACGATTCGCCAGATTTCCTGGGCCGAATTAAAAGGTAACGAGCTGTTTGCCGCCGTGCAGCCCGCTCTGGTCGAACTCTCGTCACCGTTGGCGCGCGTCGAAGGCAGCCAGAACCTGGTGGTCGCGACCGGAACTTACGGCGGCGAGACCGTCTTCGGCGGACACGGTGCGGGAGGGCATCCTACCGCGGTTGCGGTCGTCTCCGACATTCTCGCCATCGCCCGCGCCAAGCAAGCCGGGATGAGTTCCAGCGGACAACGGGTCGAGATAACTCCCTCGGTCACCGCCGATTTCACCACCAAACATTATCTGCGGTTCATGGTGAGAGACCGGCCCGGTATCATCGCGAGCCTTGCCACAATTCTTTCCCAGTGCGGCATCAACATCGATTCGGTGCTGCAAAAACCGGGTTGCCCGAAATCGCACCTGCCCTTCCTGATCACGCTCGAGGAATGCAAGGCCGCGCCGGTGCAAAAGGCATTAGAGCAGATCAACTCGCTCGATTTCATGGTACAGCCGTGCTTACACCTGCCGATTCTTTAGGAGGGACGTTGACAAACTCGAAGGCAACTTATCGACAGCCCGGCAGTTCAGTTCGCTTAATTCTAGATCATATCCACTTGCTTCCGTGGCGGCGACCCAAGCAGGGATCGTTTCAGGACCGCGTGATGCGGATTGCCGCTTCTGTTCTATGCCTGCTTGCCATTCTTCTGTTTACCTTCGGTGCCGGCGCATCCGCGAGCGCATCCGCGAAAAATGTCAGCCCGCGGAAACGCATGTACGCGCCATATCTTTTCATCCTCACGCCTGACAACAACGCGCCAGCCACGGGCTCGGCAAAGGCGATTTCCGCGAGCGATATGGCGGCGAATAATGACATGGTTAAGATTTCGCAGGAATCGGGAATCAAGCTTTTCACGCTGGCATTTCTCGTCGCTTCGGGGTCCGACTGTCAAGCAGCATGGTTCCCCAACCTGCCGCTGGGGCAGGAGAACACCATCGCCGGACAGATCAGCCAACTGCGCCAGTCGGGAGGCGATGTCATTCTCTCGTTTGGCGGAGAAGGCGGACTCGAACTTGCTCAGGTGTGCAAAGACGTGCCCAGCCTTCGGGCCCAGTACCAGTTGGCGATCGACAAGTACAACGTCCGCATGCTGGATTTCGACATTGAATCCTCCGCCATCAAAGATCCCGCCTCGATCGACCGTCGCAACCAGGTATTGGCCAACTTGCAGGCGGCAAATCCCGGCCTTCTCATCTCTTACACACTTGGCGTGCTGCCCACCGGATTGGTGCCTGAGGGTATCGCCTTGCTGAAGAATTCGCTCTCCCACGGAGTGAAAATCGGCAACGTCAATATTATGACCATGGACTACGACACAAATTTCGACCCCAAGGTCATGGGGCAACACGCCATCGACGCCGCGAAGGCGACCATCCAGCAACTGCAAACGCTCGGCATTGACGCACCGCTTGGCCTTACTCCCATGATCGGGGTCAACGATGTTTCACCGCAGGTATTCACGTTGGAGGATGCACGGAAGATGTTGCGCTATGCGAAATCGAACGGCCGCATTCGCCGCATCGCCATGTGGTCGGTGGCACGCGACCGGGCCTGCACCGGTACAAAGCGATTGGCGTCCGATTGCAGTGGAGTGCCACAAGCGCCGTTTGCCTTCTCGCAAATTTTCCAGAAGTTCTAAGGCGAGGCTTCTTCTTCCGCAGTCAAATTCCGGATGATCGTGCCACGAACGCTGAGTTCTTACGCTTCCACTTGGAAGAACTGCGCCATTTTGCGGAACTTCTGATAGCGCGCTTCCAGCATATCGGCGAGGGGCATGCGCTTGAGCTCGTTTAGATGCTGGAGCAGCGCGGCGTCGAGCATCTTCGCCGCCTGCTCATGGTTGGTATGCGCGCCTCCGGCAGGCTCGGGGATGAGCGCATCGACGCAACCCAGTTCGATCATATCGTTGGCGGTAATCTTCATGGCCTCGGCCGCCAGGACTTTTTTGCTGGCATCGCGCCACATGATCGAGGCGCAGCCCTCGGGAGAAATCACGGAGTAAATGGAATTCTCCATCATCAACACGCGGTCGGCCACGGCAATGGCCAGCGCGCCGCCGCTGCCGCCGACGCCGATGACGGTGGCGATGACGGGCACTTGCAGGCGCGCCATTTCGAGCAGGTTGCGGGCGATGGCCTCGCCCTGGCCGCGCTCCTCGGCGTGCAGTCCGGGATAGGCGCCGTCGGTGTCCACAAAGGTGAAAATTGGCCGCTTGAATTTCTCGGCAATCTTCATGATCCGCATCGACTTCCGGTAGCCCTCGGGATGCGGCATGCCAAAGTTGCGATAGACGCGCTGTTTGGCGTCACGCGCTTTCTGCTGGCCCACCAGAAGAATCTCTTCGCCGTGAAAGCGCACCATGCCGCAGACAATGGCCGGATCGTCGCGGAAGCCGCGGTCGCCGTGGATCTCGCTCCAATCGGTAAAAATCCGATCGACATAATCCAGCGTATAGGGACGCTGCGGATGACGCGCCAATTCGGTGCGCTCCCAGGCATTGAGGTTGGAAGAAATCTCGCGGCGGAGGCCGTCCACGCGCTCGTTCAAAAGCTGGATCTGGCGCAGTGTTTCCGAGCCCTGCCCCTCCAGCGCCTGCAAGCGTGTGATTTGATCTTTGATTTTTTCCAGTTCCTGCTGCGCTTTCAGTCCAGGTTCCATACTTGAGACGTTTCCATTCCTTCGGTTATAGTGCGTTTCCACGATCGAGAGCATGAATTCGGCGGCGGCAATTGCCCGATCGCCCGGCTGCCCCGCCCGCTTTATATTCGCTCGACGCATTGGCCGCACCGATAGCCGCACCGATTATTCCTGCACGAATCAGCCGATGACGCGCACGCTGCCGCGCCCACACAGCTCTTCCACGCGGCCCAGGAAACTGCGGTCCGGCATCACATTATATCCTGCGGCCTCCATCACTACCATAAAATCGCCATCGCGCTCCACGTCGAAGAGCACCTTGGCGTCGCCTCGCCGTTCGCTGCAAAGCGCGTGCAGGGCATCGACCGTGCCTACGGTCGCGCCGCCCAACGGAATCCGAATGCGCAGCGCCTTCGGCAAAGTCACGCGCGCGTCGTCGAGCGGAACAATGTCGTTGGCCGTGAGCTTTGGATTCGCGCCTTCTTCAATGCGCACGCCGCCGCGCACCAGCACTGGAACTTCGAGTTTCACTTTCTCTGCCAGTTTCTTGTACGCCTCGGGAAAAATCAGAAGCTCGACCTTCCCCCACATATCTTCCAGCGCCGCCTGCGCCCACAGCTCGCCTCTTCTGGACCGTGCTACCCGCAGTCCCGAGATCAAGCCGGCAGCCGAAATGTTCTCATCTTTCGAGGTGGATTTCTTCAACGCGGCAATGTCCTGCGTGGAAAGCGCATTCAGGTCGGCGAGTTTTTCTTTGTACTTTTCCATCGGATGCCCGGTGATAAAAAATCCGAGGATTTCTTTTTCCGCCTGTAGCCGCGTATGTTCATCCCAGTCGGGCACGTTGGGGAGCGCGTCTCTCGCCTGCCCGGCGGATTCATCAGCGAACACGCCAAATAGCCCGTGCTGCCCCGACTCGGCGTCGCGCTGCGCTTTCTGGGCCTGCTCGATCGCCGTGTCGAGCGCCTGCATGAGCTGCGCCCGCCGCCCGAAGCCATCCATCGCGCCGCTTTTGATCAGCGATTCCAGCACGCGCTTGTTCAACAGGCGCAGGTCCACTTCTTCGCAGAATTCGTAGAACGAGCGGAAATCGCGCCCCAGCTTCTTGCGCGCCGCCACGATCGACTCGATGGCATTGCCGCCAACGTTCTTCACCGCGGCCAGCCCAAAGCGGATCGCCTGCCCGTGCGGCGTAAAATTCGCGGCGCTGACGTTGATATCGGGAGGCTCGACCGCGATTCCCATCTCGCGACATTCGTTGATGTACTTGACCACATCGTCGGTGCTGCCCGTCACCGAAGTCAGCAGCGCCGCCATGAAGTCGATGGGATGGTGCGTCTTCAAATACGCGGTGTGATAGGCCAGCAGCGCGTAAGCCGCCGAATGCGATTTGTTAAAACCGTAGCCGGCAAACTGCGCCATCAGATCGAAAATCTTCTCGATCTTTCGCGGCGGGAAACCTCGCTGGGTCGCTCCCTGCACAAAGCGCTCACGCTGCTTCGCCATCTCCTCCGCATTTTTCTTTCCCATGGCGCGCCGCAAAAGATCGGCTTCTCCCAGTGAGTAGCCCGCGAGCTTGTTCGCCACTTGCATCACCTGTTCCTGATAAACGATGACGCCCAGCGTCTCCTGCAAAATTTCTTTCAATTCGGGCAATTCGTATTCGATCTTGCGGCGGCCGTGCTTGCGCTCGATGAAGTCGTCGATCATTCCGCCCTGAATCGGGCCGGGCCGGTAGAGCGCATTCAACGCCGTGAGATCTTCGATGGAATTCGGCTGATAGCGGCGCAGAACATCTCTCATGCCCGACGATTCAAACTGGAACACACCCGAGGTCAATCCTCTATGGAAAACCTTTTCGTAGGTCTCCGCGTCTTCGAGCGGAATGTCGTCGAGCTTCAGGCTCGTTCCCTTCTGCGCGATCAGTTTCAACGAGTCGTCGAGAATGGTGAGCGTGGTCAGGCCGAGAAAATCCATCTTCAGCAAGCCCATCTTCTCGATGGCCACCATGTCGAAGGCGGTGACGATTTCGTCGTTCTTCGTCTTGTGCAGCGGCACCAGTTCAATCAGCGGACGCGGCGAGATCACCACTCCGGCGGCATGCACGCCGGAATTCCGCACCAGCCCTTCCAGTTTGCGAGCCGTGTCGAGCAACTGCCGCACCTGCGGATCTTTCTGATATGCCTCCTGTAGCGCAGCCGACTCCTTCAAAGCATCGTCCAACTTTATGTTCAGGGTGGTCGGCACCATCTTCGCGATGCGATCCACATCGCTGTAGGGCATATCCATGGCGCGGCCGACGTCTTTGATCGCAGCTTTGGCCGCCATGGTGCCGAAGGTGATGATCTGCGCGACATTTTCGCGCCCGTATTTATGAGTAACGTATTCGATCACTTCCCCGCGCCGGTGCATGCAGAAGTCGATGTCGATGTCGGGCATGGAAATGCGTTCGGGATTAAGGAATCGCTCGAACAGAAGTTCATGCTGCAAGGGATCGATGTCGGTGATGCCCAGCGAATAGGCAACCAGGGCGCCCGCCGCCGATCCGCGGCCCGGTCCGACGGGAATGCCCTGCTCCTTGGCGTAGCGGATAAAATCCCATACCACAAGAAAATAACCGGGAAACTTCATCTGCTGGATGATGGCAATCTCGCGCGCCAGCCGTTGCTCGTAATCCCCCAGAGAATGCTTCAAGCGCCCGCTCGACGCTGCGTTGCGCAGATTCTCCATGCGCCGCGCGAATCCCTGCCGCGTGATGTGCTCGAAATAACTGTCGGGAGTAAATCCGTCGGGAACGTCGAAGTGCGGGAACGGACTGGGAACTTTCTCCAGCCGCAGGTTGCAGCGCTCGGCAATATCGAGCGTGCGCGAAAGCACTTGTGGCGCGTCCTTGAAAACGCGCAGCATCTCCTCGCCGCTCTTGACGTAAAACTGCGTGCCCTCGAACTTCATCCGGTTCGTGTCTTGGATGGACTTGCCCATTTGGATGCACAGCATCACATCCTGGGCGTGCGCGTCGTCTTCGCAAAGATAGTGGCTGTCGTTGGTCGCGATCAGGGGAAGACCGAGGTCCTTCTCCAACTGGAACAAGCCATCATGAATGAGGTGCTCCTTCTCCAGGCCTTGGTCCTGAATTTCGAGGAAGAAGTTCTCTTTGCCGAAGAGGTCGCTGTAGAAGCCCGCGGCCGCGCGCGCCGCGTCGTAGTTCCCTTCCGTCAGTCGCTCGGCGACTTCGCCTTTGAGGCATCCGGAAAGCGCTATCAGACCCTTGGAATGCTCGGCCAGAAATTTTTTGCTCACGCGCGGTTTGTAGTAGAAGCCGTGCAGCGACGCTTCCGACGTGATCTTGACCAGGTTGCGATAGCCTTCTTCGTTTTCGGCGAGGACGAGCAGATGATTGTAGGTATCGCCGTCGGGCGGAGTGCGCGTAATGACGTGATCGTCTTTTTTGCAGATGTAGAGTTCGCATCCTACAATCGGCTTGATCCCGGCCTTGTGCGCGGCATTGACGAAATGCACCGCGCCAAAAATGTTGCCGTGGTCGGTCATGGCCACGGCGGGCATGCCGAGTTCGTGGACGCGGTCAACCAGTTTCTCAACGTCGCAAGCGCCGTCGAGCATCGAGTAATCGCTATGCAGATGCAAATGGACGAATTGGTTTTGGGTCATGAAGGCAGCACTTGGCCGTTAGCTCCTGGCTTGTAGCTCTTGGCTTTTGAAAAAAAGGACCGAGTTCATTCTAATGGCTGGAGGGCATCGCGCAATGACTGAAAGTTGTGCAAATCAGCAAGGTGAAGGTCGCGTGCTTTGCCGGAGGTCGAAGTAGTACTTTGCGAACGCTCGGAATCTCTATTTAGTGTGCTCACCACCCAAGTCGCCTTGGGCCTCAGCCAATGTCTCGTCGATTTTAGTTCGAAGTTTCATGGAGATCGCCCATTTCGGAAGTGAATCGACTTTTTTACGGATGCTCGGCGAAGTCTCGCCCTTGGCGATTAGGCCGCTAATCACTGCATGTGCCAATTTCGGAAGACCATACTCGGTCAGAGCTTTAGATACGAGCGCAAGCAGGATTAGAAGGCTAATTCCGCCGGCCATGCCCCACGGCCCCCCTAATACGGCGAGTGCACTCGTCAGCGCAGCGGCACCAGCAAAGCCCGATATGCTTACCGCAACCAGCAGCACAAGACCGGGTACTCCGAGGGAGATAAGGTTTTCAACAACCCGCTGAAATAATCCATTGCCATTCGAATCCTGCGGCTTCTCGTGCTCAGCTAATTTCTGGGCTGCTTGTTCGAACTGGGTCGCCATGAGCTCATACTTCTGCTGAAGGTCGTGAACTTCCAACTCGTGTTCCGCTAACTTCTGGGTTGCTTGTACAAGCTGGGCCTCCGACTGCTCATTCTTCCTCTTAAGGGTGTCGATTTCCAAACGGAGTTTCGATGTCAGACGATTCAGGCGCCACGCAAAGATGGCCAGCACGATGCACGCACAACCGAGGATGACATTAAGCATAGACATAACAAGAACATTAGGCCTATTAGCGTTCAGTGCCAAGTTAAACGGTTGATTATTTCGGCACCTGGAATTCCACGCCGCGCTCGTCGTTCATCTTAGCGGTGGCGACGAGATCGAGCTGGGCGAGTGGAATCTTCTTTCCGGTTTGATGGTCATTGAGCACCCAGAGGGTTCCACCGGCGATGGCGTAGTTCCGCACTTCCTCCACATGCTTATCTCGGAAAACCAGCGCGGTCGCGGGTTCCTCCTCCGCCTTCGGACGATTGCGCGCTTCCACATCTTCCTGCAAGCGGTCGATCTTCCCGCTCAGCGCTTGCACATCGCGTTGCAGCCCTTCGTTATCGCGATCGTCATTGCGATAGGGCACGGAGCTATACTCCTCCGCATACGCGTCCCGATCGCCCGTGTCATAGAACGGATCGGCGTACCAGCCGTAATAGCCGTAAGGATCATAGGTCGCGTAGGGATAGTGCCGGCGTCCGTAGGAAACTCGATGGTGGTAGTAAGGATGCCCAATCGGCGGACGCCCGATCGGTTGATGAATGACAGGGCCGCGGCCAGGGTTTCCACTGTGGAACGAACCGGAAGAGGAAGTAGAGTGTCCGGCAAAGCTGCCGCGCGAAGCGAAGTGCGCTGATCCGCCTCCGCCGCCACGCCGTTGCGCCCACAGGGGCAGCGCACACAAGAACAAGCTCAACGTCGCTATGAACAAAAAGCGCCGCATGACCACATTATAGTCCAGAAAACCTGTGCTGAAGCTTGAATTTCAAGAGCGAGCTTCCGAAGGCAGACCTAATCTAAACCAAGCCTCGCAGCCGTCTTATTTCTTCTTGTTCTTCCCTCCGCCAATTCTGGTTAAACCTACAATCGAGCTCCTACCGACGTAACGACGCTCTAACAAAATCCTCCGTTGCCGCGTAAGCTAAGCAGACGGCGGACAATGCTAGATAGAAACCACTATAAAGCATGTAAGCTAAAGCATCGAGGGGAACCGCTACCCTATCGTCTTCGGTGAGCTTTTCGACTGATGTGAAGTGAATAACCTCATAAACGTCACGGTGCGCTTTCCATACGCGCACCCAGAGTACAACCAAGGTGACTACTGGCGTAAACATCCAAATTACCGAACTGTTTAAGGACAGTCGAGAATGCGTAACGATAATAATCTGCTCCGGAAACAACCTAACCAGTCGAAAATTCATGATGATCTCGATCGGAAAGAACGTAACCATGAGGAGGAAGAGGGTACTGACTAGAAATTGATACGACCTCCAGGGTGGCCGTGAGAAGTATTTGAGTCTACGGGCCGCATTTCTCTGCTGAAATAACATCCTGTTAGTCCCGTTCTACCGCTTCTTACCTTTTTTCTTCTTGTCTTTTTTCTTCTTGTCCTTCTTCTTCTCTTGCTTTTTGTGCTTGGGCGTTGCCTTCACTTTTGCCTTTACTTTCGCGGCCGGCTTCTTGGCTTTCGCGGGCTTGCTCGGTTTCGTGGCGGCTGGAGCCTTGGCTGCCGCAGCGGGCTTTGCCGGTGCAGCAGGCTTCGCCGCTTCGGTGGCTTTTCCTTTAGCTGTGACGGCCGGCGTCGCCGGGGCAGCAACTACTCTTCCTTTGTCTTTTCCTTTGCCTTTAGCGCCCGGCTTGCCGCCTGCCGCTACGGCAGGCGCAGCAGCCTCGGCTGCGGCCGCGGCTTTGGCCGCTTTGCCCCGCTTGACTGGCGGTGGTGGAGGCGGCGGAGGCGGAGGAGGCGCCAACGGCTTCAAATATTTCAGCGTCTCGGTCCGCGAACGCAGCTTGCCATCCAGCAGCAGCAAAAACACATCGTTCGCGATCTTGGCATACTCCGGCATCTGCGGCGTGATGCGGAGTTCCGTCATCTCCGGCAATGGAATCTTCTGCTGCACCTGCCGCCACTTGCCGAGAAAATTCTTGATCTTCTGCGCCACCGCCTGCTGCCGCGCCGTGATGGCCAGAAACAGAATCATCTCGGGACGCGCCGACGACAGCAATTGCCACGTCCGCGACGGAGTCGCCGCTTCCTTGCCCGTCAACCGCTTGGCCAGCGTGTGGGCGTTGTCCTCCAGGTCCTTCCAGGATTCCACCAGGTCCTTGCGCGGGATCGCCCGGCGCAAATCCGAAATATCTTTTTCGCCCATTCGATCGGTGATGAAATACAGCACCGAGGGCGCGATCTCCGGCGCGTAGCCGAGTTCGTTCATTTGCTGCCGCGTCTTCATCAGCGCGTTCAATCCGCCCGTATCCGCTTTGGCGGTGCTCCAGCGCGGATTCAATACCTTCAGCCAGCCTTCCTTTTCGTACGCCTTCAGAACGCCGAGAGCATCGTCTTCGTACGCCAACTGTTCGATCTCATACCCGATACTCGAATTCCGTATGTGCTCGATGTAGCCGTTTTCTTTTCCCGAGTCGTAACGCGTCTGCGTCCGCTCCTCGAGCGGCCAATGGAAGCGCGTGGCGAAGCGCGTGGCGCGGATCAATCGCGACGGGTCTTCCACAAACGCGTAGTTGTGCAGTACGCGGAGGACCTTTAGTTCAATATCGGCCGCGCCGTTGAACGGATCCATCAGCAGCCCGCGCGATCCCTCGTTCAGCGACAGCGCCATCGCATTCACGGTGAAATCGCGGCGGCGCAAATCTTCGATAATCGTCGCCGGAGCCATCAGCGGAGGCTTGCCGGGCTTCTCGTAGCGCTCCGAGCGCGCCATGGCAATTTCGGCGCGCACGCCGCCCGGCATCGTCGCGAGCAAGGTCCGCGTCTCGTCGTCGGCATCGCCCACCACCGCTCCTGCGCGCTCCAAATCTTTTTGCAGCTTGAGCGCGTTGCCTTGGATTGTGAAATCCAGATCGCGGATGGGGAAACCGGTGATGATGTCGCGAATGGCGCCGCCGGTGAGATAAACATTCATGCCCGCCGCCTTGGCGGCGTCTAGGACGACAGCGACTGCCTTTTGTTGGTCCGGCGAGAGCCGGGTTTCGAGGGTATATAAGTAATCGGCCATGCCTTCCTATTCGCCGTGCGGTGGCTGAACCGGGGCGTTATCCACAAGATTTCCACAGGGAGACAGCCCCCAAACTTGGCACGCTTCTCGTCAGCGGAATCTAACTGTCTCTAACTATTAGACTTATACCGCAAACCTGCTATTCCATCAAACTACAAAACGTAACACAAGGTTTACCGTTTGGCTACTGCGAAGACACAAATTGTCCGAATTCATCGGGAAAGTGCGAGAATCGCATCAGGAGCTTCCACGCCCGCCGCTCACCGCGCTCTTCGCGCCGGGCTTGGAAGCATCAGCGTTCAGAGCCCCATGCCCTCGACCCACAAGAAAGTGATCGTGCGCAAGAACGACCGCGACTCGGTCAGCGGTTTCGTCGCTCCCGCCAACTTTGTCGTCGAAGGCAAACTCGAACTGCTCAACACTTCGGGCAACGTGGTTGCCATCGACCTGGCGGACATCAAGGCGGTTTATTTTGTCCGTGAGTTTACCGATTCCGATTTGGTGCTGCGCAAGACCTTCACCACTCGCCCCCGCACCGAAGGTTTGTGGGTGCGCCTGCGATTCAAAGACAGCGAAGTGCTGGAAGGCATCCTTCCCAACGACCTCACGCAAAATCCCGCGGAAGGATTTTTGATGAACCCTCCCGACCTGCGCTCCAACACGCAGCGGGTGTTTGTGCCCCGCCAAGCCTTGGCGTCGCTGACCGTGCTGGCAGTCGTAGGAGCGGCCAACCGCCGCCGCCGAGGCGGCCAACCCGATGTCCGCCAAGTCACGCTGTTCGAGCAATGACCAGGTGTTAGGTCTCAGGTGTCAGGTCTCAGGAAGAGCAAGCTTGGATTTGCCGTGAAATAGCTTGATCTTGCTTTTCCTGACACCTGATGCCTAAGACCTGAGACCTGACAGTTTACAATTCCAACGGACACCGCCATGAAACTCGCCGATATTGCCAACGCCCTCAACGCCCGCATCGACAACGCTTCTCCGGACACCGAAATCACCGCTGTGGCGGGCATCGAACACGCCGGAGCCGGCCAGCTTACCTTCGTCTCCAATCCCAAGTACAACGCGGCCGCAAAGACCACTCGAGCTTCGGCGGTCATTGTTGCCGAGGACTTTCCCGCCGTACCCACGGGAATGCTGCGCTGCCAGAACCCTTATCTGGCGTGGTCCAAGGCCATCGGACTGTTCTACCAGCCGCCGCGCTACGCTCCGGGAATCCATCCGACCGCGGTGGTTCATCCCACGGCGAAGCTGGGCAAGGACGCGCACATCGGCCCTTACGTGGTCATCGACGAAGACGTGGTCATCGGAGACAACGCCGTCCTCCTGGCTCACGTCGTCATCTATCGCGGCGTGACTATCGGCAACAATTTCTTGGCTCACGCGCATAGTGTAGTGCGTGAATTCTGCCGGTTGGACGATAACGTAGTTTTGCAGAATGGCGCCATCGTTGGCTCCGACGGGTTTGGCTTTGCCAAAGACGATGCCGGACGCTGGAACAAGATCGTCCAATCGGGAAACGTGGTCGTTGAGAGTGATGTGGAGTTGCAGGCCAATACGTGTATTGACCGCGCCAGCATTGGCGAAACGCGCATTGGGCGGGGCACTAAGATCGACAACCTCGTCCAAGTCGGCCACAGTTGCACGATTGGCCACGACACGCTGCTGATTTCGCAGGTCGGACTGGCGGGCACGACCGAAGTTGGCAATAACGTTATTCTTGCGGGACAGGTCGGGGTTTCGGGGCACGTCAAGATTGGGGACGGGGCGATTGCCATCGCCCAAAGCGGCATCCCGCACGACGTTCCGGCGGGAGCGATGGTCAGCGGCAGTCCCGCCATCGAGCACAAATTGTGGGTGAGGTGCTGCGCCGCATACGCCAGGCTGCCGGAGATTGCCAGGGCGGTGAGGAAGCTGGCGGAGCGGAAGTGAGGCTCTCGGAAGGTCAAAAAAATAAAGTTTTGCGTCCGTGGCGTTTGGGTTGACTTTGCTGTTTACTGGTTAGTACTCGGTACCCCGTCCCCTCCTCCACCGGTCTTTTGGAATCAATGGGTTAGCTGGGACTCTTCGGACTGGTCTTTGATTCTAAAGGACTTATATGTAAGGTATTTCGGAATCAAGGGCTTACGGGTATTTTTCGCTCCTGCTCGGGCCTTAGAGGGCTTCGAAGTGGGGTAAATCGTGTCAAGGGGAAGAAACCTTCGCCTTTTTCGTCCGCTGGCGGCTTTTTCGAGCTCCTCGGGGGCGGTGAATTGTGTCCGGGAGTCATGGTCAGAGAACTGGGGACGTCCGCGGGAGACGGTGCGGAATTCCGCCCTTCAAAAACGAAGGGGCCCCCGGCCTTTCCACAAGAACACGTGACCCGAATCACAGACATTGCCTGATTCTAAGTGGAGAATGCCACGCCAAGGGTAGTTTCGCCTCCCTGAAGAGCGGTTCCCACGCGTTGAGACGCAACAGCCCTAGAGGCGAGCTTCCGTGGGACAGAAGAGCAAGGCCGGCGAGATTGGCGCGGCGCGATTTGCGAATCGCGCACTGTGGAGGTTCCAATGACGAAACTACGAACGGTTGGGCTAGTTGTCGCTCTGCTTGTTTTCCTTGCCATCCTCATGCTGTCCCCACTCGCGGCGTTAGCTCAACAAACGGATAGAGGTAACCCGTCTGCGAAATCCTCAATGCCGCGTCAAGCGGGCGCACCCTCACAAACCTGGCAGGATCCTGCGCCGCCAGGGCTCACGAGCGCTCAGGCCCTGCGCAACAAAAAGGAGGGGGCCAAGACGACGAATGTGGCAAGCGTGAGCTTCCTCCCGGCCGTGACGTATAACACCGCCGCTGACGGCTACCCAGCTTCTTTGGAAGTGGCTGATGTAAATGGGGATGGCAAGCCCGACTTGGTAGTGGCTAGTGGCGTGGCCGGCTGCTGCGGTGCGTCTTCGTTCGGGGTGCTGCTCGGCAACGGCGACGGGACCTTTCAGCCTGAGATCGTCAGCTACCTGAGCGGAGTAGATCCAGACAAAATGCTGGGAGTCGCGGACGTTGACGGAGACGGCAAACCCGACTTGATCATCGCTACCTGCTGCGAAAGCAATGGCGACGGCGCTATCGCAGTTCTGCTGGGAAATGGCGATGGAACGTTTCAGCCCCCGGCCTACTATGACTCCGGTGGAAAATCCTACGGTTCAATCGCAGTGGCTGACATAAACGGGGATGGAAAGCCGGACATCGTTGCGATCAACGCGAATCAAAACGGCAACAGCACGGTGGGCGTCCTGCTAGGCAATGGTGACGGGACGTTTCAGCCGGCAATCACCTCCGCCTCCCCTGACGTCCCTATGTGCCTGACTATCGCAGACGTGAACAATGACGGTAAGCCTGACGCTCTGATTTGCAGCGAAGCCTCGGTTGCGGTGCTGCTGGGCAACGGTGACGGCACTTTCCAGTCGTTCACGAACAGTAACTTTCCCACCAATTTCTGTACGTCCTCGGTGGCGGCGGCAGACTTGAGCGGGAACGGTCTCCTCGATATGGTGGCCGCCAACCCTGCACCACCTTACTGCACGCCGCAGGGCGATGCCGGAGTTCTGATGGGTGACGGCACCGGCATGTTTCAGCCGGAGGTTGACTACTTAGCGGTAACCGATAGCATGGTCGGACGGATCGCGGTCGCCGATCTCAATGGCGACGGTAAGCCCGACGCAATCGTCACCAGTGGGGCCGACACTTTTGCTGGCGCGGAAGGCGTCACGGTCGCAGTACTGCTCGGTAACGGTGACGGAACCCTGCAGGCACCAACCTTATTCAACACTGGAGGGTCGTGCCCTTATGCCGTCGTGGCCGCAGACCTGAACGGGGATGGGAAGCCCGACCTCGCCGTGGCCAATGTCTGCTCGAACACACTGGGCGTCCTGCTCAACAATACTAACGCGCTAACCACCGCAACCGCTCTCGCATCGTCTGTCAATCCAGTACCCGTCAACCAGTACGTTACCTATACGGCGAGCGTGACCAGCCAATACGGCACCGCGACTGGCACAGTGAAGTTCCAGGACAAGGGCATGACTATTGCCGCTGCTCGCGTGTCGAACAATCAGGCAACTTTCACCACGAAGTACGGAGCAGCTGGCGTCCAGGTGATGACTGCGACGTACTCGGGCGACTTGAATAATCAAGGGAGCACGTCCTCGACTTTTATGGAGGACGTAGGAAAGGTGCCCTACGTGTCAAAGACCGCCGTGGCCACGTCCGGTTCACCGTCGCTCTACGGCCAACCGGTGACCTTCACCGGGACCGTGACGTTGGCACTTGGCGCGATTCCCGACGGAGAAACGGTTACGTTCTACGCCGATTCCAAGGAAATTGGGACGGGGACTACCAATGGTGGCGTAGCGACCTTCACGGCGTCTTCCCTCCCGGCCAAGACTTACACGATCAGGGCCACCTACTCTGGCGATTCCACCTTTCGGTGGAGCGCCGGGAAAGTAACGCAAGTGGTGACTCCTTACTCGACGACTACGACACTGACTTCCAGCCTGAATCCCTCCACCTACGGCCAAACTGTGACTTGGACTGCGACCGTCACCTCAAATGGCGGACCTGTGCCGACGGGGAAGGCGAAGTTCGCCGGTGTCGGCGGGGTCGCGACGTTGAGTGGCGGCGTGGCCAGGGTGAGCAAGACCTGGCTTAACGCGGCTACATACGCAATCACGGCGGAATACGAAGGAAACGATGCTTCAGCGCCCAGCGATTCTGCCGCGCTGAATCAGGTGGTGAATCCGGCGGCGACCACGACGACAGTTACGTCGTCGGCCAATCCGTCATCGCAGGGACAGAGCGTTACGTTCAGGGCGACGGTGACTACATCGACGGGCGTGAATTCTGCCGGCACGGTGACCTTTACCGCCGAAGGAACGACGCTGGGCACGGCGACGCTGAGTGCAAACGTCGCGAGCGTCTCGACGAGTGCGCTGCCGGCCGGCACCACTGTGGTACAGGCCACTTATAACGGCGAAACGGACTTTACGGGCAGCTCGGGCACGGTCACGCAGACGGTGAACCCGTAAGCTCTGGCCCATTCGGTGACGGCGGGGCGGGAGGGGCAGGGGTCCTTGGACTCCGCAGAGACTTCACTTCGTGAAGTCTCGGCTGCGCTCAGGATGACAGGGGTGCAATCGGTCGCTGGTCGTTAGTCGTTAGTCATTGGTCGTTAGTCGTTGGCGAGCCCGCGAACGACTAACGACCAATGACTAACGACCTTCTTGCAGCTCCGGCGGGAGGCCGCGGTTGATGGCGGAGCGGACTTTGGACATTAGGAGGTCACGGTCTCCGAAATCGGCGGGCTCGATGGGGGGGTGGAATTCTACCGTCACCAGTCCGGGACGAATCGAGAAACGGGCTTTGGGCATGCATTTCTCGGTGCCGGAAATGGTGATGGGCACTACCGGGACATGGCATTTTTCGGCGAGATAGAACGGGCCGCGTTTGAAGGGGAGCAGGCGGCCATCGAAGGAGCGCTTCCCTTCCACGTAGGTGGTGAGGTTGAGTCCGCGATCGAGGACCTTGCGGGCTTCGCGGACGGCGGTGATGCCGGCATCGCGATTCTTGCGGTCGACGGGGACGAGCGGCCCATGCGCATGATGCCGCCCCAGATGGGGATTTTGAACAATTCTTTTTTCACCATCGCCGAGGTGCGGCGCGGAATCAGGGCCATGGTGATGGGGGGATCGAGATTGGAGATGTGGTTCGACATGAAAATGTAGGTGCGGGCGGGATCGATTTTTTCCAGGCCGATGGGCCGTACTTTCACGCCCGCCATTCGGACGCCCATCCTCACCGAGACGATGCAGATGCGGTAGAGGAATTCGACGTCTTGGGTGAGATAGGTCCAGGGAACTCCCACCAGCGCCGCGAAGACAGCGCGGCGGCCCAAAACGTCAGCATTAGGATGGTGCGAAACACTTAGGTCTTCACTCCGAGCGTCTTGATCCCGAGCTCGCGCAAGCGTTGGGGCAGTTTCTCATAGATGCCGCCGAAGCCGCCATTGGAGAGGATGGCGACTACGTCATGCGGGCGGAGTTGGGGAGCGATGGCTTGGACGATGGCATCGGCGTCGGGAAGAATGCGCGCGGGCTTGCCTTGCTTCTGGATCTCGGCTGCCACGCGATCGAGATCGAGGCGCTCGGGCGCGGGAATCGCTTCGGACTTGAAGATGGCGGCGATGACTACTTCGTCGGCTTGGGCGAGGCTGCGGGCCAGGGCGTCCTGAAGGACGTTGCGGCGCATGGTGTTGGAGCGCGGCTCCAGTACTACCCACAGGCGCGATTGGGGATAGCGCGAGCGCAAGGCGCGGATGGTCTGCGCAATCGCGGTGGGATGGTGGGCGAAATCGTCGATGATGGTGATGCCGTCGATCTGGGCCTTGACTTCGAGACGACGCTTCACGCTGCGGAAAGTTTGGAGGGCTTGGGCGATTACGTCTTTCGAGATTTGATAGTGCGCCGCGAGCGCGGCGGCGGCGGTGGCGTTCCAGACGTTGTATTCTCCGCCGAGGGGGAAGTTGAAATCGGCCCAGGGTTTTTGGTCGCGGAAGATTGACCAGGAAGTTTTTTCCTCGGCCAAGTTTAGATTGGCGATTCTCCAATTGGCGCGATCGGAGAGGCCGTAGCGTTCTACGGGGCAGAATGCTTTTTGCAGGCAGCGGTCGAGGTTCGCGGATTGGTTTTCGCCTGCGGTCTCGCGCGAATCGAAGGCTATGATTCGGCCGCGACGCGGGACCAGGTTGACCAGGCGCTTGAAGGCGGTTTCCACCGCTTCCAGATCTTTGTAGATATCGGCGTGGTCGAATTCAACCGAGGTCAGGATCACGGAATCGGGAAAGTAGTGGAGGAACTTCGGACCCTTGTCGAAGAACGCGGTGTCGTATTCGTCGCCTTCCAAGATAAAGTGCTGGCCTTGGCCGAGGCCGAAACTGCGGCCGAAATTTTCGGCGATGCCTCCGATGAGGAATGAGGGGTGAAGGGCGGCGGTCTCGAAGATCCAGGCCAGCATCGAGGTGGTGGTGGTTTTGCCGTGGGTTCCGGCGACGACGAGAACGTCTTTGCCTACGAGGAACTCATCGTGCAGAATTTGGGGAAGCGAGCAGAAGGGGATGCGCTGGTCGAGGACGCGCTCGAGTTCGACATTTCCGCGAGAAAGAGCGTTGCCTATGACTACGAGATCGGGACGAGGATCGAGATTCGCCTCGGCAAAGGGCTGGGCTACGGGGATGCCCAGCGTTTCCAGGAAAGTGGACATGGGCGGGTAGGACGCGGCGTCGGATCCGGTGACGCGGAAGCCGCGCTCTTGCAGCATTCCGGCGAGCGAGGCCATTGCGGTGCCGCAGATGCCGATGAGGTGGATGTGGTTGGGGTTAGTCATCGCGACTTACTCATGCCTTGCTCATTTGACTGTTGCCGCTTCCAGAATTCGCAGTTCCACCGCGTCATCGACTGTCAGTCTTGCTTGCACTCCGATGGGCAGCGTGATGTTGGCTCGGGAGACGTGGCCGGAGCGGAGGCCGAAGGCTACGGGGATGCGCAAGTCTTCTACAACTCGCAGGACCACTTCTTCGAGCGTGTAGTCCTGGTCGGGACTCTGGCGGCAATCCAGCATTTCTCCGAAGACGAGGGCGCGCACGTCTTTCAGCTTGCCCGCAAGTTTCAGTTGCATCAACATGCGGTCGATCTGGTAGGGCTTGGTGGCGACGTCTTCGATGAAGAGGATCGTGCCGGCGGTGCGAATCTCGTGCTGGGTGCCGAGCGAGGCCACCAGCATGGAGAGGCATCCGCCGTAGAGGATGCCTTCGGCTTGGCCCGGCACCAGGGGCTTGGCTCCGGAGCCTTCGGCGATTTGCCAGTCGGCCGCTCCGCCTAGCGCGTTCTGCCAGGATTCCATGTCAACGCCATCGGCAATGGCGAAATCTTTGGCTGCCATGGGGCCGTGGAAGGTGACGAAGTTGGCCGAGTCGGCGATGCAGCAGACGAGCGTGGTGATGTCGCTGTAGCCCACCAGAATCTTGGGATGGGAAACAATCTTGATCGGATCGAGCGCCATGGGAAGGTAGTTGGAGCCGTATCCTCCGCGGGCGCAGACGATGGCGCGGATATCGTTGCGGGCGAACATGTCTTCCAGTTCTCGGGCGCGGCGCTCGGGCGAGCCGGCGAAGTAGAGATCGCGTTCGAGGATCGACTGGAAATAGAAGGGCTCGTACCCGGCGCGGCGCAGGCCGTCGCAGCCAGCTTCCAGCATCTCGCCGTTGACGTTGGAGGCGGGGGCGACAATTCCCACTTTCTCGCCGGGACGAAGGGCGCGCGGCTTGATGCGCGGGTTGGGGGAAATGGACGGCATGTGCACTCGATCTTAACAGCTTACCGAAAACCTCTATTGGGGGAGCCGCAGTGTATCGCCAATTGCCTGGGAACAACACGAGGCTCACGGATACGCGCAGGATGTTCCCGAATTATCGCCACTGGAGGCTACCCCGTCCGATTTAAGTCGATATGTCTCTGGACCTCATGCGCAAATCCAAATAAGAGAGTCAATAGAAAGAAGACGAGTAGAGGATAACTAAGAATAAGGTTCATGCTGGTAAGAGATGGCTTGGGGTCGTTCTCGATACCAAAAAAGTAGCCGGCGGCGAACTCAAGGGGCACCCATGCCAGGGCGGCGAACAGAGACCATGGCCACAACTTTGCAAGGAAGCGTGTTGCGTTGGCTGGGAGATGCGATCGCCAGCAGGCGAGCGGTCTGTCGATCATGGCCGCGGCAATGCAGGCGGTAATCAGCAGCGTGATCGGCCCGAATCCTCCGCCAACAAGGAGAAGCGCGATGGAGAGCAGACATAGCACGAGAGCGCCATGCTTCTTCTGAACAAACATGGCTGCCCAAATAATAATTAGCAGGCCAACAGTCATGGCCAGGATGCCGGTCGCCAGGAAGTTGGGAATGAGTGTCATAGCGGGTTCGTGGCCGAAGGGGAACGGGAGTCCAGGCGGGCCCACGGCAAGGATTTTTATTCCTTTGGGCACAACGTTCCCTTGAATGGTCTCAAAGAATCCATGCTCCATGCCGAGCAGGCCTGCATAAACGCCGAACACGGAGGCGGTGGCTCTTAACGCGCCGATGCTGTGGCGATTCATTTTGGCTAGGGTTTCCTTTCTGACTTCGAAAACCGCGCCGTCGCAGAGCCTACGCGCAACTTGCAGGAGCGGCGGCTAAACGAAAAATTCTCCGCGGCAGATTAACGTGGCCGGGCCGCGCAGATAGACTTGATTTTCCCAGCGGACGGTTTGCGGGCCACCGGGAGCAATTACGGTGACGGGCGATGCGACCCTCCCGCTGGCGATTGCGGCTACGGCCGATGCGCACGATCCTGTGCCGGAAGATTCGGTCTCGCCTACGCCTCGCTCAAAGAGGCGGATTTCGATTCGATTTGGCCCGCTTACCACCACATACTCGACATTCGTGCCTTGGGGAAACTGCGGTTGCTTTCCGATCAGCGCGGCCTGGCGCTGCCAATCATCGGGAAAATTGTCCACGAAAATTACGTAGTGGGGATTGCCCATTGAAACTCTGGTTCCCGTTGCCCGCACACCGTCCGCTGCAATCGTCAACTCGCCTGCAAGTTCGGGCTGGCCCATATCGATTTCGAACTCGAAGGTGTTGGCGTGGCGACCGTCTGGCGGAGATATGAGGCGGCAGGTCTTGAAGCCGGCGCCGGTGCGAACCACAATTTCGGTTTTGCCCTCTTGCGCACAAATCTTTGCGGCGACACAACGGGTGCCGTTGCCGGAAACTTCCGCCTCGGAGCCATCGGCGTTGATGAGTTGGGCGTTGACGTCGGCTTCGGCATCGGGAAAGAGCCATTCCACGCCGTCGGCGCCGATTCCGCGATGGCGGTCGCACAAGCGGCGGGTGAGGGCGGCCAGGTCTCCAGAGGCGTGGGCGCCGTCGGCGATGAGAAAATCGTTGCCGCAGGCCGACGCTTTGGTGAAAGGGATTCTGGTATTCGAGCGACCCTCGGCGCGGGGGGTCATTCATGCTCCGTGATGCCGAGCGACGTGACGCTGGCAAAGACGTCCGATTCGTGCAGGAGAATGGAAAACGCGGTCTGCTGATCGCGCTCGCAATCGACCGAGAACACCATGCGTAAATCCGGGCCCGTGGACGCTATGTGCACGCCCTGCATGGTGAGTTGCTCGGAATCCAGGAGGCTGTTCAGTTCACGCAACATCGCGTCCACATGGCGGCCGGTGACTTCATAGGTGGTGACATCCGATTTGAGAAAGAACGCGGCTTCCATTCGTCCCAGCGAGACCAGCGCGAGCAAGATGATGACGGTAGCGAAGCAGGCGGTGAGATAGAGGCCGCCGCCGGCAGCCATTCCCACGCCCGCGACGACAAAGAGAGTGGCCGCGGTGGTCAGGCCGGTGACCGAGCCGCGGGTATGCAAGATCGATCCGGCGCCGATGAAACCGATGCCGGTGATGATTTGCGATGCGATGCGAGCGCTCTCGGCCGGCGTGCCTGCCAGTTTCTGGGACAAGACCGTGAACAGGGCCGAGCCAAAACAGATGAACAAATTGGTGCGCAGCCCGGCCGGCTTGTGGCGCAACTGGCGCTCGAGGCCGATGACGCCGCCGAGCAGCGCGGCCAGCAGCAAGCGCGCCAGCGTCGAGCTCAGGAACACGCCCAGTTCGTTGCGCAGCAGTTCGATGACGGAATGGATGGAGTTCATAGAAGTACCTTAGCGTTTAGCGGATTCTATCACCGGCATACGGCGCTTTCCGTTCGGCTTGCGGGGAGGGGTTAACGCAGGCGATTCGGGGGGATGCGGGCGGCGTAGATGCGGGCATGGGGCTGTCCTGCGGCGTGGACTTCGGCGAGCGGGGCGAGATTGATTTTGTTGGCGCGCTGATCTACCGCGTCGCCATCGAAGGCGATGACAAAATCCACGTAGCGGGGCGGATCGGCCAGGGCGCGCTCCCACAGGCCTTCGGGATCGGACGGTTTTTTCCACGGGCGGTGATTTTCGTTATTCACGACGTGACGCAAGGGAATGCCGAGATCTTCCATGACGCCGACGTGCTCGCCTAATTCCATCAAGAAGCGCGAGCCTTGCGGCAAACGAACCAGGACGCGTTCGACGGCGGAATTGAGGGGATGCTGGATTTTCCAGTTTCTGCGCGCTTCTTGCAAGCATTGCGGTTCGGCCTTCCAGACGGTTGCATAGCTGAGCATCATCAACGCCAATAGCAACAGCACGAGTTTCCAGGAATGGCGCGCGCCGGCGCCGAGGAGGACGAGAGAGGCGGTCAGCAGTCCGATGGAAACCGCGAACATGGGCAGCAACTGGAGTCCGTAGCGCTGGTTGAAAGTTGCAAACGGCCACCAGGTGGAAACGTGGATGGGCACCGAGCCGTAGGCGATGGAAAACGCGTAGAACAGGAGTGGAAGCCAGAGCAAGAACATGGCCGCCGATTGCGCGCGCAGTTTCCAGGCGGCGATGGCCAGCGCGATGAGGGCCGCCGCGAGCCAGAAGCGTCCCCAGTTGCCTACCGCGAGATTCAATTGGGCCGATTTCAAAAAATAAATAGCGGCGACTCCGGCGTGGTGGAGCGCGGGATTGGGCGCATGCACGCGCTGCTCGATCGCCTTGGCCGAGTAGGGGCCGTTGGCGAACTCGAGCGCGTTGCCATAGACAGCGTGGTTGTAGGCGAGCCAGAGAACGGGAGCCAAGGCAATGGCCACGAGAAACTTCGCCGCATTCCGGCGCAAGGCGCGATCGTGGAGCGGGTGACTTCGCCATCGCGTCAGCGCTATGACGGCAACCGCGGCTCCCATGGCGGCGGCGAGAAACCATCCGTCGTAACGGGTGAGTTCGGCGGCGGACAAACAGAGGGCGCAGCGCATCAGAGTGCGGGCGAGGACCGGGTCGTCCGTACGGGACTTCGGCAAGTTTACCCGTGCTACGCCGCGCTGAAGCGCGGGGCTAAGTTGGGTTGCGCCTGCGGGGCTGGACTCTCGTCTGTCAGCGTCCGCGTTTTTTCGCTTCGCCTTTTCGGCGAGTGCTCTGTTCGCGTCTTCGTATTTTCGCTGGTCGTTATCGCTCTGGTTCAGTGCGCGGAGAAAGTCCGCGAAGTAGACCACGGCCCAGATAAAGAGCGCCAGATAGAGGGACTCGGTCATGGCGGTGGCTTGCATGTAGATCAGGTTCGGATTCGCTGCATAGGCGAAGGCCGCGGCCCATGCGCCCACGCTGGCCACAGGTTTGGCGCGGGAATCGGATTGCAGGATGCCGCGCACCAGGCGAAATATTCCCGCGACTCCAAATACGAAGGCGATCATGGAAGGAAACGAGCCGCCGGCGCCGCTTTGCCACAACGAATCTGACCACAAGAACGGAAGCATTAGCAGGTGAGGCAGTGGGAGCCAGACCGTCCCAAACTGCAAGGGGCCGGGAGTTAACGAATCGAAGACGCGACGGGAAATATTGATATGGGCGACGGCGTCGCCATAGAGAAGAAGATCGCTGCGTTGATAGTAGTAGAGGAAGGAGAACAGAGACACGAGCACGGCGATCCCGGCCACGCGGGGCGCGCTGAAGTCGCGAACGGGGGCGGTGTTTACGGTCACTTTACGCTCGCTGGGCTCGGTCATGGCATGAGGATAAAGCATCGGACGGGGAGTAGCTAGCGGTGTAGCGGCGGGCGTCTCACCCGTGCCGCCGCGCCGAGGGCGGGACGCCCTCGGGACAGCCGGCAAGATGCCGGCGCTACGGTCGCGGTTCGACGCTCGTTGAGCGAGCGTTAACGGCGGACAACAAGGGTGTCAGTCGAGGTGAGTCAGTTCGCGGAACAACTGAAAGCGGGCATCAATTTTTTCGCGGGTCAAGTGCTGAAGGCGCTCGGTCCCGAAGCGTTCGACGGCAAACGATCCCATGACGCTGCCGTAGAACAAGGCGCGTTTGAGCACCTCGCGGCTGAACTCGCCCTGGGAAGCGATGTATCCCATGAATCCTCCGGCAAAGGAATCGCCCGCTCCAGTCGGGTCTTTGACCTCTTCGATGGGCAACGCCGGAGCGCGAAAGGGATGCGAGCCAATGCCGAATGCGCCTTCGCGGAAAAAGATGGTTGCTCCGTATTCGCCGTGCTTGACCACCAGAGCGCCCGGGCCCATGGCGAGAACTTTTTTCGCGGCGCGCGGAAGGTTTTTTTCGCCGGCCAACATCTGGGTCTCGGTGTCGTTGATGAGGAGAACATTTACCAGCTTCAGCGTTTCCGCCAATTCTTTGGGCGTGCCCTGGATCCAGAAATTCATGGTGTCGCCGCCGGTGAGGCGCACGCCGTCCATCTCCAGGCGCACGACCGCTTGCAGCGTGGGATGAATGTTGGCGAGAAACAGAAACTGCGGTGTCCGAATACTCTTTGGGAATGCGCGGCTGAAATTTCTCGAAAACGTTGAGTTCGGTGAAATCGGTCTTGGCTTCGTTCAGATTGTCGAGATACTGTCCGCCCCAGCGGAAAGTCTTGCCTTCGGTGCGCTCGATGCCGCGGGTATCGACGCCGCGGTTTTTCAGCACGGCTTCGTGTTCGGGGGTGAAGTCTTCGCCCACGACGGCGACCACGCGAACATCGGTGAAGTAACTTGCGGCCAGCGCAAAATAGGTGGCAGCGCCTCCGAGAATGTCTGTCACCTGACCGGACGGCGTCTTGATGGTGTCAAAGGCAACGGAACCAACTACCAGGATGCTCATAAGTCTCCGTAAGACGGTCGTTAGTCGATGGTCGTTCGTCGCTGGCGAGCGTGTTGCGAACAATTGAAACGGACCGACCGATGTTTGCCAACGACCATCGACTAACGACTAACGACCTATTTCAAATACTTTCCCAATATCAAGCGCAACTTTTTTTTCGTCGCCGCCGGAATTTTGGCCGGATCGGTTAGGATGGCATTGGCCAGGGCCTGTCCGCACTTGCAGGAGCGCGTCTTGGGCGTCGCCGATACCGCAGCCTTCACTACTTTCGCGGCGTTCTCGGCGTTTTTCAGCAGCACGGAAACAATCTGCTCGACGGTCACCGAATCATGGTGCGGATGCCAGCAGTCGTAATCGGTCACCATGGCAACGGTGACGTAGCAAATCTCCGCCTCGCGAGCGAGCTTCGCTTCCTGCAAGTTAGTCATGCCGATTACATCCGCACCCCAACTGCGATAGACGTTGGACTCGGCCTTAGTGGAAAACTGGGGGCCTTCCATGCAGATGTAAGTCCCCCCGAGCTTCCCAGTTACTCCTACCGCATGACATGCACTATGAACCACCTTAGTCATCTCGCCGCAGACGGGATCGGCAAATCCGATGTGCGCGACAATACCTTCGCCGAAAAAAGTGTCGATGCGGTGGCGGGTACGGTCGAAGAACTGGTCGGGGACAACGAAATCCAGCGGCTTATGCTCTTCCTTGAGCGAGCCCACGGCCGAGACCGAAATGATGCGCTCGACTCCGAGTTGCTTAAAGCCATAAATGTTGGCGCGGAAATTCAGTTCGCTGGGCAGCAATTTGTGGCCGCGGGCGTGGCGCGGGAGAAATGCCACCTTGCGGCCCTCCAGCGTGCCAAGAATGTAGGCATCCGAAGGATCTCCAAATGGAGTCTTCAGGTCAACCTCGTGCGCGCCGGTGAAACCCGGCATGGAATACAAACCGCTGCCGCCGATAATGCCGATCTCTGCGTGGTCCAAGTGGGCTCCTGACTAAAGTGGATTTTTGCCGGTGCCGCTCGGTTCGGAAGGTGCATCCCTCAGCGGCTAAAGCCGCATTTTTCCAGCCCGTAAACGGCACGACTAAAGTCGTGCCCTTCCCGAAACCGATTTATGAATCCAGTTCGCCGCTCAAAATGACCGCGGAAATGCCGATTATACAAGACGAGGACTCAGGGCTTGGCGGGTGCGGATTTTTCCGGTGATTTTTCTTGCGGCCAGAAATCCTCCTCCACGCGCTTGGTTGTGTCGTCATCGAGACTTTCGCTGACCAGCACCGCGTCGCCGCGGACTTCAATCATTACGACTCCCTCTTCCGTCAGCCAGGCATGACGTCCGCGGAGGGTCCGCCAGGAATCTACCGGCGGCGCGTCGGCGGCGACTTTGCCATCTGCTGCCAGCGCTTGGCGTTTCTGATAGCGCGCGGCCAGCGACTTGGCATACACGGCGGCGAACTCGGCCGCTTTTGACTCAGTCGACCAGCGGGAAACGTAGAGCAATGCGATGGGCGCCGATTTTTCTCCCTTGGGCTTTCCGGCAAAATAATAACCGCCGCGCCACTCGGGATACATGGCTTCGGCTTCCTTCAGGCCGGCATACTGCTCGATCAGCACATTCACGTCAAATTCGCCGATGGCGCCGATGTCGAAGGGATCATAGGCTCTGAAATCGCGATCCATGTCGATCAGCTTTATGGGCTCGAGCTTCTCGTGTTCGAGATAGGTCCGGGGCTGCATGATTTCGCGCGTCGTTTTGGGAGGGTCCTTAAAGGCGCCAGCATAGGCGAATTCTTTTCCGCCTGCGCGCAGGAGGGCGGCGGTAAAGTCGAGTCCGTAGCGATAGGGGAAGGTCAGTTCCTCTTTCAAAAAAATCGGCGCATCGCGAAAGGCCGGGGAATCCGCGGTCCCCACCAGCATGGTTTGCTTGAGCGCCTCGACAATCTGGGGCGAATCGAGCACAGTCTTGCCGGCCGGGGCGAGCGAATAATCCAGAAGCACGACCATCGCCTGGCCCTCAATCACGGCTTCGCGCGCCGAGCTTTCCTCGTCATTTTTGATGTCTTTAGGGCTTGGCTTATCGTCTTTATTATCAGAATCGTCCTGCGCTTCTTTCATCCATTTCTCGATGCCGAAGGACTGGTCCTGGAGAGCGTGGGTGAGTTCGTGCGCGAGGACCGGCTTCTGCTGTTCGACGTCGACCCAGTTGAGCAGATTGACGGTTTTGGTTTTGACGTCGTAGTATCCCGCGACCTGCTCGCTCAGCATGGCCACGAGAAAGTTGGGCAGGTCGAAATTGCGCGGCAGCAATCCGAATTTTTTCAGCACGGCTGCCGACCTCTCCAGGCGCTTCGCGTCCTTGTCGTCCTTCATGCTTTTCTTGATGTAGGACTGCACTTCGTCGCGCTTAGCGAGCCGGCGCTTGACCTCGTGCTTGATGGGAAGGCCGGTGTCGAGGCTGGCGAATCGGAGGATCTCGTCCACCGAGCGAAAAAGTTCTTTCGCCTGTTTGGAAGTGACGATGGTTTCCTGCGCAGGAGAATCCTGTGCGGGCTGGGGCTGGGCCTGGGGCTGCGCCTGATCGCGATTCTGGTCTTGGGGCGCGGCGCTAGAGGTGCCGGCGGTTTGGCCCCAGAGAGTGCCCAACAGCAAGACGAGCAGAGCCAGTTCGAAAAGCCATTTGCGAAGCTGGTTGGCAACCGCGTTAGCGTTTCTCTTCGAAACGTCCATTGCAATGTCCATTGCTATCGAGTTTATACTGTCCCATGCCTGTCAATCTCTGGACGAACACTGATCATGCCCTGGACTACCTGGAACGGGCCGACTCCATTACGCATCGCACGGAAGGCGAAGCGGCGTTGCTTGAGTTCATTCCGCGGGCCACGCGCCGCATTCTCGATCTGGGCACGGGCGATGGACGGCTGCTGGCGCTGGTGTTAGGCGAACAGGAAAAGCGCGAGCAGCCGAACGCGGAAGCCGTTGCCATCGACTTTTCGCCTGCCATGATCGAGGCCGCCGGCAAGCGTTTTGCCGGAAATTCATCGGTTGCCCTGGTGACTCATAACCTCGATCATCCGCTTCCGGAGTTGGGCAAGTTTGATGCGGTCATTTCCAGCTTCGCCATTCATCATCTGGTGCACGAGCGCAAGCGCGCACTCTACTCCGAGATCCACGAATTGCTGAATGCCGGTGGCGTCTTCTGCAATCTGGAACACGTCGCTTCGCCCACGCCACGGCTGCACGAAGAATTCCTGCACGGGATTGGATTTACAGTTGAGACCGAGGACCCTTCCAACAAGCTTCTCGATTTAGAAACACAACTGCGGTGGCTGCGCGAGATCGGATTCGTGGACGTGGATTGCCACTGGAAATGGCGGGAACTGGCGCTGCTGGCGGGGAGACGGGGATGAACCCCGCTTGGCTATAATCAAAGCTGAATCTATGATTTCGTCTGTACTTCATGGGGCGAACCCGAGTGGGCACAACGGCGCGATCACTGCGGCCGACTTCGGAGACACGCGCGGCGAATTCCAGGCATTGCTTTCGGGTTGTGGCGTTTACGATTTGAGTTGGCGCGCCAAGCTCGCGCTGAGTGGGGGCGACCGCGTCCGCTGGCTGAATGGCATGGTCAGCAACAACGTTCGCGATCTTGCTGCTGGGCACGGCGTCTATGCCTTCCTGCTGAACGCACAGGGACGCATTCAGGCCGACCTATATGTTTTTCAGCGTGTCGAGTCGTTGCTGGTGGATATGGAACGCGGGCAGCGGGAAACAATCTTGCAGTTATTCGATCACTACATTATTTCCGATGATGTGGAGATCTCCGACATCAACGATCAGCTCACGGCGCTCGGACTGACCGGGCCGGAATCGCGCACTGTTCTCGAACGTGCTGGCATTGGCGTTCCCGATCTCGCCCATCTACAATTCGCGCAAGTTAGCTGGCAGCAGCAAAGCGTCACGCTTCTGCGTTCGGGCGAAGAAGCGCGCGAATCGTGGCAGATTTGGATTGCTCCTGCGCACGTTGGCAAGCTTTGGGACGCGCTCGTCAAGGCGGGAGCGCGAACCACTGGAACGGCGGCGCTGAATCTTTTTCGCATCTCGCGCGGCATTCCGCAATTCGGCGTGGACATCCGCGAGCGCGATCTGCCGCAGGAAACCGGGCTGACGCGCGCGTTGAGTTTTACTAAAGGATGCTATCTCGGGCAGGAGATTGTAGAGCGCATACGATCGCGCGGCGCGGTGCACCGGCAGTTCACCGCGTTCACGGTGGAAGGCACGCTGCCCGGAGCGGGCGCGAAGATTGTAGCTAGAGAGAACAGCGACGAGAAAGAAGCGGGCGAGATTACGAGCAGCGCGGTTTTGCCTCTGGCTGGCGGAGATCGCGGCGTGGCGTTGGGTTATCTGCGGCGCGAGGCTGCGGGAAAAGATTTGTTGGCGGGAACGGCGAGGCTGAAGTTGGCAACATTCCCGGTCGCGTGAATTGCGAAAGATCGGAGTTTTGAGGAAACTTTGGTTAAGTATCCGAAGAAAAGCTGAACCACAGAGGACACAGGGGAACACCGGGTAGTTCATCGGAGTTTTATTGAGAAGAATATCGGAAGCCAGGTCAATCCTATGGCGCAAAAACGAAAAGAAGACAGCGAATTTAAGGTCAGCGACAAGCGCTTGTTCACATCCGAAGGAGAACTTCGCGATTCGACGGAAGAGCCGGCGGTTGCGGCAGTTGCTGAACCGGTTGGCACGCCGGTTTCAACCATCCGAGAAGCCGCGCCCGAAGCGGCCGGGCCCGCAGGCGAGCTGGAGATTCCCGAGCCTCCCACGGCCTCGGAGCAACAGGCGCAGCACGATGCTTACAAGCAGTCGTCGCGCGATCTGGATGCGCGAGTGGAATTGAGCGGACATTCGGCAAGAGGATTAGAAGTGAATTTTGAACACTTCATGGCTTCCCTGTATATGACCGCCATGATGCAGCTCGGGCTGATGGTGGAAAAGGGCGGCCAGCCCACCGTGGACTTGATCGGCGCGCGGCAAACCATCGACACGCTGGACATGCTCGGGGAAAAAACGAAAGGCAATCTGACTTCGAAGGAGCAGGGATTTTTGCAGAACTGCCTTTACGAATTGCGAATGGCATACGTGGAAGTAACGAATGCGCTGGCGCATCCTGCGCCGGCGGGCGGCGCAGCTATCGATCCCATTACAGGACGAATTCCAGGTAAGAACGGCTAATGCGCGCGACTCTGACGGTATTGGGCAGCGGCACGTCGATGGGCGTGCCGACTATTGGCTGCGAGTGCGCCGTCTGCCGTTCGACCGATCCGCACGATCGCCGCACGCGGCCCTCGGTGATGATCAGTTACCGTGATTCGCACGACCATGCCCGCTCGGTCATGATCGACTCGACGCCCGATTTTCGCGAGCAGGCGCTGCGCGAGAATATTACGCACCTCGATGCCGTGCTCTATACCCACACGCACGCCGACCACATACTCGGCATCGACGACTTGCGTCCGCTGACTTATCGGCATAAGCCGGGCAAGCTGCCGCTTTATGCGACGCCGCGAAATTGCGACTTTCTGCGCAGTATGTTTCGATACATTTTTGAAGCGACTTATAAGTTTGGCGGATTGCCACTGGTTGACCTGATTCCGATCGAGGGCGCCGTTGAATTGTTTGGCGCGCGCTTTGAGCCGTTGACGGTGATCCACGGCGAAACTCCGATCCTTGGATTTCGATTCGGATCGGCCGCGTACCTGACCGATCACAGCGAGGTGCCGGCGGAAACGCTGGAGAAGATGCGTGATCTCGACATTTTGTTTTTGGACGCGCTGCGGCACAAGCCGCATCCCACGCATTCGACGGTCGAGCAATCGCTGAAGATCGTGGACGCGGTGAAACCGAAGCGCGCGTTTTTTACGCACATCTGCCACGACCTGGCGCACGAGGCGACCAACGCGGCATTGCCGCCAGAAGTGCGATTGGCGTATGACGGGATGAAGCTGGAGTTTGAGATTTAGATTCACCGCCGAGACGCCGAGGACGCCGAGAAGATCAAGAGCTTGAACCACAGGGAACACAGAGGTACACAGGGGAAACCGGGGCCCCTGTCTCTAATTTCTCGGCGGCCTCGGCGTCTCGGCGGTGAGACTATTTGCGAATGTTGACTTTTGAACAACTCGGCGATGTTCCCCGGGATTTCGGGCCGGCGCTGGTTAGCGTGGAGGAGGAGTTTTTTGCATGCCTGCCAGCGGGCATCTGAGGACGATAGCCCTATAAAGGTCAAGGGTCGACGAGGAAGGATCATGCCGAAGTAATGCGCACAATTGATGGTACACGGATGTATCAAGGTACCGCGAGATACACGAGAGACGAAGCCGATGAAAGAGGGAAAGAAGGCTGGCTCTGCCCCGGCCCAGCATCAGGATACGCGCGTGATCAACGCCGGGCGCGATCCCGCGTCATATCACGGCTTCGTCAACCCGCCAGTCTATCATGCGTCGACCGTACTCTATCCGTAGCGCCGAGGACTTCCTCGCCCACCGTGCACGCTATCAATACGGCCGGCGCGGCACGCCGACGACGGAGGCGCTGGAATTGGCGCTGCAAGAGCTCGAAGGCCCGCAATGTGCCGGGGTCGCGTTGCTGCCGTCCGGGCTGGCGGCAATTTCAACCGCATTGCTCTCTGTGGTTCGTGCCGGAGACCATATCCTGGTGACCGATAGCGCGTACGGCCCGACGCGCTCTTTTTGTGATCAGATACTGACCCGATACGGTGTCACCACCACCTATTTCGATCCCCTCGCCGGCGCGTCAATCGCTGCGCTGATGCGCGAGAGCACCCGCGCCGTGTTTCGAATTCCCGGTTCGCTGGGTTTCGAGATGCAGGACGTTACCGCCATTGCCGCTGCGGCGCATGCCAAGGGCGCGATCGTGCTGATGGACAATACCTGGGCAACCCCGCTCTACTATCGGGCGCTTGATTTCGGCGTCGATCTCTCGATCCAGGCCGGCACCAAATATATCGGCGGCCACGCCGACGTGATGATCGGAACGGTTTCGGCGAATAGCCGGACGGTTGCAGAGCTTAAGACCAACGTGCGTTTGTGCGGGTTGTGTGTCGGCCCTGATGACGTTTATCTCGCTCTGCGCGGACTGCGCAGATGGCGGTGCGGCTCGAACGACATTACCGCTCGGGCTTGGCCGTCGCGCGCTGGCTCGAGCAGAGGCCGGAGGTATTGCGGCTTCTGCATCCGGCCATGGAAAGCCATCCCGGTTTCGCGTTGTGGAAGCGCGATTTCACAGGCGCCTGCGGATTGTTCAGCGTGGTGCTCAAGCCGGTGCCGCAGAAGGCCGTTTATGCATTCCTCGATACGCTCGATTTGTTCGGCATCGGCGCATCCTGGGGCGGTTTCGGAGTTTGGCCATCCCATTTGACTGCACCGCCGCGCGCACCGCAACACGCTGGGCGCCGGGCGGCCCGACTGTGCGTTTCCATATTGGACTGGAAGCAGTCGAGGACCTGCTCGCCGACCTCGAACGCGGCTTTGCCGCGCTCGCCGTTGCGGCGCGGACCTAGATTTGTCGTTGGGCGGGCGTCGCGGCCCTGCTCACAATCTGTCCGAAGGCCGTCCTCAGCCGAGACCATGAAGGTCCGGGGAAAGGCCGCAAGTTGTCGGCGAAAAATACCAGGCCCCGCGCTGCAAACCATCGACGCACCATCAGCGCGCCAACCACGCCCACCAGTCCGCCGGCAACGACATCACTCGGATGGTGGACGTTGATGACGACGCGGCTGAACATGATGATCAACGCGTATGCCCACATCGGCGCACGCGCGCGCGGCCAAATCGCGCCAATGGCGATTGCGGCCGCAGCCGCAGTGGTAGCGTGCCCAGAAGGCATGCTGGCGTATTCGGGCGACCAGCTCAACGGCTTGTAGAAAAACGGATTGTCGCGCGGGCCCATATAAGGGCGCGCCCGCCCGATCAGACGCTTGACGATGGTGTCGAACAGACTGGGCAGCCCGATCGCGATGAACAGAAAGCCGAGGCGAGCCATGATCGCGGCAAGCACGCCCTGTGTCATCCGCGTCAGCCAAGGTCCAATGAGCGCCGCGAGAATCAAAATCATGAAGCCGAGCGGATAGAGAAAGCGTCCGGACAGGCCGAAATTGGTGATCTCATCGGCAGCGTCGATCACACATTGCGGCAAATGCCGCGCCCAATCGCTCGCCGCCGCGTCGAGCACAAACATCGACGCAACGATGGCTGCGATGATGACGGCAACCGCAATCAGCGCGCCGACGCGAACACGCGGAAGCTTAGCGCGCGGCGCACGACCGATAACGAGAATTGCTTGCCCGAGATTGGTTCCGATGCGCAGCGCGCCGGCGAAAAGCGCGGCAAAAATGATCGCTGGCCCAAAAGTTCGCGACGACGTGCTACTGCTCGTGCTCATGCCTCTCCTGGCCCAAAGTGGGCACTGACCATAGGGAATACGCGCGCGCCGGAAAAGGACGTTTCAGGGATGGCCGCACGGCGTTACCGGGCAGTCTGATCGGACCGCCGGCATCGTTGCGGAACTTCCATCCTCGAGCCGCACAACGATGCTGTCTGCTGATCCGGCGCCGTCGATCACCGTCACCCGCGCAAATCCCGGGCCGTCGGGCTGAAAGAAAAGCGTTCCCCGCGGTTGATCACGTGCCGGAACGCCGTTGACGAGAACAGTGACCGGAGCAATCGCGCCGGTGACTTTAAGCGGCACGGGATTTAGCTTGGCATCAGTTGAGGCCAGCTCAAGCCGCGCACCGTCGGGCGGAAACAGGATATGTGGCCGGCCGAGCGCGGCCTCCCCGGCCCGATCGCCCGGCGCAAAATGTTTAAGCGGCGGCGGTAGCTTGGCGCTTGTTGTCATGACAACCCCATCCGGCGCGCGCGGCAGCGGCGCCGTCACTGTCCGCAAATGCGCGAAGGCGTCGAACAGGATCGGAGCTGCTACATTGCGTCCGACCAGACGCGGAACCGGCGCGCCGTCAGGACGACCAACCCAGATGCCGATGGTGTCCTTGCCGTCGAAGCCGATCGACCAGGCATCGCGGTAGCCGTAACTGGTGCCGGTTTTGAACGCGATCCGCCCAGGTACGCCATTTTCAGGTGGCGGCGTGCCAAGGAGCACATTGCTCACATACCATGCCGCGACCGGTCCCATCAGTCGGATCCCGGAGCGGCCTTCTGCGCCGGACGACGTCGATGCGAGTTGTTCCCGGAGCGCTACGACGGTGCCTTGGCGCGCAATCCCAGCATACAGCATCACCAAATCGGCAAGCTTGATACCAACACCACCGAGACCGATGGCAAGGCCCGGCGGCTCACCTTCGGGCAGCACCAGCGTGGCGCCGGCTTGCGAAAGCCTCGCCATCAGACGGCTTGGGCCGACTTGATCGAGCACGGCGAGAGCCGGAAGGTTCAAGGACAGCTGCAGCGCTTTGCGCACCGTAACCGTGCCCTGAAAGGTGAGATCGAAATTCTTCGGCGCATAACCGCCATATCGTGCCGGTCGATCCTCGATCAGCGTCTCCGGGTGAATGAAACCGTCCTCAAAGCCAAGTCCATAGATGAACGGCTTCAAAGTGGAGCCGGGTGAACGCAGCGCCTGAAGTCATATCCACCTGTCCGGCTCGGCGTTCATCGAAATAATCAGGCGAGCCGACGCTGGCACGCACTTCGCCGGTCGCATTATCGACCAGGACTATCCCGAGCGAGACCTCGGGGCCGACGGTCTGCGCGAGCGTCCGGACGCGCTCGCGCGCAAGCTCTTCGAGGCTCCGCTGCAGATCGGCGTCGATCGTCAGCCGCATCTCACGTCCCGGCGGAATTTCGGCCACAACGCGGTCAGCCGTGTGCGGCGCGAGCATCGGCATCGGGCCGCGGCCCGCCGGGATCGGCTCCGCCTTCGCCGATGCGATCTCATCGACCGGCACGCTGCCGAGCGCGGCAAACTGATCCAGCACGCGGTTTCGCGCCTTGCGCGCCGCCTCAACCGACCGGTCAGGCCGCCTTGCTTCGGGCGATTGCGGCAACGCCACCAGAAGCGCCGCTTCGCCGAGCGAGAGGCGCCGCGGCTCCTTGCCGAAATAAACCAGAGACGCAGCGCGGATACCTTCGATGTTGCCGCCATAGGGCGCCAGATCGAGATAGAGCGACAGCACTTCGTCCTTCGTCAGCGCGCGTTCGAGTTCGATTGCGCGGACCATTTGGCGCGACTTGGCAACGAGACTTCGACTGACACGCGGCTCAAGAAGCCGCGCTACCTGCATCGTCAGCGTCGAGGCGCCCGAGCGGATCCGCCCACTTACCGTGAACTGAAGTGCGGCCCGTGCGAGTGCCAGCGGATCGACGCCATGGTGGGCGTGAAACCGTTTGTCTTCGAACGCGAACAGCATGTCGAAAAAACGCGGATCGACGTCGGCGACCGTCGCCGGCAGCCGCCAGCGGCCTTCACTTGTGGCAAATGCCCGTAACAGACGGCCGTTGCGATCAACGATCCGTGTCGAAAACAACAGCTCCTTGCCGAGTGGCGCCGGACCAAGCGATGCGACCCAGCAGCCAAAGCCAGCAAGAGCTGCAACGCAAACCAGCGATGCGGCGATCAGGGCCACGCGGCTTTTTGTAACGCGTCATCTGGCCGCCGTAACTTCGACGTTCTCAGTTCCGGTACGGCCGAAGCGGTCGGGACGATACATGTCTTCGACGCTGGCTTGCGGCCTCACGTATTTGCCCGGAGCGACCGCGCGAACCACGTAGGCGACGGTGAACACCGGCGAGTCGTCTTTCTTGCGCTCAAAGGCGGCCGTGAAACGATCGTCGCGGAATTCGGAATTTACCGGCTCAAGCCCATCCGCTATCCACGACAATGTACCGGTATCGCCCGATGAGACGAGGTGCGGGTTGTCGATCTCGAATCCCGCCGGCAGATAATCGGCAACGATCAACCGGCCGAATTGTGGTTGTGCTTCTGTAACCTTCAGCACGACTGCAAGGCGGGTGTTCTGCTTGACTTGCTTAGCGTCCACCGTTGGCCGTCGAGCGTGTAGGTCAGGCGCTCAATCTTGAAGCCCCTGGCGATCGCAGCCTCCGGCGTCAGCGGCGCGCCGCTAACGGTTACCACTGCCTGGACCTCATCCTCGCCCAGATTGGTAACACGCAATGGTTCCTTCAAGTCGCTGGCTCGAAGGGTGCGAAACAGCGGGCGCGACATCAGCTCGCCGCCGACGTCGAGCGACAGCTTGCCGCCATCCTTTGCCATCGCGTTAGCCGCCAGCAGCAGCCAGGCATCTTCCTGCGTCGAAGTCGGGCGCAGGTCTGCGCGCGCCGCCTCGACACGCTGGACGGCGGCTTGCACGGTGGCCCGCGGAGCGCCGCCTTCGCTGGCCAGCGCGACCAGGGCCGCCGCATCGCGCAACGTCGAGCCGTAGTCCTCGCGGCTGATCAGATCCGGCGGCGCGGAAGGTTTGATTGCCGCGAGCGCCGCCGCATAGGCGCGCTCAGCCCGCGCCCGGTCGCCAACCATGGCGAGCGCAGCAGCGACTTGTGCCTTGGCGATGGGCGTCGACAGGGCGTCGAGCCTGGCGTCGGCGAGGTAGCGCAGGTCGCCGATCGGCGCCAAACCGTTGCGGGCCAGCACGTAGAGTGCGTAGGCAAGATCGGTCCCGCCGTTCTTTCCCGGATCGGTCGTGTTGGCGACGTCGTTACGCAGGCGATCGAGCCCAAGCTTGAACGCCGTGTCCGAGAGAGCGACCTTGCGCTCGCGCGCCCTGGTCAAGAAGTCCATGACATAGGCGTTGAGCCAAACGTCGGCGCCGCCGACACCCCAGAGGCCAAACGAGCCGGTACTGTCCTGCCGCGTCAGCAACATCTCGATGGCGTCGCTAATGCGCCGATCCGTGGTTGGATCGGTTGCCAGCGGCGTCCCTTTGGCCAGCTCGCTGACATAGAGCAGCGGCATGGCGCGGCTCGTGATCTGCTCAGAACAACGATAAGGATATCGGTCGAGCGCCGCCAGCAGGCTCGCCGCATCGAGCGCCGTCGACGCTCCGACCGAAATCGACACCGCGCCGGTGCCGGGGACAAGATCGGCAAACAGAGCATTTGACACCGTCAGATTTTCGCCCTTGCCGACCGGTTTGATTGTCCGCCGGGCTAAAATCTGTGCCGGCGATCGCACCACCAAAGCGAAGCTTCGTTCCAGCGCGAAATCCGAAGGCCCGTTCACCTTCACCCGAACGCTGCCGCTGCCGGCACCGGTTGCAGTGAGCGGCACCGAAGCGGTGCCGCGCTCCTTGGCGCGCAGCGTGAGCTTCTGCGTTGCGCTTGCCGCAAGCGCGTCAGCGCCCGTGACCGTGATGATGTAATCGCCAGGCGCACCCTCGACGTTATCGAGATCGAGATGGACGCTGGAGCGATCGCCGGGCAGAAGGAAGCGCGGCAACGTCACCGTGAGTACGGCAGGATCGCGCACGACCACATCGGCCGTGGCATGGCCGACTTTATCCTTGTTCCAGGCCACTGCCATGACGCGGATCGTGCCGGAAAAATCACCAACCTCGAACGCGACCTCGGCGTTGCCATCGGCACCGACAGTCACCAGGCCCGAATAGAACGCCACCGGCGGTCCCGTCGGCGGGGTCCCTTGCAGTAGCGCGCCGGCGTCGCCGCCGGAGCGGATTTGACCGCGAACACCCTGCATGCCGTCGATTAACTGGCCGTAGAGATCGCGGATCTCTGCCGAGAGTGCGCGCTGGCCAAGATAGTAGTCTTCCGGTGACGGCGGCTTGTAGTTGGTGAGATTGAGAATGCCAACGTCAACAGCGGCAATCACAACCCTCGCCTCTTCGCCCGGCGCAAGGCCGGAAATATTCACCGGCACCCGCAACGTTGAGTTCGGCCGCATCAGCGCTGGGACCTTCACCTCAGCGGCCAGCGTCTTTGCCGCGCGATCGATCGAGAACCACTGCACGCCGATGGCGCGGCCGGGCATGCGCTGCTGCTGCGTATCGAGCGGCCGGCGCAAGGTTGCGATGACGTAAGCGCCCGAGCCCCACTCGCGACCTACCGGCAGTTTCACTTGCGCATCGCCGGGTTGGACGTCGAGGGTCTTGGTCGCCAACAACCGATCGCCAATCACATTCAATGTCAGGCGCCCGGCGCTGCGCGCCGTCACCGCGACTGTGATGGTATCGCCAGCAGCGTACGCGGGTTTGTCGAGCGCCACTTCGAGCAGATCGGGGGTATCGGCGTTCGACTCGACATAGAATCCGGCATCGAAACCGACCGAGGTCACCGGACCGTTGGCTTCGCCGGTCGAGACTTCGAGCCGATAGCGGCCGAATGGGACCGGCAGCGAAATATGCCCTGGCTGGTCGAGCGTAGTGTCGATCTTGCCATCGGCAATGCGCTTGGTGGTCTTGACCGGCTCGTAGTTCCAGCGGCCGTCGCGTTTGTAGAACTGATAGTGGGTGTCGATGCGGAGCAGCTCGTATTTCAGCCCCCGCTGCGCGATCGCCAAGCCATCGGGCGCGACGGTGACGACATCGAACGTAGCGCTCGCGCCATCGCCGAGCGAGCGGCCGGAGAACAGCGGCTTGACGCCGATCATCTTGCCGGTCGCCGCTACCGGCACGGTGACCTTGCGTTCAACCGCGCGGCCGCCAGTCTCGGCCATGCGCACGGTGATCTTGGCTTCGAGCGGGTGCGTGCTCGACGGCAGCTTGTCGAGCTTGACAGTGAAGCTTGCCTTGCCCTGGGCGTCGGTCGTCGGCAGGTCTTCAAGCGGCTGCTGGGCGGGTTGCACCTCTTCATCGTCGAGCCCGAACTGATAACCGGCAAAGCCGGCGCGCTCCTGCGCCATCGAGACCGTCACCTCGCCATCGAGATCAAGATTGGCGGCGGGAGCGCCATAGAGGAAGCGCCCGGCGACATCGACCCTGGCCGGGGTATTCAGTGAGATGCGTCCGGTAGGCGATGTCAGATCGAACTCGATCCGGTCCGGCACATAGTCCTCGACCAAAAAGTTCGTTTCCCCGACTGGCGGCCGTTTCGGATCGGTGAAAGTGCGCACGTGCCAGGTCCCCGTCGGGGCCGAGGCCGGCAGCGGCAGCGTAAGGCTGTGGCCGCCCAGTCCCTGATCGGCGATGACGACACGGCGGAATTCGACGCCGTCGGGCCGTTCGACAACAAACGTCAGCGGGACATCGAGCGCAGCGGCGCTGCGGGCATCACGCAAGACCGCCGTGAGATAAGCGGTCTCGCCGGAGCGGTAGACGCCGCGCTCGGAATAGACAAACGCATCGAGCGCAGTCGGCGCGGGACGGCCGCCGACGCCCCGGTCGGTGAGGTCGAAAGCCGGCGCCTTGAGGTTCAGGAAGGCGTAGTCGCCCTTCCCGTCGCTGACGCCAAGCATGGCCGGGGATGAACCGCCCTCGCCGCTCGCGAGTCCCGGCTCGAACAGCACGTGACCTTCAGCATCGGTGCGGCGGATGGCCAGCACCTCGTTGGCGCGGGAAACCAGCCGGACCTCGACGTCGTTCTTTGCTTCTGTCGTTGCCAGCGAGTTAGCGAAGACGTGGATGCCGTCATTGCCGGAGAATGCAGTAAGGCCGAGATCGGAAACGATGAACCATTGCGTCGCCAGCAATTCGTAATTGTTATCGATGTTCTTCGTTTCCCGCGGCTGTGCCACCATGATGTAGACGCCGGCTTTAAGTTCGCCGATGGCCTGATCGACGGGGAAAGCTGTAGTAACATCGGCGTTGAGCGGCGCTGACTCGACCGCAAGCTCGCCCTTCCAGACTGAAATACCGCGCGACTGCCGGAGCTGCTCGACCTCATAACGGCCGAGACTGCGCTGGAAGTCGCCGCGCGCGTAATTGTAGGTGCCGATGGTATCGGTGAGATTGCGGTCGCCGATACGGTAAATCTCCACGGCAATGCTGTGCGTGTTGGTGCTGATGACGGGAATGCCACGCTGGCCCGTTCGCGGCAGCACGTAAGCCGTAGTCGCGAAGTGCACCGAAGGGGTCCGGTCGCGCACATAGATCGAAAAATCCGCCGACTTCGACAGCAACTCCTGCACCACCGACGGCAGCCCGGCGCGAAGCGTAACCGTGTAGGTCTCCCCGTGACGCAATCCCTCGACGCAAAGCTGCTTCTCGGCGGCCGATACCGCCGGCTTGTCGGTGCCGGCAACTGCGACGAACGACGAGAAGTCGGCGCGGAGCGGCAAGTCTTCCGAGAACTGGAAGCAGGCCCGCGGCGAAGCCGTGTCGGCGTCGACGCTGTAGTCCAGCACACGGAAGCCATACTGTTCGCGCAGCCGCTCGTATTGCCCGCGAACGTCGGCGACCTCGCGAAGTTCGAGCGACAGCCGCAACGCATCGAGCGCCGGCCGCCACTCTTCGCGGTGAACGAGCACGTTGCCGAGGAATGCAAGGCTGTCTGCTTCCTCCGCTCAATTCGTGGTGCGCTGATAAGCGATATAAGCCGCGGTCGATGCGCGCTCGAGCAGGAGCTTATGCTCCTTGTCGTCCGCCGGCTTGATTTGCATGATCGCGCGCCCCAGCCGCAGCCACGTGGTGCTGTCGTTGGGCGCTGCCGCCACGATCTGGCCGAGCAGCGCCATGCCGGCGCGGAAGTCGTTGCGCGCAAAGGCCGCGTCGGCATCGCGGCGGACCTGCCCCACGGGCTTGGTCTGCGCACCCGCATCCGACTTGATCTGCGCTTCGAGCGTGATCGCGCTATCGGCAAGATCTTTGTTCTGAAACGGCTTGTCCGCAGCGCTTGCAGCGGACGGCGGAAACGACGGCGCGACGATCAACAGCGCGGCGGCAACGCCGGCGCGAATCATCGAAAGCATTGGCGGCTCTCCCTAAAGGGTGCGCAATTTCACCCGTCCAGGCACTCAAGGCAATGATCGTGTCGAGGTCGTGACCGAAACCGCTAAGCGCACCGATTTACCGCGCGTTTTCCAAATCGATTGAGTATAAGCTTACCGCCGCGTGGCCCCGTAGCTCAGGGGATAGAGCAACAGCCTTCTAAGCTGAAGGTCGCAGGTTCGAATCCTGCCGGGGTCGCCAACAAAATTAGGTACTTCTTACACTTTTAGATGTCTCAGACATGTTGCAATATGTCGCAAACGTTCCCATTGCGTTTCAATGGTTTACGATGATGTGCGGCAAATACGTGCGACATGGAAGCGACAACGAATGGTGCCTCGATGACAGACATCAAGACTTGGGTTGTTAGGCTCAAACGCGAGGAAGCGGAGAGAAAAACTTTACCTCCGCAGCACGGAGCATCAGTACCGAGCCATGGAGAAATCATCGATGTGTCGATCAACGGCGCGCTCGTGCGCGCTCGGGTGGTACACGTCAACTCCCCGCGCGCAGGCTTGCAAGGTATTTTCACAATTGACGCGGATGAGATTCTCGATCGGTAGGGAGCGTTTTTCTCCTTGCCGCACCCGAACTGGTCGCGCGCACTCCCGCAGCCGCTTCTCATCCCTGACAGTCAATGGTGCTCGCGACGCGCGCGAGCTGATGCGTCATCTGCCGGCCGATCAACGCGCTATGTCGACGTGTGGCGCCAGGTCGCGGCCGACCTTGAAGCAGCAGTAGCCGGCGGCGATAATCGAGGGCGCAGTTGTTGGGCTGGGGATGGTGCTGTTTTTCCCGGAACAAGTCAAATGCCGCCCGCAATGACACCACCGCCGTTTAGCGCCGCGGCCGACCGCGAAGTGTCAAAAAATACGCCGGCCGCCGCTAGGCGTCGGTCCGAAATAGCCGACCAAGTCAGGGCGTAATCGCCAGCGACGGGAGGCCGCGGCGCCTCGAGTTGAAAATGTTCAAGATCGGTCACGATCACGCTGTTGACGGTTGCGACCGAAGCAGCCCCCGTAACGCCGGTCATGAAGACGGATCGAGGATGCGGTCGAGGTTGTTCGTTGCACCCTTCCCGCGGACCAAAGTCACCGACGGCGGGCCGCCGCAGACACTCGACGGGATTCGGCTGTAAGACCTCTTCTGCCGCGGCACCGGCGACTACCGCAACCCCGAGGCCAACGCACACCAAGCAAACGCATTTTGCACCGTGCATAGACTTCCCTTTCTTGCAAATCATGTACCCGCCAGTTGCAGTATAGCTGACCAACGTTCCGCCCGCTGCAGAGGGCCTTTTTCCTCCTTTGCTCCCACTTCCACCCCAGACGAAAACCCGATCGCAAGGCCCTGCCTCATCCATAGCATCCAGGCGGCCGCACCGAGGCCCACGGTGATAAACACCCACGATCCAATTATTCCAGCGAGCAACAGATGCGATGGCATCAACGTGAGCCGGGCCTTGCCTTGCTTTTCGCGACGATCGTTCAGAAAATCCCCAATCCACCGAATGCGATCAACAGAGAACCCAGGACCATTACCGGCACAGCATATTCAGGCCAGCGATTTACGAATGCACCGCCGGCAACTTCCAGTCCGAAGCCGACAAGACCCCATCGACCGCTTGACATCATATCATTCGTTTAGGGGCCTGGCCCCGCCGCGTCTACGCCACCCCTACCCTAGCGGCCTGTCCGAAATAACGCACGTGGCGCTACGCCATCGCGTCGCTCCTCTGTGCCGAGGGTAGGCGACCACTTCCGGCCTACCCTCCGAGAGCGTCCCGCAATTGCGGGACGCTCGAAATCAGGCTCCGCCAATTGGCGGAGCCTGCGCAAATTTGCGCACGCTCTGCGTCCGCCGATCAGCGGACCTACGATAGATGCGTCACCTGAAGCGTCTACTCTCTCCAAGGAGAGAACGCCCCTAAAACGGAACCGAGAAAACGATCCTCTCGTCTCGTCTTTGACGATCAACGTGAGACCGGGCTCGTGGTGGTCGCCGCCATTTTTAAGGTCGCGGATGATCCGTCGAGCTAATTCGACGAGCGGCACTGTCGGTCGGCAAATCCGTACCATCCGCATCGTCAACCGTGCCATCAGGATATTGCACAACAAAAAAATAGCGGGGCAATTCGGCACCCCAAGATGATGAGAAGAGCCCCGGGGCAGACGATAACCCGAGGCTCTTCCCTACCCCCCCGAAGATCGAAGCGCATGCGCCTTTAGGAGGGGCATCAGGTGAGCCTTAGCGCCCGCGATTCCGTCGTTAGGGTCGCTTGGTTTGGCCTCGCTTGCAAGCACCTCCGGCGGCACGCAACGCCATAATGTTGCCCATCGCGCCACCACCTCCCATCGCTAAAGTTTCAATCGAGCTGCGGCCATCAAAGAGCCAGTCAAAGCTCACGCGATACTTGCGACTGAACTTGGCGAACCCCTCAATATCCTCCGTTGCGTGGCCCGCCTCGTATCCGCGATAGGTCCGCAACGACACGCCAAACGCAGCTGCCGCCTCCGTCTCGCCAACCTCAAGCGCGATGCGCGCAGTCCGAAGGCGATGACCTATCGCAGACCAATCAAGCTCGGACAACCTCGCCATGAGCTCGAACACATACTTCACCGTCGGTGTCCCAAACCTCGCGATCGCCTCGATAATCTCGGCGTCCTGTTGCTCGCGGATGCCGGTCATGATTGCACCTCCACTGCCGGCCGGCGAGAAGCACCTAACGCCGCGATGTTCGGGGCCACTTTCGCTGGGCACTGCAAGCGCTCAAGAGCCGCGGCAACTTTTTGCATCAGGAAATATTCGGGACTGCGGACATCATTCGACTTCGCGGTGTCGCGGTAATTGAAAACGACGCCGCTAGGCAGCAACCTATCGGGCCAACCAATCATCTCGCCATCGTAACGGTCTATATGACCCAGCGCGTACCGAAGCAGGGCTGCGGCGCCTTGCAAGGTTTTCGGCTCGATATCGAGGATCGCTATAGAGGCGACGATCATCGCCTCATGAGCGGCATCATTCGCAAGTTCTAGCGGCGTTACCCGTTCTCGAAAGACCTTTGTTTGGTGATTCAGCTCTCGATGGAGCGCGCCTACAAATGGCCGAAGCTCTTTGATACTCTTTAGCCGCGTTATCTCTTCGTGGGTCTCAAGCCTCACCGTCGCAAAACCTCGATCAACGGTCGTCCATCCATCACGCAGCTTCTTCGGCATTCCATCCGGCGTCGATGCACCGAATTCGTCCGAGAATTTCTCTTCCGCATCGAAGTAACGCCCAGTCGTTTCGGCGTAGGTATCAACAGCTTGTTGATGGGCTTGGATTGCGCCCAGATCGGATCGGGTGCGGAGCTGCCACGATCGAACGGTATTGCAACCGCAGTCACCGCCGATACGGACGCGGCGCCTGCGCCGGCCAGGATGGCGCGGCGGCTTAGATTGTCATTCGACATGGCATTCTCTCCTTTTCGGTGGGTGAAAGCACCGGCCAGGCGGAATGCCGCTCAGTTTTTTTGGTAGAATTGATTCGGTCATGGCGCGCCTGGGCCCCGGTGCATTGTGGCAAGTCCCGGCGCGTCGCTTCAACGGCGCGTCGGGGCGCTTTGGATTAAATCCGATTTGCTCAGCGGAAGCAACCCATTATATACCTAGGCGGCTCTTTCCCCCGTAAAAGGTGCCTTCGGCGATGGCGAACCCAAAACCGGATTATGGCCGCGACCTTGGCAAGCTGGAAGGTCAGATGACGATCGTCATCACCTTGATGTTCGCCATTATCCCCTTGGTTATCGCCATGGGCGCCAGTTTATTTTGGCTGATCAATGACGCGAAGTCGAATCTCGGCGCAAAAATTGACGGCATCGGTGATCGCCTGACGAAGCTAGAAGCTTCGGTTGTCACACTGCAGACGACCGAAAATCGCTTTACCTCCGCTACCGCTGGGTCGCTTTCAAGAATTGAAGATCGGCTCGTAGGGGGGACAAAGGTGCAACCGACCGTCGTCATCCCGACGTTGTTGGTTTCTTACGAGGACGCCGCCGCCATTCGAAACGCTGTGAAGGGAACCTTCGATCAGGCCAGCACCTACAAATCGATCGGCAAGGTGGGAGACATTGTCAAAGACGTCAAATTGCTTAACTTTCCAGAGGATCTGATAAGCAAATATCCTTTGCTAAAATCAACTCAGTACGCATTCGACTTAAAGGGGGAGTTGTTGATCATCTCTGAAGCGGACCAGCGTATCGTTGCCGTATTGGCGTAATACCTATCGCATCCCATGCTCGGCGCGTACTTCGTGCAGCGCCGAAGCAAGGTAAACAAGTGCAGCGACGCAACCCAACATCGCCGCGGCAAAGGCGGCAAGTGACGCGCCGCGAGCGTTGATGACGCCGATGGCGCCGGCGAAGATCGTGAGATAACAGGCGCCCAGCGCCGCCAGTAAAATCAGCCGCGCGACAGACGACATTCGCACCTGTTGTCGAGGATGCATCATGGCTGTGACCTCGGTCTTTGTCGGCCCCGGCCGATCGCACCGATCAAGCAAACTAAGTGATGCACCAAAATCATAGCATATTCGGGAACGATATAGAACCAGGTGAGGGTTAATCCTTATATAAACATAGAAAGAGGTGCACTGTTCCGAGCCCGGACAGGTTATTTTGTCTACCCTTGCGCTGCCTAGCTCCGGGGTGCTTCAAAGGAGCGCCACCGCAAACGCTTCCGGCTTGCCACTACGTTTGCTGATCCGCTCGTCGTACCGAACACGTTGCCCTTCGGCCAAGCTCTCGATATTCTCAGCACACCCGCTGATATGCACGAAAATTTCTTTGGATCCGTCATCCGGCGTGATGAAGCCAAAGCCCTTCGCGTCGTTGTAAAACTTGATCGTTCCAGTCGCCATGTTCTCGCTTGCCTCTTACGTTGCAATAGTCTGCCAGTCGGGCGGATTCCACGCCAGCTGACCTTCGTGCGTCGCCGAGCTCGAGGGATAGGTGTAAAGCTCGGCAATCTTCTCGCTCATCGCCTCGGCGAGGGTGCGGCCATCCAGGTTGGTGGCCACATGGATGTTGATCGGTTGTGCGCGCTGCTGCGGCGGTGGTTGCCATTGCATTCGCGATGCTGAGCCCGGTTCGTATGACGCCTTCCTGATTGGCGGCAAATCGAACGACGGCCCTTCGTATCTCTGTGGAATAGCCGCTGGAAGCCCGACGTCGCCGCCCCTTTGTGCGCCCCCTAAATCAAGCGTCGGCGTGCCTAGTCCAAACAGCTGTGCCGGATTATTTTTGATGTTGCTCCACCAGTCGCCCCAGGTCGCCGACGGCATTAAGTCGGCGGAGGGCTTGTTCGCAGCCGCGGCGCCTACGACGCCGCCAACAATCGCACCGGGCACACCAGCCACGCGAGCGCCGGCCATTGCGCCCAGACCCGCCGCAACGATGGTGCCGATCGCGCCGCCACCGAGTGTGCTCTCAAGCCCCTTGAGGCCGGCATCGAATGCCTGCAGCAAACCGACCACTGGCGGCAGGACCTTTTCGCCGATGTCCATCAGCACGATTTGCGTGTCGACCCAAGCCTGATTGAATTTTTGCACTGGACTGTTCGCGTACATGTACTCGAAATATTCAGTGCCCTGCCGGTAATCTCTGGCCTCTTTTTCCATGGTATTTAATTGCGGCAGAAGCCGAGGATCTGAAAGAACGCCGACCGCTCCGCCGCCCTGCGCACCAAACAGATACCGCTCCAACAAAGCGCGTCGTTCGACTGGAATTCCCTTCGCGTGCTCGGCAACGATTTCCAGCATTTTTAGTTCATCGGGCTTGCCGCCAGTGAACCAAGTCGGCTTGCCGGCTTGGTCGACGAGCCCGAGCTCGCGCAGCGCATCCATTTTCTGGGCATAGATCGCAGGCTTGGTCTTGTCCTCGAGCGGCGGTAGCGCCCGGAGCGCCATTTCCCGCAGCCAGGTGCCCGACTTCGTGTTGAAGATGCCGGCTCGCTCTAATCCCGTCTGCAGGATCATCTCTTCGATCGGATCGACCTCAAGCCCTGCTGTCGTCGCGGGAATATGATAACCAGCCGACGTCGTTATTCGCTTCAGCGTCGCCGGACTCCGGATCGAAAGGTAGCTCAGGCCCGGATAGAGCTTTTGCATTTCGATCGGGTCATAGACCTTCAACATGTGGGCGAACGCGACGAGCGAATCCGCCGCTTCGTGAATCGACGTACCTTTGATGTCCGCTTCCGCCGCCGCAGTCGTGAGCAGGCCCGGCATGCCCGCCATGCGCTGCTCCCAGGAAAAACCCGAACCCTGGCGGATCTCGATAAGCCCGGCCTCACTCAGCTCCTTGAACGATTTGCCCGTCTTGGCGGCAACGTCCTTGATGATATCGCGGTATTGCTTTCGCTCCGCAGCCTGTTTTGAGACATCTGGTAGATTCCCGGCGTGCGCAATCCACACGGCGCGCGCGGCATCCTTTTCAAGTTCGGCCTCCTCATACATGCCATAGGCAATTGCGCCGGCGCCGATCATCGCCGCGTTGCCCCCGCGGACGCTCGCGTGCGTGCCCGGCAACGGAACGCCGAGCGGAGAAACGTGCAGGCCGCTACTGCTGCCGCCGCCATGTGGCCCTGGAATTCGCGCTCTCGGATTAAGCCCAGGGGTGCCGGCGAGATTGATCCCGCGCATCGCCGCGCTTGTCGCGTTGATCTCGCGCGTCACATTCGCCCACTGCGCCGCAAACGTACGGACTTCGCCCGTCGCCGACGTGATACCACTGTCGATCGTCGCTATCGCCGCGCCGAATGTTTTCGTAAGCGTCTCGATCTGGTCACTGAGCGCCTTGAATTCCCCGCCGAGGCCAGGAAACTTGACCTCACCGAGCGCGGCCAAATGCTTGGTCGCGTCAAGGACAAGCTTATCGAAGGCGCGGACTTGTTCTGCGAGCCGCCGCAGCGGCGTGGTAGCCTCATCCTTGATGCCGAAGACCGCAGCAACTTCGAACGCTGTCATCATCGCAAGCCCCCTGGAGTTAGCAGCTCCAACGCCGTTTCGCCGAGCACCACCTCAGCTCGCTCGAAACTCTCCACCATGGCGTGCCGCAGAAACGGCCGCGGCGGTATTCGCGACGTGCCCATTTCCTGATACAGGGCGACCTTGTCTTTCGAGCCAAGCGCGAGTGCGAGATTGGCCGGATCGATTTCAACGCCGATCGACTCCCGCATTTCACCGGTGCGCAACAAAGGATCCGTCGCCGACACGCGGCCGACGTAACCGTGGCGCTCTTTCTCTTCTATCGTCGACGACGCCAGCGGCGGCCAGCCTGGCACTTCGTGGCCGATGAGCTCCTTCGCCGCGACTTCCATCACGGCGCCGATCTTCACCAGATCGGCTTCCAGCCGCGGACGAGCCGACGTCGCGGATGTTTCCAACATTTCCGCCAATTCGCCGAGCGTCATCACTTTCGATCCGTCCACTTGCCGCGGCCCCAATCGAACTCGCCGCCGTCCAGTTCACCAAAAATCACTAACATCGCGACCCGCACATCGTTGGAGAGGCTGAAAGCCGTCTCTTCCGAGAGACCATGCTTGATAAGAGCAAGGCATTCGCGGAGGGCCGGGTCGCGAGCTAGTTTTTTATGGTATCCAGATTACCGCTTTCGCCCTTACTAAAGTTCTCACGGTACGCATCGCTAACGGCGTCGAGCCCATCGTCACCGAGCATATTCACGAGGGTCTCGACCTGGCGTTTCGACGTCGGGAACGCGACGTGATGGCCGCCGAGGTCAACCACGCAAGCGGCAGACAAAGCGTACCCAACATACGGGACGTTTTGGCTGAGCTCCGAGCCAAGAGCCTCGAACAGCCGCAGCCGATCGAGTGGCGACAACTTTTTGATCGTCAGCCTGCGACCGTTTCGATCGGAGACCGTCACGGAAGATGGCCGCGGCGCGACTGCTGCACTGTCCGGTGCAGATTTCTCGGCCGTAACGTCGGAGTCCGTCATGTCGTTCGTTCCTTTGGTTGAGAAAACAGAGACGCCGCCCCTAAAGCGGCGGTAACTTCTTGTTGCCGGGCGAAGATCGGTGCGTACGAAGCACAGGCCGTCATCGGGCTGGTTGACGCGAGCACTTGCGCAACGCGCGCTATCCCCGCCATCTTGGCTAAGGCTGCGCGTACCTTGACCTCGCGACTATCGCTCATCGTATGATCCCTGCTGATCCAGCGCCACGCTTGGTGATGCCGTACTCACGACCAACAAAGTTGCCCGCCGCCGCGGAGGAGCTCCGCCCGCGGGCTCTGGGGGTTATTTGGTCGCGACACTCGCCCAGTAGTCGCGGCATCGGAAAAAATGCCCGTAAAACCGATGCAAATGCACTCGGGTCACGCTATCGCTCCGCTCACTGGATTACGCCAATTGGTGCCATCCCAGGCCACGATCACGCCGATCGTTGTGTCGACGTACAGATAACCGGGATTGAGATATTTTGACGCCGGCCTTCCGCTTGTCGGGCCGCTGCCGTTGCCAACAGCGATGAAGCCTTGCGATCCGAGGGCGGACACCGAAGCGTCGGGCGCATCGATCGTAGTTCCGGCCGACGCCTCATAGTAGGTTCTGGCGCCGGGGTTGTCCGCCGGGCCAGTCCAAGCGGAGATGGTAGCCCCATTCGGCGGCAGCATTCGCACGGTTGTCATCGCAAAACCTCTCTTAGCGTGTTGAACATCTCGCGATTGCGCTGCGCCTGCTCGAGCGCCTTCGCCACACCCTCGAAATCAATGCTGTCCACGCCGTGGTGCATCGCGCCGTTGGTCGTCACGACGCCTTGCATCAGCAATGTCGTCAGCGGCTGTTGCTCGATTTCGATAATTCTGGTGCGCATATCGGCGACAGTATCCTCCAGCTCCGCCATTTGTTTCACCAGCGGGTGATCAGCGCCGAGCAGCTTTTTCAGTTCGTCCAAACCGTTCATTCGTGACTTGGCCAGCGCATCGCCGATGACGCACCATCCTTCTGCGGTCAGGGCATCGACGTCACTATGAAGCTCTACACTCACCCAGCCTTGAGCGTCCGGCCGCACAACGGCACCACTGTCGAGGCGCACTTTCTGGTACGGAGCAAATCCCGCCGGCGGCGCAAGTTTAGTCATCGCCCGCCACCTTTGCCGTAGCGTCGCCGATCAAGCGCGGCACGAAATCATTCCACCGCGCCGCCGCGCGCTCCGTTATGGCTCTGCTCGACTCAAGCCGCTGAAGTTTTGCTGTCATTTCGCGGAGGCGGTAGGCGGCTTGCAGCCACGCTCGCGCTCGCTCTCCCGATGTTGGCAGGAGCATCCGACCGCGGGCGCTCATGGCGTCAACTAAGCCAAAAATGTCCGCCTCGGCCTTTTCATAGCGCGCCAAGTCAGCCTGAAAAGACGCGCACAACGCTGCGTGCTCTTCGCTGAGAACGTCAAGCACCAGCGCATCCATCGAAGCATGAGCTGCTTGAAACGCTTCGCTCCACGGCTTCAGATCCCGCTCGCACTCGGCCAGCGCAGCCTGCAGGGCGTTGCAAGTCCGGCGAGCATCGTCGAGAGCAGCCTCTGCCTTTGCGCTCGCGGGCCGCCTCACGGATGTGATCTCAGCGCCTCCGATCGCCTGATTGCGCATTGCCTCTGCGTGCTTGGCGTCGATCGCCGCAAGCTCGGCTTCAGCCTCCGTCACTTGTGCACGCGAGAGGCGCAACTGTTCGCGCAGGCGTTCAGCCGGCCGTGACGCTTTGCGCAGGTCGTCATGCGCGCGCTCGATGAGGGTTAGCTGCTCCGCAAGCGCCTGGCGCGCTGGCGAAAGAACGGAAACGATTTTCAGAGCGGGAGTGGTCATGCTGCGTTCCTTGTTTGATCGGCGGTGAATACCTCGCTGAAGCCGGCGGCGAGCAGCGGCTTTGCATCCTGCTCATCGACCTCGACAATACCGTCAGCGCCGACGAGGTAAGATTTGCCGAACATCCCGGTGATGTTTGAAATGCCAGCCGGGGCGCGCAGCTTAATTGTTGGCCTCGCCGCGTTCGCCGCCGTCGCCCAGCCAAACGGCGCCGTCTCGGGCACCCCTTTGTCACCAGCGACGAGCTGGCGCATGTATTCGATCATGCCCCAGCCTGCCACACTATTTCCGAGAGCCGAGACGATCACTCCCGCCACCACGTTGGCGACGTCGTCATGGGCGCCTGGCGCATGATCGATGCTGTCGCGGCCGCCGCGCGCGGTCCGGCGCTCGAGGCTACAGAGCTGTGTCACCTGCCGCGCATTGTCGAGCAACTCAACACGGCCGCTGTTGAGCGCCGGCAAAACATCGCGATACAGGTCACTTTTTGGCTTTTCGGCGAGATCGTATTCGATGCCGTGTGTTCGAAACCGCTCGCGCGGCCATTCGCCGCCATACCGGTCGCCCTTTACCGATCCGATCCGGTAGGCCTTGAGCAAAGCCGCAAACTCGGCGACGACATCTTCAGGCGAAAACGGAGGTCGACGCTCGCGCGCCGCATCGACCATTACCCGATCGCCTTCGCGATGTGCGACCGCGGAGATTCATGGAATCGGAGCTGCCGCCGCTCGGATCAACAAACGCCACGTATGTGACGCCAGCGACAGGCGGCAGCTCATATCGGCCCTGCACCACCGCAGCCTCGATCACTTCGCGCGTGACGAAGGCCTGCACATCGTCGCGAAACTCCGCCAGCCATTCCGCACGCGCAGCAGCAGGATCATCGGCCATCGCGGCATCGATGACGGCCTGGTCGATCGTCAGGTTGAGCGTTCGCGTCGGCGCCTTGATGACCAGCACGTCAGGTGATGGCTTGCCGTAATGATCGCGATATTTCTTGTAGAGAAGGCCGCTGCGCGCATACGGCGATGAGATACCGATCAGCACCGAACCCGGCAGGCTGGCGAGACCAGGCCGCAGCGCGTTGTAAACCTCGACATCGGGGTTATTGCTCGTTTCATCGCGCCAGAAGGCGCATTCGTCTAGCACGGCGGCAAGGATGGCGCGCCCCCGCACCGCTCGAAAGCTGCTGGTCAGAATGTTAACATCGACGCCGTTGTCGAGCTCAAAGCCAGTGACAGTGCCCTCCCCGTTCGACACCATCGCCGCCAGCATTTCGATCTCCGTAAAGTAGCTCCGTACGTAGTTCAGGATGATCTTCGCCTGATCGCGATCCACCGCGAGACAGACGACGGTCGCCCGCTCCCCTGGTCGAAGCCGCTGATCCTGATCGGAGAACATCGCCGCCAGGTAGGCGACGATGACCGACGCGATGCTGTCCTTGCCGCCTCGGCGGCCAACGATGACCCAAAGCTCCTTCACCGGCTTTTCGGGCGGCTCACGGTCAGCAATGGTGCGGAAAAAGGCGACCTCATCATCGGACATCGGCAGCGCAAATGCCGCCTTAAGCACCGCGCGCCATCCCGACCAGCTCTCGCCTTGGAACCACGGTGCGAACACCGCCCGGTCATCCATGGCTTCGATGATAGTGAGGGCCGGTTCCGTCATGCGGCACCCACTGTGCCGGACGCCTTCTTCTCTCGCGCGTAGTCGGCGAGCGTCTTTTTCGGCTTGGCCGCACGCTGCTGATCGAGGCCGAGCTTGCGCACGGCACGCGTCGCCAGGTTCTCGATCCGCACCAGCTCATCGGCGTCACCGGTGCCGGCGAGAAGACGCGCGCGAGCGTCTTCAGCTGCGACCGTCAATTCTGCGGCGCGCAGAGCATCGGCTTGGGCGATGCAGCCTCGATCAGTCATCGCACGGAGGAACGAACGGAACAGATCAGCGACACGCCGTCCGGCCGCCGTCGCCTGGCTATTCCGGCTGAGCGGATCATTCGTAGTACGCGACCGCCGCGTCGGGATGGGATCGTCCGGCACATGCCCGAACAAATCAGCGGCAAGAGTTTCAGGAACGAGCGGCATAGTCTCAACCGTATTTTCCAAGACTTCGGAAGCTGCCGCTTACATCGACGTTACCTCACAATATTGTCAAGGCAAAATATACATTATTACATATACTTACAATCTCTGCCAAAACTCTACGATGTATTCAGTATTCACCACTGATGGCGACCTGCTACGGTTTACTCCAAAAGCCTGCGACATGGCGCGACATGCCTGCGGAAAGCCCCGTGATTAGTGGACTTCTGCCATGACGCGCGGCTACAAAAGCTGATGGTCAGCAACGCGACTGCACCGATCTGACCACTTACCGCCAAGAGCCACGCAAGCAGAGCGCTCCAACGTTTTGCGCCACGGAGTTTTCCCCGTAGGACGCGCGCCGGTGCGTTCGGCCCAAAGAGGCGCCACAGCCAAGCAGACCTCCCCGAACCTGCGGAGCAAGCCCGCTGCGCCACGGCGCGGACCTCCGGCCGGGCCCGCGCCCGTTCCGCGCGGCAACGCCACTGGAAGAAAAAAAATCTGCAGACGCGCGCGCGGGAGGGGGGGAGGGAGGATGAAGTCCGGGGTCTGAGCGGACACCGGACAGCCGGACACCCCCTTAAGGGGGTGTGTCCGTCCGTCCGGGTTGTCCGCCTCGAAAGACCTTTTTGCGGACAGACCGGACGGACGGACATTTGTCCGTAGCGTCCGATGTGTCCGGGCGAGCCTAACGTTCGATTGCCCATATCCACTCCACTCCGCCTTGCGTCTCCGTAGCGAACTGCGCCGCCAAGCTTTCCAACGCGCGCTTAAAGGCTTTGCGCGCAGCTTCCGATCGCTGCCCGCTTTCGGTTTCGCCCGTCGCATAGCGGCGGTCGAATTGCGCCCGAACGTCTTGCACCCGCGCCGCACGAACGCGCGGACCGTTCCCCATGACCACGATCTCCACGCCATTCGTATCGATCACCTCTCCGAACGCGTCTCGAAATGTCCGGACCGCCCGATTGACCTTCCCCACTGGCGCGGTACGTTCCGAAATAGACGATCGGCCGAGGACCGGGGCGACTACGCAGCTTCCGAACAACTCGCCGTCTTCATCGACGCCGAGCTGCACCCAGGGCAGCGTGAATGGCGCAATCGGTCCTTCGGCACCATCTCGCGCTTTCGCCACGGCCAGCCGGCGGTTTTTCACGTCGCCAGTAGTGTCGTCTCGATCAGCAAGCACCGATATGACGACGTCGGCGCCAGCACGCCAGCTCGAGCCGCCGCGCAATCCGGTCGCGACTGTTTTGCCGTAGTGGTGCACCGGCATGATCAGCGCTCCGCCACAGGCTTTGCCGAGCGCTCTCATCTTGCGAATGGTGCGCGCCGCTTCGGAGTTGTGATCCTCGTCGTCCAGGTCGAACGTTGAAACGACCGTGTCGATAATAACCGCACCCAACCGGACATGATATTTTTTCTCAAATTCTTTGCCGACACATGCGAGCTGAGCACCATATTTTTTGATATCGGCATCGGCCATAAGCTCAGGAATTTCCGCCGCCCACGCGATCGGCAACGTTTCCAGATGTGGCGCTCGGTGCTGGCGGGCGGCTTCGATGCGAGCGGCAATCATGCTGCGGCCCTCGGCCGCGAGGATCACAACACCGCAGCGCTCTTTGACCGGACGACCAAAAAAATCAGTTCCTGTCGCGAGCGACAATGCGCAGTCGACGCCGACGAAAGTCTTGCCGGCGCCGGATTGCCCGCCCAAGAAAGCGATTCCTTCAAGCGGGAGCAGATCCTTGATCAGCATCGGCGGAGGAGAGATCGCCCCGCTGCCTTGGAATACAAATCCCTTCAATGATCCGAGCGTGACTACGTTGTCGTACTCTGCCCTCACCGCTTCGGGGCCACCCTTTCGTGCTGTGTCGTTCGGATCGCTCACGCCGCGCGGATCAATTTCTGATCGCGCCAAACGAGCACACGGTGTCCGATCCGGCGCTTGTGTAGACCGATCGCTAGGTCGCGCGCGAAATGTTGCCCGGCCTCGTCGGGATCAGCAATGACGCTTACCGCCTCGACATAATCCGGCACCACATCGGCCAGCGCCGGCAAGAACGACGCCGATCCGGCCGCCCAGGCGCCGAGCCCTGTCGCTTCAAAGATCGACAAGGCGTCTTCGATCCCCTCAGTGATCGCGAGGCCGAGACCGTCATTAATCGGCGCAAGAACGATAGGCGTTCCGCGCGGCGCGCCGATCATGATCTTGTCGGTGGCCGTGCCGGCCTTATCGGATCCGTCCGCCGCGAGCCGAGTGAGGTGTACGCCTTGGATGGCTGCGCCAATTGGCGCAGCCTCCGGATCGCCTGAGATAGCGAAGGCGGTAATCATCGCCGGCGGGAAATCCGCACGCGACGGCAAAAAACCGATTGTCGCTGGCAGTGGGCCACCATAACGCCGCGCTGCTCGCAGATACGTCTCCGCAATCGTTCCTTCAGCGGGCCGACATCAGTCCAAAGCCATCGCGCCTTTTGTCGCTTGCCCTCGGCCGACGCCGCCCCGAACCGCTGCGCTTCCGATCGCGCTTTGGCGATCTCGGCAGCGTCAGGCCTTGGCGCGCCGTCTTCGCGGGCGTAGCCGTGCAGGTCACACCGCGCGCAGCGGTAGGTCGCAAACGCCGGGTCAATCCGCCAGATGCGCAGCACCTTGCGCTTTTGATTCGCGCCGGATGGGCGCTCAGGGCCGCAGACCGGGCATGGAACGTCAAACGTACCGATCTTGCCGGCGGTGACGCGGTCGATATCGTCAAGGGTAAGCGGCATGCTCAAGCTTCAGTCGCTTAGAAGACCGCGTTCGCGCGCAACCTGCAGCGCATTGGCGATGCCGTCGGCGAGAGGTTGCAGGTGTTTGATTGCCACCGTAATGCCGGAGCGGGAAGGCCTCCGTTCACCATCGGCCGCCTCATACCAGCAGCGAATGCCGACGACCGCCTGACCACGATAGGAGCCGAGCGTAACTCGGATCACTTCGCGCGAGTTCCGCGGCCATTCGGCAATGACCTCGTCATCGCCGGCCTCGCGCTGGTGCGGGCTGGTCACGCAGCGTCCCCGCTTTCGAGCTTGGCGACGTAATCCAACAGGGTGCTCTTTCGTGCGCACCACTTGCTGCCAATCTTGAACGCCGGAATTTGCCGTTTTTCGCAGGCGTAGAACGTCCGCCGCGTCGGCCATCCAAGATATTCGGCGATCGCTTCGGCGCCCGATAATAGGTCACCTGCGAGGGATTGTTCCATCGGTTACGTTCTCCATTTTGTAGCCGCTCATGCGACTTCTATATTCCAAAAAAACTACCGCCTTCCACGATGTACTTCTGGGGCGATCGGCAGGAGCCTGTGCAGATCGAGTATCAGGGTGTCGACCGCAATTACACTACCCTTTTCGCGTCGCGCATCAGGAGCTATTTCGGCGAGGGTCTTACCGATGCCGCCGCGGCCGTACGCGAGACGCGGTGGATAGAAGGCTGTTGGAGCGTACATCAAACTTGGAGGCCGCTCATACATCCTCATCTCTTTGGTCACCCTGGGCCGAATAACAAGAAACACGGCAGAGTCATGCCCCTTCTTCGGCTCCCACGTCGCTGGAAGCGTCGCAAGCATCTGACGCAGTTCCTTTCGGAAGGCGTTGCAGAAGGCGGCGACGTCAGCCTGCGGCAAGCCGATATCGCAGAGATCGAGTGCGATGCCGAGTTCGAGCACGTCTGCAAACTCATATTCCTGGTCTACCCCTTTTTGCCCGGACCGCTTTTCGGGCGCCAAGCCCACGCCCCGGTCAATAAGGTTTGTCACACGACGCACGAAGTGCCTTGGAACGCGAATCAATGGAGCTGTACCAGAAAGGCCCATAAAGACGTTCCAAATGGCCCAAACTGCTTGCGCGCGCTTATAACCCATGCCGCCTCATACACTGATCGCAATCTTTTTTCAAGCCGCACTTGCGATTTCAATTGACTTACGGAATTCGCGTCATGTAATGTTTGGGAATGGCTGCAAACCGCTGCGAGGCATCCCATGGCCAGCATCCGAAAGCGCACTTGGAATTCTCAAGGACAAGCGCGGCAACCTCGTCACCGACAAAGACGGAAAGCCAATAGAGCGCTCGGCGTGGGTCGTTGACTATTTCGACCAGGGCGGCAAACGGCGCCTTAAGACCTTTGGCACCAAAAGAGACGCCGACGGCTGGGCGGTCACGGCACTCCATGAGGTGAAGCAAGGCATTCACACGCCAGCGAGCACAAGCGTAACCGTCACAGACGCGACGGAGCTGTGGATAAGTCACTGCGAGGCCGAAGGCCTTGAGTTCGGCACCATCAAGCAGCGGCGGCAACATCTGAACCTGCATATTGCCCCGTTCATCGGCCGCGACAAGCTGGCGATGCTTACTACACCACGCATCCATCAGTTCGAAGCAGAGCTGCGAAAAGCTGGCCGCTCGGTATCGATGCGCCGCAAGGTCCTCACCAACGTCAAAACAATGTTGTCGTTTTCGCAGGGACAAGGCCTCGTCTCGCAGAACGTGGCGCGCGGTGTGAAAATTAAAAGCGACGCCAGACAGCGCGCCACCGGCACCCTCAAAGAGGGTCACGACTATCCCTCCAAGGCCGAAATCAGACTGTTACTGAAAAGGTGTCAGACCGCTGGCGCGCTTTTCTAATCGTCGCCGTGTTTTGCGGCCTCCGGGCGAGCGAGCTGCGCGGCCTCCGCTGGCAGGATGTAAATCTCGAAGACGGGAAGCTCAGTGTTGCGCAACGAGCGGACGCCTGGCTGCATATCGGGCCGCCTAAATCTGCCGCCGGCAAACGCGATATCCCTCTGACGCCGATGACGATCAATGCACTGCGACAGTGGAAGGCTGCCTGCCCTGCTGGCGAGCTGGGTTTAGTCTTCCCCAATGGCGCCGGCAAAGTTGAAGGTCACCCGAATATCGTCAAGCGCGTTTGGAATCCGCTACAGGTCAAGTGTGGCTTGGTCGGGCCCGACGGCAAGGCACGTTACGGCTTCCATTCCCTTCGCCACACCGCCGCCAGTTTGTTCATTGCCCACCTCAACTGGGCGCCGAAGCGTGTGCAGACCGTGATGGGGCATTCGAGCATCACCATCACGTTCGATCGATACGGGCATCTTTTCGAAGATCACGAGGGCGATCGCGAGGCGATGAAAAAGCTCGAAGCGGCGGTCGTCGCAGCTTGACTGCGACATGAGACCAAAAACCTTTGCAAAAACAATATGCCACGACAGCCTTCTAAGCTGAAGGTCGCAGGTTCGAATCCTGCCGGGGTCGCCACTGTAAAAGTAAAAATTATCGTTTGAAGTAAAAATTATCGTTTGAAAGAGATTCTTGTTGTTTGATCGCTAACTATTTGCTCGCGGGTTTCGTCCAGCCGGGTTGGCCCGAGGGCGGCTGAGGCCAAGTACGACCGCAGCCCATTTCCGGCAACTTAAGTATCACGGGACAAACGTGACCGTGGTGCCGTGCGCACCATCGCTCTGCAGGGCGAAGTTCGCCGTGGTGTAGGTGCCGGTCAAATGCAGGTCGACCAGGTGAGTGCCCTGCGCTACTTGAAGCAGGCCACTTGCTGCTTGGTTTGCGTAAAGGTCGCAGTCGTCTCACCCGTCCCCTGGCCGATGAACCTGATCTTGCTCAAGTCCATAAAGTCCTGCCCGCCGAAGTCTTTAATGGCGCCTTTGAACGAGTCTTGTTCGAGGATCAGCTCGCCAGTGTTGATGATCGTCAGCTTGGCATTGGCCTGAAAGACCGCGCCGGCATCCAGTATCAGCGCACCACCGTCGATCTTGGTACTGCCGTCAACCGTTCCGCCGGACAGGATATGAGCTTCGGCAGTGACACCCTGGTCATTTGGATCGTTGATCGTCAGCGCGCTGACGACGCCGCCGGCAGAGACGTTGAGCGTGCCGCCGCTGCCGACCGAGACGCCGCTGGCCACGCCGCCGGAAGACACGTTCATCGTGCCCTTGGCGCCGACCGTTGTCTTGTCGGCGACGCCGCCGGAAGATACGTTGAATGTTCCGCCGGTTACCGAAGCGCCGCTGTCCACGCCGGCGGAAGTCACGTCAAGCGTGCCGCCCGGGCCCACCGATGCGCCGCTATCCACGCCGCCGGAAGATACGACCAACACGCCGCCATTGATGACGCTGGTCCCGGACGCGACGCCTCCGCTGAAGACGGTTGCGGAGCCCCCGTCAACCGTCATCCCCTTGGCAAGGCCACCAGTCGAATATGTCTTCCTTTCCGCTCTGTAAGGATCTATCGGCCCGATGGTCACAGCGCCAGCCTCAAACACAAACTCCAAGCCGCCAGCGCCAACGACAGTGCCGATTGCCGTGCCACTCACAGCAATTTGCTGCAAGCCGCCGTCTGCCAGCAATGTTCCGATTGCCACTCCGCCGTCGAAGGCGAGCGCTAAGCCATCGTCGGTTGCGACCGTATTGGAAATCGTCCCGCCGGCGGCGATCTAGCTGGCCGGGGGCTATGACAGTATCACCGGTGGACGTTACGCCGGTGAGAACATCAACCAGCGTCATTATCAGTGGCATTTGCTTTCTCCCTGAGCTCTCTGGCCGGATCCCACATCACCAGCCGTGGATATGACTCCCAAACTGCATCCGCAACGCGGCCGGGCAGGCGAGCCTTGGCCGATGAAGTCAGTTCGACCACAGCTTATTTCCGCCAACTCAAGCATCACGGGACAAAAGTGACTGTGGTGCCGTGCGCACCATCGCTCTGAAGAGCGAAGTTCGTGCCGGTCAAATGCAGGTCGACGACGTGGACGCCCTGCGACACCTGAAGCAGGCCACTTGCCGCATTGGTTTGCGTAAAGGTCGCGGTCGTTGTCGCCCGTACCCCTGAGGCGACCAAAGTGCCAATCGCCGTCGTGCCCGTTCCTGTTATCTGCTGGAAGCCACCGTCTCAGGACCGAGCCACTCGCTGTGCCGCGTCAAAGACGTTCGCGAAGCCTTCATCCGCGACGACCGTGTTTATGATGGTCCCGCCGTCAACTATGAACTGGCGGGTTTCATCGAGCAGAACGACGTCGCCAGTAGAAGTTACGCCGGGACCCACGTCTACATTCGTGGTGATCAGTGCCATATTCGGCTCCTGTTACTACTTTGTGCCCTGCCTCGATGCGGCCTGGTTTATCGGCATCGTAGGGCACAACCCATGATCGCCACGTCCTCCGATCGGAGGACCCCGGTCTACCTTCCTCGGATGAGCGGCATCATCGAAGGTTCCAAACGGCGATTGGAGCCCTCGGCGTCACGCTTCCTCACCCAACGAGTGGGTTGGAAAATCCAGCGACGAGCTTGACCAGATCGGCTTGGCGAGCTGCGCCGGTCTTATTGTAGACCCGGCCGAGATGGGTCTTAATTGTGGTCTCGGCAATTCCAATTGCCTCCGCGACCTCAGGAACGCCGCCAACCTCGACGATCGCGAGCAGTACCCGCAACTCTGTCGGCGTGAGCTTATAGGCTTTGGCGATCGCTTCGGGCGGCGATGGAATATCCAGAGTTGCTTTGTGGACGAACAGAGCCGCGGTTGCCCTATAACTCGTGCCAACCCGACGCCGTGCTCCTGATGCCAAAGACAACACGTGGGCGACGTAACGCTCGCCATTGAATGCGGACAGTGGAACGGCAATGCCGTTGACGCCGACAGCCTCATCGCTCTTGGCAGCCGCAAGAAATACGGCGTGCAGGGCACTATCGGCCTGAGGATCATTTGCGGAGAGGCTACGTCCGATTGCACGCAACACCGACCCCTCGGCCAACAGTGCGTGCCCGCTGGCGTTTGCGTGTACGATATTTCCCTGCGGGTCGACGAGCAACAGGGCCTGTCTGAGGCCGTCGAGCGTGCTGGCGAAAGTTGCGGCTTCACCGGTCCTGAGATCGATGACTCGGCCGATCAACACCGAGCGGCGCACATGTGGAACGATCAGCGCCATGCGTCGACGCATGGCGTCGTCAACCGGACCATTTTTCTCGTTCCGAAAAACGCAAAACATCGCAGCGCTCGTCGACGTCTTGTCGAGCGCGACATTCAAAACGTCCACAAAGCCCTGCGGCCGTCCCCATTCTCGATAAGCCCGTGATTCCAGAAACTCGTCATATGGAACAATGTCTGCGACTGAGACGGGTTGCCCAATCTCAGCGAAATAGTGACCGACGGTAAGGGGGTCGAGTTTTATGTATTTATTGAAATAAAGCTGCCTGTAATGCGGCTCGATCCCGCTATAGTAGGCAGTGTCGCCGGTCTTGCTGGCAGCATCTTTGGAAAAAAGCGCCGCAGCGGGGCCGCCGGCGAACGCAGCGCATTTCGCGAGCACGTCCGGCCAAAGCGTTGGGTCGAGAGCAGCGTCGTAGATATCCCCGATTAGCGCTGACAACCGCTCTGTCTCGTGCATCCTGAACGCGCCCGCGGACCGAGGATCAACCACACGACTTCAGAACGATCGACTTTACGAGCAATTGCAGTCGGATAGAAGAGCAATCTGCTCTGCGCGGGTCATTCGCACCTGGCGATTTTCTAAGATATCGTCCCGGCACCAGGCATGCCTTAACGCTAAACTGAAAATTGCGTCTGCTAATTTGTGTCTCGGTAACGCCGGTGTCGGGGTCGCATGGGAAAGACTATGAACGCGAACCGCGCGTGGTTCGATTCTGTTTTCATCGGTGATCGTCGAGAAAGAACTTCCGAACCCCGAGGCCAAAGATTTTGATGCTCACGACGGATCAGGCCATCGATCGGCGCATCCTGCTTGAGGCCGACGCGTTGACCGCAGACGGTTGGGACGTCACCGTCGTGGCGATGCCAGGCTCCAGACCTGGCCAAGCAGATCCGTATTATTATGCAAAATAATTGCTCTGCTCAGTCAACGGCATCGACCGCACCTCTTCCAGGATGACGGAGTTGAGAATTTGCTCTAATCGCCCGAGTGCGCGGGCTACTGTTGCACCATCCATCACGCGATGGTCGTAGATGATCCGCACGTCGAGATGACCGTCTTCGCCCATTACTCCATAGTTGATCAGCGCGGTTAATGGGGACAGCGGATGCAGTGACTCGGCCTGGAGCGCCGAGTATACTGATACCCCGAAGGTTCCGAAAAAGTTGCCGCGCTGGCGGCCGATATTAAGGCCCAACCACCAGAGCGCTCGGCGCAAAGGCCACGGCAATCGCGCAAGCTGCATCCACCGTCGAAAATCCTTAATGTTCTCGAAGGGAGCCCGGGCGGCCTGCTGAAGCAGTTCTCCGATATCGCGCAACGGTTGGTGCGCCGGATTTTTGACCGAGACGGGACAGAGGGCGGGTTCGCCGCGATAGTCGCGTTCGATCATAATATTGGCTTTGCTTATCGGATATTCGTACAAATGCGGCCAGGGAAATTTGATATACGCGCGTCGGAATTGCGGCACCTCCTCGGCAACCAACGCAAACGCCTTTGTGAATATTGCGGTCCAGCTCGGATGATCACGGCAAGCGGCACGCGCAGCGGCCACGGCGGCGATTGACATGCGCTTTTGCACCGGGACCGTTGGAACGTTACGTGCGAAATGGAGAAAGTCGATGACCATCCGCCTCTGCACCGACAATCCGATCGCACGCCCGCGCATCGCATCCTCCATCGCTGAAATGGGCGATCAATTGTTGAAGCGTGGCTTTCTACTCCAAGCGCATGATGCACACTGCTTGACGGAACATCGAGATATTATAGCATAAAGTTTACGGCGCCCTCACTAGATGGGCCGCGAAGAAGGCGTCCAATCTTGCTATAGACCTGCGAGGGAAAAAGTTCTCGCGAGAGCCGCGTCCGACGTCGTCTCGATTTGCTCGCGGTGGTTTTTAATTACCAAGGAGAAGCGTTGTCACAGGATCCATGGCGCGCAGGCCCAGGCTAATACCGGACCGCGGCGTCGATCATTTCTGCAAGCGCGACGCCGATACAGGCGTGCCCATCGGCGGAGTTATGAAGACCATCCCACGACACTAGACCAGTCACACCCGCATCGACCGCGCGCTTCATCAGAATAAACCGCGGAAAATGACCTACATTCTGCTGACCGGCAACATCGGCGATTATTTTTTCCATCCGAATATACCGGCTGCTTACAAGCACAAGCGGTGCATATTGGAGGTCAAGCAACACAACGTCCGTCCCGGCTGCCTTGATCCGCTTGACTGATTCAGTGAGCATCTCCCCTGCTCGATCAGCGATACCGCGCCACACGACATCGTTGGTTCCGATCTGCCACACTAGCAAATCGGGCTTGTAACGCAGCACATCCCTATCGATTCGGGCGATGTTGTCACCCAGATCTTCCATAATGCGGCCACTGTTGATTAGCTGTATCTCCACAGCGGGATGCGACCGCGACAATTGTTGTTTCATCACGTCTGGAAATGCGCTCCCAAACGTTCCGAAGCCGGTCGTAGAGGAAGATCCGAACGCTACAATTCTGAGCGTTCCGCCGGCTAGCAACTTCGCCCGAGTGACCGCGAGCCGAGCGCCAAGCGAGAGTCCGCCTTTGAATGCAAGACACGCCGCAGCCGGATTAGGTGGTAGATCTCGTTCTTGCGCCCCGGTCGGGTGGCTGAGGGCGGATAGCAGCAGCGCCAACATGAGCGAGCAGGAGAAGGCTAATGCTTTAGACATCAAACTGACCGACCCTTGAGGTGATCGAAACGCCTCGATTGAATGGCCGTCGTTGATGACCGGATACGCTACGCGGGTGCTTTTCGCCAGCCACAACGAGCAGCGCGTTCGCACGATAAGTTAGCTGCCGCGGGACAAAGTGATTGGCGCTGCTGCGCACCGTAGGGCAGGTTAGAGTCCAACAAACTCGAGACCACGTTGCTCTAGTCTCGCTGATTGGCAGCCTGTTTCTTGGAAGGCGCAGCAGCAAAGGCGGCGTTTTCTGCAGCCGGCTTTTCCGCTGCGCGCCGAGCGCCAGCCTTCGCTTGTCCTTTGGCACTGGCACCCGCGGGAAGCGATCCGGGAGCATCCTCAAGGGGACCCTGTTCTTTGTTCACGCCATTCGCTTGGCGAAGCGCCTCCACCACGTCCTTCGGATACATGACGATGCTTGGTGAAATTGCTATCAACGGCGGAACCTTCAGGTGCAAGAAGACCGCGACATCTCGTCCGAAGGTCACACAGTTGTTGAGGAAGGCGTTCCAAGGACCCTTGTGAGCTTTTCGCTCTTTAACATAGGCGACCAAACTTTGGTATTGTGCGGCGTCGATCCAAACGCGAAAGCGAGCGAGCACGTATTGTTCTTCAAGGTCTCCATCGCTGGCGCCGATTTCGGACGGAACCGGCAGCACATGTCCAATGGTCCAATTGTAGACGCTGCAATTCTCGCAGTTCCGGCTATCCCCCGCCGGAAAAAAACCGGCAGTCTCACTTCTGATGATTTCGCGCTGAGCGTTCACCTCGCCATACATAACGTACATATGACCGTAGCTCGCAGCATTGCGGGCACGAAACTCGACGAAGTATCGTTTGGGCGTGGCCAAATCGGCGACCCTCTCGCGGTGTGCCGACAGAGTCTTTTTGTGGCTTGCGATGGACGCATGCCGCGCAGCCGGCCGGCCGTAACGACGCTTCCGCCGGCACTGTCTTGCGCATTTGCCGGCGAGGATTGCCAACCTGCCGCGACGGCCAAGCCTATTTGGAACAGTAAACCTATGGCGCCAGGTAAACCGCACCTCATAAGTGCCTCCTCAGACACGGTCAGCCATCCGCAAACGCCAAAAAACCCGCAGGGCCGTCTCAACCGACCTGCGAACCGGGCGCCCCTTTTCAGCCTACGGCCAGCGCCAAAGTCCGGACGACAGGACCCAAGCCGACGCTTTAACCCTTAGTCACCACGACAGGAGGCGCTTTCCCTTTGCCGATCGGCGCCTTTCCCTTACCCACTTGAGCGACGGTCAGGCCCTTACGACGTTCCTTGGCTCGCGTCCATCACGATCAAGGCAAAAAGCATCGAACAGGCTAGTGCCAGAAACTCTTTCATCGGGAGTCCCCCTTCGCCAGTTGACCAAGCGAAACTCTAAGGCGAGTATTGCGGGCGGACTAGTGCGAGAAAGCGCACTTAATGATATTATGCCGCAGACGCCAACGACAAGCCGGTGGCATTCGGGAGAGGCGTGTTGTGATGACCCCCCCTACTCGCCGCCCTCAGGGAACTCCGAGACATCCCCAGTGCGGTGGACGTGATGCAAGGGCTCTTGGAGACCTTTAGCGATCCGAGCGCCAATGTCTTCACGACCGTACCGATACAGGTGTCTGCCCGTCGGGACCGCAGGATGGCGAGGGATATCGCGTATTGCCTATTTTCATCGTTCGGCTAGGGTTTCGGATGACGCGGCTATAAATCCCGTACTATCTGCGGGCGCCGTTTTGGCCTCGGTCGCAGACCGGATCACCCCTCCGGCACCGGGGCTTCTCTTTGTGAAGTATGGCGATGATCGCTGGAAAGCTTAGAGCGGCATTACCAAAGTAAATGGCCGATTAATTGACTTCCTTAGAGTGCGGCTGGCGGCCTTCAACGTGCCGCCGCGAAGTGACTTAGCGAATATTCTTCACAGCTACCGACCAGAGGGTAAAGGTCAGGATATTCTTCGCCAACCGCGCCTCCGTAGCTTTCAGAGGCGTTCTTACATTCTTTTTCGGTTTTGAAATGCGGCGAAACCTGACGTTCTCCGTTTGGACCATTGGCGACGAACTGCCACCACCCGATCGCAGGCGAGACAGGGCTACCAATAGCCGCAGAGCTACCAATCGCCGCGACGAAGATGAGCGCTGGCAAGATTGGCTTCAAGCCTGATGTAAATCATGACCCGACCGGCAGCGGCTAAGGCAACACAACCACCTTAGTACCGACACTAACACGTTCGTAAAGATCCAGAACGTCGTTGTTATACATACGAATGCATCCGTGCGAGACAAATCCACCGATTGAATTAGGGTTATTCGTGCCATGAATGGCGTATTCGCCGCCGCCGCTCAGGGTCATAGCTGCCGCACCCATTGGGTTTGCCGAGCTGCCACTTGGAATGACGCTCTGCATTCGAGGGTTTTCGCGCCTGATCATGTCGGGAGGCGACCAGGCAGGTTTAAGATACTTGCCTTCTATGTAAGCCATTCCCGACCATGCCATGCCCGCCTTGCCAACGCCAACTGGATACAGAATAGCCATGTCGTCGGGGCCGGTAACGTAATAAAGTCGCCGTTGACGCGTCTTCACAACTATCGTGCCGGCGGAATAACCGCTCAGGTGACCAATCTGACGAGCCTCCAAGGAGGAAGGCAATAATCGACAAGCCATACGAGCGCCGAACGTTACGATGAACAGAAATGAGGAAAAAACGGACTTTTCATTTCAGCGATCCGAAATGGTGTTTTTTGTTTCCAGGTAGTTTCAGCTAGGCTTAAAAAAGATCAACATAAAGGGCGTGCTATCGCGGCGAAAGCGCCGGTGTGACCAGGCATCAAAAATGGGATGTTAACGCCAACGATCTGCGAAATCATTTGGTTTGCCGAACTGATCGTCTGGTATTTTATCCGTTATCCGTTTGAACGAAGGGCGAAGAAGTTCGGTGTAACGAAGTCGCTATTCGGTTGTCGTGAGACGGCTCTTCTGGCTATTGCTTTTCTTGGCTTGTTTATCGTTCCGGCAATATTCGCCTTGACCGGATTTCCCGCGGCGTTCGATAGACCGGTAATTGCGGCGGTTGCGGGACTTGGAGTGGTGGCGTTGTGCGCGGCGCTCTGGCTATTTTATCGGAGCCATGCAGACCTTGGCCGGAATTGGTCGATTTCATTGGAAATCCGAGAGCAACACCACTCGTAATGACGCGGGCGCCTATCGACTGATCCGCCATCCGATGTATTCCTCCTTTTTCCTTCTGGCGCTCGCGCAAATCTTGTTGTTGCCGAATTGGTTTGCCGGCGCAGCCGGACTGGTCGGCGTCGGAGTGCTTTACGGGTTCAGGGTCAGGCAGGAGGAGCGGATGATGCGTGAGCAGTTTGGCGCCGAATATCTTGATTACGTGGCGCACGCAAAGCGCTTAATTCCGTGGATTTCTTAGAGTTCATATTTGTGGACGTACGACTCGCGCCGGCTGCCGATCTGAGACTGCTCGTGAAGACGTTGGCGCGCTCGGAGAGATTTCGAACTCCCGACCCTCAGATTCGAAGTCTGATGCTCTATCCAGCTGAGCTACGAGCGCGGCGCGTGGCGGCTGCACCATAGCGGCTCCGGTGTTCCGTTCAACTGCGAGGCGCCTGTTTGAGGTTCGGCAAACCATTCCAATTGAGGCGAAGTAACGTCATGCCTTTGCGGCATGGCGGCTTTTCGCGCGGCTCTTTGGAACAGGTCACAGACACACCCAGTTGTGGGGAGAGCCAACAAAGATGGAGATTGGCCCATGTCCGACTACCGGGACCCGAACGAACCGCTGTGGCGCGGCGCCGAATACGAGCCGGCCACGCGTGGTAATAACACCAACTGGGGATGGATTGCCGCCGCTCTGGCTGTCGTCGTTGTCGTGGCGATCGCCTTTGGCATCGGTCACAACCCGACCGAGACTGCTTCGAACGACACTTCGCCGTCGGCGATCCAGTCGCCGCCACCTCCAGCTCCAACACGCCCGATGAATTCGACCTTTCCCGGCCTGACGCCACCGCCGGCGCAGGGAACACGCCTCGGTGACGAACGCCGCCATACGGCTGCCACGAACCGCCCCGGTCGTTACACCGGGGCGGTTCTCGTTTGCAGGACATTTCAGATCCTTTGGAGGCACGACAACTCGGTCATGATCCGACGGTTCGAAGCTTATTGATCGAACGCAGGATCGATCGGCACGCGATAGCCATTGGCCAAGCGGTTGGTCTCGTTGGCCATGCCGACGACGGCCATGAGCTCACCGAACATTGCCTCGTCCATGCCGGCCTTTCGCGCGGCGGCGCCGTGGCTGGCAATGCAGTAGCCGCAACCGTTGGTCACGCTGACCGCCAGATAGATCATCTCCTTGGTCCGCGCATCGAGCGCGCCAGGCGCCATGATCTCCTTGATGCTCTCCCAGGTGCGCTTGAGCGTCGCCGGATCGTGCGCAAGATATTTCCAGAAATTGTTCACGTCTTCGATTTGCCGGCTGCGCTTGATGTCGTCGAACACGGCACGTACTTCCGTCGACGCGTCGCGGTACTCGATTGGCCGATGCTGTGCCATGCAAGTTCCCCCAAACTGCTACCGGGCGGTTATCGCGCACCAAGTAGGCAATACCTCCAAACACGTGCGGCAACACTATCTTGCATCGCAACGCGGCAGCAAGCCGGTGCGATCAAAATCACAATTGTGCAAAATTCGATTCATTTCCGTTGCAGTCCATTTGCCCCGCCAATACTGCGGATCTTGTTGGAACGGAAAGTACTCGCCTCGGGCGGAATTATGCGACAGCAGCCACTTCCGACTGTTCGGTGCGCATGAGGTCATCGAGCTCAGACGCCGGTCGTGGCGGACTGAACAGATAGCCCTGGACTTCCGTGCACCCTTCGGCTCGTACGCATTCGAGCTGCTCGATCGTTTCAATTCCCTCCGCGGTCGTGGCAATGCCGAGACTGCTCCCGAGGCCGGCGACGGCGCGAATGATAGCCACACAATCCGGACGCTCCGAAAGCTCGCGGACGAACGAGCGGTCGATTTTGATCTTGTCAAACGGGAAACACCGCAAATAGCTGAGGCTGGAATAACCTGTGCCGAAGTCGTCCATCGAGATCCGCACGCCGATTTCGCGGAGCTGGTGCAACGTTGCCAGATTTGCATCGGTTTCGCCCAGCAGCACTGTTTCGGTGATTTCCAATTCCAAGCGATCGGCTGAAAGGCGCGAATAGGCGAGCGCCGTCAACACGGCATTCACCACCCCTCGGTTGCGGAATTGCGCGGGCGACAGGTTGACCGCCACCTTGAGTTCGCCCGGCCACCGCATTGCTTCGGTGCAAGCCGTGCGCAGTACCCACTCGCCAAGCGGCACGATGAGGCCGATTTCTTCGGCCACCGGAATGAATTCACCCGGGGCGATCAAGCCGCGTTCCGGATGACGCCAACGCAACAGCGCCTCGAAGCCGTTGACAGTGTTGGTATTGAGGCTGATCAGAGGCTGATAGAACAGCTCGAACTCCCCATTGGCGAAAGCCTTGCGGAGGTCGAGTTCGAGCATGCGGCGCGCCTGGATGCGGCGATCCATTTCCGGTTCGAAGAAGTGCGCGGTGCCGCGGCCCTCAGCCTTGGCGCGGTAAAGCGCTATATCGGCATTGCGCAACAGGCCATCTGCCTCATGTCCGTCACCGGGCGCGAGCGCAATGCCGATGCTGGCGCCGATGACGAACTCGTGCCCGTGCACCTCATACGGCTTGCTCACGGTTTCGATCAGCATGCCGGCCAGTTTGCTGGCCTCGTTCGGACTACCGAGCGGATATTGAACGACGGCAAACTCATCACCGCCCAGACGCGCAACTAGATCGCTGTCGCGCAAGCACTTTCGCAAACGCTGCGCAACGGCCTGCAAGAGTGCATCGCCCATCGGATGGCCAAGAGAATCGTTGACACCTTTGAAATGATCGAGATCGAGGCAATAGACGGCTAGGCTTTCACCGTGCCGTACTCGCGCCAGCAGCTCGTTCAGCTGCTCATGAAAGAGCACGCGGTTTGGCAAATCGGTCAAGGCGTCGTGATGCGCCATGTAGGCAATACGAGCTTCAGCCTGTTTGCGTTCGGTGACGTCGACGACCGCGACCAGAATGGCATGCATGCGGCCAAAGGGGACCCGACGAGCATAGATAAGGACTTCGATCTCGCCGCCATCAGCCTTGATGTGACGCCAGGTACGGTCCGGCTGGTATTTTTCGACCACCGATTTTGCGGCGTCGCGATGGATTTCTTTTTCGTCGCCGACCCAGAGGTCCGGCAGCGTCATAGACTGGAACCGCGCGCGGCTGTAGCCGTAATGGGCGACTGCAGCATCGTTCACGTTCAAGATCCGCAGATCGCTTGGATCGTACAGCCACATCGGCATGGGATTGCCGTCGAACAGCAGCCGGAACGACGCTTCGCGCCGCTTGAGGTCGCCGATATCGGTCAGCGTCATGGACAAAAGATCGCCAACCGAGGCGACGCCGACGTTTACATTGACTTCACTGTCCCCGCGCTTAAAGGCGAATTCGAACTGATCGAACCCTCCCGTCCCGATGCTGGCAACGAGACGGTCGCGAATGCCCAAGGAGGGTGATCCCAGTGGCAGCTCCGAAAGCCTGCACCACTGCAAGTGTTCTCGTCGACGCCGAGAAGCTCCGCGGCGCCGTGGTTGACCGCCACGATCTGAAAATCGGTCGCCGCGCCCGACGTGTTGCGGATGGCCGCAAGGGCGAGAATGCCCTCATTGGTCGAACGGAAGATCGTGTCGACCAGATTGTACCTGGTACCGGCTTCCGCCACATAGACGCCCACGAGCGACTGCCCCCATCGGCAGGCCATTGGGAAAGCCAGCATCTCATAAGTCTCGACCATACCTTCGGCGACGCGATGCGCGCGGTATGGAACTGGCCCAGACGCCTCAATCGATTGCGCCACAACGGCACCGAGCGCAATCGCGAAATCGCGCGGCAAATCGGCGATCTGCTTGTTGCGGACATCATAGCCGATCCACTCGCGAATCTTCCGCCCCGCCCGCAACACTCGAACGCAGCGCCCGACGCATCGCCCTCAAACAACATCAAATGATCGGCAAGCCGCCCGAGGCTGCCAAGCACGACGTCTTCGTATTGCGGCAGCTTCCTGCCCGGCAGAGAGCGCGGCGCGCCACATCCGCTCGACGACCGTGATATCGGCCAGCAGCGGCGGACGCTGGACATTGAACTCGCGAAGTGGGGCGATCATGCTCGTGGTCGGATTTCGGACAGCGATCGAAGAAAAGCGGTCGATCGTGAATTAAATTGCTAGGTGAAATCTCGATAAAAACGCGTTAAGTGACGCCTTCTGCATTTGTGACTTTCATATGACAGTTTTATTGGCGCACGCATTCTTTAGTTGATAAGAGAATTCTCATTGTCGCACAGGCAGTACCGGCGAGGGCGTGGTCAACAATTCATTTCGCGGTCACGGTCGTCGCCGATTTATGACATGGACAAATACCCGATTGTGACAGCCGTGGTGGAACGGCACAGTCGGCCGCTCACAAAATGGACAAGGATCCGCCATGCCCAAGACACCGGAATATTTTGCCGGGAAAACCGTCATCATCACCGGCGCCGCGAGCGGCATCGGCCGCGCCACGGCGCTGATATTCGCCCGCGAGCGTGCCAACGTCGTCTGCGCCGACGTAAATGAGAAAGGTACGAAGGAGACCGCCGCCGAGGTCAAGGACAAAGGCAGCCAGGCGCTGGCGCTGAAGGTCGACGTTACCAAGCGCGGCGAGGTCGACGACATGGTCGCGCGTGCGATTGCCGCCTTCGGTAGCGTCCAGTTCCTGTTCAATTCGGCTGGCGCCGCAATCCGCCGTGCCAAATTTCTCGAGATCGATGATGCACTGATGGAAAAGACCTTCGCGCTCAACGTCAACGGCACGCTCTACGCCATGCAAGCGGTGCTCCCACACATGCTCGCCAACCAAAGCGGCGTCATCGTCAACATGGCGAGCATGGCGCACCGTCGCGGCGGGCCCGGTTCTTCGATCCATTACGCGGCGGCAAAGGGCGCGGTGGTGACCATGACAATGGGCGTGGCGCGTGAGTTCGCCACCCAAGGCATTCGCGCAGTCTCGATTTCGCCCGGCCCCATCAAAACGCCGTTCCAGAATGCAGCCCAGTCTTCGCCGGAGCTGATCAAGCGATTCCTCGATGACGTGCCGATGCAGCGCTTCGGCGAGCCGGAAGAAATCGGCGAATTGGTACTGTTCCTTTGCTCCGATGCATGCGGGTTTATGACCGCGGATACCGTCTACGTGAACGGCGGCGGCGGGTGGCGTTGATCCGGGGCGAGGCTCGCTCTGCTCCACCCAACCTGCATTTCACTCCTTGCTCCGCGGGCAAGCGCGATCGGGAAGGCGCGAGTCACAGACGCGCACCGCCTTCAGATAACCGACCCAACGCGTGATCTGCTCCTTCGACGGCGCAAACTTGAATGCTTTCTGCACGAGATAAAAGGCGTCGTTGCCCTGTACCGCCTTGAACCAGGTGATCTCCATCTTGCCGCTCGCCGGATTTTGCGGGCAACTCAACAGCCACACCAGAGTCGGGTAGCCGTTCTCGGCGGCATTGGCGATCGGTTCCGCCTGATCGGCACCCGGACAGCTTCTCAGCCATCGCGCTTCAAGATTATTCATGAATGCTTCCGGCGACACTTTCAGATGGTAGAAGAGCTGAACTGTTACCATTTCCGTCCAGTTTTCGACGGTTTCGCCCGCCGGCACCCATTCGGTGATCAGGCGGTCGTCGTTCTTGTCGCGGAAGCCGACGTGGTATCCGGAGGGCGCGGTCGTCAGCAAGTTCTCGTTGATGAAAGCCGCGGCCGCTTGACGACCGAGGAACAAGCCGAGCGCCAACGCCATCAGCATGAGCCGCATGATGGTCTCAACCGCCGAGTGCGGAGAAATCGCAGCACAACGCCGCATCAAGCCGTGTTTACTTCGGCTCGGTGCTCGAGCGGCTCGATGCCCAGCCGCCGAAAAAGCGCGCTGTCCTTGTCTTCGCCCGGATTTTCGGCCGTCAGCAGCGTATCGCCGACGAAGATCGAATTGGCTCCGGCGAAAAAGCACAATGCCTGCAACTCACCGCTCATCGCGGTACGCCCGGCCGATAGCCGGACGTGCGATTTTGGCATCATGATACGGGCGAGCGCGATAACACGGACGAATTCGATCGGCTCGATGGGCACGGCCATCGCGAGCGGCGTGCCTTCGATCGGAATCAGCATATTGATGGGTACGCTTTCGGGATGCTCGGGAAGGTTGGCGAGCGTCACCAGCATATCGATGCGGTCGGCTGCCTGTTCGCCCATGCCGACGATGCCGCCGCAGCACACTTTGATGCCGCTGTCGCGGACATGAGCGAGCGTTTCCAGGCGATCGGAGAAGGCCCGCGTCGAGATGATCTTGCTGTAGTAGCGCTCGGAGGTATCGATGTTGTGGTTGTAGTAGTCGAGGCCGGCTTCCTTAAGCTGCCGGGTCTGATGCTGGTCGAGCATGCCCAGCGTCATACAGGTCTCCATGCCGAGCGCCTTGACGCCTTTGACCATCGCGACCACCGCGTCCATGTCGCGGTCCTTGGGACTTCTCCATGCCGCGCCCATGCAGTAGCGGGTGGCGCCGGCATCGCGGGCGGCTTTGGCTTCTGCAATGACCCGCTCGACTTCCATCAATTTCGATGCCTTGAGGCCCGTTTGATGATGAATGGACTGGCTGCAATAGCCGCAGTCCTCGGGACACCCGCCGGTTTTGACACTGAGCAAACGGCTCAGCTGAACCCGGTTGGGATCGAAATTCTGCCGATGGACTGTTTGCGCCCGGAACAGGAGATCATTGAAGGGAAGATCGTGAAGCTTGCTGGCTTCTTCGACGGTCCACTGCTCGCGGACTGAGCTGTGCTTAAGCGCGGCGGCCATGGATTTTCCCGCTGTTCAAAGTTCGTACCCCCTATTCTCTAAACAATTCCGCAGGCTTCTTACAGCCCTTTCGCGATCGCGCAGCCGGGCCCGTTAGCGTGCTTTGCTGGACGTGCATCAGTTCTCTCGGCTTTCTATCTTGCCGCGCCCGAACAGAAGAATTATACGGCATGCGACGGTGCTGGTCGATGCCGGATGGTCGGCCTGGTAGCCGGCGATTCATGCCGAGCCGGCACGTCGGCCACGCACCGTCCGCCGGGACAAAAGAAAAAGCCCCAAGCGCCGGGGGACAGCGCTTGGGGCCCAACAGGCAGAGCAACACTTACGTTGCGCGCCTAAGCTTTAGCCGTCGGCCGTGTCGGTCACCGCGATCCCGCACTCACCGCACCGGTAGCGCCGAAGATCCGGAAGAACACCATAGGGCAGATCGCCGCGCGACAAGTGCATCGGCCTGCCGCAGTTCGGGCATAGCCGGCTCCTGGTCGGTTCACCGCTACGCCGTATCAACTCGCGGGTTTCCAACGTGTACACCTCAAACCCCTTTTTGGTCCGATGTTATTCGTACGATCTTTATTCGTACAGTCTTTATTCGTACAGTCTTTATTCGTACAGTCTTTATTCGTACAGTCTTTATTCATACGCTTGATTGAAATTCAAACGTATGTTTGAGACGGGCGCAGGCCGAAAAAATGGCGTTTTGGTGATTTATTCCACCGGACGCAGGCCTGCGGTAACCCAGTGTTGACTCGAATCGGAAAACGTCTGCGTAGTGTGAGGTGTCAGCTACATTTTTGCGTTAGGCGTGTTGTTTGCCGGTGAAAGGCAAGCATTATGCGCACGATCATCTTGGCCACTCAGAAGGGTGGCAGCGGCAAGAGCACGCTGGCCATCGGGCTTGCGGTTGCCGCGATGATAGACGGGCACCGGGTCGCGCTGATCGACGCCGACCGGCAAGAGACGGTTTCGAACTGGGGCCGCCGCCGCACGCTTCCCGAACCTCGCATCGACCGCGCCACCAGCGGCGTTGACGTTGCGCGAGCGCTGGCGGCGCTTGGGCTCAGCGGCTTTACGTTTACCGTTATCGACACGCCAGCAACGGACAATGACTTGACCGCAAGCGCCATCGGCGTCGCCGACATGTGCCTGATCCCGGCGCGGCCAAGTCCGGCCGACATCGAGGCGGCGTTGCCGACGCTGCGCACGGTTCGCAAACTCGGCAAGCCGTTTGCGTTCGTGCTCAACCAGACGCCGCCGCGCGGCGGCCGCATCGAGGAGGCCGCATTGGCGCTGAATTCGGCAGGCGCGCTGGCGCTCCCCTACGTCGTACAGCGCATCGATCACCAGGATGCGCTGGGCGCTGGCTTTGGCGTCACGGAGTTCGCACCGGACAGCAAGGCTGCGCGGGAGATCCGGGACCTGTGGCGATGGGTTTGGCAGACCGTGAACAGGGAGACGAATTACCATGAACTCGCCCCAGTCCGAGCGGCCGGTTGAACTTCCCCGCCCGGTGCGCCGCTCGATAGCCGAACTCGCGTCGATCCTTGCGAGTGACGCGGTGGTCGAGAAGCTGCCTTTGCGGCAGCCCATTGCCGGCGCGTTGCGCGGGGCGGCAATGACGGCAAACGAGGACGCGCCGATAAAGCCCAAGCGAGGGAGTCAAGGCATGATCCACGGACCGGCCAATAATGCGCCGGACGTCGTGACAGCTCGCGTGCTTGTGAACGATGGCCGTAGCGGCGCCAGGCCGGATCAAGAGCACTCATCGCAACAGCTGGACGACGCGACGCTCGCTGCCGCCCGGTCAGCCAGGCATTACCGCCGCTCGATGCTGGAGGATCTGAAGGTCCACATCATTGCCGCGGCGAATGATCGAAATGGGGTTGCACCCGAAAATTCGGCAGCCGCGCTTGCCAGCCGGGCGGCCGGCCAACCGCGCGGGCAGGAACAAGACAACCTACAGCCGCACCTTGAGCCGCCGCTGCCGGCGCCCGCGGACAACGCCAATGATCCTTGCGCAAAGGTTGATTGCGCCATGGATTTTCTGGACAGGGCGCGCGAACTGATCGACGCCAACCTGAACGCGGGCTTGGAATATGCGCGGCTGCTCGCCAATGTGCGGTCGCCGGTCGAACTCGTCGAACTGTCAATCAACCACGCCCGCCAGCACTTCGAATTGATCATTAAACACGCCGCCGCGCTTGCGGCCTTGTCGCGGTCCATGATGAGCACCGAAGACTAAGTGGCGGGCCGCCAGTTCACGAGAAACACGCCGACGACGCAGACCGCCATGCCGGCGAGCGCCAGCGGAGGGAGCCGCTCACCGAACATCCCCCATGCCATCAGCGCCGTGGTCGGCGGGGTCAGATAGAACAGGCTGGTCACGCGCGTCGCCGCGGCTCGCCGGATCATGTAGTAGTAAAGCCAGATCGCGCCGAGCGACAACGCGAACACCAGCCAACCGAGTGCGAGCAGAAATTCGGGCGTCCAGTGCACGACGCGCGTTTCGAAGGCGAACGCGCCGAACGCGAACAGGATCGCAGCCGCCGCATACTGGATGCACAGCGCCGGCCGCCAATCCATGCCGCCGCCGAAGCGCTTCTGATAAAGCGTCCCCGCGGTGATGCCGATCAGCGCCACGGTCGCCGCGAGCCAGCCGAACGGCGTCGCGCCGCCTGACGCCGTCTTCTCGTGCAGCACCAGGTAAACGCCAAGGAGGCCGAGCGCGAGGCCAAGCCATTGACGCGAAGCAACGCGCTCGCCGAGCCAGCGATTGGCGATCGTCGACGTCAGCACCGGCTGCAAGCTCACGATCAGCGCGGCAAGCCCGGCGGACACCCCGTTCTCAATGGCAACGAACACGCCGCCGAGATAAAGGCCGTGCACCATGAGCCCAGTCGCAGCGCTGTGTACCATTCCGGTAGCGCTCGGCCATTTCGGCCGTGTGAATATGATGGCGATACCGAGGAGCACCACCACCGCACCAATCCGCACCGACAGGAACGTGAACGGCTCGGCATAGCCGAGACCGAGCTTCGTAAAGACAAAGCCCGACGCCCACAGCAGGACGAAAACGCCCGGCGCCGCAAAGACGGCAAAATCCCCGAAGGTACGCGGCATTGGTTTCGGCCCGGCGGCTAAGAAGTGAGGCAGGAGAGTTACCCGCCAATGCGAAATTGGTCGAGGGCGCGCTCCAGATTGCGGCTATGCGGCCTCCACTGATATTTCGTGCAACGAGACCGCCGGCGCGCAAGGCGCGGCACGCGGTCTTGCCGCTTAGCATCGCCAGCCCTCGCGCGAGGCGCGGCCGCGTGGCGTGCGGCATGATCACGTCGTCGATATCGCCGCGGTCGGCATCTTTCATCATATCACGGCCAAGTGCCGCGGCTCGGCGCCGTGCACCGCGCGTAGCGAAACGCTGCGGTCGAGCGTCGCAAAGCGCCCACCGTGTTTCACCGCAAGCGCGAGCAGATATGCATCAGTAATCTGATTGGGTCCGAGAATGCCGCCGGGATCGAAAACACCCCGGTCGGCGATCGAAACATCGTCTGGCCAAAATACATGGTCGGTCCGATCGATCTGCTCGGCCAGACGGGTTACGGCCTCGGCAGTCGGCAGCGGCTTCGGATAGGTCGGTTGAGAGAGGACGCGCGCAAAACCATTCTGCGTCAGCGGGCAGGATGCCCACCCGTGCTGCTGGTTGGCCTCCCACCATTCCTGGGCGCGGTCGAAATGCACATGATCAGGCTGAAGCAACGCCAGAAGGACATTCACGTCAAATAGCGAACGTGTCGTCAGAGGTCTTCCTCCAGCCACTTCCTGACCATCTCCGAGGTGATGATCTTTCCAGTCCGAGGTAGAAGTCGAAAGCCGTTGCGGTAGTGCGGTTGCTCCTCCGCAACCGAAGATTTGGTCAAAGCCTGGCGCACGAGCTCAGAAATGACCTCACCGGCAGTGGAATTACGCCTCTTGGCGAGCTGTTTTGCCGCCGTCAGCACATCCTCATCGATGTCGAGGGTGGTTCTCATGCATCAAATGCTAATGCATCAGATGCGATTTTGCAACCAGCTACAACGGCAAATTGTCGTGCTTCCTTCCCGGCATCTCCACAGTTTTACCCCGCAGCATCGCCAGCGCCCGCGCGATCCGCGGGCGGGTCGCATGGGGCATGATGACGTCGTCGACGTAGCCGCGCTCGGCCGCAATGAACGGCGACAGGAAGCGCTCCTCATATTCCTTGGTGCGCGCGGTGATCTATCCGGGTCGCCGATGTCGCCTCGGAAAATGATCTCGACCGCTCCCTTGGCGCCCATCACCGCGATCTGCGCGGTCGGCCAGGCGTAGTTGACGTCGCCGCCGATGTGCTTTGACGCCATCACATCGTAGGCGCCGCCGAAGGCCTTGCGCGTAATCACGGTGACAAGCGGCACCGTCGCCTGCGAATAGGCGAACAGAAGCTTGGCGCCGTGCTTGATCAGCCCGCCGTACTCCTGCGCGGTGCCGGGAAGGAATCCGGGGACATCGACGAAGGTGACGATCGGAATGTTGAAAGCATCGCAAAAGCGGACAAAC
>CAVPYG010000043.1:0-24204 GCA_963709835.1 uncultured Acidobacteriaceae bacterium
ACGAAGGGGGCGCGCTTCAAAACGCCAGCCACCACCCGCCAGCGCGCACAGCAATTGCGGAGAGGTGGCGATAACCACGTCCGGCTTCGGCAGAGCCAACCCGCTGACGGCTGCCGAAACGCAGAATGACGCGTAATTGCGGATTCTTTCGTGCGCTTTCCGGTTCGGGAGCGGCCAGAGCCAGGTGCGCACGACGCGCACACCTTCGACGGTTTCGGTGTAGTGAAGCCGGCGCAACCGCGACGCGCCATTCCTCGGGCACAACGCCGGTCGGATGGTTGGGAAATCCGGTGAGGACAGTCGCATCGTGACCCATCCGCGCCCAATGGCGGGACAACTCGGCGGCGCGCGCCGCCGGCGCGCCCATTTCCGGCGGAAAATATTGTGAAACGTAGAGAATCTTCACGATGAGTTAGAACAATCAATATTCTGACAATCAGTAGTGCAACAACTTGAAAATACTTTTCTCGATCAGGGCTCGAGTGCGATTGCCGCGGCGGAGCGCGTAGCCTTCCCAGCGGTCGGCCACCGCCGCAAAGCGAGTGTCGCCGGTCAGCTTCGACATTACGCGCAACTGTACGATATGCAAGCGGTGATAGAAAGGGCTGGCTAGCATTTTCAGCCGGGTCTTCGATTGTTCGTGCCCCGACTGCTCATAGAGCGACCAGTATCCGGTATCGTATCGCGCGAGATTATGAAGCAGCGTCTCGATTCCGCGATCAAAAATTTCTTTTGCCGAAGCATCCGCTCTCGCCAGCCAGAAATCGAACACTCCCCAGAGCGCCCATATGAATCCGTTCAAAATGTGGGTTAGCGGGTTGACGAGATATTCTTCGATCCAAAGATCGTTGTTCTCATTTGTATGTACGTCCCTAGACACGTCTTCAAAAAGTACGCCGCCTGCGGCAATGGGACGGGTCAGGGCGACAAACGCCTTGTCGGCCGCGCTTTGATACTTCTCGTCTTTGCTATTGGAATGAGCCTGCGCGCGCAAAAGCAGTGAAACGCCCTGAGCCTGCGCGAGTCCCGAATACCACGGCGCTTTTAGTGTGTCGCGATACTCCCAGTCAAAATGATGGTTCCAAACCCAAAGGCCGCGGGAATTCTGTTCCAGATTGGCGGTGAGCCAATCGGCGGCCTGGAGAGTCTTCCGCCAACGATCTTCATCATGCGTATCGCAGAAACAGTTGTAGTTCGCAAGCCCCCATTGCGCGATCGCGATAGGGTTGTATTGCAGGCCGATGGTTCCGTGGTAGTCGAGCATGGGAATGCCGGCAGCATCGTAGTGGCCGGGGTAGTCCGCCTTTTCGCGAAACAGCATGTAGTACTCGCCGAGATGGCCGGTGGTTGCGCGCGGATTGATCTCCGGCACTTCGTGCCAGAACGTCAAGTGGCTGCGGTCGGAACCAAGGTACGCGCTAAAAATTCGCCGGTAATATTGCCAACGCGCAGCTCTGTTCTTGCTCTTGCTCATGCCGATTCGACTTCCCAGAGTGTGGTGACTAGATCGTCAGTTTTGACGGCGATGGTGGTCGCCGCAAGAAAATTGGTGGCGTTTTCGCCATCGGGGAGAAAAGCGTTGCCGTATTGAAAATAGCGCATTGGCAAGCGGTCTTTCTTCCAGCTAGCCAGCAGTTGCCAGGGCGATCCTTCTCTCGATCTATCTGTCAAGCCATGGTTCGACCCGACGATTTGCACTTCACGACTGATGTTCACAGCGCTGGGCTCGACCATGGTCGAAAAAAACTTTGTTTCGCCAACCCTGCAACCAAAGATAGAAGAGCTGGGGAGGTCGCCAACCTCTTCGACGTTTCCTGTGCGATCGAGGCGATATATATGGTTCGTCTCGAAAGGCGTGTCAGTCGAGAGATACAATCCCTCTTGGGTTGGAATCGCAGCTACGGCGCGGGCTTGCTGGTTCCCTGCCAGCACCACCTCCACCGAGCGCAGGTCGCAGGAAGCGCGCAGCACCTTGCACTCGGCCCCTTCATCTCCCGTCAGTATCCAAACGCAATCGCCCCAGCGGTCGTAAACAATATTGTGGACGTGCCGTATGCTTCCGGCGGGAAAGGTGTAGGCGACATGCCAGGTGCGGCCGCGATCGGTCGAAACGTAGATGTGAACTTCGGCGCGCTCGCGATTGTCGAAATATTCACCCCAGTAAATATTGCCCGAGGGAACGGCGGTAATGTGCAAAGGACGCGTGCCGCGCTGGATTCGGTGAGTAACCTGAAATTCACCGCTGCCGGGAATGCGAGTTACTAGCGCGCCGGGAACAGCGCCCACCATCGTCTGGTCGCTTATTGGAGTGCCGAGAACTACCAGCGCGTGAAAACCATCGCGCATCAAGCGATAAGTTAGCAGGCTGCGCGAGGTGAGATTCCTCCACCAGACGGGACGAAAGTGCGCGACTGCTTCCCACTGTGCTCCCTGGCCGGCTTGCAGGCGAGCGTTCACGCGCGGGTTTAGACGAACGTTAATTCGAACTATCTGATACCCGCGACAACCGTAGAGAACGTCGCTATCCCATACCAGCACCCGAATGCCGCGCCAGGCGCCGGCTCTCCGCAGAGTTAGAGACGAAAGTGCAGCGTCCGCAACTGTGGTTTCAGGCATACAGGTAACGTCAGCTCTCGTCTTACTTGGACTTACTCCTCGGACTTACTCGCAAAAAACGGGCCGATCGCTAGCACGTCCATTTTGGTTCGCTGGAAGCAGTCGATGGCTTCCTGCGGTGTGCACACGATCGGCTCATTTTCGTTGAAGCTGGTGTTCAGGATCACCGGGATTCCGGTTTTCCTGCCAAACGTCTGGATCAGATCGTAGTAAAGCGGATTCTCATCCCGCGCCACGGTTTGCAATCGTCCGGTATTGTCGACGTGATTGACGGCGCACAGGCTCTGCCGCTTTTCCGGACGAATCTTGTACACATGGAGCATGTAGGGCGATGGATGATCGTGCTCGAAATATTCGTGCTGCGCTTCGGCCAAAATGGACGGGGCAAAGGGACGGAACCACTCGCGGTGTTTGATGCGCGCGTTTAAGACATCCTTCATATTGGGCAGGCCCGGATGGGTAACGATGGAACGATTGCCGAGAGCGCGCGGGCCCCATTCCATGCGGCCCTGGAACCATCCCACAACATTGCCCGCGACCATCTGATCGGTAACGGCGTCGAGCAGTGGAGCGCGGTCGAGCCGCCGATATTTCACGCGCGCGCCTTTCAAAGCGGATTCAATCTGCGCTTCGGAAAATTCCGGGCCGAGGTAGGCGTGATTCATCAACGCTTCGTTCCTGCGCGGCTGATTCAAAACCGAATGATAAGTGTGGAGCGCGGCGCCAATCGCCAGGCCTTCGTCGCCCGCGGCCGGCTGAATCCAAGTGCGGCGGAACGGCGTTCGGGAAAATATTTTGCCGTTGGCCACGCTGTTGAGGGCGCAGCCGCCGGCCATGGCGAGATTCTCCTCGGGAACGCGTTTGTGCAATTCGTTCGCAAGATGGAAAAACACTTCCTCGAAAAGATATTGCATGGCAAAGGCGAGATCCATGTCGCGCTGCGTGATTTCGGCGTGCGGCTCGCGGGGCGCGCCAAACAGTTTTTCCATCTTGTCGGAGAAATGCCGCGCCAGGCGCACCGTTCCATCGGGCAGCACCTGCATGCCCTGATTGCTCCCGAGCGGTTTGAAGTAACTCAGGTCGAGCTGAAAGTTGCCATTCTTGAGCGTGACAACTTTTCGAATCTCGTCGACGTAGGTGTCTTTTCCGTAAGGCGCGAGGCCCATGACTTTGCCTTCATCGCCATATTTCTTGTATCCGATGAAATCGCAAATCATGGTGTAGAAGCTGCCGAGCGAGTGGGGCAGAAACACGCGGTCGAGCACATGAATTTCGTTGCCCTCGCAGCGCGCCGTCATGGTGGAAACAAAATCTCCCGAGCCGTCGTAGCTGAAGCCCGCCGCCTTTTCCCACGGCGAACAGTAGTAGGCGCTGGCAATGTGGGCGATGTGGTGCTCCAGATGATGCTCCTGAAATTTCAGCGTGGAGGCATCCAAGTCGAGCGCCTGCGCCGAGCAGCGAACGCACGTCGCGCAATCGACTCTTTGCGCTGCCGCAGCTTGATGAAGTTCAGAATCTTCGCCGGATTGGCCAGCGCATATTGAACTTTTTTGGCGAGGTTGGCGTCGCTGTCCTGGCCCACGGCAACGTGCTGAACGTCGGTGATTTTCGCGCCCGCCGCATCGAGACACGCTTTCACCGCGAGGGCAGGAAATCCGCCGTAGTGTTTGTGCCGGTTCAGCCGTTCTTCAGCGACGGCAAAAAGAATTCTTCCGTCTTCGACGATCGCCGCCGAAGCGTCCGCGTGAAACATATTCAGGCCCAAAATCAGCATTTACGGCTCGTTCCCCTTTTCCCTTTGCTCGTTTGTTTCTTGGTACGGATTTCTCAGTGCATGCTCATCTTAATGCGAGGATTTTTCCCGAAGCGCCGATGCGACGAACTCGGTCACATCGACTGTCAGAGGCTGCCCGGTCTGGCATGAATTCTGGAGTCGAAGAGTCGCGAGCGTCGAGCCGACGATCTGCTCCAACGGAATAGGCGGCGTCTTGCCACGAAGCGCATCCACGAATGCCTGCATCTCCGCCTGATGGCCTTTGTCCTGACGCCAGCGCGCGCGCGTGATTTGTTTGCGGCCGTTGCGCACCAGTTCGAGACGGCGAAAATCTTCGAGGATTGCGACCGAGCCGCCGCCGAAAACTTCCACGCGCTCCTTCGAAGCGGACTTGTCGCCATTGGCGAGATAGCTGATTGTGCCGAGCGATCCGTTCGCGAACTTGAGCGATGCGACGATGTTGTCCATGCTGTACTGCCCCGGATTGCCCACGGTCTGCGCCTGCACTTCGACGGGACGCGCGCCCGCGAGAAAGCAGAGGAAGTCCACAAAATGGCAGACCTCGCCGAGGATGCGTCCGCCGCCCTGCTCGGGATCGTTCACCCAATGGTCGGCGGGGATATAAGCCGGCATTCACGCGGTAGTGGATCGCCAGCGGTTCGTGGATCTCGGCACAGAAACTTTTTCATCTGGACGGCCATGGGCGCGAAGCGGCGATTGAAACCGACCATGAGAAGCGGGACTCGCTGCGGGCTGTGACTGCTCGGTGACGCAACGCCGCACCAGTTCTGCGAGTTCGTCTTCATTCAGGCACAGCGGCTTCTCGCAGAAGACAGACTTGCCCGCGCGCAGGGCGGCGAGCGACTGGCTGGCATGAAGGTTATGACGAGTGGCGATGAGTACCGCGTTGATTTTTGGATCCTGCAGAATATCGGTTTCTGAATTGGAGCAGTAGGAGAATCCGAATTTCTCGGCCGCGTTGCGGCTGCGCGGGCCGGTCGCATTGCAGACGCCGATGAAAGAGACGCCCGAGATCGCCTTCAGCGCAGGCAAGAGAGTGCTCTGCGCGAAACTTCCAGCGCCGAGCACGCCGAGGCCGATGGAATCCGAGTGAGGGCGTTACGGTGGTTACCGAAATTTTCTCCGACAAGTTTGAGGTGGTTCCAGATTCGACGCCGACGTTCGTGAGCAGCACGCCTAGAAACGGCTCGCCGACGCTGCCTGTAATCAGGTCATAGGCGCGCGTCGCCTGGTCCATGGGAAAGCGATGGGTGATGAGCGACGGCAGATTCAGTTTTGCCATCGGCGATGAATTGCAGAAAGGCTGCCAGGTTGCGCGTTTCCGTCCAGCGCACATGCCCAATCGGATAATCGCGGCCCTTTTGCTCATACGCGGCGTCATAACGACCGGGGCCATAGGAGCGCGAAATGCGGAAAGTCAGTTCCTTTTCGTAATAGAGCTTGCGCTGGAGTTCCATGCCGACGGTTCCGACGGCAACCACAATGGCGCGATCGCGCGCCAGTTCCGCGGCCAGGTTCACCGGCTCGCTGCTTGGCAGTTTCCGCTGTAATCAGCACCGAGTCCACGCCCACGCCGCCAGTTTTCTGAAAACACAGATCGCGGAAATCGCGTGCGCCGGCGCAGGCAGCTTCGGCTCCGCTGGCGATGGCGAGATCGGCGCGCTGGCGCAGCAGGATCCATGCCAAAGACGCGGCAGCCGGCGGCTTTCAGCAACTGGACCGTGAGTTGCCCAAGCAAACCGAGGCCGATCACGGCGACCGTATCGCCGAGCGCGACTTCGGCGGTGCGGATGCCGTGCAGGCAAATCGCGCCTACAGTGCCGAAGGCCGCTTCTTCGAAAGAAATTTTGCCGCTTTCGTGAATCTTCGCGACGAGCATGCGAGGCACGCAGGCGAACTCGGCGTGGACCGCGTATCCCGCACCGGCACACGCGACACGGTCGCCCACATTAATGTCGATGACGCCATCGCCAACCGCAATCACCACGCCGGCGCTGCTGTAGCCCACCGATTGCGGCTGGTCCAAACGAGAGCGAACGGCTTGCACAGTGGACGCCAATCCATCGCGGCGCAGTTTGGCGAGCACATCGCGCACCAGATCGGGGCGGGCTTTTGCCTTGGCCAGCAGACTTTTGCCGGCGAATTCGGCCGAGGCGCGCTCCGTGCCCGCCGACACCATCGACGCCGCCACTCGCACCAGCACACAGCCCGGCAACAATTGCGGAGCGGGAACTTCGGCGAACTTCAACTCACCCGTGCGCGCGTCTTGTAGGAGTTGCTTCATGCTGTCTTCTAGTCGGTGTCACGATAACGCTGGAGTCAATTGCGGCGCGGCGATCTGGCGTTCGGCAAACGATCTTGCGCCGCCATCGAGAAAAAGCTGCATCCAGATTTCCAGCGTCAGCAATTGCCAGATTTGCATGGACCAGTCTTCCGCGCCCCGGCGGTGTTCGTCGATATACTGTCGCACCACCTCCGGACGAAACAGGCCGCGGCGGCGCACTTGCGTTTCAGAAAGAAGATCGTCCACCATGGGGCGCAAATCGCGGGCCAGCCAATAATCCACCGGCGCGGCGAAACCGGCCTTCGGCTGGCGCAAGACCTCCTTTGGCAGCATACTACGCATGGCTGCGCGAAAGATGTGCTTCGTCACGGGACGCCATTTCCCTTTTAGCTTCCACCCTGGGCGAACGTTCCAAGCAACGAATTCTGCCAGCTCGCGATCGAGAAACGGCACGCGCACTTCGACGGACGATGCCATGCTCATCTTGTCGTTGTAAGTCAGATTCAGCGTGGGCATGAAAATCTTGGTATCGAGATACAACATCTGGTTGAGAAAATCCGCGTGGCGCACTTTGCCGAACGCCGCCAGATGCTGGCTGGCGGGATTGAGATTTGCCAACTGCGGCGATTTTAGAGCGTATAAGTCTGATTTCTGTTGCGCGTCAAGATACATGCAGTTTCTGATGAACGCTTCTTCAGGGCTGAGGGCCGCGCTGCGCGCCATCTTCTTCGCCAGCCGGACCGGGCCTTTCATGCGCGTTCCACGCAACGACGGCAACGCCAGCAGCGCTCGCTCGGTGAGGGAGCGGCCAAAGGCCGGGACGCGCCGGTATTCTTCGGCCCAGACGTGAGCGACATGCTTGCGATATCCGGCGAAAAGTTCGTCTCCGCCCACTCCCGACAAAAGCACGGTCGCGTTTTTCCGCGCCTCGCGGCATACCAGGTAGGCCGCGATGATCGCAGGATCGGCGGTGGGCTCATCCATGTGCCAGGTCAGATTCGGCAACAGATCGACCACGTCGGGCTCGACCACGATCTCGTGGTGTTCGCAACCCAACTGGCGCGCCACACGGCGGGGAACCGCTGGATCGTCGATGGTGGATTCGCCTACGCGATATTTTTTGGGAAAGGTAATGGTGTAAGTGCGCACCGACTGCTTTCGCGCCATGGCCGCAACGATACTTGACGAATCCAACCCCGCGCTCAGAAACGCACCGATGGGGACGTCGCTCACCATCTGGCGCTCAACCGAGGCGCAGAATTTTTCGCGAATCTCAATCGCCAGGTCGGCTTCGGTTCTTTCGAAGCGGTGTTCAGCCGGAGGAAAGGTCAAATCCCAGTACGGTTCGATCTTGAACTCGCCGCGATGCCAGAGGGCGTAGTGGCCGGCCGGAAGTTTGCGAATTCCTTCGAACATAGTCAGCGGATCGGGCACCCAGAGAAAGGTCAGATATTGGTCGAGCGCTTCAAGGTCCATGCGGGCTTCGATTCCGGGCACTTCGAGCAGGGCCTTGATCTCGGAAGCGAAGGCTAGTTTTCCGGCGCGCTCCCAGTAGTAGAGCGGCTTGATTCCGAAATGATCGCGCGCCAGAAACAGCTTCGGCGAGCGTCCGCGCAAGTCGCAGATGGCGAGCGCGAACATGCCATTCAGCCGGTTCAGGCAATCTTTGAAGCCGTCGGGGCCATTCTCTTCGTAGAGATGAACGATGATTTCGGTGTCGGTGCGGGAGCGAAAACGATGGGCGTTGGATTTGCCTTCGAGTTCGCGGCGCAGATCGGGGAAGTTGTAGATCTCGCCGTTATAGGTGATCCACACCGAGCCATCTTCGTTGCTCATGGGCATGTGCCCGTGGGGCGAAAGGTCGAGAATGGAAAGACGGCGGCTGCCGAGGCCGATGTATTCGCCGCCGGGAAAACGCCGCTCCCATACGCCGGAGTCGTCGGGGCCGCGGTGCGACTGCACGTTCGTCATACGGACGACCGTGTCGGAGCCGGGATGCGAGTCGCCGCAGTTCACGAGGCCGCTGATGCCGCACATGCGTCAGTTCCTCCCGTTCCGCAGCACGGCGGTTCGCAGTTCGTAGACTTTGGCCTTGGTATGGAACATCTGCACCGCTTGAAAAGCGCAGTAGATCAGCCCCGGTACGCCATCGAGAAATCCCAGACGAAAAATGTAACGATAGAGGAAGAGCAGGACAGGAGATCCCGGCAAGCGATAGAGAATTCGCTTGAGCCATCTTCTGCGCTGTGCCTGACTGCCGAGCAGATCCGCTCGCACTTCGTTGGCATCGCCGTGCGGCCGCAAAAGTACGCGCGCTTCCCAGTTCGAGTACTCATTGTGCTTCAACACGTAGCGCGACAAAGAATCGACATTGTGGTGGACCAGCGGGTTACGCAACTCCGCGGTGGGCCCATCGACGACAACGTGTTCGTGGACCTCGATGTCGGCCATCGAGGCATCCTGGTCCTGCAATCGGCATTCAAAACGGCCTCGCCCTTTGCGGAACAGCGAGAGCTTCCAGAAGCTGGCTCCGCCATGACGCAGGCGCCGCCCTAGAAAATACATCTGCAAGGCGATGTAGTAACCATCGGTGTGTCGGTCCTGGATCGCATGTTGGATCTCATCCGCGAGTTCGGGGGTCAGGACCTCGTCGGCATCGAGAAGCAACGTCCAGTCGAGAGCCAAAGGCAGCGTGTCCATGGCCCACTGGCGTTTTTTCGGCCAGCCTCCGGCATAGTGGAACTGCACGACTCTTGCGCCATACGACGCCGCAATGGCTGCGGTGTCATCGCTGCTCTGGGAATCGACAACGTAGATTTCGCCGACGGACTTCAGCGATTCCAGACAGCGCCGCAGATTATGCGCCTCGTTGCGGACGGGGACAATCACGCTTAGGGGCAGTAGCGCCGGGATTTTTCCCGCACCCGGCATCGCAGTCTCTGGCTTCGTCTCAATCACGTTGGTTCCGGTAGAAGGTTCTTCTATCTTAGCCTTGAGCGCGCGGTTTTCAAAAAAAACGATGTGCTGGTATCGCTTTTAGAACTATGTGATTCGGCGCGCTTTCAAGGATGGGCGTATCGGATCGTCTGGCGGCTGTATCCTCGATTCCTCGTGCGCAGGCTGGGGAAAAAGTGGGGATTGTTTCTTCTGATTTCCGCGCGCAAAGCAGGGGCTCGATAGACCGCTATAGAAACGCCTCCACGTACAGAGAATGCGGCAATTCCGTCGAATCTTGCGGCTCATAAGGCGGGACTTTGCTGCCATACAGGCGGCTCTTCCCTTCCGCGGAATTTTCCACTTCGCGGAAACCGGACTGGCTGAGGACTTCATCGAGATAACTAAAGTCGAAGGCGGTGCGGTGCTGGCCATCGCAGAAAATGAAATTAGAAAAGCGTCCGCCGAGCGAATCGAAGTGACGCGGGAAGGAATCGTCGAACCAGGCGCTCTGCTTCCGGCTGTAGGCAGTAATCGCACTGGCCAGGTTGGGAACGATGAGACGGATGCCGCCGCCCGGCTTCAACACTCGCACACATTCCCGAAGCAACCGATTGAGTTCATCGGGATAGAAGTGTTCGAACATGTGGGTGGCATAGATCGAATCAACCGAGTGCGAGCGAAATGGAAGCCCGTTGCGCACGTCCATCCAAAGGTCGATCCGGTTGAAGAGGTTGGCGTCGATGTTCAAAAATCCGGGGAGATATTTTGTGCCGCATCCCAAATGCAGATGACAAGGGCGGTTCGCCGGACGCGCCCCGATCAGATACCGGCGCACGAGGTAATTGGGCACGGTGGCCTGCTGAATGGCCCAAAACACGAGGTCTTTATAGCGCTGGTGAAGCAAGCCATCCTCCGCTAGCAATGAGCGTATAACAATGAGCGCAATTATAGAGCAGACGAACGAGTCATCTGGGATGATGGGCAGGCCGATGACGCGATGGCTTCGCGGTAAATCCTGGCCAGGTGTTGCGCCTGATGCGAGATCGTAAACTTTTCGAGGATTGTCTGGCGCGCAGCCATCCCAATGCTGGCGCGCAATTCAGACGACCCGAGTAGCGCGGACAGCCCCCGCACCAGCGGTTCCAGACCATCCACAGGAATGAGCCAACCATTCCTGCCGTGGTCAATCACCTCCTCGATTCCCTGGCCGAGACATCCGATCACCGGCTTGGCACAAGACATGGCTTCCAGGTAGACACAGCCCAGACCCTCGTTGCGGCTGGGCAGGACAAACACTGAGCAGCGCCGCATGGCCTCAGCCACGTTGGAGCGGCTCTGGCGGCCGGCAAACTGCACTTGCGGCGCAATGCCCAGTTCGTTGGCCAGCGCTTGCAATCGAACGCGGTCCGTTCCTTCTCCGATGATGCGGCATCTTAACTGGGGAAAGAAAGGCTTGACCTCGCGGACCGCTCGCAAGACAAGCTCGTGGCCTTTGCCACGGTGCAAATTGCCGACGGTCAGGATCTCAGGATCGGAGGGTGCCAATTCCGCAGGAATCGGTGAAAAAAGACCTGGGTTTACTCCGTTGTACACGATGGTGCTTCGGGTTTCCGGCGGTGTACCGGATTGCAGGATTTCTTGCACCTTGCCGCTGATGCAGATTACGGTCCGCGCCGCGCGATAAACATCCACCGACACCTTCCTTCGCCAATCCGCTGGCGTTCCCGGCTGAAAAAATGAATTGAATACATCGAGCCCGTGAATCGTAACCACGAAAGGAATATGCAAACGTATTGATATCAACCGAGCGGCGTGGCCGCAAGGCAAGGCCGCGTGGGCGTGAATAACGTCGATCGGCTGCACGGTGTGCAGCTTCCGAATTTGTCCGACGAGGCGAGCGTAGAGCAGTCTGCCGGCGGTGGAAAGTCCAAAATTTCCGGGAACTTGCGGATAGCGCACCCATTCCGCCGGCGACGAAGAACTCGGCCGTTTCCGGGGATAGTAAATCGGAGCGGTTGCGATCACGCTGGAATCGATCCCAAACTGTTTAAGCTGCTCGATCGGTTCCGCGATGAAGCAACCGCTTACCTCATTGTTGTCCGAGGGGAAAAATGGGGTAAGGGTCAGAGCGTGCAGCGCTCGATCCATCTCGGCGGATGGGGACATCAGTATCACTCCCTCTCAGACTGCACTAATTCCTGCGCTAAAACAAGCAGACGTTCCACATGATCGCTCCAGCTAAAGTCGCGAGAGCGCCGCAGGGCAAGGCGCGAGAGCGTTTGCGCCAACTCCGGTGATTGGTGAATCTGCAGCACGCGTTCCGCCAGCGCCTCGGGAGAGAAACGGGGAAAATAGATTCCCGCATCCCCGCAGATTTCGCGATGCACGGGCAAGTCGGAGACGACCAACGGCAAGGCGCTCGACATGGCCTCGACCAGAGGATGGGCAAAGGTCTCCGCATAGGCCGGGCTTACGTAGATGTCGGAGGCACGGTGGAGATGATGCAGCGAGCGATAAGGGACCATGCCCAATTCAACGACATTTTCGCGAACGCCCAGTTTGTTTATCAGCGCGGCCGCGCTCTCAGTCCGATAGGAGCCTGGATTCCTGGAGGAAGACAGGTGACAGGTCAGAAGCAGCCTTATTTTCTTTCCGGGCAGCCGGTAGCGCAAAATGGGCAGCGCCCGAATCAACGTCTCGAAATTGCGGTAGTAATTGTAATGGCTGACAAAAAGCAACTTGAGGGCATCGGCCGAGTCTTCCAATTGATTTTGGATGGAGATAGGCAACGGGGTCGAGTCGCTGGTAAACAAGTTGCGATCAAAGCCGTGGTGGACGGACAACACATTCTTCCCCGCCCATTTGCCGAGGTCGTCCGCAAAAGCCTGGCTCGGAGCTACGGTCACGTCGGCCCAGTGCACGGACCGCCGCGCGAACCAGGCTTTGATGCGGGTGTCGGCCCAAAGCTTGTAGTCTCCCCGGATTCGGACATCGCGGTAGAAGTCGCCCGAGAGGTAGAGCGAGTTTCCCGAGAGCAATATCTGCGGCACGGGAGAATTCCACAGGGCGAAGTTCCCGGTGGAAAGAAGAACATCGGCGCCGCTGCGGCGCAGCAAATCGCGCAGTTTTGTTTGTTCGAAGACAAAGCGCCCGACCACGGCATGACTGGACCCGGCCTCGACAAAAGAAATATTCGAAAATTCGGAGAATTCCCGGCGCAGTCCGGCACTGAGCAGCACGGTCGCTTGCACATCCACCCGCCGCGCCAGTTGGGGGACCACATTGCGCAGATAGGTGGGGCCCGCACCAGCGCTGGCGGCCAGGCCATTGATCAATAGTTTAATCATTGGTTGCGTACAGCCGGGTTGGAAATGACGGGGTGGGGAACAACGGGGGCAAAATCGGCTGGCGACGGACGGAAAGTCGGGAAAATAACGCCCGGAACCGGGGCCACAGCCGCGGCAGGAACAAGGTCCGCGAGTACAAATGCGATAAACCAAAAATACACGCAGAGATAAGAACCCGCGGCAAACAGCCAATCTTCGAAGGCGGCGTGGATCAGGCCTGCCAACACCACCATGGCCAACGGGATGGAGTAATGGCGTGGATCGCCAGTTCGCCTCATCCAGGCGCAGACTTTCCACGCGTTCGACACCGTCAAGGCCACGAGCGCAGCGAAGGGTGCGACTCCCAACAGGCCGACCCACTCCAGGATGGTCATATAGCTGCTGCCGTGCTCACGGGACGTCTCGGCGCTCGACGCGAAAGTCCCGAACCTCAATCCCGGGTCCTCGCCGGTCGGGCTCGTGCCGTATCCAGTTCCAAACAGCGGATGCTCCTTGATCGAGGCAAGGGTCTTTTCCCACGGCGTCCGCCGCGAACCCAGCACGCCTTCTTCCTTGTGGCCCTTATAGAACACGGCATCCTTCATGTCGCCCAGTCTCTGGCTTAGAGCTCCCGGGTCGATCATCCCGCTGACCGCAATCAGGAATAGAACCAGCGCCGCCACCTTCACCAGCAATCGGTACTGGCGCAGGCAAAAACAGAAGACAAGTGTGACGGCCATTACCGCCGCCATCCCCGCGCGCGCCATGCTAAAAAAAGCCATGTAGGTGCAAAGAAGGAGGGCGACCAGCCGCCGGAACTTCTCCCCTGAACCAGCGCTGTTCAGCCATCCCCACAACAAGAAGGGGAATATTGCGACGCTCATGACCGCGCCGAGAGAGTTGGGATTTCCCCAAATACTTTCACTCAAACCGAAGTAGCAGACGGCCGTGCCATAGACCACTATCTCGCTTCCCCAAAGCAGGCCGCGAAAGAAGCGGTGCTCGCGGCCGAGAACGGCCGCGCGAGCGCCCGAAGCACAATACAGAAACAGAAGGAACAGGCTCAAGGCCTTGAGGGAGGCCATCTGTATCCAAGGGGAAACGGTGGCGGAGACAACGGCAGCGCAAATGCAAAAGAAAGCGATCAGATGCAGCGACGCGAAAGGTCTGCGGGGAGACTTCGTCCAAACAATGTAGCCCGCGACCGCGCCAGCGAAGAGCACGACCCAGCGTCCAGCTGTAAAGGAGCCTCGCGCGGGTATATTCATGCCCGCCCAGGCAAAGGCGACCATCAGCAGGACGAAAAACCGCTGTTCATATTTCCACAGGAAGATGACGATGACCTCGAGCAACAAGATCCCGCCCAGAAAAGAAACGTTGCCGAAATATTGCAGATGGGAATAAACAAAATACAGCGCCAGCATCCCGCCCAGCGCAATGCCAATCCATTGCTGCGGTTTCATGGAACCCATGTGGCCTCCGTAGCTGCGGAGGCGGCTGCGCCCAGGCCGGCGGCGCAGGCTTCGGGCGAGTAGTTGCGAATTCGTTCCGCGCTATGCTCGCTCATCCGGCGCTGGAGCTCAGGTTGGCGCAGCAGAGAATCGATGGCCAGGCTGAGTTTCCGCGGATCTCGCGGCGGAACGACATAACCATTCCAGCCATCTTCGACCAGGTCGGACGAAGATCCGGCGACACTGCTCACGATAATCGGAAGTCCGCAGGCCATCGCTTCATTCACCACCAAACCCCAGGTGTCGGTGTGCGTCGGCAGAACCAAGGTTTCCGCCAGTGCATAAAGACTCGCCAGGTCTTCCCGCTGGGCAAATCCCGGGAAACAAATCATACCCGGGCTGATTCGTTTTGCCTGTTGCGCCAATTCTTCCCTGGCAATACCATCGCCTGCAAATACCAATCCCACTTCGGAGCGCAGGCCGCTCTCTAGTTTGGCATAAGCCTGGAGAAGATCAAATACACCTTTTTCCGCGACCAGACGTCCGGCAAAAAGAATGAATCGCGAAGGCAGTTGGAGTCGCGCCCGGAATTTCTCCGCATGTGCTCTGGCGTCCTCCGCTTGGGCCGCAAAGAAACTGTTATCGACGGCATTGGGCGCGGTCACGATATTTGCTTCCGGAGACCCGAGCGACCTCAGATACTCGAACGAGGCTTTCCCGGGCACGACAAATCTCTCACAGTGCCTCACGAAATAAGCTTTCAGAGACTCCACCCAGGGCCGTCCAGCGCGGGCGTCCTGGCTCGTGCTCTCCGACCACAACACGAATCGAACCTGGTGGCGCCGCGCCCACAGGAGCGCCTCCCAGGAGGCGGGATAGCTGTATCCGCCACAGACGATCACCTGCGGGCCCGCCGCATTTAACGCGGGCCATAATCCCCTATTGAGGAGCCAACTATATTTCCCCGCGCGCCACCGCCACGAGGGCAGGACCTGATGCGAAAAACGAATTTCATCCTTATAGACACGCCACTGGCGAGTCGCCGCATCCGTCTCCGCCAGGAATATTACGTGTAGATTCAGCTCTGGACGGCGCGCCAGGGCATTGAACACAGGGATGCGATACGGGGCGATGATTTCCGTAAGAATCACAGTCTTTGGGATCATGACGCAGCCGCCGGTTCATTCATCAGCCTGTGGATCCTAGCTGCCCAAGGTGCTTCATGCCTGGCGTTGCCGCGGGCGGATTGCTTTCACGAATGTAGTACAGGAATATTGATCTACCCACCAGTTGCACTGGTTTGTACTGATTGAGCCAGGAGAATGAGTCTGGCGGGTAGCTTTTGTGAAACACATGAGCGAATCGAAGTGAGCGGATGCTAATAGCAACCCATCCGGTGACGGGACGGTATGGCTCGAGTATCTCGAGTTTGGGCAGTCCCATCTGGTAAATATCGGCGCTGCTCCAGAGGGCAATGTTCAGTACTGTGATGTTGCGCTTGCGGACCTCCTCGGCCAAGCGAAAAACGTCCTGTCCACAGTCGAGATCGCAGCCCGTAATGTAGATTTTGCTGGGGTCGCTGCCTGCCAGCGCGTTGAAGTAGGAAATGAAGTCACGACCTGCCGCAATACTCGACACACACTGCCACGCGATCAAGCCGAGCACGGCTGTTCTTCCCAATACTGGCCACCTTCCCGGCAATTTCCATAGGAACGCAGCTCCCTGCCCGGCGACGACCGCCAGGAGTGGAAACACGACGAGGATGTGGCGAACTCCCTCCTTGTACTGCACCACCGTTGCCGCGATCAGAGCCATAAGCACTGCGACCGCGGGAACAAGTGGCATCCATTCTCTTCGTCGAATTGCAGCGTGCAAGGAACACATGCCGGCTACCCATAAAACCAGCAGGGCCAAAGGCGCCTTCACCGCCAGGGCGACGAAATAGAAATACCACGGTCCTCCGTTGGCCGTGGTCCCTAACATGGAGGATGGCCCGCGCAAATCGTTCAAGAGCCAAGCAATGGAGAAGCCCTTAATGAACGCGGGAGCCGGCACAGCCCAGTCTTCGATTACGGCCCTACGAGCCAAACTCCTGACTGGACCGGGAAAGTGCTGAAACGAAGGCATCGATTGAGGAGACAGCCCCATATCTTCTTGAACATGGCCAATGGAAAATCGGTACCCTCCCCACATTATGACCAGCACAATCGCCGCCACCACGCCAATTCTTGCCAGCCACTGGAATTTCGAGCCTCCGCACGCTGATTCTTTCTCTAATGACTCTCGGCGCCGGCCCACAAGCCATTTGCAAATAAGAATCCCCACCATGCACGCTGGCAGATACAACAACGTCGTCATCTTGGATAACAATGCCAGCCCAAGCGCAACTGCGAAGAGCACGGTTCTACCCCGGCTGGGCTTCCGCATCCACGCGGCAAACGCAATCAGCGCCGCAAATTGCGTGCAGGCAGTCGTCATGTCGGTGTACGCCAAGCCGGCGAAGGCCAGTATCGTAGGCGTCGTCGTGAACAGGACGGCGGCTGCGAGCGCCGCCAAGTTTCCAAACAGGGAGCGGGTCCACCAGAAAACCAACACGGTCGTAAAAATGAAAAAAGGAAGTACCCCGAGGCGCGCGAGAGTCAGATTGCGATCATAGTGCCCGCCGTCGTAGATGATTCTAGTTCCCACCTCGTAGTAGTCGTGGTGCATGAGGTTTTCGTCGCTGAACTTAGGAATTCTTCCTCCAGCCAAATAAACAGGAAGACCGATTGCCACACGCGACAAGGGGGGATGAATTGGATCCAACGTGTAAGTCCCCTTGTCTATAAATTCCACTCCCGCGGCGATATGGCAGGGCTCATCCCATGCAACGGAGGTGACGCGGTAGGTGAACACGATGCGTCCAATGGCGATCAGGGTTAGCAATGCGACAGCAATTACGGCGAAGGAATTGCGGCTCCAGGCGTCGCTACGCTCCATGAGAGGGATTATAGCGAAGTGAGGCCTGTACACTTTCGCATTGAGTGTCATGCAATCGCTTCGACTTCCCTCTTCAGCAGATGGCGGCCGAGCGTGGCCCAACTGGTGGCATAGACCGCGCACCCCAATCCGACGAAGACCAATGGAGGCAGGTGCCTGGGAAGCGCAATCCATAAGACAGCGCCCATGATCACACTGGCAATCACGGCGACGGGGAGCAGCGGAGTCTTGGCCGCCGAGCGCACCTCTGGGGGACAGAGCAGGAAGGCGCAAAGCGCCACTCCCACCTCGCCCAGCACGAAGGCGACACAGGCGCCGGAGATCCCGAACCAAGGCGGCAGGACCAGATTCAGTACGACGGCAGTGACGGCGCCCGCCAAGGTGGAAACAAGATAAGCGCGATGACGGCCCATCGCGTAAAGAACGGTTCCCGCGAACAGCGTCGCCGCCGGCGCCGCGATCATATACAGTGCGACCCATTGAAAAGCGTGCACCGCCTCACGAAACTGAGCGCCGAGCAGCCACGGGACTACCACTGGAGCGGTCACCACGCCGCCCACCATCAGCGGAACGCCGAACCAAATCAGGATGGAAGCGGCGATCCTGGTAAGCCGGGGAATCCTCTCGGCGGAATTCTCGAGCAAGGCCATGCGCGGCATCAAAATGCTCTGGGGAACGGCGAGAAAGTTACGCAGCACATCGGCCAGCCGAGTAGCAGCGGCATACAAGCCCAGAGCGTGCGGACCGAGATACCATCGAACTGCGATATATCCAGTGCGATGGTAGAGATTGGACATCAGCGACGATCCAGCATAATGCAAGCTGGGCACGAGAATCGCGGCCCAGCGCCGGGGCGCGATGGAAAACCGGAACCGATATCCCTCCCGCCATAGAAACGTCCAGCCTATCGGGATGGTCAAGAGCGATGAACCCAGAATACTGACGGGCACCCAAATCACATCTTTGGGAGAGCGAATCATCGTGAAAATGCCGATGGCATAAAGACTTTGCTGCGCGATGGAAATGAAGGACTGCGCATGAAACAGCTCCAGCGAAGACAAAACATAATCCAACGACAGGCAGCCGGTAAACACCGTGGCCACCCCGAACAACTGAAGAAGGAGGCGGACATCCTGCCGCACTTCGAAATGCGCAACCACCAGGACGGCGATCGAGGCGATCGCGCCCGCCAGAACGCGAAGCACCAGGACATCGGAAATGGTCTCGAAAGCCGCTTCCCGCCGGGCCGCCACCTGCTGGCCTGCGTAGGAGGTGAGGCCGGGATTCGCCACCATTCCGGTGAAACCGCAGACTGCGACCACGTAACTCCACAGCCCATAAGTGTCGACACCGAGACGCCGCACCAGGAAAGGGAAGGTGGCCGCCGTAATTACGGTGCCCACAACGCGAGCCGTGGTGAGAGAGAGCGCGAACCCTCCGTAACGCAACAGCGGCTTAGAAATGCTCAATAACCCATCCTATGTCCCGAGGTTGGCGGCTAACTCATTCGATTTCCCATCTATGCTGGACTTATGATCTCTCTTCCTGTAGAGGCGCGGCTGGCCACGTCTTCGCGTAAAATCAGTGTCGCATCAACGTTTCTTGCGACGTTTGCCAGGCGCTTCCACAAACACAGTTTCCCAATCTCGCGCAACTTTGTCCCAGTCGAATTGCAAAGCGTGGCGAGCGGCAGCTGCGGACATCTTGAGGCGCAAATCCCGATCGGAGAGCAGCCAAGCCAGTTTTTGCGAGAGTTCGCTGTCCGATTCTACCAAGTACCCGGTTTCGCCGTTCACCACGTAGTCGGGCTGATACTTCGCCATGGCCACCGCCGGCAATCCGCAAGCTGCCGCCTGTCCAAGAACCTGGGGATGGCCTTCTAACACGCTGGGAAAAAGAAACACGTCCGCCTTGCGCATTTCCTCGGCCACCTGCGGCTGCGAAAGATGTCCGGTAAAAGTCACATTGCGGCATCCCAATTCGTTCACCAGCGCACGGCAGTTTTCTTCCTCTTCGCCCTTCCCCGCCAGTCGAAATTCAACCGCAGGCCAGTTTGCGGCTTCTCGAATCACTACATTCGCCCGCTTCCGAGCCTGCAATGAACCGGCGTAAAGCACCGTGGGCTTCGATCCAGGGCGGCGAGCCTCTGGCGGTGGATAGAACCAGTCCCGTCTCATGCCGTCGTAGATCGTAGTCGCAGCAACCCCGAAGCGGTCCATGACGGTCTGGGTTACATAACGCGAGTTGCCGACTACACAATCGGCATGGCGAATCGATCGTGTCATGGTTGGCCCAACATCGATTTCATCGAGTGCCATCACGACATAGGTCACAAGAGCAACCGGAAGACCGAGCGATCGCCGGCAAAACAGGAACACGGTATCGAGCGGTCCCTCGCGCGGAAAAAAATAAACGTCGATTTTAGAAAGCAGCAGGCGTGTGAGCCAGCGCGCCGTATTCCCGTGCCGCGACCAGGGCAGAATCTCGGTGTTTTCGCGGGCGAGAATCCGCGGATCGGGCGGGCCCATGCCCAGCATCACAACCCGGAACCGGTCCGCCGGAAGACGGCTTACGACTTCTTTCACCGTCAGGTTCTGCGCGTTCGTGTTTGCTTCATCGGCAAACGATGGGGTGAAAATCGTAATCATGGAGATTCTTCGTCAGTCTTCAGCACCGGCAGCAAGCCGCTGCCAGCGGGTTGGCGGAGAACTTCCGATAGAGCCTCCGGAGAAATTGCCTGCGCCAGCCGGCAAGCAGTGTCCGGGCCGGGCATAGCCTCGCACAACATATCTGGAATGCGCAGCAGGTCATCGGGAAATTCGAGCATCCGCCCCACGCCGAAGCGAATATATTGCGGAGCATATCCCGCATAAGCGTGCCGCAACCATCCGCACAGAAAAGCGGGGATCCCGACCGATGCGCATTCGAAAGCCACGGTCGATTCGACCGTCACCGCGCACCAGGTCTTCTGAAGAATCTCGCGCGACAGTGGCGCATCCGTCACGCTCACCAATTTGCGGTCGTCCTCGCTCAAGGTCCGTTCTCACCAACCTCAGCCGCTGCCGGGCGCTCTCAAACGGATGCAGCTTCAAAACCACGGTCTTGCCCGAACCGCGGGCAACCGCACAAAGGCGCGGCAACACCTCCCGGTAAATCGCTTCCACCCGCCAGAAATCCGTTTCATACGGCTCAGTGAAAAACGTGATCCAGGGAGCGCGTTCACTCCAGACTGAAGCATTCTCGCGCAGTGGAGACGACGCCGCTCCGATCCGAATCCGGCCGGCATCGACTCCGCAGATGCGTTCCAGATAGTCACGTTCCATCTCGCCTTTGGCCAGATAATTCGAAAACCGCGGATTCTTGAATGCCATGCGGCAATCGAGCGCCCCGTGATGGCACGCGACTGCCGGAATTCCCCGCTGCCCGGCTAGCAGCAGAGGAATCCGCGTGTATGGATTCGAATCGTCGGCGCTCAGGCAGCCGGCCACCGCGCGCGTCTCAAAGACCCGGATCCAAGCATCGCGGACCGCGAGTCCCCAGCGCAACCAACGCGGCCCTTTCTTCAAGATCCCGAGCTGAACTGGCAACTTGAATGCCGGATGTTCTGCGAGCGACTGCTCCATCTGTTTCCAGCAGACTTCAAGTTTCTGCAATTCATTCCTGTCGTACTGCTTCGTTGCAAAACTCGCCAGACGCGCCGTCTGCCACATTTGCCGGAAGCGGCGAGACGGCTCCAGACTCGCGGGCGAGAACCAGGAGGAATTTCTGTTCGGGCAAAATTCCCGCGTAACTGAGCGCGGTTTTCGTGACATTCGAATAGGCCGACGGAAGCAGCACAACCGGCTCCGATTCCGATTTCCGTTTCGATGACTGCGTCGGCGGCCCTGCCAGTTTCCTTCGCCAGCGGTAGTGCGGATCGTACTTGTCGTACACCACCTGCCGCAATTGCTCAAAGCTCAGGTTCGCCGCCGCGCTGCGCCGCGCCGCAGAACGCTGGGCACCAGACGCCTCCGCAATCCCCGGTGGAGCACTTGCAGCGGTATTCCCAACTGCAGTCGCAAAGCTTCTGCCATCAGCGACGGCCGGCTTACCGCCAGCGTGCGGCATCCGCTGAGCTTCTCGGCCAACCGAAGCGCGAGCCGCACGTCCTGCAATTCCGGCTGCAGCACCAAGCTGATCACATCCCACCAGTCGATGCCAAAGCGGTCCACGACGCGTCCCATGCCGGGTTCAAGCAGCTGACGCCAAATCTGCAGGTCCTCAACTTCGACGGCAAGGTCGAAAATGCTGAAGACCGGACAGCCCAGCGCGGCACTCCGCTCGTCATAAAGAGATTTTGGGGCCCGTCCCAGGTCGATCACCGAATCCCAATGCTGACGTGTCCACGAACCGTGGAAGTCATCGTCGGGATGTAGAGAGAAAAACTCGCATAAAAGCAGGTGGTCAGGTCTCAGGTGCTCGGCAGGTTGTCCAGTAAGACCTCGAGACCTGAGACCTGAGACCTGACACTTGAGACCTAACGCCACCAGCGCCCAACTGAGCGGCGTTCCCCGCTCCACATCGCAGGCCGCGCGTTTTCCCAGAACTTCGTTGAGGTGCCGCGGATGCAATCCGTCCGCCGGGCGAATCGAACGCACGTTCTGTTTCGTAAACAACTCGCCCTTCTTTATATCTTCGACCACAAACAGCGAGCGGCGAAACTTGCGGCTGTTGGCCTCGCGCGGTCCGGAGGCAAACTGGACCGAGCCGAGAGCTTTCTCGGCCGTGCGCACCGCCTCCACCATCGCCTTGAATTCCTCGGGCTCGAGTGAGAACGCGCCGTCCGGTCCGCCATCCGCGCGCCGCAGGCAAAGATGTTTCTCAATGATGCAGGCTCCCAGCGCCACGGCGGCGACCGGAACCGCGATGCCCATGGTGTGATCGGAAAGTCCCACGGGACAAGCGAAACGGCGCGCCAGTTCCGGAATCGTGCGCAGGTTCGCTTCTTCCGGCGGCGCCGGGTAGGCGCTCGTGCATTTCAACAGCGCAATCTCGGCCGCACCGGCTCCGCGCGCCGCCTCGACCGCTTCGGAAATTTCCTCTTCGCTCGCCATGCCCGTGGACATAATCAGCGGCTTTCCCGGTGCGAGCCATCTTCTGGATCAGGCCGATGTCCACCAGTTCAAACGACGCCACCTTGTGCGCGGGAACATTCATCTGTTCGAGAAAATCGACGGCGCTATCGTCGAATGCGCTCGAAAACAAGTGCATCCCCAGTTCGTCCGCGATCTCTTTGAGCTTCGGCTGCCACTCCCAGGGCGTGAACGCCTCCTGGTAGAGGTCGTGAAGGATGCGGCCATCCCACAGCGTGCCGCCCGTAATCCGAAAACACTCTTTGTCACTGCGCAGCGTGATCGTGTCCGCCGTGTAGGTCTGGAGCTTGACCGCATCCGCGCCGGCTTCTTTCGCGGCGCGAAGAATCCGAACCGCCTGATCGAAGTTCTGGTTGTGATTGGCGGAGAGCTCGGCAATGATGTACACCGCCGACCCCGGACCGATGCGCCTGCCCGCAATCGTCACTTCAGCCGGCATGAGTTCCGTTCCCGCACTCCCAGGTAAAAAGCAAAGCGTCTTGATCAGCGACTCGTTCCTTCCGTCAAGCCGAAAACCGCTCGCTTCGAACACTCGAACGGAGGCTTGATTATCGGGCTTGACGAAAGCATCCACGCTGCGGACTGTGGACTCGCGAACCAAGGATCGCAAAGAAAACGCGATCAGTTCCCTGCCCCACCCCTGGCCGCGAAACCGCGGCGCCACGTTCACCGAGATCACCGCACTAACGTCGTGGATTTGGAATCGCACCAGTCCCACGGGGTGGCCAGCCGCGTTCTCGCCAATGTAGATGACCGAGCTGGGGTCCCGCAGCCGCTCCGCAAACCAAGAAGCGTGATCTTCCCATGGAATGGCATCCGAATGAAACGATGCGGCGCGCGCAACCGGGTCATCCGCCCACTCAAACAACAATCGGCAGTCGCTTTCATCCACCAAACGAAGCCGCAATTCCCGACCCAGCAGTGCTGAGCATACCCGTTCACTGCCCAAGCCATCCACCAATTGCCTCGCGGCGTTGGACATCTTGACTCGCCGGTCTTTATTCTCCACTAACTCGGCGGCAAACTGCGTGAGAGTTGAGCAGTCCAGCGATTCCACCGTCCCAGCGTTTACCGCTGCCCCAATCCCCGCCAAATGTTCGGCGATGGACCGCTGATTCCCGGCTACCACCACGAGGATCGCAGGCAAGCCCAACAAGCACATTTCCCAGCACGTGGTGCCCGCTCCCGCGATCGCCAAGTCAGCCCAGGCCATCAACTCCGCCATGACAGCTGCATCGGACATCAGCTCGACTCGGCAGGGAAATCTCGCCGCCGTGGCGGCGACTTCGTTCCTATTTTGCGCGCTGCCGCCCACGACCACGCGAATCTGCAAATCGTCAATCGGCAAAAGGGCCAGCGCAGCCAGGACGCGAGGTGTGAGGTCTTTGGGATCGCTCCCTCCCATCGTGACCAAGACTCGTGTTCCCCGCTCCGCGACCTTTCGCTCCCAATCGCGGTAAGCCGTGAATTCGTTTCTGAGGAGCGTATAACGCGGGCCGAGAAGCAGTCGAGTGCGCGGCGCTCGTTTCGCGTACATTTCCGCACGCGCGTAGACGTTTTGATTCAACAACAACTCGGATGAATAAGATTCAAGTTCGCCGTTGTCGTCGATCAACAGGAGGGGGTGCACGTTTTGCAGCTGCGACACATAATGCGCATCGAAGTGGTATCCGTCCACAACCTG
>CAVPYG010000044.1:0-23761 GCA_963709835.1 uncultured Acidobacteriaceae bacterium
GCGTCATATTGCTGATCGAGCACGTAGGCGCCGACGCAGGTCAGCGGGCGATAGACGTCGGTGGGCTCGAGGGAATGGTGCGAGACAGTCAGCAAGTCCACGGCGGTGGCATGAGACAGCAACGTCACGTTGGGGTGGGAGCGGACGCGGTCGAGGAAGGCACGTTCGATGGCGAAGCCGGTTTGGTCTTTGTAGTGAACGATGCGCGGCAGCGAATGTCCGGCCTCGCGGGTGAGGTCGAGCTGGTTGGGATTTTCCCCGGGCGACTCATTCTTAGAATGATCGAAGCGTATGCCGAGCTCGTCGATCAGAATTTCCTTGACCAGCCGCGGGCCTTCGCGGGCCAGCAGGCGAGCGGCGTCGGGCGAACTCAGGCCGCCGCCCACGGTGAGGATGTCGTTGACGAGTTGCTCGGGGGATTCGGTGGGGGCGCGATAGATGATTCCGCCCTGCGCCCAATCGGTATTGCTGTCCTCGGGTTGTTCGGCGCGCGTTAGCAGAGTGACTTGGCAGCCGCGTTTAGCGGCGTCCCACGCGGCCGCAAGGCCAGCCAGGCCGCTGCCGATGACGAGTATGTCGGTCTGTAGAGTGTCTTGCAAAGTATCGTGCAAAGCCTTCTGCAAAGCTTCTTGCATCACTCGGGTTCAATCTCGAAACTCAAATCCACGGCCGGGGCGGAGTGAGTCAACGCGCCGACTGAAATCCAGTCTACGCCTGTCTCCGCGAACTGCCTTACGTTGGCGAGCGTGATTCCGCCGGAGGCCTCGATGAGAATCTTGTGCGCGGGATCGAGCCGGGTATTTTTCGTGAGCCGCGCCTGTTCGACCGCTTTTCGCACCTGCTCCGGACTCATGTTATCGAGAAGGATGACATCCGGCCCACTAACCTCTGTCCTAGGAAGAAGAGCATCACGCAGCTCGTCGAGATTCGTGACTTCTATTTCCATCCACGCGACGCGGCCCTGGGCAGGCTGGGCCGCTTGGAGCGCGGCCGCGACTCCGCCGGCCATGCGGATGTGGTTTTCTTTGATGAGGACGGCTTCCGCCAGGTCTTTGCGGTGACTGCGGCCTCCGCCGACGCGCACCGCGTACTTTTCCAGTGCGCGGAGGCCGGGAGTGGTCTTTCGAGTATCGAGAATCTCCGCGCCCGTGCCCTCGACCTCGCGCACAAAACGGCGTGTCAGCGTGGCGATGCCGCAAAGCCGCTGGAGCAGGTTCAAGGCCACGCGCTCTCCGGAAAGCAAAGCGCGTGCTGAAGCGCATACCTGGACTGGACTTTCGCCGGAGCGGAGTTCTTCTCCGTCACGGCGTTTGATTTCCGCTGTCGCCGAGGGGTCTAGAAGCCGGAAGACTTCTGTGAACAAATCGACTCCAGCGAGAACCAGCGCGGCCTTGGCGATCAGTTCGCCGCGGGCGTGGCGCTCGGCCGCCACGATGGTGTTGGTGGTGATGTCTCCGGCCCCCAAATCTTCTTCGAGGGAGCGGCGCAAGAATTCGCGGTAAGCGGCGGGATCGGGCGGTTTGGGCATGGAGACCAATGTGGACAAATTCTAGCAGGCCGCTGCACAAGTACGGTTCATAGCTCAGCATTGATTCAGCATGATGTTCTGTAGAGGCGGTCATCCACGCCCGTCCCTCGGTAACCCGCTGCGCCGAGGCTATTTTTCTGTTACCTCGAACAACGCATCCGTCGAGAGCGGATGTTTGAAGTACTCGCTCTTCCAGTCGGGATTCAGACGGTCGAGCAGCAGGCCCTCCACAGCTCCGAACGAGTAGATGAACACTCGTTTCATTCTTCCGATGTCGGCTTCCTTTAGCTCGTTGAGCGTATCAGTCCTCGCCCGCTTAGCGTACGCCGCAAACGACTCGTAGTCGGGGAGCGCCACATATTCGGCAGTCGGTCGATAACTAGCCGCCACTTCGGCTCCTTTGATTTGTGTGTAGCGGGCAATACCCTCTTGCCAGAGTTGGAAACTGAAATACTTGTGGTCGTCGGGAGAAAGCTGCGCCAAGACTTTCTTGCGCTGAATGACATATTGCGCCGCAATTTTTTTGAATTCTTGGGGGTTGGTTTGCGCTAGAGCGTTGAGAAGCAGGTCTCGAAGCCTCGAGAACGATTGCGCCACCTCTGGCCGATCATACGGAAACGGATAATTCAGCATCCACATGCCCGTCGTATCGCCCCCAGTCAAGCCCAACCGATCCACGGCATCAAAATATCCCGGCTGCCCATCCTGGAGCTGATGAAAGTGCTCATGCATGACGGTGATCAACCATGGTGTGCTGGTCTTGGCTGCGGTATTTTGCGCTTGGCCAATCACAATGATCGCCGGTGGCCCGAACGCTGGAAACGTGGCTAGTAGGTGTGTGTCGAACTGGCGGGGACGGGCATAGATGCCTTCCGCAACTTTTGTGAAGTCCTTCGGCGGCGCGGGATGGTGGGTAAGGAATTCTGTTTTGTCGGTCACCAGCAGCAGCGGCGCCGGAGTTTTGCTCCAATCGGTCCAGATTTGATCTTGGATTTGCGCGGCGAGCCGATAAAATTCGGCGACGCGGACCGCGTCCTCATGTGGAAGTTGCTGAGTAACAGCCACGGTCGTGAGCAGAAAGATGGCAAGGATTTTAGTCATACATCTCAGACGGTCAAATCTCCGATAAGTCATCGACCCCGCTTGTGAAAAACCGAGTGACCATCACAATAACTCATCACGCGGCCGAGGCGCTAGCTCATCTCCAACATGCGGGCGATCGGGTGCAGGGCGCGCTGGCGTAAATCTTCATCCAGAGTAATCTCCGGCGCGCGATCTCTCATGCAGAGATAGAGTTTCTCCATGGTGTTGAGCCGCATGTGCGGGCATTCGCTGCACGAGCAGCCGCCGTCGCCGGGAGCCGAGATGAACTTCTTCTCCGGGCAAGACTTTTCCATCTGGTGGAGGATGCCTTTTTCCGTGGCGACAATGAACTCGGCCGCCGGGCTTTGTTGGGCGTAGGTGAGGATTCCAGTGGTCGAGCCGATGTAATCCGCATGGCGCAGCACCGCTTCGGGGCATTCGGGATGGGCCAGAACTTTTGCCTGGGGATGGCGCTCCTTCAACTGCACCAGACTGCGCTCGGAAAACATTTCGTGGACAATACAGCTCCCCGGCCAAAGCCGCAGTTCCCTTCCCGTTTTCTTGATGAGGTAGCGGCCGAGATGCTGGTCGGGCGCGAAGAGGATGGGCTGGCCGGGTGGAATCTGGCGGATGATTTTCTCCGCGTTGCTCGAGGTGCAGATGATGTCGCTGAGCGCCTTTACCTCGGCGCTGCAATTGATATAGGTGATCGCCACATGATCGGGGTAACGCTCGCGAAACGCTTTGAATAAATCCGCGGGACAGCCGTCGGCCAACGAACAGCCAGCCTTCAGGTCGGGAAGCAGGACAAGCTTGCTGGGGTTGAGGATCTTGGCGGTCTCGGCCATGAAGAGCACGCCGCAGAAGACAATGACATCCGCCGAGGTGGCTGCTGCCTTTTGTGAAAGTTGCAGGCTGTCGCCTACAAAATCGGCGAGGTCCTGGATTTCGGAGTCCTGATAGTAATGCGCCAGGATGACGGCATTCATCTGGCGCTTGAGTTGGGCGATCTTCTGTTCGAGATCGAGGTGTGGCAGAGGCTCATGGTCCGCGATTTGCACCGGAGTTATCATCAGTGTTGTCTAGTTAGATTATGGAGGGAAAGCGATTTGGCGGCAAGGTTGGCAAAACTAAATCCGCCACAGCTTGACATCACCACTCCCAACGGCCTGATGACATCGTTCGGATGTCGTGGCACAATTGACTGGGTGAAACTCGATGAGTTCCCATATCGCTGGCCCCAACACTGAAGCGGCGATCCTGGCTCGCCTGATCCAAATCGAGCAGCAGGAGTTGTCGCGCGGCGTGGCGGAATATCTGCTGTCGATTCGCTTTGGCGATCGTGACATCGACCGCATGAACGAGTTGTCGGAGTTGGCACGCCAGGGCACGCTGACCGGTGAAGAGCAAGCCGAACTCGACAGCTACCTTCACGTCGGGAACCTTCTCGCTGTCATCCAGTCCAAAGGGCGGCGCGCCTTGCAGCGGTCGGCCCAATAGTTGGGTAATTTGAACGCAGATCTCATCCGCCAGGTTTGGCAACGAGCGGGAGCACGCTGTGAGTATTGCCGGCTGCCAGCGGCGTTTCACCCAGCGCCCTTCCAGATCGATCACATTGTTGCGCGGCAGCACGGTGGAACTTCCGCTGCGGATAACCTTGCCCTCGCTTGCATTCATTGCAATCGGTTCAAAGGTCCGAACATCGCCAGCGTCGATCCCGAAAGCGGCGAAATCGTTCGCCTCTTCCATCCCCGACGCGATGTCTGGTCGGAACACTTCGTCTGGAATGGGCCTGAATTGGAGGCGCTGACCCAAATTGGCCGCGTGACGATTTCGCTGTTGCTCATGAACGACCCAGACGTTGTCGCAGTGCGGGAAGCCCTCCAGGAGGAAGGCGTCTTCGAAATATGACGAGCACTTGCGCCGGTACTTGTACAGAACGGTTCTTGACCGACGCCGCCGCTCGCGCTCTCATGCTAGACTCGCAATGAGTCAACCATCGTGCGGATGCGCATCCTCACCCGCTACATTCTGGGAGAAGTCGTCTCGCACGCGCTGATCGGCGCGGCGGTTTTCACCTTTGTTCTTTTCACCCGCGCTCTCGATCTCATCCTCGAATTGGTCGTGCGCAACAGCGCGCCGCTGCCGAGCGTCGCGGAAGTGTTTTTTTTCACCGTCCCCGGCGCGCTCACCTACACCATTCCCATGGGCGTGCTGGTCGGCATCCTGATCGGCCTCAGCCGTCTGGCCGCGGACAGCGAAATCACCGCCATGCGCGCCAGCGGCCTGGGAGTGTGGACCTACCTGCGCGTGATCTCAATTTTTGTTGTGGTAGCGTGGCTGCTGGCACTGGGCAACAGCGTTTATCTGGCGCCACGCTCGCTCGCCGCCCTGGGACAACTTCAGGACCGTCTCAAGTCTTCGCAGGCTTCTTTCGAAGTCCAACCGCGGGTGTTCTACGAGGAATTCCCGAAGAAAGTCCTGTATGTACAGGACGTTCAAAGCGATGTCGGGCGGGGCGCTGTGGAAAGGCGTGTTCCTCGCCGATTTGACCGACCCGTCCGCGCCCACCATCAGCCTGGCGCGCGAAGGCCTGCTCGTCAGCCAGGGGCCGGATACACTGGACCTGCATCTCAGCAGCGGTTCCACGCACGAAACCGATCCCAAGAATCCCGACCAGTACCAAATCTCCACGTTTCAGACGACGGACATTCCGATTCAGATTCCGGCGGCACAAAACAGCCAGGAACATGAAGCTGCGTCGGTGCATGAAATGAAAGTTGCCGACCTTCTGCGCAATGCGCAAGCCGCAGGCCCCATCGCGCGGCGCTTATACCTGATCGAGTACCATGGGCGCTTCGCCCTGCCCACGGCCTGCATCGTGCTGGCACTGGTTGGCATTCCTCTCGGCCTCTCGTCGAAGAAAGGCGGCAAGTCCAGCGGACTGGTCCTGACGATTCTGCTGGTCTTTCTGTACTACTCGATCTCTTTGATCGGAGTGTCTTTGGCGAAACAGGGACACCTCTCGCCGGCCGCGGGTGTGTGGCTTGCCGACCTGGTGTTCTTGGTGGGAGGAGTTTTTCTGTTGTGGCAATCGGAACGCCGGCCGATCGAATTGGCTGGGTTCCGCGCGTGGTTTAGGACGCTCAGGTTTGGAGGCGCCGGGGCCGACGCTGTAGTGGGCTCAGGTTCGCTGCCGGGCCTGCCGGGTGTGCCAGCGAACGGCGAGGCGTCTCGCCCGGGGCGCAGCCGAGGCGTAAACCGCGCGCTGCCCGGTCGCCGGCGCTTGTTCAATCTCCGCTTCCCGACGATCCTTGACGAGTACGTGCTGCGCGATTTTGCTCTTTACTTCGGCATGATCGTCGCGGCCTTCGTGATGCTGCTGTTGGTGTTCACATTGTTTGAGTTGCTCGGCGACATCCTGCGCAACCAGGTCTCGCCGATGACCGTGGGTGAATACCTGCTCAACGTCACGCCCTACTTCCTGTACTATCCGATTGCGCCGCTCAGTATGCTGCTGGCGGTGCTGGTCACATTCGGCCTGCTGCAGCGGTCCAACGAAATCACCGCCATCAAGGCCACCGGCATCAGTCTTTACCGGGTCGTGATCCCTGTCCTGATAGCTTCCACGCTGGTGGCTGGCGCGCTCTTTGTTTCCGACCAGTTCTATCTTCCCTATACCAACAAGCGTCAGGACGCGCTCCGCAGCCAAATCAAGGGCAAGCCGGCGCAAACGTATCTGCGGCCCGAGCGGCAGTGGATGTTCGGCCAGCACTCCGATATTTATTACTATCGATTCTTCGATGCCGACCGGGATGTATTCGGCGGCGTGTCGGTGTTCCGGTTCGATCCGCACACCTTCCAGATCACGCACCGCATCACGGCCGAGCGGGCGCACTGGTCGGAATCCATGGGCCGCTGGGTCTACGAGCAGGGATGGGAGCGCAGCCTGAATGGCTCCGCCATCGAGAAATACCACCCGTTCGACGCCGCCACCTTTCCCGAACTGACGGAAGCGCCCGCGTATTTTAAGAAGGAAATCAAACAGTCGTCGGAAATGAGCTACGAAGAACTGCGGCGCTACATCTACGATCTGGAACAGAGCGGCTTCGACGTGGTGCGCCTGCGCGTGCAACTGCAAAAGAAAATTGCCTACCCGCTGATTACCTTTGTGATGGCTGTGCTCGCCATTCCTTTCGCGCTTTCCACCGGCAAGAGGTCGGCGTTGACCGGGGTTGCGACCGCCATCGGCATCGGACTTTTCTATTGGATGATTTCAGGGCTGTTCGAGGCGATGGGCAATTTCAGCCAGCTTCCGCCTACGGTCGCGGCCTGGTCTCCGGACTTGGTCTTCGGATTTATCGGAGGTTATCTCATCCTCCGCATGCCCACGTGAGAAAAGCGGGTGTGGGGACGGGGCTTCGCCCCGTCCAAGCGGGGCGGAGCCCCGCTGCCACACAGATTAATGGGCCGTCAATGCGCCAGGCGCGGCTGGGGCAACCTCGGTCACCCCGTTGCTCATGGCTCCGGTCGTGGTACTCAGGGTCCAGCCGGTAATGTTGCCCGCCCCGATGTTCGAGGTGTAGAGAAACTGACCGGTATAGCTTCCGTCAACGTACACGCTGGGGTGCATCGTCATCGACACCGGCTGCGATCCGGTGGGCTGGCTCGCCGGGTTTAGCGGAGTCAACGTGCCCGCCCCGAGGTTGATGCGAAATTCGAAAACCTGGCTCGATACTTCGCTCACCACGTAGAGGAAATTGTTCGTCGGATCCACCACCATGGCAATCGGGTTGGACCCCGCGGCGGTCGGCTGTATGTCGCAAGACGGTTGGGGACAGGTTGCCAACGGAGACACAAAGTCTTCAGACACCTGCGCGGCCGTGCAGAAATCACTTAGCACCGTGCACACCTCGAACGGATACAAGTGGCCGCCGTTCGCGTCCTGATTGCCCACATAGAGAAACAGCCCGCCCGCATTCTCGCCTGTGAGGTTCGTGTACACTGCCTGCACCGAGATCGGATTGACGGCGGCAACAACATAGGGCGAATAAAGTGTTTCGGACAGAGCGCCCGATGAACTCACGCTATATACGCTGACCGTGTTGTCACTGTGCGGGGGGAGAACGCAGTTGGCCGCACAAATGTCTTGATTGTTGGTTACGAAGAGAAGTTCCTGGGGCGTGGATGAGCCTGGCGGAGTAAAGATAATCGACGAAAGCGCGCTGGGGATGTTGCTAAGGTAGAACGGACTTCCGGGTGCCAACGTGAGAGTGGTCTTGCCGGCGGAGCCTGAGTTCATGGCAAACACCGAGATCGACGGGCAAACGTCGTCCGGTTTGGTGGGAACATGCGGACAGGACGGATACGGCGTAGGGTTTGGATATCCCGGCGTAGGATAAGTCCCGTAGTCGATCACGAACAGGAACTGCCCTGTAGCATCGCGAGTCATGGCCACGGCGGTATCGGAGTAGTTACAGGGACTCTGATTGGCCGTGGGACAACTCCAAGTGACTGCCGTGCCTGGGTTCGACAGGCTTCCATCCGAGTTCACCGTAAAGGGGTAAATCGAGGGCGCAAGAGGATTGTTGGACGCCGGCGAACAGGTGGGACAAGGAGGCGCGCCCTGATTCAAAACGAATGCCGTCGCGCCCGCCGGGTCGAGCAAAATGTTCAGTGGAAGTCCGCAGGGTTGGGGATCAGTGACACTCGCCGCGGTAGGGCAGGTGCTGGCATCCGAATTGACCAGCGAAAGTTCCCCATTGTTGTAATCGAGGGTAAAGGAACTGATGTTGTTCCCATACCCATTGCTGCCCTGGGTGAGGACATACAAGACTCCCGAAGGTCGGTCGGAGGAACTGCCACAATTGAGCAGCAACAAACTGAGGGCGCACATGCCCGCGAGCGCAACGACACCAGCTAATTTCTTCGACATCTGTTCTCCCAAAAATTATATCGGGTCATCGGGTGATCGGGCCATCGGGTGATCTCAGGTCAAAGGCACTTGACATTCGATCACCAGATGACCATTGATCTGTGTATCAGGAAAGGGCGGCAAGATCAACCGAAGACCAAACCCCTAAACCCGCGGAAGCGCCGGAATCCGGATTTCAATCTCTAACCCACCCTCTGGACGGTTGGATGCGCGAAGTTGGCCGCCGTGCAGCCTGATGGCGCGGTCCGCGATCGAAAGGCCCAGACCGGCGCCTCCGGTCTGGCGGTTGCGGGCATCGTCCAGCCGATAAAAGGGCTCAAAAATCTTTGCCAGCGCTTCGTTAGGAACACCCGGACCGGAATCCAGCACGCGAACCACTATTTCTTCGCCATTGGCGGTTGGAGCCCGCTGCCGCTCCAGTCGCACCTCCACCGTCGTACCTTCCGCAGTATAGCGCGTAGCGTTCCTTACCGCATTCTCAATCGCACTGCGCAGCAAGTCGGGGTCGGCTTCCACCAGGAATTCATCGGCAGGATCGCCTGAAGCGGTCACGCGGCAGGGGCGCTCCGGAGTTTCATACTCGGCGTCGCGCGCGACCTGGTCGACCAGTTCCCGCAACGATAGCTGCGTCTTGCGCAAGCCGTCGGCGCCCGACTCCAGGCGCGAAATGGTCAGCAGGCGCTGGATGAGCTGATTCAAGCGGTCGGTCTCAAGTTCAATGCGATCCAGGGCGTTTTCAAGCTCGGGCGCGAAACCGGGCGCGGCTTGCGGGCCAACCTTCGACGACGCCCGCTGCCGCGCCAGCCCCAGCGCCATGCTCAGCCGGGCGAGCGGAGAGCGCAATTCGTGCGAAACATCCTTCAGCAGCCGGGATTGGGACTCCACCAACCCTTCGATGCGTTCGGCCATGCGATCAAAATCGCGCGTCAACTCCGTCAGTTCGTCTCGCCGGCCGCCGGCCGGGGCTCCCGCCCGCGCGCTCAAGTCGCCCGCCGCCAGACTCTGCGCCGCCCTGCGCAGACGCGCTACCGGACTAGTCATCGACCAGGCCAGCAGATAGCACATCAGTCCTGACGTGATAACGGCAATCGCGATTCCGAGCCCCGGGATATCGTGCGGTCCGAAAAATACTCTTGGCCCCGGCGGCAGCACCAGCACGAGCGTGTAGCGTTTTCCATCCAGCGTGAGTGCCTGGCGGACGACACGGTCCGGCAGCAGACTGTCCATCCACCCGCGATAGCGTGGCGGGCCGCCACGCAGCGGACTATCCGGCGATGGGCCGCCCGGCCGAAGATCCTCCATCCGGGGGCGGCGCCCAGAAATCTCATGGCCCGACGGATCGAAAACCGATGCCCAGATGTGCTGCGTGTGCCAAAGTTTTTCCACGTAATCGTGGGCGGCAGGCTCCCCGCCACTGAGGTACGCATTCACGGCTTCCGCAAGAATCTGCGGCGCCTCACTTTCGACCCCGTGGCGCGCCGGGCGCAGCGCAATCGTCACCAGGATCGCCAGCACCAGGAACAACGCCTGCGCCGCCCAGAAGGAGAGGAAAATCTTGAGGAAAAGACTTTTCATAATAGATCGGGTGATCTGACCATCGGGTCATCGGGTGATCGGAAACCAGAGGCTTTTGACCTTCGATGGCCCGATGACCCGATCACCCAATGGCCCGATTATTTCTTGGCCCTTGCCGCCGGCCGGGCAAACATGTAGCCCACGCCTCGAATCGTCTTGATGTGGTCTCCATCTTCCTCCGAGTCGCCGAGCTTTCGCCGCACCTTGCTGACGTGCATATCGATGCTGCGGTCGAAGGGCATGAACTTCCGGCTGAGCACGGCATTCACCAGCCGCTCCCGAGTCACCACTCGTCCCGCCTCGCGCAGCAGAACCTCGAGCAGGTTGAATTCCACTGAAGTCAGTTCGACGGGTTGGCCCGCTCGCAGCACGCTGCGCGTGGCCGGATCGAGTTGAACGTCGCCCACGGTCAGCACCTCCGGCACTGCGTCGGCCGCGCTGACCGGTTTGGTGCGGCGCAGGACCGCGCGGATTCGGGCCACGAGTTCGCGCGGGTTAAAGGGCTTCGGGAGATAATCGTCGGCTCCGATTTCCAATCCGACGATGCGGTCCACATCCTCACCGCGCGCGGTCAACAGGAGCACCGGGATCTTCGACACGCTGCGAATACGCCTCAGCACTTCGAAGCCGTTGATCCCCGGCAGCATCACGTCGAGCACGACCAGCGCATACTGGTTGGTCAGCGCCTGTTGCAGCCCGTGTTCGCCGTCGTGGACCGCTTTGAGGCTGAATCCCTCGGCGGTCAGATACTCCTGCACCAGCCCGCACAATTCAACGTCGTCATCGACTACCAGTATGTGGTCCATTCTCTTAATCATCTAACACCCTTCCTGGCCTCCACGCGGTAAAGATTTGTAGAGACATCGGGTGATCGGGTCATCGGGTGATCTAAAATCAAGCAAAGTCGTCAACCGCGCGCGGTCCTCTGGGACGCGGCAAAGATTGCGACAAGCTCATTTGCCTCTGAAAGCAGATCGGCGACCAGTTCCGGCTTGACAATCCCTGACTCAATCAGGCATTCAATCCAGAAAACGGTTTCGTCAGCTTCTTCAACGACGACGCCCATTTTCGAGATGAACTCGGCCTTCGATCTCGCGCGTCCCGTCGCTCGATAATTCGCGCCGATCGAGGTTCCCGAGCGCAGAAGCTGTTTGCCCAACACTTGAGCCTCGGTCAACCGGGGCAAATGCCGGAACAACCGGATAATCCGAAGCGCAAATCGTTTCGTTCGATTCCGAAGCTGTTCCTGTTTGCTGTGTTCCATAAGCGATTACCCGATCTTAGATGACCCGATGGCCCGATCACCCGATGACCCGATTGCTTTACAAAACTTTACCGCGCTTGACCGATTCTTTACCGACTTTCTTTCGCAAATCGTGTTCATATGAGCATAGAGGTTCGGGTTGCCTCCCGAACCCTATGAGATCAAGCAGGTCAAAAGGAGTATTCAATGAAATCGACAGGTATCCGCATTCTCACCATCGGCGCCACTGTGATGCTCGCCGTGGCAGCCGCGATTGCTCAAGGCCCCCACGGTTTTGGCGGCCCGGGCGGCGGCTTCCGCCACATGCTCAGGCAACTCGATTTGACCGGCCGACCAACACAGCCAGGTCAAGGCGATCTTTGAAAAGGAAAAGCCGACCATGCAGCCGCTGATGGAACAGATGCGCCAGAACCGCGACGCCATGAAGGCGCTCGAGGCCAGCGGCCCATTCGACGAAGCCAAGACGCGCGCCCTGGCCACGCAAAACGCGCAGACCATGGTCGAGCTCCAGGTCGAGCACGCCCGCATTAAGTCTCAAATCATGCAAATTCTGACCGCCGATCAGAAAGCCAAACTGGCCCAGATCGAGGCGAATCGCGCGGAACGTCGGGGTAAGCACGGGCCGCCTCCGCCTCCGCCTGCTCCGCCCGCGAACTGACTTTTTTCATGAACTCTCTCCTATCCGGGTGAGGATCGGAACTTCCGTCCTCACCCGGCTTTTTCGTCGGCGCTTGCCGGTGGAGGAACCGAATGGACCACGCCGACCTGCTTTACTGGGGATGTATGATGGCGGCCGGCATCTTGTCGGTTTGGACCGCGGTGCTGCTGACGGCAACCCTGATTGCGCTGGCGCCGCCGCTCGGAACGAGATTACGAGCGGCATTCCGAAAATTCGCACCCGGCGCTGCTACAATTTCATCTACAAGAAGTCATGGTGCCGAAGAACCTACGCCCCCTCGTCCCTTATCTGAAGCGCTACCGCGGCGGTCTCGTCTGGGGCGGGCTCTGCGTTTTACTCAATAACGGAATCTGGATACTGTTCCCGCAAGTTCTGCGGCGTGCCGTCAACGATCTTCACTCGGGCGTGACCCGCGAGAAGCTTCTCACCTACTCTCTGCTCGTGGTTGCCATCGCGTTCGCCAAGGGGATATTCCAGTTTCTGACGCGCTGGGTGGTCATCGGGATTTCGCGCGATATCGAGTTCGATCTGCGCAACGACCTGTTCGCGCACCTGGAGCGCCTGTCTTTCTCCTATTACCAGCGCAACCGCACCGGCGACATCATGGCGCGCGCCACCAACGATTTGAATGCGGTGCGGATGCTGCTGGGCCCGGCCATCATGTACTCGGCCAACACCATTGTCTTCACCGCCGGCGCACTGGCGTTCATGCTGGCCATCAGCCCCAAGCTCACGCTCTACGCCTTTCTGCCGCTGCCCATCGCGAGCATCGCCATCCAGTATTTTGGACGCCGCATTCACGAACGCTTCGAACGCATTCAGGCCATGTTCTCCGACATTTCGGCGCGCGCGCAGGAGAACTTCTCGGGAGCCCGCGTCATCCGCGCCTATGTGCAGGAACAAGCCGAGATCGCGGCCTTCGAAGGCGCCAACCAGGAGTACATCCGCCGCAGCCTCGGCCTGGTGCGCCTGATGGGGATGCTGTGGCCTACGCTGGAACTCATGCTGGGCTCGGCCGTCGTGATCGTGCTGTGGCTGGGCGGACGGAAGTCCTGAAGGGGAAGATGGACGTCGGCGGCTTCGTCGCATTCAGTACTTACATGATGCAACTGACCTGGCCGGTGATCGCGCTGGGATGGGTCATCAACATCTTTCAGCGCGGGACCGCGTCCATGGTGCGCATCGAGGAGATTCTGTCGAGCGGCCGGAGATCACCGATGAACCAGCAGGCTGCGGCTTCGAGCTTCGAGCCGCGAGCGAACAGGGTGCTCGAAGCTCGAAGCTCGTATCTCGTATTTGCGTTCCGATCACCCGATCATCCGATGACCCGATGACCCGATTCTCTGGCGCTATCGAATTCCGCAATCTCAACTTCGCTTACAACGGCACAGCGGTTCTTAAAGATATCAACCTGCGGATTCCCGCCGGTTCCAGCCTTGCCATCGTCGGACCTACAGGCTCGGGCAAGACTACGCTGGTCAACCTGATCCCGCGCATCTACGACGCCGAGCCGGGCACCGTTCTCATCGACGGACGACCCATTCGCCAGTTCCCTCTCGATGTCTTTGCGCCGCCACATTGGATTCGTTCCCCAGGAAACATTTCTTTTCAGCGACACCATTCGCGAGAACATCGCTTATGGCATCTCGCATGAGGACGGAGAAGCGGCGCTCGAGGACATCCAAGCCGCAGCCGAAGCCGCCAACATCGCCGCGGACATCGAAAGTTTCCCGGAAGGCTACAACACGACCGTCGGCGAGCGCGGCATCACGCTCTCCGGAGGCCAGAAGCAGCGCACCGCTATCGCCCGCGCCCTGCTCCGCAGCCCGCGCATTCTTATACTCGACGACGCGCTCTCCAGCGTGGATACGCACACCGAAGACAAGATTCTCAACCATCTCCGCGAAATCATGCGCGGACGCACAACTATCTTCATCTCCCACCGCGTGTCCACCGTCCGCAACGCCGATTGCATCGCCGTGCTTTACCAAGGACGGATCGTCGAGCTCGGCGCCCATGACGAATTGATAGCGCGCAACGGTTATTACACCGACCTCTACGAAAAACAACTGCTGGAAGAGGAATTAGCGGAAGTCTGAGGGAGCAAGGTTTCAAAGTTTCAAGGTTGCAAGGTCTCAATGCAACAACCGGCGCCGGGAGGTTTTGCCTTGAAACTCTCAAACGTTGCAACCTTGAAACTTCGGGTGTCTGCAAACGCCCCAATTCGTCAACAAATAGCTACTCGTCGTACAACCCCCCGATTAAGAACTTGATCTGACAGGTAGGAAACATGGATAATGCTTCCGAGTCCCCTACAATTCTACGGTTCCACGGAGTGATCATGCGACGTTCGCTATCGGCCCGCCTGTCGTTGTCCAGACCTTCGACGACCAACCCTATGACGCCTTGTTCACGTACGCTCTGGCTCATAGCCACACTGATCGCATTCGTGTACGTCGTTGCCAGCCCGCTCCTAGCCCAGCAGCCAGCGGCACTGGTCACGCAGCCGGTGGACACCGCTGTCCGAACGATTCTGCCCGGCAACGTCCACCCGCTGGCGCGCGCCGAGTTCGATCAGGGCGAGGCGCCAGCCGACTTGGTTCTGCACCGCATGTTGCTGGTGCTGAAGCGCGGCGATCAACAAGAGGCCGCTCTACAACGCCTCATTGAAAACCAGCAGAACAAGCAATCGTCGAGCTATCACCAGTGGGTGACTCCGGCCGAATTCGGCGCCCAGTTCGGCCCCGCCGATTCCGACATCGCCGCGGTCAGCAACTGGTTGACGGCCAGCGGCTTTCAGATCACCCAGGTGAGCAACGGCCGCACCGTGATTGAGTTCAACGGCACCGCCGGGCAGGTAAAGCAGGCTTTCGGGACGGCGATCCACAAGTACGTCGTCAAGGGAGAGCCGCACTGGGCCAACGCCAGCGATCCCTCCATTCCCACCGCCCTAACACCGGTCGTGGCGGGATTGGATTCGCTGCATAACTTCCTGAAGCCAGCCCAGAATGTTCACGTCGGTAAGTATTCAGCAGAAACCAAGCAAGTGGAGGCGCCTGACCCGAATTTCACCTTCGCTGGGTGCGGTGCTTCGTGTTATGGGCTGGTTCCGTATGATTTCGCCACCATCTACGACCTCCTGCCGCTTTGGACTGCCGGGACCAACGGCACTGGCGAGACCATAGCCATCGTCGGCCGCACCGATATCAATCCAGCCGATGCCACCACTTTCTGGAGTCTGTTTGGGCTTGACGGCACGCACGCTCCCCAACCCACACTCACGATCACTACGAACGGCCCCGATCCAGGGTTCACCGGCGATGAGGCCGAGGCCGACATTGACACGCAGTGGTCGGGGGCGGTAGCGCCGGGAGCGACCATTAATTTCGTCACCTCCGAATCGACGGAGACCGACGATGGTGTCGATCTCTCAGCTTTGTACATCGTGGACAATAACGTGGCCCCGGTCATGAGCGAGAGCTATGGACAATGTGAATACTACCTGGGTACTGGCGGCGTCGAGTTCTATGGCGCGATATGGGAGCAGGCTGCGGCGCAGGGCATCACCGCCATGGTTTCCACGGGAGACGATGGCGCCGGCGGCTGCGATGCTCCGGGCTACGGCAACGCAGCTCAACTCGGATTGAACGTGAACGGACTTGCTTCTACGCCATTCAATGTCGCCGTCGGCGGCACTGATTTCAACCAGTACAACAAATGGACAACCTACTGGAATTCGACCAACGCCGCGATCACGGAAGAGTCCGCGATCGGGTATATTCCGGAAACCACCTGGAATGCCTCGTGCACAAACGCCTTGTTTGCGACGCTGGGGTACGGCGCAACACCCGAAGCCGCCTGCAACAACAGCGACATCGGCCAGTGGTTAGATAATATCGGCGGCAGCGGCGGCGCGAGTGCCGCATGGAATAAACCAGCGTGGCAGACAGGCGCCGGCGTGCCTAACGACAACTCCCGCGACATGCCCGACGTTTCGCTGTTCGCCAGCAGCGGCTTCCTGAGTAGCTTCTACCTCATCTGTCAGATGGATACTACCGGCGGCGTCTGCGACCTGAACAACTTTCAGGGTTACGGCGGCACCTCCGTCGCCTCGCCGGCCTTCGCGGGAATGATGGCGCTGGTGAACCAGAAGTGGGGAGCGCAAGGCAACGCTAACCTGGTGCTGTACAACCTGGCGTCAAAACAGCCCACTGCCTTTCACGACATCCCCGCGGGCTCGACCATCGCCATGCCTTGCTTCACAGGCTCTCCAGACTGTACCACCAAGACCGGTGGAGACTCCTTTGGCGTCCTCTCGGGTTACGCCACGACCGCCAACTACGACTTGGCCACGGGCCTCGGATCGGTGGACGCCGATAAACTGGTCACCGACTGGGATGATGTCACCTTCACGCCCACGACCACCGCTTTAACGATGAGCACAGCCACCGTGACGCACGGCGCAGCCGTACCGGTCACGATCAGCGTAACGTCGAGCTCCGCGACCGGCGACGTTTCCCTGCTCGTCAATCCCGGAAAGCCGGGCACTCCGAGCATTGACTGGAACTCGCTGAGCGGGGGCACCGTCACCTGGTCGACCACATTGCTCCCCGGCGGCACCTACAAAGTGGTCGCACACTACGGGGGCGATAAGACCTACGGCGGCAGCTACTCCAGCCCGTCGGCGAGCATAACCGTTAACCCGGAAAATAGCGTTGTATACATGCCGGGAGTGGTCATTGGGACCGATGCCAACGGCAATCCCGTGTATACCACCTCGGCGGTCTACGGCACGGGTGCAACTGACGTGTATTGGCTCCGGGCCGACGTGGAGAATTCGGCGCCAGACTTCTGCGCCCCGCAGGGCTTTGTCAACAACAACAATCAGACGATTGCCTGCCCGACCGGCACCATTAACTTCACCGATAACGGCAATGCGCTGGACGGCGGGACCTTCAAGATGAACAGCGTGGGATACGCGGAAGATCAGGCGATCCAACTCACCGGCGGCTCGCACACCCTGGTCGCGACTTACAGCGGAGATGCCAGCTACAAAACGAGCAATACCAGCGCGACCATCACGGTCACGAAGGCGACGACCTCCATCTCCAACGGCTCTGTGAGTCCGAACCCCGTGAACGCAGGTCAGCAATTCCAAGTCAGCGCCATCGTCGCCACCTCAAGTTATGGAGTGGCCCCGACCGGCACACTGACATTTCTGGCCAATGGAACCGCGCTAGTGGGGACGGTTCAATTGACGCCGACAAACGGAAATGTGAACACAGGGACCGTAGCCGCTCTTTCCGGTAGCCTAACCACTTCGATCAGCACTCCCGGCACGTACAACATATCCGCGAACTACTCCGGAGACGTCAACTATGCGGCCTCGAGCCTTAATATAGCGAGTCTCGTAGTCAGCGGCTCCTCCACCGCTACCAACCTCGGTACCAGCAGCCAGAACCCGGCCTACGGGGCCTCGATAACACTGACTGCGACTGTCTCCACCGGTGGCGCACACACGCCGACCGGCTCCGTGACCTTCCGCGATGGCAGCACAACTATCGGCTCCGGCACGCTGAGCGGCTCTGGGGCTTCTGCTACAGCAACTTATGTGACCAAATCCACCGATCTCGCGGTCGGCGCCAATCCACTAACAGCCGCTTATGGCGGAGACGCGAACAACGCCGCCAGCACGTCGCAGACGCTAGTGGTCACCACCGGTAGTCCAACCTACACGCTAACCAATACCGGAGCTACTTCGGTCACCGTGTTGGCGGGCATTGCCGGGAGCGGTTACGCCTTCACAATCGCGCCGGCAGCACCAGCACCCAACTTCGGAGCGGCGGTGACGCTGAGTTGCGCCATCGCTCCCACTGACCCGACGCTGACAGCCAGTGCCTGCGCCTTCAGCGGGAATGGAATTCAGAACAACATCATTCCAGCTACCAATGGCTCGACCGCCGTGACGCTGAATGTCAATACCGCCGGCCCGAACACGCCCGAAGTGATTAAGAATCTCCGGCGGCGGGCTGACAATCGTTCCCCGTGGCTGCCACTGGCCTTACCGCTCGCGGGCATCGTCATGGTCGGCTTCGCGGGACGGAAAATGTCCAAGTACTTCGTGGTTGCCGCCCTCTGTGCGTTGCTGGCGCTGCTCGGGCTGGTGGTTGCCTGCTCGACCAGCAGCAGCACGCCGCCGGTAGGCATTAACGTAAGTCCTGCCGGATCGACGGTGTACCCGAACGACTCCAACGACGCCTGGCCAAGCCAAACCGCGTCGTTTACGGCAACGGTCACGAACAGCAGCACCAACGTGGGGGTAAACTGGGCGCTGAGCAGCGCAGTGTCGTGCGCAGGCAACCCGAGCCCTTGCGGGTCTTTCACCTCTGCGTCTACCGCGACCGGCTCGACGCTCGCCTACACAGCTCCCACGGTGGCCGCTGGACTGCCGGGAAGCGTCACCGTGACGGCAACGGCGGCCGCCGATTCGAGCAAGACTTCCAAGGGCGTGATAACCCTCTCGCCCGCAACTGTCCCGGGAACGTACGTGGTGACCTTGCAGATCACGGATCCCGCGGCAAACAACCAGCCGACTAACCTTCAGTTCACGCTGGTCGTGAATTAGGGCGTGCGATCAGGATGTTTTAATAGGGGCGCGGATAGGTTCCGCGCCCTTTTCTTTATTGCGCTCGCTTGTACGCGCGGAAGATGGCAGCTTGAGGCTGGACCAGATTCGATAGTGAAGGCGCTTTAAATTCGCTATCGCAAAATGCATCTCCGATCATGAGTCTGTAGTATATTTTCTGGTTGCATGATGAGGAGACACATGAAGACTGCCATTGGCTTAGGGGTTATGGTCTATATGTTTTGCTTCGCCGCAAACGCGCAGAGCCAGCCGACTTCAAGGCACACCGTCGCATTGGATTCCGGGTGGGAGTTTCGCCAGATTGTCGCCGAGCCTCATCCCGGCGCTACCCCTAGTCCTACTAACCCTGTTACTGATGCTAAGACTGCCCCCGCATCGTCATCTGTGCAGTGGCTTCCGGCGGAAGTGCCCGGGGACGTGCATCTCGACCTTTTGCGCAACAAACTGATCCCGGATCCCTACTATCGCGACAACGAGGCCAAGTTGCAGTGGATCCAGGACGCCGAATGGGAATACCGGCGCACGCTGGACGTCACGCCCGAAATGCTTTCACGACAGAATATCGAGCTGGTTTTTGAGGGCTTGGATACCTATTCGAACGTTTATCTCAACGACCAGGAAATATTGACGACCGACAATATGTTCCGGGAATGGCGGGTCGCGGTGAAATCGTATCTGAAAGCTGGCCCCAATCAACTGCGCGTGGTCTTCCCTTCACCGATCAAGGCCGCCGCCGAAGTTGCGCGGTCTGACAAATGGCGCGCGGAAATCAAGGCGGCCGAAAAGACGTATATTCGCAAAGCTGCCTATGAATACGGCTGGGACTGGGGGCCGACTTTTGTCACCAGTGGAATCTGGCGTCCGGTGAAGCTGGAGGTTTGGGATGGGGCGAGGGTTTCGGACCTTAATATTCGCCAGCGCGACATCACGGCCGACGTGGCGCACATCAACGCCGAGGTCGAAGTCACAGCCATGGCGGCTGCCTCTGCGACGGTGACGATTGCGTGGAGCGAGGCCGGACCTGGCGCCGAGGTTGTTCGTAAACTCGAACTTCGCCCAGGGTTAAATCGCATCGATGTTCCCTTCGACATTCGTAAGCCCGCACTGTGGTATCCAGCAGGATATGGCGCGCAGCCCATCTACAAATTCAGCGCACAAATAAAAGTTGGAAAGCAGATCCAGGATGAAAAAGATGTGCGAACCGGATTGCGGTCGGTGGTGCTGCGGCGCGATCCGGACCAGTGGGGACGCTCGTTCGAGTTCGTGATCAACGGCATTCCGGTTTTTGCCAAGGGCGCCGACGTGATTCCGTTCGACAGTTTTCCCAGCCGCGTTACCACCGCGCAGTATCGCCGAATCCTGCAGTCGGCAGTGGATGCGAACATGAACATGATCCGGCATTGGGGCGGCGGCTATTACGAAAGCGACGAATTCTACGAGATCTGCGACGAGTTGGGGATCATGGTGTGGCAGGATTTCATGTTCGGCAACGAATGGCAGCCGGGCACGTACGCTTTCAAGCAGAATGTGGAGAAGGAAGTTGAACACCAGTTGCGGCGGTTGCGCAATCACCCGAGCATCGTGGTGTGGTGCGGCAACAATGAAACTGAAGCGTCCTGGAATTGGCAGCGCGTCAGGGACATAGCAGGACAGGAAACCCGCGTGCGCATGTGGCAAGATTACCTGACTTTGTTCAGCAGCGTGATCGAGCGCACGGTGTATAAGATGGCGCCGGAGACTCCTTTCTGGCCGAGTTCGCCGAGTGCAGATTACGAGGACGTTTCCGAGGACTACCAGTCGGGCGACGCGCACGATTGGAGTGTCTGGCACGGACGCGTTCCCTTCAGCGAATATGAAAAACATTTCCCGCGCTTTGCGACCGAGTATGGGTTCCAGTCGTTCCCCGAGCAGCGAACCATCGATGCCTTTACTTTGCCGGAGGACCGCACCGGCATTTTCACTCCGGTCATGCTGGCGCACCAGAAGAACAAAGAAGGCAATTCGATCATTCACGATTACCTGCTGAGGGATTATCCCGAGCCGAAAGACTTCCCTTCCTTTCTGTACGTCAGCCAGATTTTGCAGGCGGAAGGAATTAAGGTGGGAGCCGAACACCTGCGGCGGCTGCGTCCGCGAGCCATGGGTTCGATTTATTGGCAGCTCAACGATTGCTGGCCGGTGGCTTCGTGGTCGAGCATCGATTACTTCGGACGCTGGAAGGCGTTGCAGTACTACGCTCGCCGCTTTTACAGCCCGCTGCTGGTTTCTCCTCACGTTGAAAATGGGAGCCTGGCCGTTTATGTTGTTTCCGACAAGACCACGCCGACCGCTGCCAGCCTGCGTTTGCGCATTATGAAATTCGACGGCACCGTGCTCAGCGATAGTCAGCAAGCGGTGCAAGTGCCGGAACTGTCAAGCCAGATCTACATCAATAAGGCGCTCTCGGGATTTGTAAACGCCAATGGCACCGACGCAGCGCAGATTTTTGCCGCCGCGGATTTGACCATCGACGGCAAGTTCGCGTCGCGCAATCTCGTCTATCTAGCGCCGACAAAACAGGTGAGCCTGCCAGCTGCGCAGATCAATCGCGAGTTGACCAAGGATGGGAGCGGCTATCGCCTGCGTCTCAGCTCTCCTGTGCTGGCGCGCAGCGTCTATGTTTCTTTCGGAGAGCTCGACGCGGCTCCCTCCGACAACTATTTCGATTTGCTGCCCGGTGAATCACTCGAGATTGCGATCGCCAGTGCAGCCGGGCTCGATCAACTGCGAGCTGCTTTGCAGGTACGCTCCCTGCAAGATGCGTTTGCCGCCAGCAGCCCGCCGCAACCTTAGACCTGTTTTTTCGGGCAACTACTATTCTTCGAGCACAGAACCGCCCGGGCTCTGTGCCAGCACCACGCCGTTGGCACGGGGTTCGTGTGCGGCGCCACAGCCAGCTAGCCGGGCTAAATCCAGACGCCTTCGGCCGGATGGCGAAATCATTTGACATCTGCAATACTGGCCGTGTTTGAGAAGCGCCGCACCCTGTTTCCTCTATCTCGATGAACCCTGTCTATCGCAAAATCTCCTGGCGGCTAGTCCCGTTCCTCATGGTGCTGTATCTAGTTGCCTTCCTCGACCGGGTCAATATCAGCTTCGCGAAACTCACCATGAACCGCGACTTGAACATCGGCGAAGGCCTCTTCGGCTTGGCCGCGGGAATGTTTTTTCTCGGATATTTTATTTTTGAGATCCCCAGCAACATGATTCTGCTGCGCATGGGTGCGCGCCGCTGGATCATGGTCCTCATGGTTGCCTGGGGATGCATCTCGATGGCGACGGCTTTTGTGCACGGCCCCGCGCTCTATATTGTGTTGCGCTTCCTGCTTGGCGTCGCCGAGAGTGGATTTTATCCCGGCGTCATTTTTTATCTGACTTTCTGGCTGCCGCCGTCGGTGCGCTCCAGCGTCATGGCGATGTTTGTCACTGCGATTCCGCTGTCGAACCTGATCGGCTCGCCCATCTCGGCCCACATTCTCGCACTCAACAACATCGCAGGGTTAAAGGGCTGGCAGTGGCTGTTTCTGCTGGAAGGATCCCCGGCAATCCTACTGGGAGCGCTGGTCCTGTTTCTGCTGCCCGACCGCCCCGAGCATGTGGCCTGGCTTACCTCGCTGGAAAAGGAAAGGCTCCGCAACGACCTCGAAGCCGCCACCCCGCACGCTCTGGCGGTGAATTCGTTCTTCGCTGTGTTCACCGCGCGGCCCGCCGTCTACGCTTGGAGTTTCGCCTATTTCTGCTTGATGCTCGGGCTGTACGGGCTCGCTTTCTGGATTCCGACAATCCTCCGTTGGCACGGCATGGGTCTGACGAATACTGGATGGGCGGCCGCGCTGCCGTACCTTGCCGGCATCGTTTTCATGGTGCTGTGGAGCCGCCGCTCGGATAGGCATCGGGAGCGTCGCATCCACCTCGCAGTCGCCTATCTGACCGCGGCAGCGGGATTCCTTCTCGCCGGATTTGCGCCGAGCGCCGCACTCGCCATCGGGGGATTTGCGCTGGGCGCCATCGGCGTGCTCTCGGCCATGCCGATCTTCTGGAGCGCTTCGACGCTGAGACTGGCCGGGCCAATGGTCGGCGCTCACATCGCGTTGATCAATTCCATCGGCAACCTCGGGGGCTTCTTCGGCCCGGTCCTGATGGGATGGCTGGTGCAGGCGACGCACAACTTCGCGGCTGGTCTAGGATTGATCGCCGCCTGCCTGGTTTTTGGAGCGTTCGCGGTGGCGGCCACACTCTCGACGCGATCCGCTACCTGATCCCGCTCAAGAAAATCGCCTACATCAATGCCGATATGCAGGTTTATCGGCGCGAATGCACGCCTTGAATTAGCGCGATGCTGACAATTTGCCCGCTGGAAGCGGCTTTTCAACACTGCCGTCTCATTGTTTTTGCGCGTCTTGTGCGACGCGCGGGACGGGAGCGATGATATTGGTGAATGTCATGCGGATCCCATGCTCCGGCCGCAGGATGACCATCGGGCGAGCTTCGATCATTTGGCCCGGCGCCAACTGAAAATCGTATTTTCTGAGCAGATCGCTCAAAATCATGAGGATCTGGAGCATCGCGTAATTTCCGCCGATACAGCCTCGCGGTCCAGCTCCAAAGGGAAGGAAGGTGAAGGGTGTTCGCAGCTTCTCGTTTTCTTGGCTGAAACGCTCCGTATCGAAGTTCTCGGGATTCTGCCAGTAGCGCGGAGCATGGTGCGCACCGTACACATAGACAATGACCATCGATCCGCGCGGTATAGCGACATCGCCTATGCGGTCGTCTGCAACCGCCATGCGGTTGACCATCCAAAACGGCGGGTAGAGGCGGAGCGCCTCTTGAATGACCTGAGTCGCGAATTCGAACTTGGGAACGTCGCTGTGGCTCAGGGCCGCTTGGCCGAGCACGGAGTCAAACTCCCGCCGGACCCTTGCAAGGCAATTCGGATGCGAGCTCAAAAGATAAATAAGCCACGATAGCGCATTCGACGAGGTTTCATGTCCGGCAACCAGAAGTTGACGTTC
>CAVPYG010000045.1:0-13333 GCA_963709835.1 uncultured Acidobacteriaceae bacterium
TACTGTTGGGGCGGGGGGTTCACGGCGGTAGGCGGCTGGGGTCTTTGTCTTTGGATCATCTCCAGAATCTGCTCTGGAGTCCTCGGCGCCGCGTTGGGCTGATTTGGGTCCTGCGGTGGCGGCTGGCTCGGGACAGTTGCCGCGGGCTGGGTCTGATCGTCGGCGGTGTCGTCGGCTGCGTCGGCATCATCCTGGCTGTCGTCGGCTTCGACATTTGCCGGTTGTCCCCTGCCCGCTCGCGAAACCATGTTCTGCTGGTTGAACGGCTGAGAGCCGGGAAAGCCGTTTGGAGGCATCGCTCCCGGATTGGCGTTGTCGGCGGCTTGATTCTCTCCCGGCGGCGATGCCTTTGCGGTGAGGATCACGGTCGCCAGGGCCGTGGGGTCCGAGTCCGAGCCCATCATCACGTAATTAAAGGATGAGCCGTTGAGCAGTGCCGCCAGAACATCCCGTGGCGCGCCGGGTCCCAGGCTCACGATCACTCGCTCGTCAGCGCCGGTAGAGTGCGGGGGAATATCAAACGAAGCTCCGGTAAGCTTCCGGACATCGCGCAGGATTTCTCCCAACGTCGAATTCTGGGCAGAGATGGTCAACAACCCGTTCTGATAGCCGACGGTCGCGGGCGTTGGCGGAATCTGGTCCATCGGCAACTGGCTCAGCGGACCGGCAGGCAACGGCGGAAGCACGAACGGCGGCGGGGCTTTGTGGGACTTGTGGCGCTTGGGGACGGGCGGGGCGGCGGCCGGAGCAGCCTCCTGCGTAAGAGCAGCGGGCGCGAGAAAGCTCAGCGCAAAAAAGAGCGGGGCTGCCCGCCAGAGACCCGAAGCGATCGATCCGCAGATGCGCGGCATTAGAATTTCCCCATTCGCGTCAGCGGCCAGGAGTATCGCAGCCACTGCGCCCAGCCTGATTTTACCACTGCATATAGAACGCCGGAGAGCCTGGGTTCTTGCGCAACGATCGGCTCATGATTGCCCATTCGCGATTGCCAATTGATGACTGCCGACGACCCACGGCAGGAATTGCCTTGGCAGGAATTTAGGCTGTCCTGCGCTCCGGCAGCGCGTAAAATGCCAGCGGAGGCTTTTCCTTTGGGTATGCCTTCGAGGATTCGGGCTGAATTTGCGCTCGGCAGTCGGCGGCGCGCGCGGCGATGGCTCTGGCTGGTGCTGATGGGAGCCTCAGCCTGCGCTCAAGGGCAAATCTGCCAGAGCACCGAGGACATGGATGCCTCGGTGCGGACCGCGCTGGAAGCCGCAGCCAAACGCTACTTCGAAATGTCAGCGCGCGGCGATACGCTTGCCCTGGAGCAGAACTCCATTGCCAGCGTGGTCGCAAACTTTGCCAGGATCGAAGCGGCGGTCAAAGAGAACCAGGGCGGGTTCAGCGGCGCGCAAGCGACGGTGCGTCCGCCATTTTTGCTGTCGGTCGAAGGCCCGGCGCCGCTCGCGCGCGCTGAGTTTCTCTGCGGAGTATTTGCGAAGTCGGGCCAGACCAACGACAGCGCCGTGTTTGTCTTGAACAATTTGCCGCCCGGCAAGTACGGCGTCACCATTCTCGACGTGAACGGGGGCCCGGCGGCAGTGCCGATGACGCTGACGCTCGTCCTCGAGCAGAGGTACGGCGAATGGAAGCTGGCGGGATTTTTCCCCCGACCCTCGCGGGCGGCGGGACACGATGCCGCATGGTTTACGCAGCGCGCCAGCGATTTCAAGGCCAAGCCGCAGAATCGCAACGCCTGGTTGTATTACCGCGAGGCAATTTTCCTTGCCGCTCCGGTGGACATGATGAGCACGCTGGCCACCGACCAGCTCTACGACGCGGCGCAGGCGGTCGAACCCTCCGATGTGCCCCTGAGCGGAAAGACCGTGGATTTGAGCGCCGGAGGCAAGATGTATGTTTTGACTGAAATCTCTCCCCTGGCCGTGGGCAATGATCTCGACGTGGTGGTAAGGTACCAGGCCGCCGACGTATCCGATACGGCGCGCACGTTTCAGGAAAATACGGTTGTGATCAAGGCGCTGGTGGCGAAGTTTCCCGAGCTTCGCGATGCCTTTGCCGGAGTGGTGGCGCGGGCGGTTGAGCCCTCCGGCCGCGACTATGGGACGCTGCTCGGGATGAAGGATATAAAGTAGCGGGGCGGGACGAGGAGCGTGCTCTTAGCTCTTAGCCAAAAGCCAAGAGCTAACGGCGTTTTTCACAGGGAATTAGTGCGGGATGAATTTGGAGGCGCGGGTGAGAATCGAACTCACGATAGAGGTTTTGCAGACCTCGGCCTTACCACTTGGCTACCGCGCCGGATACCTCACAAAAACGACACTCTAAAATGAAAAGCCCTTGCACCGGCAGGGCTTCGCAACGCTGGAGCACCGCCCAAACAGTCACCGAATCGGCCGGCCAAATTCGGGCGTTTCTGCTCCACTTGCATTATACCGTGAAGGCCGGGTGCCGCCTCTTGCAAACTTCCCCGCCAATCTCACAGTTCGCGCAGGGCAACGGCAATGCGGGCGTTGGCTGCGCGAATTGCCGGGGGAACGCCGCCTGCCAGTCCCATGAGGAGCGCAAACACTAATCCCTCCGCCAAAAGCAGGGGCGTCACGCGAAAGGCGAACGCTAGGTGAGAAAAAGTTTGCCAGTTCATGGTGCCGCTGGTCATGCCGTTGAGCTTTAGTACGCAAATACACCCCACCAGCCCGCCGACCAACGCAATGCAGAGCGATTCAAAAACGAAAGACATCACCACGCTGCCCGTGCCGAAACCCAGGGCACGCATGGTGGCAATTTCGCGCGAGCGTTCCGCCACCGCCGAATACATGGTGTTGAGCGCCGCCAGCACGGCCCCAATGCCCATGACCAGGGCAACCATGGTGCCGAGCACCTCGATGAGCGTGGTGATCGAACGCGATTGCTTTTCATAGTAATCAAGTTCCCGGCTGGCCTCGAGCGTGACCCGAGGATCGGAAGTGAGCTTGTCTTTAAAGGCGGTGAACGCTTCGACTGACGTAAGCCGGGCGGTGACCGATTGATAGATATTCGCCGGCCGCTTGTAAACCGCATCGAGCACGGTGGAGTCGCACCAGAGTTCCGAGTCGAAGGCGCTGCCGCCGGCGTCGAAAACTCCCACCACCGTCCACTCGCCTCCGCCAAACTTCACCTTGCTTCCCATGGCGAAGCCGGAGTAGGTGGCGGCAACATTTCGCCCTATCACCAATTCATTGAGTCCGGGCTGAAAAAAGCGGCCCGAAACTATCTTGATCGAGTCGCGCACTTTGAGAGCTTTGGGCGTTACGCCGCGCACCTGAACGTTGGCATCGGTGCCGGTCGCCTTCAACGGGAAGGAGGCAACCACCACCACTTCGGGGCTCACCAAAGGGCCGGAGGCGTCGCGAGCCACTCCCGGCGCATCCTCCACTACATGCACCGAGTCGAGGTTGACGGCGCCCATCCATCTCGGAGGTGGCGCCGCCGCGCAACACAATGGCATTGCGCGGCGAGCCCGACGAAACCAGCGTCATCTTGAAGCCTTTGGCCATCGCCAGCATGGCCACGAACACGCCCACCGTTCCGGCAATACCCAGCACGGCCACGACGGTCGAGGTCCAGCGGACGCGCAAACTGTTCAAGTTGTAACTCAGCGGGATTGCCATGTTCACACCCTCCGCAGGGCATCTACTACGTTGAGATTCATTGCAGAAAGGGCAGGAAGCAATCCGGCCACCACGCCCACGGCGACGGCCACGGCAAAACCAACCATGGCGGTTTGCGGCGATAAGTAAAATAACGGCAACATGCCGTGGGTGGGATCGCCACCGAGCGTAATCAACTTCGCGCCAGCCCGAGACCCAAGGCTCCTCCAATGGCCGCGATCAGCACCGACTCGGCCAGCACCAGCACGAGGACGAAAACATCGGAGAATCCTACCGCCTTCAACACCGCGAGATCGCGCACACGCTCGCGCACCGCGATGGCCATGGTGTTGCCGGTGACCAGCAGCAAGGTGAAGAACACAATCGCGCCAATACTCAGGATCAGCAACTGAATGTTGCCCGCCTGCTTGGCAAACGAAGCCGCAAACGCCTTCTCGGTGTCGGTTTTCGTTTCCCAGGGAGAATTGGAGAAAGTCTCGTCAATCTCTTTGGACACCCTGACCGAGTCGTCCGGATTGTCGACCTTGACCCGAGTACCAGCCAACCAGGCCCTTCCAGTAAGCGTTGGCGCGCTCTTCCAGATACTTGTAATGAAGCCAGAACTGAGTTGTGTCGTCCTGCACCTGCTTGCCGTGATAGATGCCGCGGATGTTGAACTCCCACGCCCCTTGAAAAATTGTTCCTTTGATGGGAATGCGGTCGCCGACTTTCCAGTGGAAGCGCTTGGCCAAATCCGCGCCCACGATCGCGCCTTCGCGGTCGTGCATATAGGCCTGCCACTGATCGTCAGGCATGACGTACTCGGGAAACACGGCGCGATAAGTCGTCGTCGTCGATGGCGTATTGCGGGAAGAAATTGCGCTCGTCCTGATACACGCCTCCGAACCAATTGGCGTGCGTAACCGCTTTGACTCCTGGAATGCGCAGCAGACGCTCATTGTAGGAAACTGGCAGCGGCTGAATGATCGACACTTTGTTGATGACCACCAAGCGATCTGCGCCCGCAGCACGTCAATTCCCTGATTGAAGGCTCCCGCGGACCACCGCCAGCAGCCCGAACAGAAAAAGCGCCACGGCAAACGATCCAATCGTCAAGCACCGTGCGAATCTTCTTGCGGAACAGGTTGGAGAAGAATCAGCGCGGAAATATTTCATGAACGCGCCCCTGCCTTGTCGCCCGCTTTCTGGCCCTCAACCAGCACGCCTTTGTTAAGGTGCAGCACCACATGAGCGCGCTCGGCGGCCACGGGATCGTGGGTCACCAGCAGCACGGTTTTTCCGTGCTCGCGGACAAGGCGGTCGATGAGATCCATGATTTCATCGGCGCTCTTGCGGTCGAGATCTCCGGTGGGCTCGTCGCACAGCAGGAAGGTGGGATCGGCGACAATGGCGCGCGCAATGCCCACGCGCTGCTCCTGTCCGCCGGAGAGCTGACGCGGATAATGATGCATGCGGTCCTTGAGCCCCACAACTTCCATCGCGATCTCGACGTGGCGGCGGCGGTCGGCCTTCGACAGGTGAGTCAGGAGCAGCGGCAACTCCACGTTCTGAAACGCGGTCAGCACCGGGATCAGGTTGTACATCTGGAAAATAAAGCCCACGTGCCGGGCGCGCCATTGCGGTGAGCTTGCTGCCCGACAAGTGCGTGATCTCATCGCCCGCCACCGTGATGGTTCCCGCCGTGGGCAGATCGAGTGCCGCCCAGCAGGTTCAGCAGCGTGGTTTTGCCGGAGCCGCTGGGGCCCATGAAGGCCACGAAATCGCCCTCATCCACATCGAGATTCAGGCCCTGCAAGACGTGGATTTCCTCGCTGCCGCGCTGGTACTTCTTGTCCAGCCCGCGCACGCGCACCAGACTGGAGCCGTTGCCACGACCATCCACTCTAACCATGATTTCTCCTTCGCAAACTTGTACCTAGAAACTCTGACCGGGGGCTCGGCAGACTTGCTGGCATTTTACTTCATTCGAGACTTTGTACGATGGACGAAGATGGCGCGGAAAAAGCCGCGCCCCTGCAAAACAACATCCTGTAGGCAGCGTTCCTATTTTTTGAGCTTTACGCGCGCGCCATCGCTGAGGCCGTCAAAGCCACTGACCACGACCTGGTCGCCGTCCGCGAGCCCTGCGACAATTTCCTGATCGCTGCCGCGCGCGTTTCCGACACTGACCGCGCGCCGTTCGACCCGTTCATCACGATAGATATATACGACGTTGTTGCCGTTTTCGTTCCGCACGGCGGCCTGCGGGACCAGTAATCTGGCTGCGCCGGCCGGCGCCGCCTTCGGTTCAGCCCCGAGAAACGTGACCTTCACGCCCATGTCCGGGAGAATTCGCGGATCGAGTTTGTCGAACGAGATGCGCACCTTTACCGTCGCCTTCTGCCGGTCCGCGGTTGGGATGACGGTGCGGACCTTGGCGGGAATCTGCCAGTCGGGGTAGGCGTCGAGAATGGCTGTGACCGGCATGGCCTCGGTGACGCGCGCGATGTAAGACTCATTCACGTCCACCTCGACCTCAAGCGACTTCATATCCACCACGGTCGCGATGCCGGTGCGCGTGAAACCGCCGCCGGCGGACATCGGCGATACCATCTCCCCTACCTGCGCGTCCTTGGAAACCACGATGCCGGTAAATGGCGAGCGCACGGTGCAATTGTCGAGGTCCTGTTGCGCCACGCGGATGCGTTCTTCCGCAGCTTGCGTCTGCTCTTCGGTGAGCGTGATCTTGGCTCGCAAGCTGTCGGCAGCCGTGCGCGCGAGGTCAAGCGCCTGTGGACTGCTGACTCCTTGCTTCTCCAACGCTTGCGTGCGGCGCAGTTCTCGGTCGGCATTTTCCAGTTGCACTTGCAGGTCTTTCAGGGCCGCGGCGGTGGCGTCGCGGTCGGCCTTGGCGGAATTCAGCCGGACTCGCGCGTCGGAATCGTCCAGTACGGCCAGCACTTCTCCTTCTCTGCACATGCAGCCCTTCGTCGGCAATCATTTGGGTCACGCGGCCGGTAATCTTCGCGGCAATCGTAGCGCGCCGGCGTGGCGTCACATAACCGCTGGCATTGAGCAGGACTTCCCGGGCTTCAGCCTGGGCGTGCGCCGGAGCCACTTCGACGGTGGGAGTTTCTCCTTTGAAAGCATAGACGGCGCCTGAAACAGCCAGCACAGCCACAATGGCTGCCGCCAGCCAGCGAGGCCATTTGCGGCCGCCGGCTTTGCGTGCGCCCTCGTCAATTCTCAGTGCCGACAAATCGTGGCCCGTTGTGGCGCCCATGCCCGTGTGCCTCCAAACTCTCTCTGGCAAAATTTCAGACCGCCGTGAATCTTTTTCCTTGATCGCTGAACATCGCGCCAACGACGGCCATACAACCACCTCTAAGTTATCCGAATCAAGCATAAAGGGCGAATGCTTTGCATATCAAGCTCGCACTACGGCGACGAGTGGACGGATCGGCGAGCGCAACGATCAGAGGAATATGCGGATCGCCGGAACCACTCTCACTGTTCCGGTGTCTATGGTTGTAAGCGGAGAGGCATGCTGCGCCCAGGTTTTGGCGCAAGAATCGAAAAGCTGCGCGTTCTTCTCCTAAGTGCACAAAAGCTGTAGCGGCATTGATGAAGGATGTTCATTTTTAAGGAGACGCCATGAAAGATTCCGCCGGGCACGCCACCTCATCAAGATTCTGGTTGCTCTTACTTCCCGCATTGTTAGTCGTCACCACAATCGTTACAGTCCAGAAGTTCCAGGCCGCCAGCCGCGAATCGTCCGTTAACGCGACTTACTCGAACGGCGCACTGGAGGTGACCATTCCCTATCAGGCCGCTCAGGCCGGCGCGGGGCAACTTACCGTGGAAGTTCTCGATCCGGAAGATCAAGTTCTGGGGAGCGCGAAACAGTCTGCCGAGGTTGCCAAGGGGAAGGGGCGCTGGCGGGAGCAAATCACGCTGTCGAAACCGCTGGCCATTGACGAACTGGTGTGGCATCGCCTGCGTTATCGCTTCGAATACAGCGACGGCAAGACAGCAAGCATCGAGGGCACGGAATCGATTTCGCAGATTCTGCGCACGCCGGTCATTCACATTCTCGGACAGCAATCTTATATGGCGGGCGGCGAAGCGGCGGTACGCGTGATTGTTACCGATTCGCGCGACGAAGTTATTTCGGGCCGCGGATCGGTGCGTATTGAATTATTGGCTTCCGGCCAGAAAGCCCTTCCACTTTTTACCGGGCGGCTCAATCGCCGGGGAACGACCGAAGCGCAGTTCCGCTTTCCTGCCGGAAGAGTGGGCAGTTATCAATTGCGCTACGTTGTGGACACGCCGATCGGTTCGACGGAATTCACGCAATCAGTACGGCTGGAAGACAAGGTTTCGATTCTCCTTACCACCGAAAAGCCAATCTACCAGCCGGGTCAGACCATTCACGTGCGGGCGCTGGCGCTCGATCGCGCCAATCATGAGGCCGTGGCGGACCGGAAGTTGACTTTTGAAGTGGAAGACTCGCGCGGCAACAAGGTTTTCAAGAAGGCGACCGCAACCGACAAGTTCGGAATTGCCTCGGCGGAATTTGGATTGGCCGACGAAGTCAACCTCGGCACTTACCACTTGCGCGCCCTGATGTTCGGCCCAGAAACGGGAGAAAACGAAGCGGCCTCCAATACGGCGGAGATCGCGCTGAATGTGGAACGCTACGTTCTTCCGAAATTTAAAGTCGCCGTCGATTTCGCGGACAAGAACAACCAGACGAAGCGCGGCTATCGGCCCGGCGACCATGTGACCGGGACCGTCCATTCCAACTATTTCTTTGGCAAGCCGGTGGACGAGGCTGAGATCACGGTCAAAGGTTCGAGCATGGATGTCTCGATATTTGACGTGGGACCGGTTGAGGGCAAGACAGATCGTGACGGCGTCTATCATTTCGATCTGAAATTGCCCCCTTACTTTGTTGGACGCCCTCTAAGTCAGGGCGCGGCCCGCGTCTTAATTGAGGCCACGGTAAAAGATTCCGCCGGCCACTCTGAAACTCGCGGCGAACCCATCACGGTCAGCGAATCGCCGCTGCTCATCACCGCCGTTCCCGAGGGAGGCAACTTAATCCCCAATCTCGAAAACCAGGTTTTCATACTGACTTCTTATCCCGATGGAACGCCGGCCAGCGCCAGCCTCAAGGTCCACGCCGAAGGGAATTCCGATCAGCAAGTGGCTTCCGATGACGGCGGAGTGGCCGTGATTCTATCAAGCCCGGCGCCGCGACCGAGAGCTTACAGATTGAAGCCGTGGACAAGGAGGGAAACCGTGCGTCGAACACGGTCCCACTGCAAGCTCGCGCAGGCGAGGACCAGATTCTTCTGCGGACGGAGCGCGCCGTCTATCGAGCCGGGGACCGGATCGACCTGAAAGTTTTTTCCACCAAAAAACGAGGGACCGCCTATGTGGACATCGTGAAAGAAGGACAGACGGTGCTTACACGCGATCTGGACATTGAAAATGGCCAGGCCTCGCTTTCCCTGACCGCGACGCCCGGTCTGGCGGGGACCGTCGACTTCAACGCTTATCTGTTTGGCCGCAACGCGCAGCCAGTCGCCGACCATCGGCTGGTCTTCGTGCAGCCGGCGGACGATCTCCGGATCGAGACTGTGGCGGATGCGGCGGTCTACAAACCCGGCGGCGAAGCGCGGATTCGCTTTCGGGTGACCAACTCGCACGGCGAGGGAGTCCGCGCGGCCCTCGGACTGCAAGTGGTGGATGAGGCCGTCTTTGCGTTGGCCGAAAAGCAGCCCGGCTTTGCCAAGGTATTTTTTTATCTCGAACAGGAAGTGATGAAGCCGCGTTATGAAATCCACTCCATCGGCATGCCGGAGATTGTGGAACCGGTGGAAGAGTCGAAAGCCGAACAACGGGACCGGGCGGCGCGCGCTTTGTTTTCCGCGACTGAAATCGTGAACACCAACAAATTTGATGAGGAGTTTGGCCGCACGGTGCCGATGGAGAAGTATGGCGAATATTCGGCACGCTACCAGGCGAATTTCCAAAAACAGGCAAATCAGATCGCAGCCGATCTTAGCCATGCTTATGCGGAAAACCCGAAGGCGGACGATCCGGTTCGACTCTATGCGAAGCTTGCGCAGGCGGGTGGGGCGGAGTTTCGCGATGCCTGGGGCACGAGCCTCACGCTCGAGCCGGTCCCGTGGTATTCGGCAAAAACGTATTACCTGTTGCGCAGCGCCGGTCCGGACCGCCAACTCAACACGGGCGACGACATGCAGGCTTTCTTGCTATTTCACCGCAAGAAAGTGGCCGTCCCTACGCCAGAGAAAACTACGATTGACCTAAACATCGAACACGATCGCGGACCGTTCAATGGTCTGGCAGAAATCACTGGAAAAGTGACCGATGCCACGGGTGCGCTGGTGCCGGGAGCCAGCGTCGAGGTGCGCGAAATCTCGACGGCAAAGCCCCGTACCGCGAAAACCAACGCCGCTGGGCAGTTCGTTTTTTCGGGCCTGCCCGCCGGTGAGTACGTGGTTCAAGTGTCCTCGCCTGGGTTCAAGATCGCTGCGCGGGGATTCACTCTTCACGCGCGCGACCGCGCCATGCTCTCCGCAGTTTTGTCGATTGGCGCGGTCACCGAGTCTGTTGAGGTCGCTGCGGGAGATGCAACAGTTGCGCCCTTTGGTCCAGGGCAAGGACGCGGCGTCGGTGGTGGCGTGTTCCGCGTCGACGGCGGCGTGCCACGTGGCGTTATCGGCGGTGTTCTGAGGGCCCCCATGTTAATGGCGCCCAACGCCGGCGATGCCAAGCAGTTCGACAGGCTTGAGCAGTTTGCCGCCCTTAGCAGCAAAACCCTCGGCAAGGGAGAGGCCGCTGCGCCCGCCGCCCACGTGCGCTCCTACTTCCCCGAGGCGCTCTACATCAATCCGGAAATCATCACCGATAAAGACGGCAACGCAAGCATCGTGATTCCGATGGCCGACTCCATCACTACGTGGCGCATGGCGATGATTGCTTCCACCCAACACGGAGCGCTGGGCACATCCACTTCGAGCCTGAAAGTCTTTCAAGATTTCTTCGTAGATCTCGATCTGCCCGTCACGCTCACCCAGGGCGACCGGGTCTCGATTCCGGTAGCGATATACAACTACGCGGGCGAACGCGGAGACGTCAGCCTGAAACTTCAGCCGGACGACTGGTTCGCGCTGGCCGGCGACGTTGCCGACAAATCCGTAGCAGTCGATTCCGGCCGCGTGGGCGGATCTCAATTCACGATCGAAGCCAAGCGCATCGGCAAGTTCAAGCTGACGCTCTCGGCCAGCATGAATGGCGATGCCAAGCGCGCGGACATCGTGGTGCGGGAAATCGAAGTCATTCCCAATGGGCGCGAGCAGAGCATCGTCTTCAACGGGCGATTGGAAAATAGCGTCCGGCACGAACTCAATTTCCCAGAAACTGCCATCCCCGATGCCAGCAAGATATTCGTTCGCTTGTATCCCGGCCCCTTGAGCCAGGTCATCGAGGGCATGGATAGTATTCTTCGCATGCCCGGCGGCTGCTTTGAACAAACTTCGTCGAGCACTTATCCCAACGTGTTAGCACTCGATTACATGAAGCGCACCAAGAAACTAACTCCCGAAGTGCACGCCAAGGCCGAGGGATATATTGCGAATGGCTATCAGCGGCTGCTGACGTTCGAAGTTCCCGGCGGCGGCTTCTCCTGGTTCGGCCAGGCGCCCGCCAATAAAATCCTCACGGCTTACGGGCTGATGGAGTTCAGCGACATGTCGAAGGTGTATGACGTGGACCCGAACCTGATCCAGCGCACGCAGCAATGGCTGGCCGGGCAACAACAGGCCGACGGAAGCTGGAAGCCCGACACTCAGTTCATCAACGAAGGCGCCACCAACCGCTACAACTCCGACGTGCTTCGCATCACTGCGTACATCGCATGGTCGCTGGAGAACACGGGTTATCGGGGACCCGCGGTCGGCAAGGCTCAGCAGTATATCGACAAACACATGAACGGCAAAATCGACACTTATACGCTGGCCGTGGTTGCCAACTTCGCAACTGACTTTGAAACCTCCGATCATGGCAAAGACCGCGAGTTCACGCGCCAGGCCATGCAGCTTCTGCTCGACGCACGCACGGAGAAGGGCGAGCAAGTCTGGTGGAGCGCGGACGAAACCGCCGTTTACTCAACCGGCGCGAGCGCCAGCGTGGAGACTACGGGACTGGCAACGCAAGCCTTGCTGAAGTGGGGTGAAGCGTCTGGCACTGCGCGGAAGGCGATGAATTACATTGCTTCCAAAAAAGATGCCCGCGGCGACTGGGGCACCACACAAGCGACCATCATGGCGCTGCGGGCGCTGCTCCTGGCCACCGAAAAAGGAGCGGCGGACGTGCGCGGCACGCTGGAAGTCCTGCTCAACGGCAAGCCCGTCGAGAAACTCACGCTGACTCCGGAGAACAACGACTTACTCCATCAGTTTGTGTTCAAGGGCAAGGATATTGAGACGAAGGGCGCCGACGCAAAAGACGCCGCTTCGAACGACAACGATTCGAAAGACGTGGTACCGAAAAACATGGGGTCAGAAAGTGTCAACTCCGTAGAAATCTGGTTCGAGGGCAAGGGCGGCCTGGCGTACCAAGTGGTGGGGAGTTACTTCCTTCCGTGGGACGAGAAACCGGCGAACGAAGCTCTCTCCATTGATGTAGCTTACGATCGCGCGCATCTTGCGCAAGATGACATCGCTACCGCTACCGCGACCATCAAAAGCAATCTTCCCAAATTTGCGAATATGGTCATGGTGGACCTCGGCATTCCTCCGGGCTTCGATTTGCTCAGCGAGGACTTGCAGAGTTATGTCGAGAAGACGGCCGACCAGAAGAGCGGTCGCCTAGAAAAGTTCAGCCTCACGGCGACGCAGGCCATTCTCTACTTCAATTCCATCGCGCCAGGTGAAACCGTCACGCTGCAATTTCGTTTGCGCGCCAAGTATCCGATCCGCGCCAAAACATTCCAATCGCGGGTCTATGAGTACTATGACCCTGACGTGAATTCAGTGGCGCGCCCCGTGCAGTTGGAGATACGGCAGAAATAGAGCGTCTCTACACGGCGCATGATTTTGTCACCCCGAGCGACGCGGCGGACTGCATATCCCTTGCTTCGTTCGGGAGGACGATTTTTATCTGGATGATCTGGCTGCGGAGATAGCGACACTACGTTGTGGGATAAAAAAAACTGGAGCGGGAGACGGGATTTGAACCCGCGACTTCGACCTTGGCAAGGTCGCACTCTACCACTGAGTTACTCCCGCTCGGCTTTACAAGTATAAACGAGACGTTCAGGCAGGAGCAAACGCGGCTTTCGGGCCGGGTTTCGCAGTGTGGCGCCTTGCCATGCGGCCCGAAAAGGCTCTTGAAACGACGTGGCTGCACAGCCTGCGGATGCTGTTCTGAGACGTCGCCCGCGCGCCGTCAGGACTGCAAGTGCGCTTCAGGATGCGGACGGTGCGGCGACCACTGCGGGTCTTCATCGGGGGTCACGATCTGTCCGTCGCGCATGTGGACGATGCGGTCGCCATACTCGGCGGCCTCCGGATTGTGGGTAATCATCATCACCGTCTGTCCCAAGTCCTTATTCGACTGGCGCAGCATGTTGAGAACGATGCCCGAGCTTCTCGAATCGAGGTTGCCGGTGG
>CAVPYG010000046.1:0-43752 GCA_963709835.1 uncultured Acidobacteriaceae bacterium
GTTGCTGCTGAAAAGCTTTGTGACGGAGACCGGGGAAGGTCTCGTCCAGATGGAGACAGGCGCTGCTCGAACTCGAGCTGCACCCGGAAGACGCCGAACTGGTAAACACGGTTTTCCGTGTCATCCACACGTTTAAGGGCAATGCCTCGATCTTCGATTTGAAATTCTCCTGGGAAATCGCTCATGCGCTGGAGGACTTGTTGGACAGGATCCGCAGCCACGACTTGAGGTTCACGTCCGATATCGCTGATGTCCTCTTGGCATCCATCGATGTTTTGTGGGAGCTGACCGGTGTCGCAGCCGCGGGAAAAGACGCCGCCCCGCTAAAGTACAAACAACTGTTGCAGCGAGTGAAGACGCAGTTCGGAACCAAGCCGGCGGGAAAAAAGAAAACACGAAAAACGGAACCTTTGAAAACGGTTGCTGCGGCTTCAATTCCAACGGAGATTCCCCGGGCAGGAAACAAGCGGCGTCCCAGCGCCGGCGCCGGCGCGCACGCTGCGAGTGGATGTTCAGAAGCTCGACCGGCTGCTCGATCTGACGGGAGAAATCGCCATTGCGCGAGGGCGGACAACCCGGCTCCTCGAAGACAAAAAGCATATCGCGATTGCAGAGTTGGCGGAAGCGCACGGCACCGAGGTCGCGTTGCAGGCCGAACTGCAAGAACTGGTGATGAAGGTTCGCATGGTGCCTGTCGGTCCGCTGGTGTTTTCGCCAATATCAGCGGACGGTGCGCGATCTGGCCAAAGAACTCGGGAAAACGGTCAACCTTCAGATCGAGGGAGACGAGGTTGAGGTGGACACCTCCGTAGTCGAACACCTTCGCGACCCTCTCCTGCACTGGAATCCCAACGCACTGGACCACGGCATCGAACTGCCGGAGCAGAGACGCAAGGCCGGCAAGCCGGTGGAAGGCGTCATCGCCCTGCGCGCCTCGCATCAGTCCGGGAACATTTCGGTGGAGGTGGCCGACGACGGGGCCGGGCTGGACCGCGCCAGGATTCTTGAGGCAGCCAAGAAACGCGGAGTCGCAATGGACGCCACCAGCATGAGCGACTACGACGTTTATCAACTGGTCTTCGAGTCGGGTGTTCCGACCGCCGATCAGGTGAGCAGTGTTTCCTGCCGGGGCGTAGGCATGGATGTAGTGCGCCGCAACGTTCAGGCTCTGCGCGGCAGCGTAAGCATTGATAGCCGCCCCGGAGTGGGCTCGACGGTGCACCTGCGCTTTCCGCTGACGCTCGCCATCATCGAGGGCTTTGCCGTCGAAGTCGGGGGCAACACCTACGTAATTCCGCTCGATCATGTGATCGAGTGCCTGGACTTGCTGGATTTGCCGGCGGAAGAGCGTTCTCGCAGCGGAGGCGACGGCGTGATCAACCTGCGCGGAGAACCGCTGCCCTATCTCGATCTGGGCCGCCACTTTGGCTGCACGGAAGAGCGCAGCGGACGGCAGAGCGTCATCGTCGTTCGCACAGAATCGCAACTGGCAGGGTTGGTGGTGGACAAATTACATGGGGAAACCCAGACCGTAATTAAGCCTTTAGGGGAATTTTTTGAAGGGCTGCGCTGGGCGGCCCGGATCGGCCATTCTGGGCAACGGCAAGGTGGCGCTGATTTTGGACACTGCTGTTTTGCTGCAAGAGTTTTGCAAGGCGCAAGTGGAGGTTGCATGAAACCGATGTTCCTCCGCTGCCGGAGGAGTATCGGAAATCCAACACGACTGAATCAGCACGCACGGTCGATCGAGGATTTGTTTACTGATTATTTCTACTACAAACCACAAAGGGAGACGCAATGAGACAGAGAATTTTACTTGGCTTTCTTGTATGCCTGTGTGCGAGCGCGATGTTCGCACAAGACTTTTCGACGATCCAGATCCACGGGTTCGCGGCACAGGGCTTTCTTTACAGCTCCAACAATAACTACCTGTCCATGAATTCGAACTCGGGAAGCTTCGCCTGGACCGACGGCGTGGTGAGCATCAGCGACCAGGTGTCGGATAAGCTGCGCGTGGGCGTCCAGATGCACATGTATCAGCTTGGCCAATTCGGCGGCCCAGACCTCCAGGTGGACTGGGCGTCGGGGGACTATCGCGCTAACGACAAGGCCAGATTTTCCTTCGGAAAAGTCAAGACGGTCGTTGGCTTATTCAACGACACTCAGGATGTGGACGCCGTGCATCTCTGGGTGCTCCTGCCCCAGGGCGTTTACCCCATCGACAATAAAAGCTTTGACTTGGCCCATTACGGAGCCGATTTTTCCGGCGATATGCCCCTCGGAGAACAAGGCGGAACGCTCTCCTATCGGGGCTATGCAGGATACCGCACCGTGGATTTGGCAAGCGGTTATGTAAAGGAGATCGATCTGCAAATGCCATGGTTTGACGGGTTGTTCGGACTTCCGCCCGCAACCATCACGTCCGCGCCGAGTGGCTCGGTTTTTGGAGGCGATGTGCGCTGGCAGACTCCGTTGAAAGGGTTCCTGATCGGATCCAGCGCCTCTGCCGAGGACATGCAAGGGAGCGCCGGAGCGGTCACCATCCATGCGGCTCGCAACGTTCTCACACAACAGTATGCAAAGTTCGAACGGGGCAAGTTCTTTGCCGCTTTCGAGCTCAAAAGAATGCCCGTTGGTTTGACATATACCGCGAACACTGCCGGGGGCCCGATCCCGGTTCCCAATCCTGTCGATTGGCGCAGCTGGTACGTCATGACGAGCTATCGGGCGACCAAGAGATTCCAAGTGGGAACGTACTACAGCCACCTAGTGGATGCCGGCGGCGGCCAAAGTACGTCAGTGAGCCGGCATTATTCCAAGGACTGGACTATCTCGGGCCGGTATGACTTCGATTCCCATTTCTACGCCAAGCTGGAAGAGCACTTCCTCCATGGCACGGACATAGGCTTTTACTCGGACTCGAACCCAAACGGACTGAAACCCAGGTCGAACGTTCTGGCGGCCAAGATCGGAGTCACCTTCTAAACTCAGACTCATGAGAAACGAGGGAATAATTATGAAGCAATTACGAGTTTGTGCCATTGCCATCTTTCTGGTCCTAGCCTCCGCGAATGTCTGGGCGCAGGCGAAGAGTTACAAGGTCATCGTCAACCCATCGAACCCGGTGTCTTCGATGAGCCGGGAAGACGTGTCGCGCATTTTTCTCAAGAAAACGACCAAATTTTCGGATGGACGCAGTGCGTCGCCCGTAGATCTTGCCGTTAATTCGCCGACCAGGGAAAGTTTCTCGAAGGATGTTCACGGGAAGCCCTCCTCCACAGTCGATGCCTACTGGCAGCAACTGATCTTCTCCGGCCGGGACATTCCACCAGCGCAGAAAAGTGAAAGCGGCGCGCTCGATTTCGTGCGCTCCAACGGGAACGCTATCGGCTATGTTTCGGCGGGCACCGATACTGCGGGTGTCAAGGTGATTAGCGTCACCGACTAACGATTGAGAAACTTGCACGCGAGGGAAATGCCCATGTTTAACAAACTGAAGTTCCAACACAAAATGTTGATCGGTCCAGCACTGGCAGGGCTTGCGTTCTGCCTGGTGCTGGCGATCACGTTGATTTTTGGCTCACGCAGTGTCAGCCAAATGCAGCAGGTCGAATCCGGATATTACCCTTCGGTAGAAATGAGCAGGGATTTGGAAGAGGATCTGGACGCGATCCAGAGGGGCTTGCAGGATGCGGTCGCCGCCAAGAACAGCGAGGCCCTGGCGGAGACCGATGCCCTTAAGGACAAATTTCTGCAACGTCTGCAAAAAGAACAAAACAACCCGGTACTCGACCACCGGGATCTGGATCAACTCGATGCTGAAATGCGGGATTACTACGTCCAAGCGCGGCAGAGCACCGAAAGCATGATCGCGGGCAGCGTGACCGAAGACTTGAGTCAGTCGCTGGCGTCGATGAAGGCCAAGTACAACTCCATCCACGACAAGCTCCAGGCCAACACAACGCGCGACCAGGCCAGCATCGCGCGCGCGTTTGAAGAGACAAAAGACTCACAGCGTCGCGCGATCCTGCTGACTTTCGTCGTGTCACTGCTCTGCCTGGGGCCGATGATTGGCGCGACTTGGTACGTGGCCAAGACTGTGACCCGGTCGCTGCTGGAAGCCGTGCGCGTTGCCAACGAACTCTCTCAGGGCAACCTGATGGCCGGTGTAACGGTGTACAACACGGACGAAACTGGCCAAATGCTGCAAGCGATGAAGGATATGTCGGAGCGGCTCTCGCAGACTCTCGGCGAAGTTAAGAACTCAGCCAGTGCCCTGGCGGCGGCAGCGGCCCAAGTAGCGGCCGGAGCGCAAACCGTCTCGCAAGGTACTTCCGAACAGGCGGCATCGGTCGAGGAAACTACCAGCAGTCTGGAAGAAATGAGTGCCTCGATCACCCAAAACGCGGAAAACAGCCGGTTGATGGAGCAAATGTCGTCGAAAGGCGCGGGCGATGCGGAAACCAGCGGCAAGGTGGTTAATGAGACCGTGGGCGCCATGCGGGCGATTGCAGAAAAAATCTCGGTGATTGAAGAAATCGCCTATCAGACAAACTTGCTGGCCTTGAACGCGGCCATTGAGGCGGCCCGCGCCGGCGAGCATGGGAGAGGTTTCGCGGTAGTGGCTTCGGAAGTGCGGAAACTGGCGGAACGAAGCCAGGGTTCGGCAAAGGAAATTGGCAGCCTGGCATCCGACAGCGTGCGGGTGGCGGAGCGTTCGGGCAAACTGCTCGATGACCTGGTCCCGGCCATCCGAAAGACTGCGGACCTGGTGCAAGAAGTGGCGTCGGCTTCGCGCGAACAGGCGACCGGCGTCAACCAGATGAACAAAGCCATGATCCAGGTGGATCAAGTGACGCAGAGGAATGCGTCCGCGGCCGAAGAGATGTCGAGCACCGCCGAAGAGATGTCCTCTCAATCGGAAGCCTTGATGCAGTTGATGTCCTTCTTCCGGACCGACGAGTCACCGGAACCGCTTCCGTTGCGGGGTTCGACGCAAGCCAGGCCGGCCCCGCGCGCGTCCGGTTCGTGGCAGCCCCATGGGCAGCATTGGGTTCCGAACGTGCCTTCTCACTCCGGGCCGGCACAGGCTAAGCCGGGAACCCGCCCGCTAAGGGAAGATCTCGCGCGCGGACATAGCACCGGGATGTAAGGAAAACCGAATTATGACGCCACAAACGAAAGAAGCCGTAGAGCAGCAACAGTATCTGACTTTCCTCCTTTGCGGCGAGGAATATGCGATCAACATTCTGCGGGTAAAAGAGATCATCGGCTACGACACGGTCACCACCGTGCCGAAGACGCCGAAGTGGGTCCGGGGCGTGATCAATCTGCGCGGGAACGTGGTGCCGGTGGTGGACCTGGCGGTGCGATTCGGACTCGCAGACAGACAGGTCACCAAGACCACCTGCATCGTGATTGTGGACGGACAGGTGGACGGCCAAAACACGTTGATCGGCGTGATGGCGGATGCGGTAAGCCAGGTAATGGACGTTGCGGCCGGCGATCTGCAGGAGGTGCCGACGTTCGGCACGCGCATCAAAGTGGACTACCTGCAAGGGATGGTGCAGTTGGGGAAGAAGTTTGTCCTGTTGCTGGACATCGACAAGGTGCTGTCGGCGGACGAGGTGCAGGACCTTACCGCGGCGGCAACAAAGCTGACGGAAGCAGAGGACAACGCGACCTCGCCAAACCTGGCGGAAGCGGCTCCGACGCCTGACGAAGACAAATCCGTGCCAGAAGCGAACGACGGCGCGGCACAGTAACGACAAAACCAGCGGATTCGCGGGTCAACTTTGCCGTTGGCCCGCGCGGACCGAGAAGGAAGACTATGGCCAAGACGATTTTGCTGGTGGACGACTGCGCCACCGCGCGGATGATGAGCCGGATGATTTTCGCGAACATGAAACAGTATGAATTCCTAAGCGCATGCGATGGCAAAGAAGGCGTGGAAGTTGCGCTGGAGAAGAAACCGGATCTCATCTTGATGGACGTTGAAATGCCGCGGATGAATGGCATAGAAGCGTGCCGGGTGCTCCGGGAAAATGCCGCGACCCAGAGGACCCCGATTGTCCTGTTGACGATGCGACGGGAGGACTCGGCGGTAAAGAAGGGCTTCGACAGTGGATGCACCGAGTACATGCTTAAGCCTGTGGACACACAAAAGCTCATAGCAGTGCTGAAGAGACACTTGGGCTGAAAAGGTCGGATTGCAAGATGCACGGCAATGCGCGGTTTGCTGCTCCGGCAATTCATCGGAAAGCGGTGGTCCCCGCGGTCCGCAACCACGCGTTGGCAGGACTGCACGCGCCCTGCGATATGGCGCCGTACTCGGTGTCGTCCAAGGACTTTCTGCTTTTTCAGGCGATGATCTCCAGGGAGTCGGGGATTTGGCTGTCGGAGGCGAAGGCAGCGCTCTTGCCGGGGAGGCTCTCCAAGCGCCTTCGGGCCCTGGGACTCCGCAATTTTCCGGAGTACTACCAGCGCGTGGACACGGACGAGGAAGAACGCCGGGCTAATCGACCGCGTCAGCCCTTGAGAATTCGGGTGCCGATGAATCTGCTGCCACTGCAAGGAGTGACTGAGAGGCGTGTTCATCAACAATCCGGTTGTGGTTTGACCACTGTGACGCCATTTTCGTCCCCGCCTCCCGTAGGGCAGGATCTTGATCCGTGTAGAGACTTTCAAACACGTGGGAGGCTGCAGTTACTCCCAACAGATCGCCAATGTGACCGAAATAGTCCACCGACCCTCGTTGCGGAGGTGACTCCGCATGGATGGCAGCAAGCAATTACACTCAAAACCCGGACAGGCTACCGTTAGCGAGCCATAAGTCGGCTTCTGGGAAGTTGACCTGATTCCGGTTGGCTGCAGGGCGGACTGGAAAGCGATGAACAACTTTGCCTGAACCGGGAGCTAATGGACGTGTTTAAGACGCCGCGCGAACCATACGCGAACATCGAAGATCCTAAAACATCCCAAACCATCCTACGCCATCCTAAATCGACCACAGCATAAGCCCATTGCCGTCAGTGACATCCGCTGATTCCAGACGACTTAGCCAACTCGGTAGGTGGCCCTGAAAAGGCTGGCGTCGGCGGTTCAACTCCGTCCCTGGCCACCATATTTTTCAAAGACTTACGCATTCCCTACCTCGACAGTTTGCGCACAATTGCGAACAAAACGGAACGGAAAACCTCTTACTGCACCAGATTCGTTAACCGCCCCACCACTCGACTCTGCGACTCGGGAACAAATTGCTGGTAGATGTCCAGCGTCACTTATCCGGCAAGGCGACGATTCGGCCAGGTAACGAGAGCGCGCTTAAACAACGCCTCCGCAGCCACCCCCGGCTGGGGTTGCCGGGATGGACCTGCGTTTGCTTTGCGTTCACCATCTCGCGCATGACGGTCATCCATGCTTGAACTTCTTATTTCGCCCTCCCCAGCGCCAGTTCCGCAACCACTGCAGCAACCTTGTCGAGTATTTGCTTCGTGCCCTCCAGTTGACCGCTCTGGATTGCGTTCTGCATGGTTTCATTTCCGATGAAGGTGAGTTTTGTCTGGCCGTTTCCAAGATCCTCAAAAAGAGTCACGTCGTGCGCACTGTCGATGGCCTCATGTTCGATTCCAAGTTGCGCAGGCTCAACCTTGTTTCCCTTCGAGTCGGCAAAGTACATGGAGGAAACGATCTTCTCGTGCGGAACAATCTCATGGTATTCCCCGCCATTCCAGAACTCCTGCCCATCCGGCGCTCTCATGCAGTAGAGAAATTTTCCTCCCACGCGAAAATCCATCTGGCAAAAAGGCGCAGTAAAACCCTTCGGCCCCCACCACTGCTTCACATATTGCGGGTCTGTCCACGCCTTCCAAACCAATTCGCGTGGGGCATCAAAAACTCGTGTCACAACCATCCGCTCGATCTCATTCACCGTGCTTTTTGTCACGTCGAACCTCCGCTTTTTTCATTTGAGTCACAACCGCATCCAGCTTTTCGAAACTCTCTTCCCAGAATTGGCGATAACTAATCGCCCAGTCGCTGACCGTCTTTATCGCCTCGGGCCTAAGCCTGCAAACACTCTCTCGTCCACGCTTGGTCTTGATCACAATCTGCGCCCGCACCAGGTAAGCAATATGTTTTGAAATCATCTGCTGCGAGAGTGCAAACGGCTCCGTCAATCGATGCACAGAGTCAGGCCCATGGGAGAGCCGCTCGATCATCGCGCGGCGGGTTGGATCAGACAAAGCCGCAAATGTTGTGCCCAGGCTATCCACAACCATATGGTAGTGGATTTTCTATCGATGTCAAGTGTGAATTTCGCGATTCCTGATTTCTGAACCCTGACTCATTAACCTGACGATGAAAGTGCGTACCGCAAACTGCGCAGGAGCGCGATCCGCCGCGGTTGCGGCGCTGGCATCAGCGGCTGGAGGAATGCGGATTGCGTCTGGAACCTGTTCTCGATGCGCCACCGGCTTGTCGGGCAATTGATCTTTGCAGTTGACTCTGTAGCGACTTTCGCGACGAGTGGTAAATCGCCAATGTGCTCACCGGCACCGGTTTGTACCGATAAGTCGGCATCGCGTCATGATTCTAGGGCCGAGCGCGTTCCAGACAATACCTTGTTCGATGGGCGTTTGCGGCCGCTTCCGAATAGGCCGTAATCGCTGAATGGCCCGGCGCGATACATCCGCCGGGCCAAACGACATCGTCGGTGGGGTTATTGGCTGATCGCAACTCCGTTGAACGCGGAGACGCCGATTGCAACCGAAGTCGCCACTGGTGTGAGATCGCCATAGGGATCGATGGCATACACTGCGACGTAAGCCTCGCCGCTGGCTGAATAGATGACGGCAAGCCACTTTCGATCGCGCGAAACCGTTATGTCAGTCGGCGGTCCCGGCAACGAAATCGATTTATAGAACGCCCCGCCCTGTCCGTCACTGAAGAAAATGGAGATAGCTTCACCCGGACTGTTCGCCGTGTACCAAACATTCCCCGGTCCTTTGGCTACCCAGCACGGAGCGTTGGAGGGGTACGGAGGTGTCGGTCCTGCAATCGGATAATCATTCCGCTCTGCGTCCACAATGCTGAAGCTGTCGGGGCTGTGCGCGGGAGTAAACCCCAGGATGTCACCCCAGAAGGCGGCGCCAAGAGGTGTGTCATTGGCTGTGCTCGGTAGTGAAATAGCCGTGCTCGTCCCGTTGAGGGCTCCATATTCACTGGCGAGCGGCAACTGCAAAACGGACCCCGATTTGAGTGTAACCGCTGCCCAAGTTCGGCCGGCCACGATCTGTCCCGCCGAAGAGTCGGTCAGCGCGACGACCGGTCCATCTACATTTCCGGACGGCCACGCATGACTCTCCGCGCAAGTCGCGCCCACAACAAAGAGCTGCCCCTCCAGCAGCGCGACCGAGTCCGGATTCATGCAGCCAGGCGCTAGCCTGATGGTCCGCAGTACACCGATGGCGTTGTCATAACGGACCAATTGGCTGATGTTATTCGATCCGTAGTTTGCGACCGCTCCGAAATCGTCCCCAAACTGCAAAATCCCCGCATTGCCGCTTGCACCGCCATTGCCACCGGTTGGCAACGTGTCAACCTGGGATAGAGACGGTGTTCCAGCGGTATTCAGCTTGAACACCACGACCGCATTGCCGCTCGTATTGTTCGTACTGGTGAGCACAAACATGCTGCGTGTCTGCGGGCTGGCAACCGCCAGCGCGGTGGTTAGAAACATGACCGCCAACAAAACGCCGGCGCGCCTCATACTGTCGTTCCTGAGTTCGTGCAAATTCATTGTGATCTCCTTATGCGTTGTGGTGAAATTCTGCTCCCTGACGAATCTGGCAACTTCTTCAACCGGGGAGTATGTTCACGCATGGGTATTCGATTCCGGACGATGAAAAGTTACGGTCCGGCCCCGCAGCGGCAAGATGTTAAGATTTCTTAAAATTGAAAGCGGAAGCGTAACTTTCTGGCGCTCGTCAGCGAATACTATTCGATGGCGATAGAAAAGGTGTGGTGTTGTCGATTTGACGACTGACGGTAATTTGCAGGAACACGGCGGCGCGAATGAAGCTGGCGCAGTGGCTGGTCGTCTCCTGTGTTCGGGCGGCAACCTGGAGTTGCTGATGGCGCGGTATCAGAACGGCGATTTCGCCGCGGCCACGGAGTTGATCGATTGCATCAGCCCGCAGCTCCACCGGTATTTTATCGTGCAAGCGCCAACCCGTGCCGATGCTGACGATTTGTTGCAGGAAACCTGGCTCCGCATTCACAGAGTACGGCACACCTACCGGCCGGGTCATCCGGTGCTTCCATGGTTTTATGCAATCGCACGGCATGTGCGCGTGGATCACTATCGCAAGGCCATACGGACCACTGCCCGCGAGCGGGGACTTGAGGAAATCTCTGCCGTAGCGGCAAAAGCCCCGCCAGCGCCTGGCCCGGCGAACGACCTGGCGGCGCTATTGGCCCCGCTTCCCGAGAGCCAACGTGAGGTCATTGAAATGCTGAAGGTGGCGGGAATGTCTTTGGAAGAGGTCGCGCTGGCCACGTCCTCCAGCGTGGGATCGGTGAAGCAGAAAGCGCATCGGGCGTACAAGAAGTTGAGAGAAATGATCGGCGCGCGGTCGATCTGAGGAAATGCAATGGGGAAAATGGGCGTGACGGATCGAGAAACTGACGAAGTCCTGGAGAAGGCTGCGCAGGCTCCGCATGTGTTGCCGGCGGCATTGCTGCAACGCATCGCCGGGTCTCTCCCCACGCCGCTGACCGCAGTGCGCCCCCTGCCACCCGCATGGGTCTTGACCTGCACATTAGTTCTGCTCTGTGCAGCCGTTGCTGTAGCGGGAGCGGCTAGAGCGGGATTCTACGGTTTTGAAAAGATGAGCGGAACCGCGCGTGTGCTGATTTCGTCCGCTCTGCTTGTGCTCGCTTGGATTTCCGGGGCCGGGTTCGTTCATGCCATGATTCCGGGGAGCCGGCGCCGGGCGACTCCAGCCGCTATTTTGGGACTGGGAACTTTGACTTTGGCCGCTGTGCTTGCGCTGCTGTTTCGCGATTATCGAATCAGCCACTTCATCTCAGCCGGGATCGTATGCCTGCTCGTCGGCCTATGCCATGCCATCCCCGCCGGGTTACTAAGTTGGCTCGTGCTCCGGCGCGGCTTTGCAGTGAATCCCGTTGCCGCCGGATTGGTGGCAGGCACGCTTGCGGGCCTGGCCGGTGTGGGAATGCTGGAGCTACACTGCGCGAATTTTCAGGCCGCACACGTGCTTGTGTGGCACACCGCTGTTGTGCCTTTGAGCGGCTCCATGGGCGCGTTGCTTGCGTGGATGTTGCGTGCCCGATCACCCTCCTCTGGATAAGCTTTGACTCAGGTGAGCACACCGTCAGTCCTGACAAGTCGGCTTGCGTGAAGCGATGTTCGCGCCCGTAGTCGATTCCGGGCGGGTCTCTGCCAATGCGGAGGCGTAGAGAGCCACGGTTCCGGAAAGAGCATTCCTGCAGAATTCCGGCGGGAACTGGTCGAAGCTGCCCACAAACCCCTTCACCGGCAGCTTCACAACTGCATGAATTTACGAGGTCAAAAGACTAGCCGCTTGCCTGCCCACAAACAGGTGTTATTTGGCGTTGTCTACCGGTTTACGATCGAGGCCACCACTGCGCGATAGCACTTGGTATAGCGTTCTCAATTCGAACTCCCCGACGGTTCAAGCTATGCGCGGGGATGTGTTCATCTGTTACGGCACATCCGACACGAGGCTGAACGTGGCCACCAGCACGGTCGAAAAATTGTTGGATTACACGGTGAACACGCCGGAAGACCCGCTGCGCAGCTTTCTGTGCGTGCGACAGAGGCACGCGCTGATCGGCAAGAAACTGGCTCTGCTGAAAACCTATGGCACGGTTTCGGGCCGGTCGAAAGAACCGGGAAAGAAGAGCGGGAAACATTCCAAGCGATAACGCGCCAGAGTGAACGCAGCTTTGCTGTCGTCTGCCCGTAACGGTGACGGGCGCAAACCCGGCGGTCTCAGCCGACACAGCAATGCCAATTGGAGATCAGTGCGGACCCGCAGCGTCACACCGCAAGGGTTTGCTCGACAATCGCACTGCCGAGAGTGTGGCCGTGCGCAGCGGGCATCATGCCCCGAACCATGCCCAACAGCACCGGCAAAGCCGCGCACGCCTGGGGAGACATCTCCGCGCCAATGGTCAGGCAGTCGCCTGCTTCAACCGCAAGAATGATTACGTCTTCCGCCACCGCCAGACCCAGTTTTCTTCCGAGAGCCAGAGACTCGCACAATCCCACGTAGTGAGGCGATCCTCCAGGAACCAGCGGAAGCTCGGAATCGCGGAATTTGTAGATCGTGCCGGGGGGCGCATTGCCGGTCTGCACCGTGTCAACCACCACCAGGCGGCCCACATTCAACACGCAATCGAGCAGATAGAACCCGCTTTCCGGCGTGCACAGAATCTCCACGTCTTCGGAAGCAAACGGCCGAAGCCGCTCCGCGACCACGCAGCCCAGAGCATCGTCGCCCAGCAGTTCGTTGCCCAGGCACAACACCCGCAGAGCAGGAACGGGCGCAGCGGACGGTGAACGCGAATCGCCGGCTCCGCTACTCACGATGCACGCTCCCGTTGAAGTCGCGCCGCAACGTGGTCAGAGTCGCGCCGCTCTGATTGCGGACCCGCACCAGCAGCGGCATGCTCCCCGGCAGTGAGTGGGTTGCGCATCCGTGGCAGGGATCGTAGGCGCGGAAAGCCATTTCGATCTGATTGAGGACGCCTTCGGGCACGTTGGCCCCCGAAATCAGCTTCTTGGCGGCCTTCTCCACGCTCATAGCGATGCGCGCGGCATTGTTCTGTGTGGCGACGATGAGATTGGCCTTCTCGACCACGCCATTCGCGTCGGTCCAGTAGTGATGGATGAGCGTTCCGCGCGGGGCCTCCACAATGCCGATGCCTTCCTTCGGTGTCTCCGTGGGCAAGACGCGGATGTTATGGTCGGTCAGCGCAGGGTCGGCGGCGAGTTCTTGCATTCGTTCGGCGCCGTAGAGTAACTCCACCAGGCGCGCCCAGTGGTTGGCGAGCGTGTGGTGCACCGGCTTGCCGCCCAGCGTCGAAACGTACGCTTCAAAAGCCTTTTGCGCCAGGGGAGTGGCCATGCCGTCGCTGGCGTTCAGGCGCGCCATGGGGGCCACGCTGTAAACGCCGCTGTCTTCGCCTTCGGTGAAACCCTTCCATCCCACCGGCTTCAAGTAACAGAACTTGACATAACTCCAAGGCTCCACATGTTCCGCTATGTTTTCCAGGTATTTGTCGGGAGCGAACTTCTTCCATTCTTTGCCCCCTGGTGTAACTACGCGCAATGGGCCGTCATAGAAGTTGACTCGATTTTGACTATCCACCATCCCCATGTAGTAAGTGCGATGAGTGTAGGCATCGGAGAGAATCAGGTTGACATAGTCGCTGTTCTTGAGCACAACGTCTTCGAATAACCTAAGCGTGAACTGGGCGAATTCGACCGCCTCGGCGGCAACCTCTTGAAATTGCTTCTGCGCGTCTGCGGTTATGCGCTTGGCCACGCCTCCCGGCAAGCCGAACACTGGATGCGCGGCCTTTCCGCCAGCCAGCGCCATCAGCTCGCGCAAGCGCCGCCGCATGGCGATCACTTTCTTGCCCGTCTCCACCCCCACTTTCGCGATAACTCCGAGCACATTCCGCTCGCCTGCAGGAGCATCCGGCCCTACTACAAAATCGGGCCCGCCCAGAAAATAGAAATGAAGCGCGTGGTCTTCGACGATAAAAGTGCTGTAGATCAGCTCGCGAATCTTTTTGGCCGCGGGCGGTGGATCAACCTTGTAAACGTTGTCGAGCGCTTTGGTCGCCGCCATGTGGTGAGCCGTAGGGCAGACGCCGCAGATACGCGACGTGATCTGGGGCATCTCTTCGACCGGACGCCCTTGCACGAACTTTTCAAACCCGCGCAACTCGGGCACCTGGAAGTAGGCGCGTTCGACCGCTCCCGAGTCGTCCAGGAAAATGTCGATTTTGCCGTGTCCTTCCAGGCGAGTAATGGGATCGATGACGATACGGTTGCGCGCGGAGACGGTGCTTGTGCCCATGACTTCTTTTACGCTGGTACTGAGTGGTGGTTGTTGGTTCTGATCGGCCATAAGCCACCTCATCGGGTCGGTAACGGAGCTTGCCGGGCGCCATCGGGCCTTTTTCGCCGCAATAACGAACCGGGCAGGCTGTAACGATAGAAAGTTCCCACTGGGTCGGGGATCGTGCTCAAGACGCGGTCGATCTCCGTCTCATCTTTGCTGTCAACCAAAGACGCCAGGCACGACAGAATCTTCGCGCCCTGATCTCTTACCCGGCTGGTTGGGCCATAGCATCCCGTGCAGGGCATGTTTCCGCGGACGCAGAGTGCTTCGCAGCCCGAGCGCGTGCCCGGCCCCATGCACAGCAGGCCTTGCGCCAAAAGGCATTTCTCTTCGTCAACCAGCATCTGCTGCGGACGCTTGAACTCGGTAAAAACCGGCTTGTCCGGCTTCGTGTCCTTGCGCGGACACTCGTCGCAAAGAGCGGAGTCCGGGGCCAGAACGGTGCCTTTGACCGGCAACTCGCTGCCCAGCAAGACTTGCACCGCGGCGAGAAATGTTTTTGGCGTGGGTGGGCACCCGGGAATGTAGTAATCAACGTCCACCACCTGATCGAGCGAGCGCACGGTCTCGTGGAAAACGGGAAGTTCGACACTGTGCCCGTTGTTTTGGTAATGCGTTTGTGGAAGCGTTCCTTCGGCATTGATGGTGCTTGGCGGCCGCACATAGACTTCCTGCATAATGCTGGCGCGATCGAACAGATTGGCCAGACCGGGAATGCCGCCGAGATGCGAGCACGCTCCCATGGCCACCAGCAATTGCGATTTGCTTCGCAACAACCGCGCCATCGACTCCTGCTCGGAAGTACGAATAGCTCCGTTCAGAAATGTGGCCGTGATCGAGCCGTCCGCCATGGACTCGACATCCGTGCGCTTGAAGTCCAACGCCACCGGCCAGAAGACAATGTCCACCACGGCGACCACATCCAGGATCGCCTCGGCTAAGTCAACCACTGCTTCTTCGCAGCCGCCGCAGGAAGCGCACCAATAGAACGCTACTTTCGGTTTGTCAGGCATTAGGCCATCACCTCCTCGGCGTGGGCCTTCTCTGCCTCTTTCAACTTCAGGTTGAGTGGTCCGAGTTCCCGCACCTTCTCCACCATCTGATTGATGGCCGTCCGCACCCTGTCCGCCTCTGCCGCCGAAATCCACTCCAGGCGAAAGCGGTCTTCCTCGATTCCCATTTCCTTGAGCACGCGTTTCAATAAGTGGTAGCGTTTCAGCGTCTTGTAGTTGCCCTCCTGGTAATGGCAGTCTCCCGGATGGCAGCCGCCAATGAAGACGCCGTCGGCGCCGTGGGCGAAAGCGTCCAGAACGAACTGCGGATCCACGCGGCCCGAGCACATCAGGCGGACCACGCGCACGTTAGGCGCATACTTCATGCGCGATGTCCCTGCCAAGTCCGCCGCCAGATAGGTGCACCAGTTGCAGAAAAATGCCACGATCCGTGGCTCGAATGCCGACGGGGAAGCCTGGGATGCGCTGGGTTCGCGGCTAAGCATAGGTCAACACCCCCTCGATTTCTTCAAAAATCTCTGCATCCTCGAAGAAGTTCTGCTTGATCGAACCCGACGGGCAGCCCGCGGCGCAAGTCCCACAGCCTTTGCACAGCACCTCATTGATATACGCCTTCTTCTTTTCGTCAACGAAGGCAATGGCTTGATAGGGACAGAGTGGAATGCAGCTCTTGCAACCGGAGCACTCCTCTTCCACGATCGAGGCAGTGTAGGGATCGAGCTCAACCGATTTGGCGTCGATCAGGACCAAAGCTTCGGCCGCGGCCGCGCCCGCCTGGGCCACCGAATCCGGAATGTCCTTCGGTCCCTGGCACGCGCCCGCGATGAAAACGCCCTCGGTGAAGGTGCTGACCGGCGCCAGTTTGGGATGACGCTCCAGAAACCAGCCCTCCGCCGCGCAACTGATATTGAAGAGCCGGCGCACGTCCTGCGCGTCGGCCTGGGGCTCCAGTCCCACCGAGAGAACGACCATATCCACCGGGATGCGGCGGACAAACCCGGCCAGCGTATCCTCGGCGCGAATGACCAGCTTGCCCACTTCCGACGAGTGAACCGCCCAGTCGCTGACGTCGGCCACTCGACCTCGGACAAAATGCACTCCTTCATCGAGCAGCCGGTCGTAGAATTCCTCGTAACCTTTTCCCGGCGTTCGCATGTCGATATAGAAGTTGTATACCTGCGCCCCCGTGCGCTCCTTAATTAGATGGGCGAGTTTGAGCGAATACATGCAGCAGACCTTGGAGCACCAGCGGTTGGTGTTGGCATCGCGAGAACCGATGCAATGGATGATGCCGACTGATTCGGGCTTCCTGCCGTCGCGCAGAATTACCTCGCCCGCGGTAGGGCCGGAAGCGTTGATGAGCCGCTCCACCTCGAGCGAGGTATAGACATTCTGGTATCGGCCATAGCCGCAGTTGGGGCTGCGCTCGGGCACAAAAGTCTTGAAGCCGGTGGCCAGAATGATGGCCCCGATTTCGATTTCATCGAAGGTCTCTTGCTGCTTGAAGTCGATTGCCAGACGGTCCCCGCACGCTTCAATGCAGGTCTTCTTGCATTTGCCCGACTTGAATTCGATGCAGGTCTCCCGATCGATCACCACTTTCTGCGGTACAGCCTGCGGGAACGGCAGATAGACCGGCTTTCTCTTGCTCAAGCCGAGATTGAACTCGTCGGGAGTTTTGCCTTCCTTGTACACGCAGGCGGTTATGCACTCCTGGCAGCCAATGCAGAGATCATCTATGACGTAACGCGGCTTGTGCTTGACTTGTACCTTGTAGTTGCCGACGTATCCGTCAACCTTGACAACCTCCGAGTAAGTCCAGAGCTTGATGTTGGGATGCGAACCCACGGCTGTCATCTTGGGCGTCAGGATGCAGGCGGCACAGTCCAGCGTGGGAAACGTCTTATCGAACATGGCCATGTGGCCGCCGATCGTGGGCTCACGCTCGACCAGGTAAACTTGCTTGCCCGCATCCGCCAGCGTCAGAGCGGCGTGAATGCCGGCAATGCCGCCGCCCACCACCAACACGCTGGGCTTGATGTCCACTCGTCTCTTTTGCAGCGGTTTGTGCAAGGCAACACGCTGCACCGCGGCTCGCACCAAGTCCTGGGCTTTTTCCGTGGCCGCTTTCTTGTCCAGGTGGACCCACGAAACATGCTCGCGAATGTTGACCATCTGCAACAAAAATGGATTCAGCCCGGCGCGCCCCAGAGCGCGCCGAAAGGTGGCCTCGTGCAACAGCGGCGAACAAGAGGCCACCACCACGCGGTTCAGTTTGTGGTTGGCGATGTCCTGCTCGATCAACGCCTGGCCAGGGTCCGAGCACATGTACTTGTAGCCGCGTGAAACCGCGACCCGCGGCAACCGCCCCGCATACTCGGCCAGGGCCTTCACATCCACGGTGCCGGCAATATTGGTGCCGCAGTGGCAGACATAAAAGCCCTCCCGCACCGCTTCGGGACCTGAGAGGCGCGGGATCTCAGGCATAAGCGATCTCCTTTTTGGCGAACACAGGCTTAATCGGCACGAAGCCGCGCTGCAGGCCAATGCTGTTGGCCGGCGCGCCCAGGGCCAATGCCAGCAGTTGGCTGAAGTACAGGACCGGGACCGAAGTCCGCCGATGCCGTTCCCCCGCTTCCTTTTGGAACGATTCGAGGTTGAACTGGCAGAGTGGGCAGACGGTGGTAATCACCTCCGCGCCATTCCTCTGCGCTTCGCTCAGCAGGTAGTGAATAAGATCCAGCCCGACTTCCGGAAGCGTCCCTTTTTGGCTGCCGCCGCAACAGGTCGTCTTCAGTGGATAGTGGACCGACTTGGCCCCGCACGCTTCCAGCAGCCGCTCCATCGAGGTCGGGTTGCCTTGGTCGTCGAAAGTGGAGTACGGCCGCACGATCTGGCAACCGTAGTAAGGCGCTATCTTCAGGCCATTGAGCGGCACCTTCACTTTGGCGGCGATGGTCTCCGGCTTAACGTCGTTGAGCAGAACATCAAGCGGGTGCCGCACCCGGACCTTGTCGCAATACTTAAGCCCAATCGTGTCCAAAGCGCGATCAACCACAACCTTGATGTCCGGATAATCGCGGATGTAGTGCTGGGTCTTATTGAGCACAAGATAACAGGCGGCGCATGGCGCAATGATTTCGCTGTGTTTGCGTGCCGCCAGCGCCAGGTTCCTGCCGGCCAGCGCATAGGAAGTCAGCTCGTCCACCGACATGTAAGTGGTCGCTCCGCAGCAGTTCCAGTCGTCGATCTCTTCGACCGCGATGTCGAGAGCGCGGAAGACCGCCAGCAGCGACTCCTCGTATGCGCGCCCTGTTCCTCGCAGCGAGCAGCCGGGATAGTAGGCGTATCTCATATCGCCAGCTCCTTCCGTGTGGCCGCGACCGAATCCAGCAGCTTATCCATCTCCTCTCGACGCTCGATTCTTTCTCTCATCAGCGGCATGCGGCCGGTGCGCAACAGCTTCAGGCCGAGCCCGCTCATGGCTACCAGTCGCCAAATCGAGGTGCGCAGAAATACTTTTACGATGAGCCAGCTCTCGGTAATGCGCCCCGACCCACGCACCATGTCCGAGAATTGACGCGCCATCACAGGAATCGCAAACCGCCGCGGATAACGTCGTTCTTCGATGGCGCGCTGTTTCAACGCATAGAGCAGGTGGGTGACGTTGATGCTCTTGGGACAGTTCACCATGCAGGCATAGCAGGCGGTGCAGAGCCAGATCGAACTGCTGCCCAGCACCTCTTCTTTGAAGCCCTCCCGCGAAAGGTGCATGAGACGCCGGGGCGTGTAATCCATGTACAGCGAGAGCGGACATTTCCCGCTGCACAATCCGCATTGCAGGCAGTGACGAATCCTTTCACCGCCCACCGTGTGGCTGATCCAACGCGCAAATTCCGGGTCGCGGTCCGCCTCAAACTTGATGGTGCGTTTTAGCTCCATTCGGAACCTCGGTTCTTCCCCAGCTTTCAGACGAAAACCGGCACAGCCGCCGAAATCAACTTCGCTTCACACTTCATGTCGATGTTCAAAATGCTGGTAATTGGGCACTCGCGGCGGGCCGCTTCCACAGCCTCCTCGAACCGCCCCGATTCGGAATCGCTGGTTCGCGCCACGATCTTCAGGTGTGCCCCAATTATCCGTAATGCTTCGCCCACGAAGTCGATGACCAAAGCGGTATCGGTTTCTACCTGAATGGGTTTGATTCCCACCTTGGCCATTTCCATGGCCAACATTCTCGCCGTGCTGGACGAAACAGCCGCGGCCAGCATCTCGCCGGGCGAAGTGGCGGCCATTAGGCCTGTGAGCGAACCAAAAGTGTACTTGGCATTGTTTAACACACCACTCGGAGTGGAGAGTGCCCCTTCGCCGACGTAAGGTCCGTCTTTCCAGATTGCATGTGCTTCGCGCAACATCTTCCACCTCCCACATTGGGACCGTTGGCTTCCCGTCCAATTGCCATACCGCAGTGGGCGGAGAGAATTCTCTGTCGGCAATGGCACAGCATCCGCCACTGCATTCCGCCATCTCCCGGCGTCCGTCTGTGGCGGACGCGACCACGAAACTCCAGCCTCTAGCTGGGGCCGGGCCGTACTCCTGAACCGCGACGAAACCGGAGAAACGGTATGGACGCTTGCAGTATCCGCCTCTCTCAATGACCCTGGGATTATCTGTCACTTACATCTAAACTACCCAGAAATGGCCCTAACCCTCGTGTTTGCCTTCCTATACCACTGCCGAGGATTTCAGTCGCCGTAGCCTCATATCGGAGTTAAACTTCTGCTTGCAGAGAGTCGCGCTATCGTCGGGAGGACCTGGAGGACCGATGGGAGGTCCCGCTAACTCGAATCGTCTCCGGTTTGGCGGGTTCGTCGTCGATCTCGCTACGGGAGAGCTGTTCAGCCACGGCACCAGAGTTCCCCTGCAAGACAAGCCCTTCCAGATACTCGCGCTTCTGCTTCGTCGCCCCAAGCAAGTAGTATCGAGAAGCGAGATCATCCGGACGGTCTGGCCGGGAACTTTCGTCGAGGGAGACTTGTGCCTCAACGTTGCCATCCGCAGGCTGCGTTCTGCCTTGCAGGACGACACCGCCCACCCGCACTTTGTCGAGACCGTTGGGAGTCACGGATACCGCTTCGTTGCGGCCGTGCATGGCTCGCCCGCTCCCGAACCCGGACTTCCCAACCGAGGCCAGCCCAGACTCGCTGTGTTTCCCTTGAAGTCCTTGATGGAACAAGAGGCAAATTCCCAAGCTCCTTCGATGACCGAGCAAGTGATCACCCAACTCCGCCGGGCCGATCCCCCTTTCGTCATCATCACTCCTGAATTCACCACCGAACGCTCGCCCAAGGGCCGAAGCACCATGACCCTTTGCCGCAAGGTCGCGGCCGATTTTGTCCTCGTCGGGGCTGTGTCCGGAACTGGCGGGCAGGTCAGAGTCACGGTAAGACTCCTGAACTGCCACGCCCAAGCCTGCGTGTGGGCCGAGAGCTACACCATGCCTGCCGACGCTCTGTTCGCCGGCCAGGAGGAGACCTGCCGCAAGATCGCCGCATCTGTCATCCAGTCCATCCCGTCTCCGTCGCGCCCTTCGCACTTGCAACTCGTCCCTCCCGCCGCGCACGAAAGCTATCTCCAAGGCTCGTTGCTCCTCTCCCGGCTCACCGAAGGCGCGATCGAGAGAAGCATTCCTCTTTTCGAGGAGGCGGTCGGTGAATGTCCGGGGTTCGCCATGGCTTGGGCTGCCCTCGCCAATGCCCATTGTGTGCAGGCGCGGATGGGAATGATCTCCTCCCGCAAAGCTTTTCCTGAAATCAAACGTTGCGCGGAAAAAGCCTTCGAGATTGAAGAGTTGCCCGAGGCCAGGACCGCACTGGCTTACTACCACCTTCTCTATCGACACGATTGGAATGCTGTCGAGGCGGCCCTGGTGCGCGCCTTGGCGACCGACCCGGGATGCCCTCCCGCCTTGGGAGCCTATGCTCAGCTTCTGGTCGCAATTGGCAAGCATGAAGATGCCGTCGCCATGATGCGGCGCGCTTGCGATTTGGCCCCCTTCTCCGGTTATACCGCGGTCATGCTGGGATGGGCCTTGTACTACGCCGGAAATCATGACGCGGCTCTCTCTCAGCTCAAACACGCCATCGAACTCGACGCCGCCCTGTGGGTCGGCCACATCTGTACCGGCATGGTCCTCGACCAAATGGGGAGGACGGACGACGCGGTCGCGGAATTCACCATTGCCGTGGAACATTCCGACAATAGCGCTCTGACCAGGGCCCATCTGGCATACGGGCTGGCCCGCCGCGGCGACAAGCCAAAATCGGATGAAATCCTGCATTCATTGCTCGCGCTGCGCAAGAAACGTTACTTCAGCCCCTATTGGATCGCCGTCATCCACACCGCGCTCAGCGACCACCCGGAAGCCTTGAAGTGGTTGGAGACGGCCAAGGCGGAACACTGCAGCTGGTTCGTTTTCGCCCGCCAGGACCCGAAGTTTGCCGCTCTGCGTTCCGATGCGCGATTCCAACGACTGATGAAAGGGGGAGGGCCGTAGGCTCGGCCGAGGAGTGCGTGCTGAATGGCATGGCAGCCGTTGCTCAGGGAACGAACGCCTTCACTTCCCTACTCGCGGTTGGCGCAGTGCCAGGATTTGACTTTGCTTTGACGAGGCGCGCCTTCAACCGCATGACAGAAGCGTGTGTAAAAGAAAAGCGAGGCAGTGATCTATTTTCTGATGCATATTCCCAAAAACATCTGGTTGTGGGCAGCGGGCCACGGGCCTTGTGCCCCTTTAGATTCAGGTGCTTCCAAAGCTGGCGGCGAAGGGGTTTTTGGGCAGCCTTGGCGGAGCGCCGACGGAGCCCAGACGCGGCTGTGCAGGGCGGTAATGCCTCACAACGAGAAGATGTGCGGGTCTAAGCATCCTTACTTCTGCTGCGCCGCCATCCGAAAGTTGACCACGCTTTTGGTAGGAAGAAAGCCTCATCGCGCACCGATGGTGAATGCTAGCTGGAATAGGGCATAGAGAACAAGACAAGAAGAAATTCGCCGGAATGAAACTGAATTGAGCGGTTCGTACTCCACTGATCGAAACAGCTTCAATCCAGAGGCAAAGCCAATCCGGCCCGAGAAGTTTTTCTTCATCGACCTGCAATTCGATGCACACTCTTGCTTGCAGCGAACTTTCAGAGATTCGAGTAAGTTGTTGAAACCAATAGGCGTGGCGAATCCTCATGGCACCTGGCGGGATGGAGCGACACGTGCTATCTCTGTAATTGCAATAAAGTCTATTAGTACAATGTGTTTTATGGAGTAATTGCCCACTTTGAAAATCAATGAACAGGGATTCTACGAACAGCGGGCCGTGATGATGCCCGCCCACCACCATCAGTGTGCCTGGCTGGCCGCAACACTTGAAGCCACTGTTCGGCGCGTTTCGGACAAGATGGTCCGAGCGAGTCAGTACTCAGGCGATTAAGAAAGCGGTGGGGCAACGCTCTCATAACACAAGTACAGAATGGACATGATTCTAACAATCGGCTACATCGAGACGTGCTCTTTGAATGCCGCGAAAAAATAGAGGTCACCGCGCTGTGGCCTCCGATTGCGAAAAGTTTTCTGTCGTTTCCCCGAGATGTAATGCTCGACCAAAACCAAAAGGAGAGGATTGTCTTTTATGAAGTCAGCCATGCACTTGTTCATCACCATCGTGACGATGGCGGTGCTTTCAGCCGCCGCTTGGGCACAAACCTCGGATGCAACCGCCCCGCCGCCGAAACAACATATGCCCGTGGCAGCAGCACCAGCGCAACCGGCTGCAACCGCAGCCGACGTGCAGGCGCTGAAGGACGCCGTGACTGCGCAGCAACAGCAAATTGAGCAACTCACCCAGCAACTGCAGGAGGCTCAGCGGAGCTGGCAACAGGCACAAGCGGCCGCGACCGACGCCGCAAGGAAGGCCAGTGCTGCTCAGACCCAGGCCAGTCAGCAACAGCAGGCGGTAGACGTATTGCAGGGCGATGTGGCGGACCTCAAGTCTGTGAACAGCACAGCGTCGAACAACGCGGTATTGAAGAACGCAGTTCTTTCGGTGCTGGACTCGCAAGCGACCAATCCCGAACCCGACCAAGTGCTCAACAAACAGATGGAGAGCCCGATTACGATCCGCTTCCGAGGCATCAACATCACACCTGGCGGATACGCCGCTGCCGAATTCGTGCGCCGGTCGAGAGCCCTGGGAGCGGACGTGTCCACGCCATTTAACAATCTGACGATGCCGGGCGCTTCCCAGAGCCAGTTGTCGGAGTTTTTCGGCTCCGGCCGTCAGTCGAAGAGCACCGTCTTTGTCGATGGACGCGTGGGGAAGGTGGATCTTTCCAGTTACGTCTCCGCGGACTTCCTTTCCGCCGGCGTCACCTCCACTTCTACCTCTACCAATAGTTACACTCTCCGTCTTCGCCAGGCGTGGGCTCAGGCCAAGTTTGACAACGGCTGGAGCTTCCTCGGCGGCCAGTCGTGGAGCTTGGTCACGGAAGATGCGAAGGGCATCGCCCCCGACGACGATATGGGCAAAACAAATGATGTACGACCTAAGACGGTTGACCCGTCGTACAACGTTGGCTTTAACTTCGCGAGACAGTATGGAATCCGCGTAACCAAGAGTTTTGGCGACAAGATTGCAGTCGCGTTCGCACTGGAGAATCCCCAGGCCACGCTGACCACACACGGGAACGTCAGCAATTACCTGCTCGGCGAGGCTGGCGCAAGCAACAGCTACAACACCGGGTCAACATACTCCTTCAACCCCGCGCCCGATATCGTCGCCAAGATCGCTTTCGATCCCGGCTTTGGACATTACGAAGTCTTTGGGCTTGTCGACCGCTTCACTGACCGTATTTTCCCCTGCGTCGAATTTGCTTCCAACTCAGCGCTGTGCACCGCTAAAGGCGCCACATCCGCGACCGGAGCCTTCAACGCCTCGAAAGAAGGCGGAGGCTTTGGGGCGAGCGCGCGTTGGACTGTTGCCAAGCACGTTACGTTTGGGTTGAAGGGCTTCGGCGGCAGCGGAGTCGGCCGCTACGCAGGCGGAGGGCTTTCGGATGCCTCCATCAACGCCGACGGTACGATTCATTTGATCAAGAACTTCGCAGGACTAAGCACACTCGAATGGAAGAGCAAGAAACTTGACATCTACGGCTACGGCGGAGTTGAGTATGCTGGCCGGTCGTATGACCTCGATCCGTTGGCCAACAAGGGCGCAGGAGCCAATGTCGGCTATGGTGCCCCCACGTTCAACAATTCCGGCTGCTACAGCGAAGTCGCGCCGGGTTCGGGTGGTTTTTCTCCCGGCAGCCTCGCCAATTGCACCGGTGATACACGCGCCTTGATCGAGGGAACCTTCGGCTTCTGGTACCGCTTCTACAGCGGGCCCAGAGGCAGGTTCCAGTACGGCACGCAGTACTCCTACGTCACACGGAATACCTGGTCGGGAGTGGGCGGATCACCGAATGGACTCGACGGAATGGTGTTCACCTCATTCCGCTACTACTTGCCGTAAGACGACAACAGGCCCCCCGTCTCTCGTCTGACGCGGGACCTGTTTGGCTTTCCACGGGATCTCAACTTTCTGATGGGGTCTTCCCGTCAGAAACGCCGCCGGCCCGATTTTGGCTTACTCCCCTTTTCCGGGCTGGTGGTGACTTCATTTACGGACTCCGGTAAAAGTCGCTACCGTGCTGAAAACTCCCGAAATCTTACGGTTGGCGTGACGCAACTGTCCTCCTCGAAAAAGACAGCAGGTTGGCGTGGCCATCCTGACCAAGCCTACCGCCGTTGGGAAGTGTGCCGGAGGTTTGCCATGCTACATTTATGGCGATGCGTTCGGAAATCGAACAAGCCGTCCAGCTCTTGCGGCGCGGCGACGATAAGGATTTGGAGCAGGCCCTGACCCTGCTTCAAAATACCGTCTTCTCTTTCAGCATGAAGGTCTGCGGCCAGCGCCAGGACGCCGAAGACACCATGCAAGAGGTGCTGCTCAAGTCGGTTCCGTACCTGCCTAAGTTCGACAGTCCTAAAGCGCTCGTGGTGTGGCTTTATAAAGTGGCGAAGAACCGGTGCCTGACGACTCGGCGCCGGAGTAAGTTTGCGCCGAAGGAAGAACTTTCACTGGAAGAACTGATGCCCAATCGGAAAGAACTCGATCAGTTGAGTTCCGACGGCAGCATCAATCCGGAAGCGTTCGCCATCCGGAGTGAGGAAGCGGGAAGGTTGCGAGACGCCATTCAGAAACTGCCGCCGCAATACCGTATTGTATTGGTGATGCGCGATATGGAAGGTCTGACCGACGAAGAAGTTGCCGAGATCACAGGGCTGCGTTCTGGAACGGTTCGCGTGCGTTTGCACAGGGCCAGGCTGTTTGTGCGTAAGGAATTGATGAAAGGATTGAAGCCACGTTCTGCGAGAGGGAACGCAGCTTCTGGGGCATCGTCCAAAGGTCAGTTCGGCAATGATCGGCCCAGCAAGAACCAGCCCAGACCTGCCCGCTGCAAGGCAATGTTTGCCGAACTTTCGAATTATCTCGACGAGCGACTCGATGACTCGCTTTGTGAGCAGATGGAGCGTCACATGAACGGCTGCGCACCGTGCAAGGCGTTTCTCTCAAGTCTCGAAGCGACGATCGAGCAATGCCGCAGATGGCCCGCGGAGAGCCTTGGCCGCGAAAAGGCGGTCGCGTTGCGTAGGAATATATTTGCCGACTACGAACGCATGGCCACAAGAAAAACCGGCGAGTAATCCATCGCCCAGTAGCGCGAGGCTACGAGCCTGTCGAATCGGAATCGGCCTTGCTCTGCAGTAGCTTCACGATCTCGTTTTCAAAAACTGAGACATTGGTAGCGCCAATATGCTTGGCGCTGATGCGGCCATCGCGCGCGATCAGGAATGCGATCGGCAACCCGAGAACTCCTCCATAAAGCTCGCCTGTCTGCGCAGTGCCCATTACGACCGGGTAATTCATTTTGAATTGCCTATAGAAGTCGCGTACAGGTCCCGGCTCGTCATCCATGGAAACGCCGATAATCTGCAGTCCCTGGCCGCCGTACTTGTTCTGCCATTCGACAAAGCGGGGAATCTCATCCCGACACGGGTCGCACCAGGTTGCCCAGAAGTCCAGAACAACGACCTTGCCCCGATAAGATGAAAGTTCGAGTTTGTTTCCCGTCAAGTCGGGAAGCGAGAAGTCGGGAGCCAGGGAATGCTCACCGGCCCTCGCGTCCCTCATGCCTGTGGGCGCGCCATGATGACGGAACATGAAATAAAGTCCCGCTACGACGACGATCAATGCCAAACTGCGAAGAATGCCTTTTTTCAATCTGACGGCCCCAGTTCGGAAGCTTCCAGTTTCCTAGCTTCCTGTGGCAATCGGATAGCCTTTCTCGACCCAGTCCATGCCAAAGTTGCCCGGAATATAGAGGACCCGCACGTTGGTGAAACCCATGTCATGAAGCGCCTCGTCGGCAGGCTTGACGTTGGGGCAGTGGCTCCACGGACAACAGCCGCAATAAAGAACGATAAACTTCTTGCGCGGCAGATATTCCACGCGCTTGCGCAACGCCTGCAGGCCACTTTCACTGGAGGCTGGGCCGATGTATTCCGAGCCGGGAATGTGCGCTTGCGTATAAAGGACGTGGGAACCCACTTGAATCATCAACGGTTTTTCACTCTTCGCAGACTGAAGAATCTTGACTAGGTCGTTCGGGTCGATCAATCGGGAGGATGGGATCAGGCTCGCCTGATATGCGAGAACCGCGGATGTCAGTGTAATTGCGACGATCCCCAAGACAAAGAGCATCTTGCTAGTTTTGCTAAAAAGATTCATATGAGTCCTCTCCGCATTATCAATGCTCGATCATGCTCTCCGCAAGAAGCGAGACGAGTTCGCCAGCCGCCGCAGCACCGGCGAATGTTTCTTGTAACAAAATCCGTCCCGCTGCATTTATTCGTATACTGCGCGATAGAAGCAAACGGAGACAATCATGATTACAGCGAAAGTCACACTGACTCAACCACTTATACAGCAGCGCCAATTTGTTGCCCAGACCGGAAGCGGCCACAATTTCCTGCTGGACGACACGGCTGGAGGCACTGGGCCGAAGCCGATTGAATTGGTGGCCGCCGGATTGGCCGGGTGCACGGCCTTCGACGTGGTCACCATCCTCCGCCAGAAATATCACCAGAAGGTCACCGGCTACATAGTAAGGGTCGAAGCCGATCAAGCGGAACGTCCGCCTCAGGTGTTCACGGTGGTGCGAATCCACCATGTGGTGACCGGCATGGAAATTGACGCAGCGGCGGTGGAGGAAGCCATCCGGCTCTCCGAGGAAAAGTACTGTTCGGTGGGGGCCATGATACAGAAGACCGCCAGTTTTCATACAACCCACGAGATCGTCGAAGATAAGACCGAGTGGATGAAACCAGCTCAGGCTGCGGGAGTACAGAGTTGAAGACTTTTTACGCAGCGATTCTGAGCGGCCTCATTGTGTGCCTGGCTGTGGCGACGGCTTCGGCACAACAAGAGCAGCCTTCGTCTCTCACCTTGCAGCAGGCGGTGAACATCGCCTTGGAGAAGAATCCGCTGCGCAAGGCGGCCCTGGCGGACACAAAGGCGGCCTCCGCCGATGTCCGTGAGGCGCGGTCGATCCTCATGCCGCGCTTAACTTTTTCCGAGACGGCGACGCGCGGCAACGATCCCGTTTATGTATTCGGCGGCGAATTGCGGCAGCAACGCTTCACTGCAGCCGACCTCGCGTTCAACAAGCTGAATAGCCCTGTACCCTTCGGCAACTTCGCCACGCGTTTTGGGGGCAGCTGGAACCTCTTCGATTCGTTTGCCAGTTGGCACGGTATCAATCGGGCAAAAAAGATGACCGAGGCGGCCGGACAGCAGTTGGACCGCACGGACCAGGAGATCGTCTTCCGCGTCGTCCGCGCTTACTACCAGGTCCTGCTGGCGGCGAAGCAACTGGAAGTCGCCGAGCAGGCGGTAAAAACGGCACAAGCCATCATGGATCGCAGCCAGACGCGGCTCGACAGCGGGTTGGCGGTGCAGTCCGACTTACTGACCGCGAAAGTCCACATGGCGGCGCGGCAGCAGGAAGCGATTCGGGCGAGAAACAATATGGAAATGGCGCGCGCGGAACTGAATACGGCAATGGGCATTCCGCTGGACGCTCCGGCACAACCGTCCGAGGCACTTGCTGAACACGCGCTTCCCATTCCAACTCTACAGGAAGTCGAGAGACAAGCACTCGTGAATCGACCGGACTTACAGCGCGTGCAATCCGAGGAAGCCGCCCAGCGGCAGAGCGTGGCGATGGCGAAGTCGGCGTTCGGCCCGCGAGTGAATGCCTTCGCCGGATGGGAAATGGACAATCCAACGTTTGTGGCGGGCGGCGGCGGCAATAACTGGTTGGGCGGGATCGAAGTGCAATATGACATCTTCCAAGGTGGCGAAAAGCGCGCGGAACTTTCGCGGCAGCGGGCCCTCGAAGAAAAAGTCGTGGCCATGAAGCAGGTGGCCAGCGACGGAGTGCGCCTTGATGTCCGCCGCGCTTATTACAATCTGGACTCTGCCCGGCAGGAGTTAGATGTTGCGCGGGCTGCCATCGCCCAGGCACAAGAGAGTCTGCGCATCAACCAAGACCGATACGATAGCGGACTAACCACGATCACCGATCTATTGGGCGCCGAAGAAGCGACGCGCCGCAGTCAAACCGATTACTGGGAAGCGGTTTATCGCTTCCATGCCAGCTACGCGGACCTGGAGTTGGCGAGCGGCAGCTTAAATGTGCAATCTCCGGTGGTGATGCCATGAACCACGTGAAAAAAGGACTAAAACGCTCGTCCGTATTGATAGCGTCCTTATTATTGACCTCAATTGCCGGACTCGGCGGTTGCTCCGCAGATCAGCAGCATACCGCTCCAGTGGCAGAAACCGTGCGGAACATTTCCGTGGTTACGCTGCAACCGGCCAACGTTCCCGATCTCGTGGAGGCAGTAGGCACCGTGCGCGCCGCTCAATCCAGCGATCTCGCGAGTCAGATGATGGGAAACATCGTCGAAATTCGTGTTCACGAAGGAGACCACGTGCAGCGAGGTCAAGTGCTCGCCGTAATCGACGAGTCGCAACCGCGGGCGGCGGTAGATCGCGCGACCGCAGCCGACATCGCTGCTCAGCAGCAACTCGTAGTGGCGGATTCCGACTTGGCGCTGGCGGAATCGACGTTGAAGCGCTACCAGAACCTTTACGATAAGAAATCGGTCAGTCCGCAGGAGTTCGACGAGGTGAAAGCTCGCCAGCAGGCGGCCCGCGCGCGTCGCGATATGGCGCAAGCCGGCCAGGCGCAAGCGAAGGCAACATTGATCGGGGCGCGCATTTCTCTCGAATACACGCGAGTTCGAGCGCCGTTCGACGGAGTGATCACCGAGAAGAAAGCCGACACCGGCACACTGGCCTCACCCGGCATGACGATCTTCACCATCGAGGATGTGCGCCGCTATCGTCTGGAAGCCACCGTCAACGAAAACGATCTTCGATATATACGAACCGGGCAACAAGTTTCGGTTGTGGTCAACGTCCTCGATAACACTGGTCTCGAAGGCAAGGTGGTGCAGATTGTCCCGGCTGCCAACGTCGCGAGCCGCAGTTTCCTGGTGAAGATCGAATTGCCAACGAACCCGAGACTGCGATCGGGCCTGTTCGGGCGGGTTCAATTTTCTCGTGGCCAACGGCAGGCGTTGCTGATTCCGCGTTCGGCGGTAGTCGAGCGCGGTCAACTGCAGGGTGTTTTTGTGCTCGACCAAAACCAGATTGCAAGCTTGCGCTACATCACTTTGGGAAAACAGTCGGGGACTGATATCGAAGTGCTCGCGGGCCTCCAGAACGGAGAGCGTCTCGTAGTCAAGCCGGGTGGACTCGATCTCAATGGCAAACGCGTCGAGGCTGAATAATGTCTGACAACAAATCCAAGACGGCGATTCAGCCTTTGCAGCGAACTGGCATGGCGGGCCGCATTGCTCATACCTTCATCGATTCGAAACTGACGCCGCTGGTCATCGTCGCCGCGTTGCTTTTGGGCGCCTTCAGCATTCTTGAGACCCCACGGGAAGAAGAGCCGCAGATCGTTGTGCCCATGCTCGACGTGTTTGTGCAGATGCCGGGTGCGTCGTCGGAAGAAGTCGCGCAGCGGGTCAGCCTTCCGATGGAAAAGCTGCTGCGCGAAGTGCCGGGCGTCGAGTACATCTACTCCATCAGCCATCCCGGCGTGAGCATGTTGGTGGTGCGTTTCTACGTTGGCACCAAAGAAGAAGATGCCATTATCCAAACGTACAACAAGCTCTACTCCAACTTCGACCGCATTCCGCCCGGGGTCTCGCAACCGATCATCAAGGTCCGCTCGATTGACGACGTGCCGATTATGGCGTTGACGTTGTGGGGAAAGGACTATGACTCTTACCGTCTGCGGCGAATCGCGGGCGAGTTGGAAAACTCGCTGAAGCAGCTCGATGACGTTTCCGAGACCAAGATCATCGGCGGACAGCCCCGGCAAGTGCGAGTAGTGCTCGATACTCAACGGCTCGCGGCATACGGCCTTACGCCGGACGCGATTGTAGGACAACTTCAGACCGCGAACAGTCGCGGCCAAGCAGGCAGTTTCGCCCGCGACAATCGCGAGTTTCAGGTAGAGGCCGGGACTTTCTTCACCGGCCTCGAAGACCTGCGCCAGGTGGTCGTCGGGATCCACGCCGGGCGTCCCGTCTATTTGCGCGACGTGGCGGAAAGGCTCGAAGACGGCGCTGCCGAGCCGGACACCTACGTCCTGTTTGCCAACGCTCGCGGCGGTACGGGACAGACTGCGGGCGCGCAATATCCCGCGGTGACCATCACGCTTGCCAAGCGGAAAGGCACAAACGCCACCGGCATTTCCGAGCGCGTGCTCGGCAAGGTCAACGCTCTGCGTGGTTATGTGCTTCCCAGCGACCTGAACATCACGGTCACGCGCAACTATGGCGAGACGGCGAAAGATAAATCCGACGAACTCCTCAAACACTTGTTGATCGCAACGTTGTCGGTCACCTTGCTGATTGCGCTGGCGCTGGGCTGGCGTGAGTCGGGAGTAGTGCTGCTGGCCGTGCCGGTCACGCTTGCCCTCACGCTTGCCGTTTTCTATTTGTATGGCTACACGCTGAACCGGGTGACTCTGTTCGCGCTGATCTTCTCGATCGGCATTCTCGTGGACGACGCCATTGTTGTGGTCGAAAACATCGTGCGCCACTTCAGGTTGCCAGAAAGCCGCGGGCGGTCCTTGTCTGAAATCGCGGTTGAAGCGGTGGATGAAGTTGGCAATCCTACGATTCTCGCCACCTTCGCCGTCATCGGGGCCATGCTTCCCATGGCCTTTGTGCGCGGCCTGATGGGCCCGTACATGCGCCCGATCCCGGTGGGTGCATCCGCTGCGATGTTGTTTTCGCTTATGGTGGCCTTCGTGGTTTCGCCGTGGGCGGCATTAAGGCTGCTGAGGAAATACGCGGGCGGTAGTGGCCAGTCCAGGCACGAGACCGAGGGATGGACCACTCGTCTGTACCGCCGGATGATGAACCCGCTCATCCGCGACGCACGCCGCCGCTGGATGTTTCTCGGAGGTGTAGTGCTTCTGTTGCTCGCAGCCATCGCCTTCGTGCCGCTGAAGTGGGTGCGCGTGAAGATGCTCCCCTTCGACAACAAAAGCGAGTTCCAGGTGATCGTTGACATGCCGGATGGCACGCCGCTGGAACAGACAACTCGCGTGGCGCAGGCACTGGGACAGTATCTCGGCCAACAACCCGAGGTGATCAATTATCAGATCTATGCTGGAACCTCCGGCCCGTACAATTTCAACGGTCTTGTGCGCCATTACTTCTTGCGTAGTCAGCCCAATCAGGCCAATATCCAGGTAAATCTGCTGTCGCGGCACGATCGCAAGGCGCAGAGCCACGAGATCGCCCGACGCTTGCGGCCGGAGCTCGACAAGATCGCCGCGCCCTTCGGAGCACGCATCAAGGTCGCCGAAGTCCCACCGGGCCCGCCCGTGCTGCAAACTCTGGTTGCTGAAGTCTACGGGCCCGATTACAAAGGCCAAATCGCATTGGCGGCGCAAATCAAGAAAATTTTCCAGCAGACTCCCGGCGTGGTCGATGTGGACTGGTATGTCGAAGACCCGCAAACCAAGTACGACATGAAAGTGGATCTCGACAAGGCGGCACTGCACGGCATCTCACCCGCCGACGTCACGCGAACTCTGCAAGTTGCGCTCGGCGGCGCCAACGCCGGCCTGCTGCACGATCCCCATTCCCGCGAAGATATCCCCATCGAAGTGCGATTGGCGCGTTCCGATCGCTCCGGGATCGAGGACCTTGGCAACCTGAAGTTGCCGACTCCGTCTGGCGGACAAATCGCCCTGCAGGAAGTAACGAACCTTCTAGCAAACCATCGATCGACACCAGCGTGTATCGCAAGAATCTGCAGCCAGTCGTCTACGTGACGGGAGACGTTGCGGGCGGAGAAGAAAGCCCTGTGTACGCCATTATGAAGATGAGCGACGCCATCGACAAAATCAAATTACCCGATGGCTACGGCGTAAAGCAGTACAAGGGTACAACCCTGCCCGAGCGCACCGATCGCTTACTCCATGAAGTGGGATGGCGAGTGGCATATCACGGTGGAAGTCTTCCGCGATCTCGGGCTGGCGTTCGCCGCAGTCCTCGTCCTCATCTACGTGCTGGTCGTCGGCTGGTTCCGCTCGTTCGTCACGCCGCTGGTCATTATGGCGCCGATTCCGCTGACGCTGGTTGGCATCCTGCCGGCGCACGCGCTGATGGGCGCGTTCTTCACCGCGACTTCGATGATTGGCTTCATCGCCGGAGCCGGAATCATCGTGCGCAATTCCATTATCCTCGTCGACTTCATCGAACTGCGCCGCTCCCAGGGAATGTCGTTGGAGGACGCCGTCGTCGATGCGGGCGCAGTGCGCTTCCGCCCAATGCTGCTGACCGCAGCCGCCGTGGTGGTGGGCGCGAGCGTGATCCTGTTCGATCCGATTTTTCAGGGATTGGCTTTGTCGTTGATGGCGGGAGAAGTCGCATCTACCGTTCTGTCGCGGATGGCCGTGCCGGTTCTTTACTACCTCTCTCAGAGGGGAAACTCGTTTCCACCGATCCATCCACATGCGCCGGAAAATGTTGCCGAATGCGAAACACCGCAGTGCGAAACTGTGAATGACAAACTGTAATTCTGAAGGAGAACTGTTATGACAGTAGAACGTGCACTTCGTATGATCGCTGGCAGCTTTATTTTGTTGTCCCTGGCACTTGGGCACTACGTAAACCCATACTGGTATCTTTTCACGGCCTTTGTTGGCCTGAATCTGTTCCAGTCTGGTTTCACGAACTGGTGCCCCGCGATGTTCGTGCTTCGAAAGTTGGGATTGCGCGAGTCGTTACCACTTGTCTCGAAAGAGTGATGGAGCAAACGATTCGACGACTCACTATAGCAAAGTCTTGGCCTAACGGAATACCGCGATTCCCCGGTTCAAACTTTTCCCAAGCAGATCCCAGCCCGGAAACGACTGGCCGCTGCGTTCGCAGGCATTGCAGTTCGATGGCGGCCAAACTGCGCCTGCAGGTTCAATTCACTGAATATTCAACAAATTGTAACCGATTATTAACAAACTTCGGCCTACGCTGGTAATTCATTAACCACGAACGGTTAGCTGAAGAATGTTCCGTACACGGCTTTGTTTGCAATCTAGAACCCTTATTTTCTCAGGAGATGAAAACAATGAAACGAATGATGGCTGTGGTGCTGACGATGGCTCTCACAGGCGGCGTGATCGCAGCGCAGGACCAGCAAGGGACAACCACTCCAACGACATCATCCAAGAGTCCGCGAAAAAAAGTGGCTCCAAAGAGCTCTGAGCCGAATGTTTCCGAGCAGCTCAGTGAGATGAAGAAGGCGATTGACCTACAGCAGCAGCAGATCAAGCAGTTGAGCGATCTGGTGCAAGGCCGCGATCAAAAGATCCAGCAACTGGAACAGCGGCTGGATCAGAGCCAAGCTGCCGCAGTGCAGGCGCAGACGAAGGCGGAAACCGCAGTGGCGCAAACGGCGGAGCAACAGCAAACGGTAACGGCGCTCAAAAGCGATGTCACGGACTTGAAGACTAGCGCAACGAACTCCGCGCTGACTCTGCAAGAAACTCAGAAACGAATAGGGGGCCTGGAGAGCCCGCTCGCCCTCCACTACAAGGGGATCACGATTACCCCCGGCGGATTCATGGCGGCAGAATCCGTGTATCGCACTCGCGCGATGGGGTCGGACGTTAATACTCCCTTCAACAGCGTTTCGATGCCCGGCAGCGGGACGAACGCGGTTTCTGAATTCTTCGGTTCGGGCCGCCAGTCACGCGTCTCGATGCTGGCTGAGGGCAAGCTCAGCGACATCAAGCTCACCGGTTATGTCGAAGCCGACTTTCTTTCGGCGGGCGTAACTTCCAACAACAACCAGAGCAACAGCTACACCCTTCGCCAAAGGCAGGTTTGGGGGCAGGCTGCCTTCAACAATGGCTGGAGCTTCACGGGCGGTCAAATGTGGAGCCTGGTGACCGAGACCAAGAAGGGAGTCGACAACCGTACCGAAGCGTTGCCGATGACGATCGACGCGGCATACCATGTCGGCTTCAGTTGGGCACGCCAGTACGGTGTCCGCGTGGTCAGGAACTTCGACAATCGCGTGTGGCTGGGGGCCTCGTTGGAGAACCCTCAGACCATCTTCGCAGCCAGCGGCAACGTCTCGAACTTTGCTTTCGGCGCCGCCGGCGTTGGCGGCGGGCTTTACAACTTGAACTCGAACTATTCGTTCAACTCGATGCCGGACGTTATCGTCAAAGCGGCCTTCGAGCCAGGATTCGGCCACTATGAAATCTTCGGCATTGTGAGCCGGTTCCGGGACCGCGTCTATCCTTGCGTGGAATATCTCGCCAACACGAGCCTGTGCGGTACGACGGCCTCTTCCGCGACAGGGGCATATAACGACTCGAAGAACGGCGCTGGCTTGGGAGCGAACGCCCGCGTTACTTTCTTCAAGCAACTGGATTTCGGTTTGCACGCTCTCTACGGGAACGGAGTAGGCCGGTACGGCACGTCGACTCTGCCGGATGCTACGGTGAACCCCAATGGCACGCTGGCGCCGCTGCGCAGCTATCAAGGTCTGGCCACGCTGGAATGGCATACGCCCAGGATCGACCTCTACCTCAATGGCGGCGAGGAATATGTCGGACGGCACTGGCAACTTGACCCCTACCAGCCCTCCAGCACCCCCGGTGTTGCCATCACCCCGCCCGTTCCGGTCGGGTACGGGTCGCCGAACTTTAACGACGCGGGTTGCTACACCGAAACCCTGCCCTCAGCGGGCAGCGGTTACGGTTTCGGATCGGTTGGTAAGTGCAGCGGCCAAACCCAACGCATCGTCGAGGGCACGCTCGGGTTTTGGATAAAGCTGCATAGCGGTCCCAAGGGAAGATTGCAGTTCGGCCCGCAATATTCCTACGTGGCCCGGGATGCGTGGACGGGCGCCGGAGCTACGACGGGAACGTTCGTGGCTCCCCACGGGATCGACAATATGATCTTTACGTCTTTCCGCTACTACCTGCCGTAGGCTGAGCGAACCCTCGCCCCCGAAGAATTACTCCTTTTGCCTAGCGGGGGCGAGGGATTTCTCGAAGTTTGTACGGACCGCGATCGCTCCAAAATGGGATCTTCCCACACTGGAGCGATTGGTCTTTGCGCGCAAGGGTTCACGCCGGAAACGGAATTCGAAATTGCAACCTAATCCGGTACCCGAGCATCGAATCAAATTGACACAAGTGATTTGTGCGATCTGGTTGTCCTGTGGCGATCATGTATTATGTAATCGTATTCGATGAACGCATGAACTTGGAATGAACCTGCTGGAACATCCTCGGGATCGAGCAAGCTTGTGGTTTCGGTGTCGTGTCGCAGTTGCTCTTCTGGCGGTCGGCTCTCTGACGGTTAGTGTTGCGACTCGTTACACTGCACCGGGTACGGAAATCCAGAAAGTTGCAACCGTAAAGTCCCAATCCCCGGACGCTCACCGACAGCGACTTCTTAGCAACGCACTGCAGTGGACGTCTCCCGCTGCCAGTTTCAGCCTCTTTCAACCGCCGCGGTCTTCCGTTTTTGTGGTTCCCGTGGTCATCTCCCCTACGAATCTTCATTCCGAAAGCTGGCTCTACAACCGGCCTCCTCCTGCCTGCTGACTTTTCGTCTTTTGCAGCCAATTGCTGCTTCCTGAACTCAACCCAAGTCATCGAAGTGGCATGATCGAGTTCGGACCCGGCGCGAAAGTCCTCAGAACGCCAAAGCTCCGGGCACTCGCGAGATCAAGCTTTGCATTGTCCGGCTTGGTCCCGTGGTCGGCGATTCTTGTGGTTCGGGTCAGTAGAACGATTTCCAGCTGTTTGGGCCGGCGGCATACGGGTTTGTCAGACGGGTCTGCATTTGCGGGTTAGTTTGCTTCGCTAAAGGAATGTAAATGGCCATTCAGTCTTTGCTGACCGACGAAGATCTCGAAGCTCTTCGCCAGTTCGACACATGCATGATCGCGAATGCGATTGACACATTTAATGTCAGGCTTCGGAATACAGGATTTGCAGATGGCAGCATTCGCTGCATGTTCCAGGATGCTGCGCCCACGGTGGGGTATGCGGCCACGGCCCGTCTTCGAAGCGGGGAACCGCCAGTTGGTGGTGGTATCTTTCGTGATCGGGCCGACTTTTGGAACAGCATTCTCCAAATTCCCGCGCCTCGCATCCTGGTTTTGGAGGACATGGACAAGCCGCCGGGGCGCGGGGCTTTCTTGGGTGATATGCACGCCGCCATCCTTAAAGCTCTGGGGTGTATCGGGTACTTGACGAACGGCGCCGTGCGCGAGTTGCCCGCCGTGCATACTATGGGTATCCAGCTATTTGCCGGGAGCGTTGCGGTTTCTCATGCCTACGCCCACATATTCGATTTTGGGGCCACCGTCAGGGTGGGTGGAATGGAGGTCCATCCTAGAGATTTGTTGCACGGCGACCGGCACGGAGTGTTGACGGTTCCAGTGGAATTTGCAAACAGAATTCCTGATATTGCGGCCCGGTTGCAGCAAGTGGAACGAACGGTGATCGACTTTTGCCAATCAAGCGCCTTTTCGGTTGCCAAACTGCGCGAGCTTATGAAAACGACAGGTTAGGGACGACCACAAGAATTGCGTGCATGGAACATTGCTGGCCGGAATTGCCAGAGAAAGCTGGTAAAGAGAACTCGATGAATGAGATTAGTAATCGAAAGGGCGGATTACCAACAGGAGGAATCAGATTTTCAAAGCTGATCTTGCTTGCCAGCCTTGGGGCTCTGGTTGTTGAATTCGTCGCTTGTTCAGGGAGCGGAAATGGCCGCGTTCAAGCGAGTGCGCCGTCGGTTACGGTGGGAGTAACAAGGGTTGTGCGCAAGTCGCTAGGACGGCAGATCACATTGTCCTCAGAGCTGGTGCCCTTCCAGGAGATCGATGTTTACGCGAAGGAATCCGGTTACGTCAAGAAGCTGCTTGTCGACTACGGAACCCGCGTAAAGGCTGGCCAGGTAATGGCGATCCTGGAGATTCCAGAGCTGGAGGCGCAGCTTCAGGAAGATCAGGCGGAAATTAAGAATGCGATGAATCAAGTCAGCCGTGCTCAGCACGAATTGTCCCGGTATCAGGCACAGTACAATGCCCTTCACCTGCAATATACGCGTCTCAATGAAGTGTCTGTGAGCCAACCGGGAATTGTCGCGCAGCAGGAAGTGGATGACTCGCAGGGGAAGGACCTGGCGGCATCCTCTCAGGTCGATGCTGGTCAGGCGGCCCTGGAAGCGTCCCAGAGCCAACTGTCAGTGGCCAAGGCCAAATTGGCTCACGATCAGAGCCTGTTTGATTATTCGAGGATCACGGCACCGTTTCCCGGAGTAGTGACAGAGCGGTACGCGAACCTCGGCACATTGGTGCAGGCGGGTACAGGTTCAAGCACGCAGGCGATCCCGATTGCCAAGCTGTCGCAGGACAATCTATACCGGCTGGTGATTCCGGTCCCGGAATCCTACGTTCGATTCATCCACATCGGCGATCGCGTGGACGTCCGCGTTCCGTCGCTCAACCGGACGTTTCCGGGGAAGGTAGCGCGGTTCTCGGTGGACGTGAAGGAATCGACACGAACCATGCACACCGAGGTGGATGTTTCCAATCCAGATCGGGTGCTTATGCCCGGCCTGTACGCCGATGCCGACCTGACGCTTGAGCACAAGGAAGACATCCCCTCCGTGCCCTTGCAAGCGGTGAATCAAGAGGGTGATAAAACCACCGTTTTTGTGGTAAACGCGAACGGTGAGATCGAAGATCGTCCGGTGAGTCTCGGCATTCAGACTGCCAACGATGCCGAAGTAGTTGCGGGCCTAACTGAAGGAGAACAGGTGGTGGTTAGCGACCGCAGCGGATTAACCGTGGGTGAGAAGGTTCACCCTCAGGTAGTGCAAATCATGCAGTATCACGAAAGCAACCAGGAGTAGAATTCGCTGTTGCATTGCGCAGCGGCCAAGTGAGCGAAAATGTCACGTTTTTCGATACGCAATCCGTACTTCATCGTAGTGATTTGTCTGGCAATGACGGTGATCGGTGTCACCAGTCTGGTGCGCATGCCGGTGGATCTATTTCCTACCATCAATCTGCCTGAAGTCGTGGTGGCGACGTTCTATTCCGGGATGCCTCCGGAGGATATCGAAACGGACATCACCGATCCTTTGGAGCGATTCTTCACGCTAGCTAGCGGGATCGACCATATGGAATCGCGCTCGCTGCTGGGCGTGAGCATCATCAAGGTTTATTTCCAACCTGGGACCAATGCGGATGCGGATGTAACACAGCTTTCGAACCTCGCCCTGGCCGATTTGAAGCGGCTGCCGCCGGGCACCCTGCCGCCGGTCGTGCTGAAGTTCGATGCGTCCAGCCTGCCGGTTTGCCTGGTGACCCTTAAAGGTGAAGGGCTGAACCAGACTCAGATTCACGACATCGGCCAATTCACCATCCGCAATCAGATCGCGGTTGTCCGGGAGCTGAGATTCCGCCGCCGTTTGGCGGCAAGTATCGCCAGATCATGGTATACGTCGATCCTTACAAGCTGGCGTCTCGGCAGTTGAGTCCGATGGATGTTGTGCATGCCGTGAACGACTCCAATCTGATTCTGCCTGCCGGCGACGTCAAGATGGGACCTTACGATTACTACGTGTACTCCAACAGCCTGGTCAATAACATGGACGAACTCGGCAAGGTTCCGATCAAGACCGTGGGAAATTCCTGGGTCTCCATAGACGATGTTGGCAAAGCTCAAGATGCCAATCAGATTCAGTACAACCTGGTGCGAGTGGACGGCCAGCGATCCGTGTATCTCCCGATCATGAAGCAGGGCGGCGATACCAACACCATCGCAGTCGTGGATGGTATTCGCGAGGCGATCAAACACCTCTTTGACGTTCCCAAACAGCTCATGGCCACGGTAGTGTTCGATCAATCGGCGTTCGTAAAAGAGGCGATCAAGACATTGCTTCATGAAGGACTGATCGGGCTCGTCCTGACCAGCCTGATGATTCTCATCTTCCTTGGAAGTTTCCGCGCCACTACAGCGGTGTTCCTGTCTATCCCGCTTTCCGCGCTGGCAACATTCGTGGTTTTGAACCTGGCCGGCAGCACTGTGAATACGATGATCTTGGGTGGGTTGGCACTGGCCTTTTCCCGCATCATCGACAACTCTGTAATCTCCCTGGAGAATATCTATCGCCATCTTGAGCTGGGGGCTGCACCGGAGGCCGCGGCCGAAGCGGGCGGTGCGGAAGTAAGCCTTGCGGTTCTGGCGGCGACCCTTACCACCGTGGTCGTGTTTTTTCCGGTTACTTTTCTGTACGGAGTAAGTAAGTTTCTCTTCTCAGCCTTGGCGCTCGCGGTTGTGATTTCTCTGTTTGCTTCCTACCTCGTCGCGATGACGGTGATTCCGTTGTTTTGCGCGCGGTATCTAAAGGCGATGCCCCAAGGTGGAGGACACAACCAGCAAGGCGAATATGAGATTGAACCGACCTCGGCGGCGGGTAAGTCTTGGTGGGACCGGTTCAACGCCGCCTTCAACCGCCGCTTCAACCAACTGCTGGATTATTACGAGTATTGGGTGCGGCGTGCGGTGAAGCGTCCGGGGCTGACGGTGGCGATTTTGAGTGGAGTGTTCGTGGCCAGCCTGGCGATCTATCCGCTGCTGGGTCTAGCGTTCTTTCCGCAAACCGACGCCGGTCAATTCACCATCAATCTAAAGGTGCCGACGGGAACGCGGATTGAAGTGACGGAACAGTATGTGGCCAAGGTGGAAGATCTGATCCGCCAGACGGTGGGAGCGAAGGACCTGAAGATGGTGGTGTCGAACCTGGGCGTGGTGCCGGACTTCTCGTCGTTGTACACGACCAATGCGGGGCCCTATACGGCGACTATCCAGGTGGCGTTGCAGGAGCCTCACAGCCGGAGCAGTTTTGAGTATATGGATTTGGTGCAGAAGAAGATGGCGGGCGAGTTTCCGGATGTGCGGACGTTTTTCTCCAGCGGGTCGATGGTGGATGCGGTACTGAACATGGGAATGCCCGCGCCGATTGATGTTCAGGTGAGTAGTCCCAGTCTGCACCAGAGTTACAAGATTGCGCAGGAGTTGGCGGGCCGGATTCGGAGCTTGCATGGGGTGGGTGAGGTATACATCCCGCAGGATTTGAACTACCCGGCGTTGCGGCTGGACATAGACCGTGTGCATGCAGCGGAGTTGGGGTTGACGCAGAAGGATGTAGTGGACAACGTGATTACTGCGCTGAATTCGAACTCTATGATCGCGCCCAACTATTGGGTGGACAGGAAGAGCGGCAACGACTATTTCCTTACCGTCCAGTATTTCGAAAATGGACGACCGGCGATTCACAACCTTACTGACCTTACAAACATCCCCATCCATGCACCCAGTCTGAAGCAGCCCACGACGTTGGATGCCGTCGTGAAGATTCAAGACGTTCTGACACCGACCGAAGTGGACCACTATCAGATTCAGCGAGTCACGGACGTGTACGTGACTCCAGCGACGGAAGATCTGGGAAAAGTGTTCGACTGAGGTGGCTGGCGTTATCCCGCAACTTAAGGTTCCGGATAACGTCCGCATCAATATCCGAGGCATGGTGCAAGGGATGAATGCGTCGTTCCACAGCTTTGCCTTGGGTCTGTCGCTGTCTGTTGTTCTGCTCTACCTGATACTGGTGGCGCAGTTCAAGTCTTTCAAAGATCCGTTCCTCATCATGCTGGCGATTCCGATGGGCTTTATCGGCGTGCTCGTGATCTTGCCCTTGACGGGGACGACTCTCAACGTAATGTCGCTCATGGGGGTACTCATGCTGGTGGGCATCTCGGCATCGAACAGCATTCTGATCGTTGAATTCGCTCATCGCCTTGAGGAGCAAGGCAAGGGAGTCGAAGAGGCGGTGATTACGTCTTGCCGAGTACGACTGCGACCCATTCTGATGACGTCTCTGGCAACGATCATCGGGATGGTCCCGATGGCGCTCAAACTGGGTACGGGAAGCGAGCAGTACGCTCCGTTGGCGAGGACCATTATTGGCGGGCTGACAGCCTCCGTCGTGCTCACCGTGTTTATTGTGCCGGCTGCTTATCTGCTCGTATATCGCGGTCGGCAGAGTGAGGTTCAAGGGTGAGAGAGACAACAACAGAGATAACAACAACAATGACGGGCAAGTTTGCTGTACCGCGAATGAAAAACGTATTGCCAATCTGCCTCGCTCTATTTATGCCTGTGTGCAGCGTCGCGCAGGGAGGGTCCACTTCAGGAATGCTATCGAGTTTGCCTTCGGCTCCAATCCCGCAACAAGCGGCCTCGCCTGCCAAATCGAGCGTACCGATGGCTGGACCACAAGCCCCTACTCCGCAAAGCAGTCAAGCGACGGCCAGATTACTGTCCCTAAAGGACGCTCAGGCGCTGGCCTTAAAGAATAATCCTCAAATCTCGGTTGCGCGCCTCACCGCGCTTGCATCGCAACAGGTGACACGAGAAGTGCGGTCGAATTTGTGGCCGACCGCGACTGTTGATCTCACCGCAGTGGATTCAGACCCCGGAACGCGAATCACCGCAGGAGCGCTCAACAATCCCACCGTTTATCAGCGCGCCGCTGCCGGCGCGACGGTGAGCCAGCTCCTTACCGATTTCGGGCGTACGAAGAACTTGATATCGAGCGCCAGTCTGGCGGCAAAAGCTGAGAACCAAAATGCAGTAGCGACTAAAGAGCAAGTCCTTTTGGCCGTAGATCAAACTTTCTATAACGCCTTGCAAACGCAAGCCGTGCTGACCGTGGCACAACGGACGGTCGCCGATCGACAGACGGTTGCGGACCAGGTGGGGGCGCTCTACAAGAATAAGTTGAAGTCGGAACTCGATTTCAGTTTTGCAAATGTCAACTTGGCGCAAGCCAAACTGCTGCTTCTAGATGCGCAAAACAACCAGAATGCCGCGCTGGCGTCGCTTTCAGCGGTGCTTGGGTTTTCAAACCTGCAGAACCTCCAGCTAGCCGAAGATACCGCCACGATTGCCCCTCCGCAAGGCAATGTCGATGATCTGATTGCTACTGCTTTTGCGATGCGACCGGAAATTCTGTCGCTTGAATTTCAGTCTGAGTCGGCAAAGAAGTTCCATACCGCCGAACGGGACTTGTTCTTCCCAGATATTCAGGCGATGGGCGCGGTGGGAGACACGCCCGTGCGGAATCCCATTATTTCCAGTTGGTATGGGGCAGTGGGCGTGAACGTCGAAATCCCAGTATTCAATGGCTTTTTATATTCGGCGCGGGCCCATGAGGCGGCGCTCAAAGCACAAGCGGCAGAGGACCGCCTACGCGATCTTCGCGACCAGATCTCACGCGACGTGCGTACGAGCTGGCTCAACGCAACCACTGCTTACGATCGACTGGCGGTCACGCAACAACTCGTGGAGCAAGCCAACCTCGCGCTCGATCTTGCGCAGGCACGCTATAAGTTGGGCCTGGGTTCGATCGTCGAATTAAGTCAGGCGCAGTTGCAGCAGACGCAAGCTCAAATCACCAACGCGCAGGCAGGCTACGATTGCCGACTTGCCCTGGCAGTCCTGCAATATCAGACGACCGGCATCTAGGACAAGCCCTGCGTTGAAAGAAGAGGAGTGAGTGTTGCCGGCAGTCGTCCTTCTGATTGCCTTGGGGTGAACGCAGCCATGCATGGTTGTATGACGTGAGGTTGTGCGATTTATGAAGATACGAAAGAAGAAGCAATCGTCTTTTACAACTCGCCATGGAATACTACTCACGCTTACAATCGTGTA
>CAVPYG010000047.1:0-74479 GCA_963709835.1 uncultured Acidobacteriaceae bacterium
GATCTGGATATTGGACAGGTCTTGTGCGAACATCGCGCTCGCACACAGGCATACAAGAAAACCGAGTAAAATTCTGTGTTTCATCGCGTCTCCCTTTATCGTCGTAGTAGAAATAATCAGTACACAAATCCTTCGTCGAGCTCAGGCTCTGATTCAGTCGCGTTTGACTCCCGATACCCCTCCCGTAAAGAAGGAACATCCGTTTCATGCAACCTCCACTTGCGCCTTGCAAAACTCTTGCAGCAGCGCGGAAGTGTCCAGAATCAGCGCCACCTTGCCGTTGCCCAGAATGGCCGATCCCGCCGCCCAGCGCAGTCCTTCAAAAAACTCCCCTAGCGGCTTGATTACGGTCTGGGTTTCCCCCTGTAACTTGTCCACAACTAACCCGGCCAGTTGGCCTTCTGTGCGGACGACGACGACGCTTTGCCGTCCATTGCGCTCTTCCGTACAGCCAAAGTGGCGGCCCAGATCGAGATAGGGCAGCGGTTCTCCGCGCAGGTTGATCACGCCGTCGCCTCCGCTGCGAGAACGCTCTTCCGCCGGCAAATCCAGCAAGTCCAAGCACTCGATCACATGATCGAGCGGAATCACGTAAGTATTGCCCGCGACCTCGACGGCAAAGCCCTCAATGATGGCGAGCGTTAGGGGAAAGCGCAGGTGCACCGTCGAGCCCACTCCGGGGCGGCTATCAATGCTTACGCTGCCGCGCAGAGCCTGAACGTTGCGGCGCACTACATCCATGCCTACGCCCCGGCCGGAAACACTGCTCACCTGATCGGCGGTCGAAACACCCGACTCGAAGACCAGTTGATAAACGTCGTAGTCGCTCATGCTGGTGGCGTCCATTGCGACTCCGCGTTTCTTGGCTGCCTCAAGAATCCTGGCGCGGTCCAGTCCGGCCCCGTCGTCGGCCACCTCCACCGAAATGTTCCCGGACTGATGCGAGGCGCGCAGGGCGATAAAGCCTTCCACGGGTTTGCCGGCCTTGCGTCTCTGCTCCGGCAGTTCGATGCCGTGATCGAGCGCGTTGCGAATCATGTGCAGGAGAGGGTCGCGAAGGTGTTCGACTACGGAGGTGTCCACCTCAACCTCGTCTCCCTCGATCTGAAGGTTGACCGTTTTCCCGAGTTCTTTGGCCAGATCGCGCACCGTCCGCTGATATTGGCGGAACAGCGGACCGACAGGCACCATGCGAACCTTCATCACCAGTTCTTGCAGTTCGGCCTGCAACGCGACCTCGGTGCCGTGCGCTTCCGCCAACTCTGCAATCGCGATATGCTTTTTGTCTTCGAGGAGCCGGGTTGTCCGCCCTCGCGCAATGGCGATTTCTCCCGTCAGATCGAGCAGCCGGTCGAGCTTCTGAACATCCACTCGCAGCGTGCGCGCCGGCGCCGGCGCTGGGACGCCGCTTGTTTCCTGCCGGGGAATCTCCGTTGGAATTGAAGCCGCAGCAACCGTTTTCAAAGGTTCCGTTTTTCGTGTTTTCTTTTTTCCCGCCGGCTTGGTTCCGAACTGCGTCTTCACTCGCTGCAACAGTTGTTTGTACTTTAGCGGGGCGGCGTCTTTTCCCGCGGCTGCGGCGCCGGTCAGCTCCCGCAAAACATCGATGGATGCCAAGAGGATATCAGCGATATCGGACGTGAACCTCAAGTCGTGGCTGCGGATCCTGTCCAACAAGTCCTCCAGCGCATGAGCGATTTCCAGGGAGAATTTCAAATCGAAGATCGAGGCATTGCCCTTAAACGTGTGGATGACACGGAAAACCGTGTTTACCAGTTCGGCGTCTTCCGGGTGCAGCTCGAGTTCGAGCAGCGCCTGTTCCATTTGGACGAGACCTTCCCCGGTCTCCGTCACAAAGCTCTTTAGCAGCAGTTCGTTATCGATTTCCATCTGCTTCGCTTTCTTTCTCCTAAACGCGCCGGGACCAGGCTGCGCCATCGTCGGTGTTGAACACGATTTTGCGGCCCTTAATTCCCCCGGTATCTTGCTCGGCCACGGGAATTCCCGCGTTTTTCATCAACCACAGTGCGGCGGCAACATTGTTGGCACCCAGGCTTGCCGTATAGCGATCCTGGTTTTGGAACATGAACGACCCGCCGAAGATCTTGGCCCGGAGGTTCCTGGGACGGCACCCAAGCAGCAGCAACTTCTCCAGCAACGCTGTGGTGGCCACGTCCGCGAAACGCAGGGACGCGGGTTCCCCTTCCCGGGACGCGGGGAGCAGGAAATGATTCATTCCACCTGCAAGACGCTGCGGGTCCCAGAGGCAGATGGACACGCAAGAGCCGAGGATCGTGCAAATCTGGGTCGGTTCTGGGCTCACATGAAGCTGTCCGGGCAGGAGGAACACACGCTGACGGGCTCCGACGACAGGCATATTGAGCGGCATGCCTGGAAGAGGATCGCCGGGATGGGGAGGGCACGGTTTGGAATCTGCCATGGTCATCAGAGTTGCTCCGCCCAGGCGCGCCCGTCATCGGTATGAAAAACCAGTTTTCGTCCTTGGGTACCGCCAACCTCGCTCTGCACGAGACGAATGCCGTTGCTTTTCAGAAAGTGAGTAGCAACCTCGACATTGCGCTCGCCCAAACGAGTCCCGCCGTTACCGAACGTCAACTGAGGGAGCGAACCGCCGAAGATCCTGCCCGCAAGATTCTCGCGTTTGGCGTCGAGATCCAGCAGGCGCCGCAGCAGCGCCGGGTTGGCCACGTTGGCGTAGCGCGTGGCATGCTCGCTGTCCTCGGGACCTTCGGGCAGCATGAAATGGTTGGCACCGCCTACACCGTGGTCCGAATCCCACAAGCAAACCACGACGCCGGAACCCACGATGGTGCTGATGGCGAAGGGTTGCGCGGCGGCAAAAATCGTGCCCGGAATCAGATAGTGGCGCCCGTGCTGGTCGTCGGAAGCGCCCGTATTACGCGGCGAGTATTCCATCGGCAGCACCGCCGGGCTGGAACTGTTCGGTTTTCGGTCAAAGTACATATGCAGTTCTTCCTCTTCGGTTAGCGTGCGCGATACGGCCCAACCGCCCGACCGGCACAGTTCGACAGCACTTCACAAATTTCCATGTCGACAGGCTCGATGCCCGTCTTGTGAGGGAATAAGCGAAACAGCACAATCACCGCGGCTGGATTCCCGTCCACCAAAATGGGCACCAGGGCATTCACCGGATCGTCGGTGGAAAGCAAATTCTCATCAGATAACTTGCATCGAAACACGGGCTTGCCGCTGAGTACCTCCTTCAGCCTGGGCTCGCGGCTCACTTCAAGAACGGAGTGCTTGTTCGGATCGGCGCCGAACGACCAATGAAGCCAGAGTTCGGAGCGCTTCTTGTCGATCTTGAACACGGCAACTTCTTGTGTGCCGATGAGGTTGACGGCGATTTCGCGAATGGCGTCCAGGGCATCGGCTTGATCGAGAGCGTTCTGCAGCCGCATTCGCGCCGCGTACACCTTGGCCTGATCGCCCGCATTTTGGGCCGAGACTTTCCCTTCGATCTCCGCTGGCGAGTTGGAAAAGTCGTTCATGCGTCCGGATAACATCCCTTCCTGAAAGTCGCTCATTCTCCGAGATAGTTTTGCAGCAGCGTGACCAGTTCAAAGCCGTCGATGGGTTTCGTGATGTAGTCGCTGCACCCACTCTGGAAGCCGGCTTCGACGTATTCTTCGTCGCCGCAGGTGGTGACCAGAATGATGGGGGTTTCGCGCAGAGAAGGCTGAAGCCGCATGCGCTTGCAGGCTTCGAAGCCATTCATGCGCGGCATCACTATATCCATCAGAATAAGATCCGGGGTTTCGACCATGGCGCGCGAAATCGCATCCAAACCGTCTATGGCTGTCACACATTCGTAGCCGGTGCGCTGTTTCAGAATCATTTCTTCCATCATCAGCGTCGTGGTCGAATCGTCCACCAGTAAGACTTTCTTGGGCATTGGGTAACCTCTTACTGACTGTGTATTGGGGGAGAGCTTGAGGATCGATTCCTGATCCCTAAGCGGTAATGGCAATCGCGGAACCAAATTGAATCGGGGTGAACGCGAGACGTAAGACGCTGAGAGCGTGGAGGTTAGCGAACGCCGTCTGAGGAAATTCGGGGAGCGGAGGGGATGAATTCTAGAAATCGTTCCCAAAACCGAACAGTCCCAAAACGGAACGGGGAGGGGGAGGCGCGAGTCCTTATTAGTTAGGTGAGGTGCAGAGCCTTCAGCTTCTGATAGAGCGTGCTCTTGGCGATGCCCAATCGTCTGGCGGTCTTTTCGACGTTGTGATTTTCCCCGGAGAACGCCGCGGAGATGTGGAAGCGTTCCAGCTCTTCCAGGGTCCATTCCGGCTTGTAGGAGTCGGAATGATACGCCAGGCTCGTTTCGAAAGCTAGATCGGCCGGTTCCAGCACAGGCCGATCGGTGAATAAGAGCGCACGTTCGAGGACATTGCGCAGCTCGCGGATATTCCCAGGCCAGTAATAGGAGCGCAGCCGCTCCACGGCTTTCTCCGAAAGTTCGGCGCCAGGGCGCGCCATGTCGGAGCAGATCCGGCGCAGCAGGGAATGAGCAACGAAGGGAATGTCATCCTGGCGTTCACGCAGCGGCGGGATGGCGAGCGGCACCGTACTGATCCTGAAGTAAAGATCACTGCGAAAAGCTTTTGTCTCGATCAATTGGCGCAGATCCTGATGGGTAGCGGCAATCAGGCGGACGTCGACGAAGCGATCGCGAACGTCGCCCATGCGGCGAAACTTCTTTTCCTCGACGACCTTCAACAACTTGGGCTGCACGTTGGCATCGATGTCTCCGATCTCATCGAGGAAAACAGTGCCGCGATGACCGACCTCGAGCAGGCCCAGCTTGGCGTTGACGGCCCCGGTGAACGCGCCTTTCTCGTGGCCAAACAGCTCCGATTCGAGGAATTCCCTGGTCAGTCCCGCACAATTCAGGTCAACGAAAGACTCGTCGGCGCGCGGGCCGTTTTCGTGCAGCCAGGTCGCCAGGACTCCCTTCCCCGTCCCGGTCTCGCCTTGAATGAGGACCGGGCTCTGGCTGTTTGCCACTTTGGCAGCGGCCTCGGCCAGGCGCTTGATGACCGGGCTTTCACCCAGGAATGGATTGAGCACGACCCGGCGCCGGCGCGTGCTGTTGGCCAGTTGCTTCTGCTGATTGCGCGAGTTTTCCACCAGCTTGTGAACGATCATCAGCAGGGCAGCGGATTCGAGCGGCTTGGCGAGGCATTGTTCAGCACCACTCTTAATCAGCGCCACCCCCAACTCCATCGAGCCAAAGCCGGTCAGGACCATGATTGGGACGGAGGGTTCAAGTTCCTTGAATCTGGCGAGAAGATCAAACGCCGTACCATCCGGCAGGCGGTAATCGAGGATGGCGATGTCCGGCCGGGTAGCCTCAAAACTCTTGCGTGCCGCCGCCACGTCCCCGGCTTCTTCGACGACGAACCCGTTGGCGGTTAGATGAGTGGCGTAGGCGTAACGCAGCTCTTCGTCATCCTCCACCAGCAGAATTCTGCGTCTCACGAACGTGTCAGGCATCGGATCCCTCTTCGGGGTGTGCACATTATACTAGCGAGGGCCACCAGCGCGGGAAGCTGACCCGTTAGAAACCACAGCAGTGCACCGGGCCCGGCAGCTTCGCCAAGTTCAATCCCTCTGGCTAGAACCGGGGAAATGGTCTAACATCCTCAAGTACCATCCCCCCGGAGCTGTCCAGAAGCCTGACCCGCAACTCGGGCCGCCGGAGCGACCGTGTTGAAGCGCTGCCATCTGCGAAAGCGCCGCCCGCGTGGCGAGGTTTGCCCGTCTCTTTTCCGGCAAAGCGATTCCTCTGCGCGCTTCGTTGTTCTCTGCGCGGCATTCGTTACCCTCATGGTTGCAAGCTCGGGCTGGGCTCAAGACTCGATCAAACCTCCAAAAAGAGTTCTGCTCCTCTATTCCTTCGACAAAGAGGAAGGGACTTTTTCCGGCTTTGATTATGGACTGCGGTCGCAATTAAGAGCCCGGGCACGAGACCGCGTGGAGTTCTATACCAAATACCTCGATCTGGTACGGTTTTCCACCCCGGCTCGTGCGGCGAATTTGGTCCAGCTGTTGAAGCTGGAGTTCTCACAGCAGAAGCCTGACCTGATCGTGCCGACCTCCTACTTGGCGCTTCAGTTTCTACTGGGTGAAGGGAAAGACCTTTTCCCTGGAACTCCAGTGGTCATAACGTTCAACAGCAGAAGACTGGACGAACTGAAACTACGCATCGCGACCGGGGCCGCGGGACGGGGGATCACCGGAGTTGCCAGCACCGAAGAGCCAGCTCGAACGCTCGACTTGGCCCTCCGGCTTCAGCCAGACACACAGCGGGTCGTCGTTCTTGGTGGCAGTTCTCCCTTCGATCAATCTTGGACCGATCAGCTTAAACACGATTTCTCACCCTACCAGCGGACGGTTGAAGTTACCTATTTAACCGGCCTGACTATGAATGAGCTTCTTAGGCAAGTTGCCCAGTTGCCCCCGCACACGGTCATCCTGAGCACTATATTCATTGAAGACGCCGGGGGCCAGTTCTTTCTTCAGGAAGAGGCCCTGGACCTGATCACTCGGGCGGCTGATGTCCCCGTGTATGGGATTTACTCAAGTTATATCGGGCACGGCGTAGTCGGCGGTCGAATGATTGACCCTGAAAATGTGGGAAGGACGATCGCGAGTCTGGCAGCCCGGGTGTTGAACGGCGAGAAAGCGGCCACTATCCCGATTCTGGTCGATAACTCGTCCCAGGACATGGTGGACTGGCGCCAGGTGCAACGTTGGCACATCAGTGAGAAACGATTACCGCCTTCGACACTGGAGCTATTCCGCGAACCGTCGGCGTGGGAGCGCTACCGCTTCACCATCGTGGCGATTATCTCGCTCTGCATTCTCGAGACTGCCCTCATCCTGGCGCTGATATTCAACATTGGACGTCGCAGACGGGCAGAGCGGGCGCGCTTGCGGGAGAAGACTCTCGCAGATGCGGTGATTGAGAGCCTGCCGGGAATCTTCTTCTTGCAAGACGCGACCGGTAAGAATCTCCGTTGGAACAAGAACGCAGAAACGTTGGCTCGCTATCGGATCGAGGATGCTTCGTCACTCGACAATGTGGCGGATGAATATAAGGAGGCCGTACAACGGGCCGAAGACGAAATCATCGAGCGAGGCTCGGCCCGCCTCGAAATCAAACTGTTGGCCAAGGATGGCGGCACCGTCCCCTACTATTTCACTGCGGTGCGCGTAGAACTGGAAGGCAAACCCTATATTGCGGGCGTCGGGATTGACATGACAGAAAGCAAGCGCGCGGAAGAGGCTGTGCGCCGGTCGGAGGCAGCGCTGCGCTCTTTTGTCGAACATGCTCCGTTCGGAATCGGCGCCATCAGCGTCGAGCAAGACAGGTTTGTGCATGCTAATCCCGCGCTGGTGAAACTGCTTGGCTACCCATCCGAGGCGGAGGTTCTTGCCTTGGCTGTATCGCGGGATGTGTATTCCGAAGAGGATACAAGCGAGTTTCGGGCCCAGCCGGCACCGCAGGACTTCTTCAGCGTGGAGGAGTTCACGTGGAAGCGCAAAGACGGCAAACCCGTCATGGTGCGGGCCAGCCGCCACCGCAGGTCTAGCCAGGGAAGTGGAGGCGACATCGTCGAGATCATTGCCGAAGATGTGACGGGAGGCAAACTGCTGGAGGAGCAATTACGCCATGCGCAAAAGATGGAAGCCCTTGGGCAACTGGCCGGCAGCGTCGCTCACGACTTCAGCAACCTGCTCGGCGTGATTATTGGATACAGCGAACTCCTGTCGGCTAGCATAGGTTCCGAAGGGATGGTGGGCGCGCGTCTCGAAACCATCAAGAAGGCTGGGGTGCGCGCCGCTTCGCTGACTTCGCAGTTGCTTGCCTTCAGCCGCCGCCAGGTGCTTCAGCCCAGGGTGATGAACCTGAACTCCCTGGTAACAGAAACGCAAAAGATGCTCGAGCGGTTGATGGGAGAAGACATCGAGCAGAAACTGGCGCTCGACCCAGCCCTGGGCAAGACCAAGGCGGACCCAGGGCAGATGGTGCAGGTCATTATGAACTTGGCGGTCAATGCGCGCGATGCTATGCCCACGGGCGGCACGCTCACGATTGAGACGGCGAATGTCAGTTTCGAAGACTCTATTAGTTTTTACAATGTGGTCGTTCCGCCGGGAAACTACGTGATGATATCGGTGAGCGACACGGGGACGGGTATAGATGCGGAGACGCTCGGACACATCTTTGAACCGTTCTTCACTACCAAAGCAGCCGGCAAGGGCACGGGGTTGGGATTGGCCACGGTTTATGGAATCGTTAAGCAGAGCGGCGGGTACGTATTCGCCGACAGCGCACTGGGGAAAGGAACGAGTCTCAGGGTCTATCTGCCGCGGATCGAACAGCTTTTCGAGGTCGCTCCTCTGCAAAACACACCGGTGGAGATTCCACCATCCTCGCAGGTGCTCCTCGTCGTGGAAGACGAACGCGCTTTCCGGGATTTGCTCCAGGAGGGACTGCAATCGAAGGGTTACCAGGTACTCGTTGCCGCCAACGGCGTGGAGGCCCTGCAAGTCGCCGAGAATTATAAGGGACCGATTAGTGTGCTGATTACTGACGTGATCATGCCGCAGATGAGCGGCCCGGAATTGGCCAAGAACCTGAAAAAAGTGCGCCCCCATACGGATGTGTTGTACATGTCAGGCTACGCTGATGAAAAGGTGGCCAATATTTCACAGTCGGACGGCGAACTGACGTTGATTCAGAAGCCTTTCTACATCGCCGACCTGGTGCGAAAGATACAAGAGATTCTACGGCGAAAAGATCGGCATTTGCCTCATGGGACATCTTCCCCAGACCTGGATTTCCGGAACGCGCCAGGCCTGTAGATGCCATCGGCGCATACACAGCCAGCAGGGTTCGGAAAGGTTATGGCATTAGTAGCCGGGTTGCAGACGACCAGACTGATGAGTGTGCGTTCACTCTTAATCGGCAGTCCACGTCCTATGTGAGATGGCCTGCCCACAATTTCCGTCGCAAGCCCCTGATTTGATTGGCGTCCCCGACGGGATTTGAACCCGTGTTACCGCCGTGAAAGTCCCAGCAGTAAGTAAGGACAGTTATGGACAACTTATGCCTCGTGTAACAGGATCAAAGGCTTGGCGGCCATCTATGCGGCTGCTGTGTTGACACCTATAGACAACTTATGACTCGTTTTTCGCATCGTTAGTCACCGCTAAGTCACCGGGCCAAGGAATGCTTTCTCAGGGGTAGGGCATCCCCCTTTTGCTGGCACCCCGCCATCGGCTTATAGTATCTCGCTCACCGATTTTTTTCAGAAAAGCGGTCATCGAGCTGCAGATTTGCATTTGCGCTCCGAGGGCGATTAGTCAGTTCGGGAATCTTCGGGGATGGTGAGGGTAAGGGAAGGTATCGCGGCGTGCTCCTGAGGGGCGCTAGGGGCCTAGGAATGGGCTTCCTAGCGAGGGGGCACTGGCAGGCCGCGAAACAGCAGCGATTCGTTCTCGGCAATGGGAGACGCTGGCACATCGTAGTAGCGTGCGACCCGTGCGATTGGCTGTGGCTCTGAGGTGGGAAGGCTGGCGGGCTGCTGCGGGGAAGGCTGAATCTGCGGTGCGGCGGGCAGGGCGTGTGCCTGCTGCCACTTTGCGGCTCGATCTTGATCTTCTTCATCCAACTTGCAGCGGATTAAGTCTGCTGTTTTGAGAAGCACTTCAATACCGAGGATCGCGCTCGGCTCCCCGCGGAGCAACCTAACTTTGTCCACTGCAATCGCTCCGCTTAAGGTCCGCTGGTACGCGTTCAATTTTTCGATGTCCGCATCGTCGATGCTGTCTATCATCCGGGATGCTAGGCCTTCGAAACGATCCGCCAGGTTAGCCTTTATGGTTGCAACTTCGGCAACCACCTCAGCCGAACAGGTGAGTACTTTCTTGACCGTGTGGGGACTCCGGCCCAGTTCTCGAGCAACGGCGCGGTAGGAGCGTTTCAGCGCGAAAAGGTTCTTCGCTTGCTCGATCTCAACGGTGGTCAGCGGCCCTGCGCCCTTCGTTCGCATGGAACCTCTCTGGATAGAATCATGCACCTAAAAGCACGGGTATAAAAGAATGCCCGCCGTTCACCGCCCGCGTCCACCATAGAGTCGATTCAGCGTCCGCCACTCGTTACTTTTCTCGTCGGCCGTCAACTGCGCGGGCTGATATAGAGTCTCGCCAATCTGCGCTTCCAAGTTGTTCAAGGTGTTCCGCGCTCCGTCAAGGATTAGGGCGAGTCCGGTTTCAGCGCCTCGGATCAGCGCGATAGAGGATTCCTTGAAATCTTCCGCCGAGCGCCGCAGTGCCGTTTTCTTTTCAGCTTCGAGTTGTTCACATCGCTCCGCGATTTCTCCGCGCCTTGCCTCAAGCCTTGCCAGCTCGCCCTTGCTCACTTCTAACTCGCGCAACTTCTCCCGCGCCTGTTCGGCTTTCCCCGCCAGAATCAATTCATCGGCTCGAAACCGCGTCACACGTTCGGCGGACGCCAGACGTTCGACGGTGCTTGGCATCTCGGCTTCCAGGTCAGCCGATTCCGCAGCGAGTTCCGCCAGCTCAGCCTCGAAGATCACGCATGTTTCCGCGTAGCTTGCCTCTCGCCGGTCGGCTAGTTCACCTAATGCCCCTCGACTAAAATCTCGGATAACCTGCGCTGTCTGTTCGGCGGTTTGCTGCTCAAGCTGTTCGGTTGTCTCGGTTGTCATTGTTTTTTCCCCTTCCGCTTGTGATTTTGTAGACTGATTCCAACGTGGCGATTACGGCGAGCATGCGATTGAACTCATCAATGTCCCCCGCCAGGAGATATTCATTTGATTTTTGTCGCAAAGCGAAAATCGTGTTGGAGGCGGATTGCTCTTCATATTCCTTGCCGTACTTGCTCACGATTGCCTCCGTTTCGGACTCAATGCGCCCAGGTAGTCCTTCACCACCCGCCGGAAAAATTCGCGTTCATCTTCGCCCGCCTCTTCAAATTCCTTTGCTAACCCCTCCATCCGGCGGATAGCGCCCGCGTCCATCAGGCCCGCGCCTCGCGCCACCGCGCAATAATGCCGAAAAACTTGCGGCGGGGTTTGTTGAGCGCCGCTGGTCAGGTAGCCCTGACGGTTAAACGAGGCTTCTATTTTGCCGATGACGTGCTGGCCGAAGTCTTTCGCTAAAAGCCTCTCGGTTTCGTTGGGCGCTCCGGGCAACGCTGGCAATTCAAGTTCGACGTGCCCGCTGGCCGCTGCACTGCTGTAGTTCAGGCGGCCGTCAGCATCGACGCTGATAGCTCGGTCAGGATTAGTGTCGCTATAAGGTAAAGTCTTCACTTCGCTCATCGTAGATTCTCCTTTTCAAAAAACTTAACTTTTACCGCGCCGGTCACCTGGATCAAACTGCGTGGCTTGTACCGCCCCTCATTTCGACACCGGAGCCAAAAAACTCTCACCTTGCCGCGCTCGACACCGGCAACCACACCAACATCCGAGTCCGAAGCGCGCAACATGACACGTGCGCCGATGTGTAACGTTTCTTCCAAGGCTCCGTGCGGCGCTGTGGCGGGCCGCTGGTGCATTCCCGAGTGATGGGACATGGGTTTCATTGCACGCGCACCTCTGCCGGGTTCGGATGACACAGCCCGCAAACCGGATCGCCGTTCGGTCGCTTCCACCAGTCGGGTGCCGTTCCGTGGACGTAACAGTGCGGATTTTTCGCCAGCGCGGCCGATTCCTTTTTTTCCTCATCCCCGGCGACTTCCTCTCCCTTCCCCTGAGTAAGCTCCTTCCTATTCAGAGATTCCTTCTTATTCAGAGTATTCAGAGATACAGAAGAAGGCTCAACTCTTTGTTTTTTCAACGAGTTGGAAGAAGTCAGATTCACAGTTTTTGACGCCAAACCGTCAATTTTTGACGACGTGCTCATCACTTTTTGTGATTCTGGATTCGTTGTGCTCGTCACTTTTTGTGATTCTGGATTGCTGATTTCATCCCACGAAACGTCAGCGGGTGGTGCCGGGGGTGGAATTGGATGTGCGGCTTTGCGGGCTGTGCGAGCACTGCGGCCCGCTTGCCCGTCGAAGTGATACACGCCTTTGAACCGCTCGCCCGTCTTTGGGTTTCTGACTGGTGCTGGCAGCGGCTTGCCTTTCTCGGGATTGATCAGTGTGTAACAGCGCATCCCGTGCGCAACATTCCCACAGACGACGAGATTCACCTTCTGCAATTCGTCGCCGGCGACGCGCACGCTATTAACGGAAAGCCCGGTCAGATCCTCGACGATGTAGGCGGGAATTTCGATTTGCACCGCAGAACGTTGCTGCGCGATATCGAAAAGCATCCAGTACAACTTTGTCGCCGCTCCTGTTAGTTTCGGCAAAAACGCCGACGCGGATTTCGGCAACGTGAAGTATCGGGCTTCGTCTTTTAGCACGTTGGCCACCTCACCGGACCCCCGTGGGTCGCGTGAACGTCTGCAAGCTTGCCGCTGGCGATTCATCGCGTGCGACAGCGAGCCATCGGCGTGCCTGCTCAAGCCTTCTGCTTTCATCCGGGCGAAAGTAAGGCGCGGGCTGGGGCTCGGGGACACACTCCGGTGATGTGTCAGTGGCGGGCATCAAAAACCCTTTTCCGCGACGCGCCGCACTTCGGAAGTGGGAATCAGCACACTGGCTCCGCAGCGAATCACCTTGATTTTTCCTGCGTTGCAGGCGCGGTAAACCGTCCGGGGGCACAGGCCCAAAACGGCAGCGACATATCCGACGCTATGGAATTCCGGCTCCGGTTTTTCGTTTTTTTTGTGTTCCACGCAGTCCCTCCTTGTTTTTCCTAGACGTGACCATTGACAATCGCATCTAGTTGTGACTAGTATGTATGGTATGGCACTAGAAAGCAATACGCGACTGAAGTCTAGCGGAAAACGCGGCCATCAAATTCTAGGAGTTCTTTCGGAAAAGCGTGCCGTGGCGTTTTTGACTGATTGCGCGAACCTTGAGAGCACCCCGGAGAAAAAGGAATCCGAATTACTCAGGTTGAGCAAGCTGTACGCGGACATCGTTCCTCTTCCCGCGCTCCACACCCATCAGCTTGAGTTGAGTTCCGCTCTCGGGTTCATTGCTTTGTTGTTGCAGAAAGGATGGGACGCGCCGCCGCCAAGGGAGCGAGTGTGGTTTTTTCGGGATGCCGAAACGTATAGCCGCCACTTACTTGCCAAGGCTGCGGATAGGGGTATGTGGATGACCGGCTACCCCCAATCGCCCGGCCATACTCGCGTCATGACGTTTCACTTCGTCAATCCACCGGCACACCCAACCCTGCTCGAAGCCGCTTTTTATTACCTTGGGCAACACGTGGAACACGCACAGCATTGCGCCAACCCGGATTGTCCCGCGCCTTATTTCTTCGCAACCAAGAAAGGCCAGAAATACTGCTCCCCGGAATGTGCGCAACCCGCACGGCGGGCAAGCAAATTGAGATGGTGGAATGAGAACCGGGCAAGCACACCCAAAACCAAAAGGAGAAAATATGCCAAGACTAAGAAAGCGTGACGGCCTGTACTGGCGCACGGACAGAAAAGCGTGGTGGATTTCCTACATCGACGCCCAGGGACGCCGCGTGCGGAAGCCCGCCGAGGATGCACAAAGCCATGATGAAGCCGGAACCTTCCGCGCCGATGAACAGCGCCAGGTGCGCGCCCAGCGCAAATTGAAACCGGGCGAAGTCCTGCTGTGCCGGGAAACCTTCGCGGACATTGCCGACAAATACCTTGCTTACCAGAAGCCGCGTCTCCTGGGCCGGAATTCCTATCAGCGGGAAGCGGGCATCGTGGACGATCTCAAGGTGTTCTTCACCGGTCGGCTGGTGGACGTTACCTCTTCCCAGGTTTCGGACTTCCTCACGGCCCGGCTCGGCAAAGTGAGCAAATCGAGTGTGCGAAAGGAACTGGTTACACTGAAGCACCTCTTCCGCTTGGCGTGTGGCGAATGGAAACTGCTGCCCCGCGCCGCTAACCCCTGCTTAGATGTCACCGCCCCCACGGTGCATGACGAACGCACCCAACACCTCAGTCCCGAACAATTCCGCCGTCTGCTGGCGGCGTCCCCGGAACCCATGAAGCCGATCTTCGCCCTGCTCACCAGCACAGGAATGCGGCGCTCGGAACTCCTGACCTGTAAGTGGAAATATGTAGACGGGCCGCGCATCCTGCTTCCCACGTCGAAAAACAACGAGCCCAAGGAAATCCACTTGAACGGCTTTGCCCTTCAGGTGCTGGCGTCCATTCCCCAGGGCGAGCCGGATGATCTGCTTTTTCCCGATGTCACCCCGGAAGCCGTCTCGATGTCGTTTCATCGCGTGTGTGAAATCCTCAGGATCTCGGACATTCGCCTGCATGACTTGCGCCACACGTTTGCCACTTGGCTTCGCCAGGGTGGAACTGCATTGGACGTGATCGCCAGCCAGCTCGGACACCGCGATCTGCGCATGACGCAGAGATACGCCCGCATTGCGGCTTCCCAGGTGCGTCAGGCTGTCGCCGGGTTGGATGCGCTTCTGCTGCCAGCCCCAGCAGAACCGAGTCAGGGTGACGGCCAGGACGGGCAGTTTTTGCCGGAAACCCAATCCTTAGTCACCCATTCGTCACCGGAACTCCCGGCTGGAAAACCTGAATGGAACTAACTCTTTCCTTTTGTTGGCGTCCCCGACGGGATTTGAACCCGTGTTACCGCCGTGAAAGGGCGATGTCCTAGGCCAGGCTAGACGACGGGGACCACTGCGGAATCAAGCAATTGTCATTCTACCATCCGCAGGCCCGGTACGGGTTGGAGTACGGGTTGCAACCCGATCAACATCGAATGGAATCTGCTTCTTCGAAGCTTCGGTCTTCACGTCTCCAATGTGCGGCTTCACGATGCCGCGCATTGGCGTGAGCGCTTTTTCTCCACAGTCAATGCCCTGCCACTTCATGACATCGCATACGCCCTATCTCTCCTGCGAATGCGCCTTCTGCGAGGAGCCTTCGCCGTCACCGGAAATATGAATAGCAGCCAATTCGCCAGTTGCACCGCCTATCGTAGTAGCGGCGAGCCCCGGCATGATTTTTTCAAAGACGTAAACGGTATGGGCAGTGAGCTGGCATCCCTGACGCGGTTGGCCATGCGAACGTAAAACACCCGCGGTTTCGCGTCTGTACTATCACCCTATCTCCGCAGCGGACGATTGCTTGCCTAATCGCCCCCGCCTATTTGGGGAGCTCCGCTTTACCCGTGATATTGAATTTGCCGATTTGAACAGACGCGGATTCCTCGGGCTGCGCACCACCCAATGAAACGGCGTATTCGCCGGGCACAATCACGCGAATGCCGTTGGCATCCACTTGACCCAATGAGCGCGGATCGATGGTAAGGCTGATGGAAACCGACTCGCCCGCCGCCAGGTGCACGCGCTTGAAGCCCGCGAGTACGCGAAGCGGCGTCTCATAAGCCTTGGGCTGTGTGAGATAAAGTTCGACGACCTCGTCGCCCGCCACCGCGCCTGTGTTTTTCACATCGCCTTCGACCGTGACTGGGTCCCCGGCCTTGGCCTCGGACGGCACAATCTTCAAATTGCTGTACGTAAAGCTCGTGTAGCTGAGCCCGAAGCCAAACCCGTACAGCGGCTGGGCAGAAAAATACCGATAGGTGCGGCCCCTCATGGAGTACTCCTCAAATGCCGGGACCTGATTCAGCGACGAATAAAACGTTAACGGAAGGCGTCCCGCAGGGTTGTTGTCTCCGGCCAGCGTCTCGGCGATCGCCGTGCCACCCTCTGCCCCCGGATACCAGGCTTCGAGAATTGCGTTGGCGTGCTGCTTTGCCCAGTTGACGGCCAAAGCGCTGCCGCTTTGTAGGACGACAATCAGCGGCTTGCCGGTGGCGGCGAGCGCCCTCATCAGATCCTCTTGCGCAGCCGGCAAATCGATGGCAGTACGATCGCCGCCGCTGAAGCCAGCCAGCTTCACAGGCATTTCCTCACCTTCCAGTGAAGGAGAAAGTCCAACCATCGCGATGGTCACATCGGACTGCGTCGCCGCCGCAACCGCCTCGTCGCGCAGAATAGCCGCGGGCGCCTGCCAAGTGAGATCAATGCCGGCGCTCCCCGTATGGTGGAAGTATTCCAGACGGATAGGATGCGGCTGTGTATCGCTGAAATGCACGGCAGCTTCGACAACCGCGCCACGCTCGCCGGTCTTTTTGCCATCGCTTTCGACCAATGCTTTCCCATCCAGGTAGAGCCGGAATCCCTCAGCGTTTTCGCAGGCGTAGCAGTAATTCACTCGAACACCAAGCTTGTAATCTCCAACTGCTGGCGGAACGAAGGTGCCGCTCCAGCGCACGGAGTAGTCATTACGCTGGAGTCCATCTACAGGAACAACCTTGTCCCAGTTGAAATTGATACTCCGATCCGTGCGCGTGAGCACAGGCTGTCCGCTCAGGTCTGCGGAGCTGAGGTACTCGCCCGTGAGCCCGTTGCCGGAACCGCTGGCGGGATGGAGCGCCGTTTGCTCAATCGGCATGGCGAAATTTTCCACCAGGGTTGAGCCTTGCGCGTAGGCGATGTGCGCCGAGGAGAAACGCTTTTCGATTCCATCGAGCGGATAGACGGGCGCACGCGGTGGCCCGTTGTAGTTACCTTGCAGAGACTGAACCAGCTCCGCGGTCGGACCGACTACCGCGATGCGAGCGATCCCAGGTTGCAGAGGAAGCGTGTGGTCTTGATTCTTCAGCAGCACGATCGATTCCCGCGCCGCTCGCAGTGAAAGCTGCCGATGCTCGGGCGAGTTGACCTCGCTCATGGGAATCCGGCCGTAGGCGTAACTGGACGGCGGATCGAACATGCCGAGTTGGAATCGCGCGCGGAACAGGCGATGCAACGCTTTGTCGATTTCCGCCTCCGTGACCAGCTTCTGATGAACGGCATCCACAAGGGCGAGGTAAGCCTGCCCTGGTCCGAAGCCGCATTCGATATCGGTGCCGGCTTTCAGCGCAGCCGCGGCCGCGTGGGCCATATCTGGAGCGTAATGATGGCCGGTGTTCACGTCCGCAATAGCAGCGCAGTCGCTGACCACATAGCCGTCAAACTTCCAGGCATTGCGCAAGTGGTCGCGCAGAAGCATGGTGTTGGCGCAGGCAGGCGCGCCGTCGATCGCGTTGTAAGCGCACATCACAGACTGGGCGTGCGCTTCCGTCACCGCAGCGCGGAAGGCAGGCAGGTAGGTGTCCTCAAGGTCGTGCGGCGACGCATCCACATTAAAACCATGGCGCAGTGGCTCGGGGCCGCTATGCACCGCATAGTGCTTCGGAGTGGAGACTACCCTGAAATACTTGGGATCGTTCCCCTGCATGCCAGTGACAAACGCCACGCCCATCCGGCCCGTGAGAAAGGGATCTTCTCCGTACGTTTCCTGGCCACGCCCCCAGCGCGGATCTCGAAAAATGTTGATGTTGGGCGCCCAAAAGGTGAGACCGAAAAACATTTCACGATCGTTATTCCGCATGGCTTCGTTGTACTTGGCACGTGCCTCGGTGGAAACGGTCTCACCCATGATATGAACAAGGTCGGTATCCCAAGTGGCGGCCATTCCGATGACCTGCGGAAAATTTGTCGCGTAGCCGGCAAACGCAACCCCGTGCAAGCCTTCATTCCACCAGTCGTACTTGGGAACGCCCAGCCGCGGGATTGCAGCCGCGTGGTCACGCATCTGCGAAACCTTCTCCTCGAGCGTCATGCGGCCGATGAGATCCTCGACGCGCTGCTCCAAGGGCAGCGCCGAATTCATATACCGGTAATCCTGCGCGGCGGATTGCTGCTGAGCCTGCGCTGAAAACGCTACTAACGCGCAGGCGGCCAAGACTCCTAAAAAGCTACAGAGCGCATGGATGTGGAGACGTGACATGTGGATACCAACTCCTGCTGATGGGTTTTTGAAGAGGACGTGCCATTATATACAGCGGTTCTCCGACTCCGCCTGTCGATATAAACGGACCCGCGTTTCGCATTTCCTGTTGGATCGGTTTGCGATCTTCTCTTGGAGCCGGCTGCGGCCTAGCGCGTCGTCTCTTCCACCGTCGAGATCAACGCTTTGATATTCTCCGTGGGCGCATGGGGCGGCATTCCTCCCCCGCACGAAACAATCAAGCGCGACCGGTCATCGAGAGCGTTCAGCATTTCCACGACCGAGCGCGACACGTCCGCCGGCGTTCCTTCGGCCAGCACCTCGCGCGGAGGAATGTTTCCCATCAGCGTAATCCGGTTGTTCGTCCAGGTCTTCATGTCCGCCAGTTTGTGCTGAATGCCAAAGTTGAGCAGATTGATTCCCGCCGCCTCGAGCAAAGGCGCGCTCGCCTTGCACGGCGCATCGTTGTGGAAGAACTTCACGGTCACGTCCGCGCTGAATGCGCGCTGCAAATAAGGCAGGCCGAAGGTCTCGAAATCGCGGCGGCTCACGAATCCAACGATATCGTCGAGCAAAAAAATGCCGTCAATCGATGGGAATGCTTCGCGCTGATACGCGATCCAGTCCACCAAAAATCCGTGACGATATCGAGCAGGCGATGCATCAGCTCCGGATCGGTCTTGATGGCCTCCAGGAATTCCGGCGTGCCCATCAGGAACGAGGCGATATTGAGCGGGCCGCGCGCCACCGCGAAGCGGATTTTGTGGCCGGCCTTTTCGATCTCCGGCTGCAAGTGCTGGAGCCGCTTGATCACAAACGGCAGCAAGCCGTGTTTGCGCGGATCGGGCTTTTCCAGACGCTCGACCTCGGACGGCGAGCGCAGCACTTTCTTGGCGAAGGGAAATTCGTCCTCGCCCCAGATGGAGACAGAGCCGAAGGCCGAGGGTTCCGTGCACATTCCGTATTCGGACCAGAAACCCGGCAGGAAAATCGTTTCCGGAAAGGTGCGAATGGCCTTGAGATTGTCGTCCAGAAAAATGCGTTCGTCGGTGAAGTAATCCAGAATCGTGTGGCCCGCCCAATTCGGGAGCCAGGGACTATCGATGATGAAAGCTGTCGGGAGAGGACTGAATCGCCTCTCCGCGAACAACAGAGACGAGCGTGTTCCATTGCTGGTCGTTCATGACGTGCTGCTCCCGCCTCGCTGCAACTTTCGCTTCTATCCTCCCGTTACGATGCTGGCCGCGACGCCCGAAACCGCCGCCGAGGCGATGACGAAAGCTCGCGCTGATGCAGTGGGCGCGAACTGCGATATAGAAATGGACCAGGCCATGTCCATCTTTTCTCCAGAGGACTCCCACGCTCCTGCTCGAAAGCGCCGTCTGGAGTCCAGGCCGCGCGCTCCGACCTAGTCTCCCTTACGGACCGGCAAATAGAAAGACCGGATTCTGCGGGGGATTGTAACTGTTCGGAGGAATCGGCGGGCTCGCGCTGATTGGCGCTGGCAGATTCTCAATGTAAGTCTCGTTAGCGGTTTCGATGATGTTGACATTACCGGCATCGCAGCTGGATAGATACGCGCGCGAACTGTCTCCGCCCGCCGCCATCATAAAACGGAAGGTCGCCCGGTAGGGAGCGGGAGGAACTGGAGAAACGCAGGCCGGAACGTAGTACGGATTTGGCAGGCCGCCGGGTAACGTCTGGATGGTCGCGTCTGGAAATCCCGGGATCGCAATCGAGGGGGTCTCGGCCAGGTTACTCGTGGCGTCGATCACAGTCACTTGGGGGCAGATATTATTGCTCGAGTCCTCGTAGTAAGCCTCCACGTAAGCGCGGCTTCCATCTGGCAAGGCCGCAACCGCAACGACTGTCAACGCCTGCGCGCTGGTAAGCGAGCAGGGATCCGAGGCGCCACGCGAACTGGGTGAGGCCGTAGGAATGCAATTTGCCGACGTTGGTACAAGATCGCAGGTCGGGATCGGGGCGCCGCCCGCGAGGTATTGCGGCGGAGTCTGCGAAACATCGACGATCGCCAACTGCTGTCCGCCGGGAATATAAAGCCGGTTCAGATTGGGGTCGTACGTCATGATACTTGCGTTCGGAACATTGATTGCCGATTCGGTCAGAATGTCAGGGCCCGCAGTCGAAGTGGTATCGATCGAAGCGAGAATACCGCTCGTCTGCTCCAGCACATACACACGTTGACTGTCGGTGCGGGGCACCAGCCAGATGGGTGCTGAAGTCAACGCACCGCTGATAGGCCTCGGCGTCGGCAATCGGTCACTTGGGTTGGTATTGAAAGCGCTGATGGTGCCGTCAACCTGGTTCGCCACATAGAGCTTGCTCTTGTCCGGTGTAACGGCCACGGCTACCGGATTGTTTCCGACCTGGATGGTGTTCACCAGGCTGTTACTGGCTGTGCTGACCACGCCGACCGAGGGGGGCACGTAGCTCGGCAACGTGACATAGGCCAACGTATCCGAAGGGGCAATGGCCACAAAACTCGGCGCCGAATTCGCCGGCAGGCTGATGGTGTTCGTGCTGTTGATCGTCGTGTTGCTGAAGTTCAGCCGGGTAATCGAATCGGAACATGGTACGGGCGTGCAGCTTGGCACGGCTTGGTTCACCACCAGCACCTCGCTGGCGCTTTGCTGCGCGGCGTGCACCGGAGCCAGTCCCACGTTTACTACGCTCACCTCCGAGTCGCCCGAGACATCAATCACCATGGCGCTGCCGGGCACCGTGGTCCCGTTATCGCTGATCGCCACCACGGTGTGGGCCGCCGCCGGGTTGGGAAACGTCGGAGGATTTGGAGTGATAATCGGGCGAAACGTGTCGCCGCAACCGCCCAAAAACAGGGCTATAGATACCACCAGGCCCAGCCAGAATAACCGCTTCATTCACACTCCATCGAAAAAGTTGGCTTTGCGCGGAAACTGATATTGTATCGGGAACCGGGCCAAGAGGGGAAATCGGCTGCGCTCAGCCGTGCCCCGCCCGCCACAGTTCTTCCGCCGCTCTGATGAGAAGCGGGCCGAGTGGCTTTGGTTGCCGCAGACCAGGCTCGGGCTACAATATTCGAAAAAACTGCCGGTGAGACGCCGCTTGCCGCGTCTCTATCGGAATCGATCTGCGATCGGAATCCATCCAACCATGCAGAGGCGCAGCCCCGAGGGGTGAACCCAACCGTCAAACACTACAGGGCGGGGGCCTCCGCCGCCGCACACCGAATGTAGTGTTATCGAACGCGCTTCCTCGACGCCAACCGCCGGCTATCGGCAATCCATCCTTAGAAACATCGGATTTTACTGATGGCTGATAGCCGACAGCTGAAAGCCGATAGCCGCGTCCGGCTACGTGCGCTGCTTGACGCGGTCCAGCAGCATGAAGACCACAACCCCCAGCAGGGCATTTGCCAAGCACGACCAGAATTCGTGGGGCCACGTCCACGCCATGCGCAACCCAGCCATGCCGCGGGCAATCGTGAAGTACACAACCTCGTGCACCGCGAAAAAAAACATCGTGAGCAGGAAACGGGCGCCGACATGTTCCACATCCAACCTGATCCCCAGCGAAGAGGCGCCATATCCTACCACCGTCTTGGCAATGCCGTAGAGACCGATGGGATGGATGGTCAACGCGTCTTGCAGGATGCCGATCAAACTGCCCGTGAATAACCCCGCCAGCGGGTTGCGCCGCGCCGTCGCAAACCCGATCGTGACCAGCAGCGGAAGATCGAAAATCGAGAAAAAAGGCAACCGCTTCGGCAACCACGCCTGTAGAAAAACGGCGGTCAGTGGAATCAGCACCGTCGCCGGAATACTGAAGCGGTAAACCTCAACCTGCTCTCCCGATGTGTAGGTAATGGCCACGTTAGTGCGGAGTGTCCTCGACGGCGGGTTGCGCTTTCGGCGCGCCAGCGACCGGCGCGGGCTTGGGGGAAAGCTTGCCAACGCCGCCGCGCGCCGTACTGCCGGCGGAATCTTCTCGGGAAACGGCCTTGGGATTTGCATCCGGGCCTGTGGTCGTGGCTACGACCGTTCCCGGCCCGCCCGATTGCGCGCCGTTATCCGGCTTCGCAGGCACGCCCGGCAGGCGTTCGGCCAGAATATCAACCGCGCGCGCGGCGCCGCTCTGGTCGGGTTCGATCTGGCTTTCAGCGATCTTCGTCACCACCAGCACTTCTTCCAGTTTGCTGAGATCGGCTGCGGGACGTACGTGAATTTTGAGAAAGAGGTCGCTTCCCGGCGCAACCTTCGTCACTCTGCCCACCAGCAGCCCCTTGGGATAAATGTGGTCTCCGCCGGTGGTAAGGACCTGCTCTCCAACCGGCACGGTTTCGTCTCCCATCACTCTTTCCAAAACCACCTCGCCGGCGGCCGTGCCGCTGACGATGCCGTGAGTGCGCGATTTCTCCAGAATCGCTCCTACGCCGCTGCTTTGGTCGTTGATCAGGAGCACCTGCGAACTGCTGGAGTACACGTGCCACACTTTGCCCACAATACCGTCCGCGGTGATGACCGCCATGTCGGCCTTGATGCCGTCCTTTTCACCTTTGTCGATATAGGGCGCGCGTGACGAATCGCTGCCGCTCGTCCCAATCACCTGCGCTGCCATGGTCTGGGAGATGAACTGTTCCTTGAAGGCCAGCAACGCCTGCAGACGCCTCGCCTGGTCGGCGTCCTGGGTCATCCGCACCCGGTCCAGGCTCAAGCGCTCAATCTGAAGCTTGAGGTCGCGGTTTTCGGCCCGCAATCCGCGCAGGTAGAAGTAGTCTCGCCACACATTCACCGTCGAGGTTTGCGCCCACAGCAGCACTTTTTCAAACGGAGTGACCGCGCCCACCACCCAGACCCGGATGAGGCGCGTTGGTTCGTTGTCCGCGGTACGCTTGACCTGCACCGCCAAACCGAGAATCTGCGCGAACAACACTCCCACCAACACGATCAGGTTGCGGTAGCGGATGAAGACGGATTCCATAGCGCCAGTTGCCAGTGGCCAGTTTGTGATGGTTGTCGGTGGTCGGCGATCAGTTGCGCGTGGTCAGCCGCGATACATCGAACCTGTTTCCCGGGGTCTTTACTGGCAACTGGCCACCGGCCACTGACAACTGCTTCTCTTTACTCGATCGAAATCTTCCTCAGCAGCTTGAAGTCCGAGAGCATCTTGCCCGTGCCCAGCACCACGCTGCACAGCGGATCGTCGGCGATCGAGACCGGCAATCCCGTTTCCTCGCGGATGCGCTTATCGAGGTTCTTGACCAATGCGCCGCCCCCGGTCAGCACGATGCCGCGGTCGCTGATGTCGGCGGAAAGTTCCGGCGGCGTACGTTCGAGGGCCACGCGGATCGCATTCATGATCGTCGAAACGCATTCACTGAGCGCTTCGCGGATTTCGCTGTCATCTACGGTAATGGTCTTGGGCACGCCTTCAATCAGGTTGCGGCCCTTGATTTCCATGGTCAGCGGCTTGTCCAGCGGATAGGCGGAGCCGATCTCAATCTTGATCTGTTCGGCGGTGCGCTCGCCCACCAGCAGGTTATATTTCCGCTTCAGGTAATTCATGATGGCCTCGTCCATCTGGTTGCCGGCCATGCGCACCGAACGCGAATAAACGATGCCGCTGAGCGAAATCACCGCAATGTCGGTGGTGCCGCCGCCGATGTCGACCACCATGTTGCCGCTCGGTTCGGTAATCGGCAACCCCGCGCCGATCGCGGCCACCATGGCCTGCTCCACCAGAAATACTTCGCTGGCCTTGGCGCGATAGGCGGAGTCCATCACCGCGCGCTTTTCCACCTGCGTGATTTCCGAAGGCACGCCAATCACGATCCGCGGATGCACCAGCATCTTCCGGTTGTGCGCCTTCTGGATGAAGTAGTTCAACATCTTCTCCGTGACCTTGAAATCGGCGATCACGCCGTCCTTCATCGGCTTGATGGCCACGATGTTGCCGGGCGTGCGCCCCAGCATTTCCTTGGCTTCCTTGCCCACCGCCTCCACTTCGCCGGTGTTTTTGTTGATGGCCACGATCGAGGGCTCGTTGACTACGATGCCTTTGCCGCGCGCGTACACCAAAGTATTCGCCGTCCCCAGATCGATGGCGAGGTCGCTCGAAAACATGCTGAATAGCGAACGTAGATTGTGCGAATGCGAGGAACCGTTATGAAACCCGTTGTTCGACATGACAGCGCTTCTCTCTCCCGGGAATTCGTCTCGCCCCTGGAACCCGGGCCTTCATCGGTTTCCGCACGAGTCGTTCTCCTCTTTGTTCCTGTTTCTTCTATTCTATTGGATATTCAGGAGAACTGGTGGTCAACCGCACGCCGGTTGTTCCTGCCGTCTTTCCGAAAATCGTTCCCAACATCTATCTGAACATCGTTCCGAACGTCGAGTCCTTACTGAATGACCACTTTCTCCTGGTGGGTGTTCACCCCGCCTTTCGAATTCTGCGCCGTGATCGTGATCAGGTTTTCCCCGTTCGGCAGCGGCGGCGTGAAATAGTGAAACGACCCGTCATCTCCGACCAGCGGCACTTCCCTGCCGTTTACCATGACGCGCGCTCCCGCCTCCGTCTTGCCCGTCACTTCGATCACGTGGCCGTGCTGCACCAGTGGGTCGATCTCGAGCGACAGATCGATTTTTTCCTTCGCTTTGACGATGATCGTAAAGCGGTTCTTCTCGCTTTCCACCGATTCCTTGCCCGCCGCATCGAAAGATTGCACCGACCAATAGTATGCGCCCACCGGAAGACCGGTCACCACCACACTCGGCGTCTCCACCTTTTTATCGAGCAACAATGACGAAAAATACGGATTGTGCGAAATCCGCAGACGGTACCCCGCCGCGGTCGCCACCGGCTGCCACGCAAACTCCACTTCCTTCGACGTTTCCCCGGCGTTGATGAAAACCGGCATCATATTTCCCGGCGTAATCGGCACCGGCGGACTGATCTCCGTGGCCCGCTCCATGGTCTTCGATGTGCTCTGGAAACTTACCTTGTCCCACGGCGCCAGTCGGGCCACTTCTCCATTGCGCTCGACTTCGCCGCTGCCCTTCTTCACCAGAATTTCATGCTCATCGTCTTTGGGATTGTTGTGCACCATCGCCGCCGAATCCGGAGCCAACGATGCCTTCGCGCCCGCCACGATCACCTGCGATTTCGAACCCTGCACATAAGTCGCCGTCGTCAGGTCCACCGTGCCCGTCGTCACCGCCACCGATACGCTGGTTTGCTGCTGATCGTTGGCCGAGTTTTCTTCGATCACGATCAGCGAATCCTGCTTCACGGTGTAGTTGGTGCCGTCGTTGAAAACAATTTTCGCCATGCCTTCAGCGCCCGTCTGCACCACGTCGCCTTTTTCCAGCGGCACGTTGTAGTCGGCGTTGATCCAGCTGTTGCCGTTTCCTTTCCTCACCTTGATCGTGCCATCGAGCGCCGTGAAGTGCGCTTGTTGCGCCACCGCGGCCGACGGCCCCTTCAGTGGTGGCGCCAGTCCTGCAACTTTTTCCAGCAGTCCCGTGGAAAAAGTTTCGGCCGCTTTCACCGTCGAGTCCGTAAATTTCGGGAACGCCACATGCAGGGCAACGCCAAAGATCAACGCTACCGCCAACAGCGCCATGATCACGCTGCGGTACGTCACCTGCTTCCAGGCAACGTAGACTCCTGGTTTGGGTTTATTCGCCACGAACTCTTGCCAGCCTCACCGCAAAACTCTGAGAAGACCCGATCCTTTTCTCATTGTGACCATCATATCTCTGCTGGCATGAGTTAAAACCCACGTCATGGGTGAAAATGGTTACGAAAGTGACCGCTAGCCATCGCCACCGGCTGCGCCGCCAAGGCCGGGTCGAAAACACACCCCCCCGCCCGCGCTTGCCCGCCTTCACTCCGGGCGTTAGCATGGTCTGCTGGATTTTCAGGAGGCTTTTTATGACCGGCAATACTCGCACCGGCCCGGCGATCGCGGGCGGCACGGCCAAAACCAGAGTTTTCAAGAATTTCATCGACGGCGAATGGGTCGAATCCGTCAGCGGACGCACCTTCGAAGACCGCAATCCCGCCGACACCCGCGAAGTCGTCGCCATCTTCCAGCGCTCCAACAAAACCGATGTGGACGCAGCCGTTGATGCTGCCCAGCGCGCCTTTGCCAAATGGCGCCTGGTGCCCGCGCCCCGCCGCGCCGAGATGGTGTTCCGCGCCGCCGAGCTTCTCATCGAACGCAAAGAGCACCATGCCCGCGACATGACCCGCGAAATGGGCAAAGTCCTGGCAGAAACCCGCGGCGATGTCCAGGAAGCCATCGACGCCGCCTACTACAACGCCGGCGAAGGCCGCCGCCTCTTCGGCCCCACCGTCCCCTCGGAGCTACCCAACAAGTTCGCCATGGCCGTACGCCAGCCCATCGGCGTCTGCGGCATGATCACGCCCTGGAATTTCCCCATGGCCATCTCTTCCTGGAAGCTGCTGCCCGCCGTCGTCTGCGGCAACGCCTGCGTGATCAAGCCGGCGCAAGATACGCCGCTCTCCACTTTTAATTTAGTGCAGGCGCTCACCGACGCCGGCGTCGCCAAAGGCGTCATCAACATCGTGACCGGCTTCGGTGCTGAAGTCGGCACGCCGCTCACCGAGCATCCAGCCGTCCGCGCCATTTCGCTCACCGGCTCGTCGGAAGTCGGCAGAATCGTGGGCGCAACCGCGGCCAAGACCTTTAAGCACTGCTCGCTCGAACTCGGCGGCAAGAATCCCATGATCGTGCTCGACGATGCCAACCTCGACCTCGCCATCGAAGGCGGCCTCTGGGGCGCTTTCGGCACCACCGGACAGCGCTGCACTGCGACCAGCCGCATCATCGTCCAGAAAGGCGTATATACCGAGTTTGTCGATCGTTTCGTGGCCCGCGCCCGGAAGATCAAAGTCGGCAACGGCCTCGACGAAACCGTGGAGATGGGTCCGGCCATCAACGAAAATCAGCTCAGGACCGATCTCAACTACATCGAGATCGGGCAAAGCGAAGGCGCCAAGCTCGTCTGCGGCGGCCATCGGCTCGACCAGGGAGAATACCAGCATGGCTGGTTCCTCGAACCCACGGTTTTCACCGACGTCGATCCCAAGATGCGCATCGCGCAGGAAGAAATATTCGGCCCGGTGGTATCCATCATCCCCTGCGACCATCTCGAAGATGCCATCGCCATCGCCAATAACATCGACTATGGCCTGTCGTCGTCTCTCTACACCAGAGACGTGAACCGAGCCTTCGCCGCCGTCCGCGACCTCGAGGCCGGCATCACGTACATCAACGCTCCCACCATCGGCGCCGAAGTTCATCTCCCCTTCGGCGGGACGAAAGCCACCGGCAACGGCCATCGCGAAGGCGGCATCGGCGCCATTGATTTCTACACCGAGTGGAAGGCCGTCTACGTGGATTACTCCGACAAGCTCCAAAAAGCGCAGATCGACCGGATAGAATAGAAAGTAAGAAGATCTTCAAAGCAGAGAGCGCGGAGTTTGCGCAGAGGGCGCGAAGTTCTATTTTCTGATTTTTCTCTGCGTCCTCTGCGGTTTTACTCTGCGATCTCTGCGTTTAATGTTTTTTGGGAGTGTTCAATGCCTACAACCCAAGCCCGCGAAATCACCCCCGCCGCCCGTCTGGAAAACGTCCGCTACGCCATCCGCGATCTGGCCTGCATCGCCGACGACGTCGCACGGCAGGGACACAAAATTCTGCCGCTCAACATCGGCGACCCGCTTAACTTCGACTTCCAAACGCCCGCCCACATGATTGAAGCCGTGTACAAGGCCATGCGCGACGGCAAGAATGGATATTCTCCTTCTTCAGGAATCACAGAAGCGCTCGATGCCATTCGAGGAGAGGCCAGCGGCAAGGGCATTGTCAACATTCAAGATGTCTTCGTAACCTCGGGCGTCAGCGAAACAGTCGATATCTGCCTGACCGCGCTGCTCAATTCCGGCGACAACGTGCTGACTCCGTGCCCCGATTATCCTCTCTACTCCGCCGTCCTCGCGAAAATCGAAATCGGACTGAACACTTATTACCTGAACGAAGAAGACGGCTGGCAGCCCGATCTCGACGACCTCAAGAAGAAGATCACACCGCAGACGCGAGGCATTGTGCTGATCAATCCCAATAATCCGACCGGCGCAGTCTGCACCCGGAAGATGCTCGAGCAGATTGCGGAACTCGCGCGCCGCCACAACTTGGTCATCTTTGCCGACGAGATTTACGACAAGCTGATCATGGACGACGACCCGCATGTCGCGATGGCGTCGGTCGCGCCCGATGTGCCCGTCATTACCTTCGGCGGACTATCGAAGAATTATCTTGCTCCCGGATGGCGCATCGGATGGGGCATTGCCAGCGGCCCAGCCGACGTCCTCAAGCCCTATCTCGAAGGCGTGAATAAGCTGTTGCGAGCGCGCCTCTGCGCCAACCATCCCGAGCAGTACGCGATCCAGTCCGCGCTCGAAGGCCCGCAGGACCATCTGATCGAGGTGAAGCGCAAGCTGCGCAGCCGCCGCGATCTCACCGTCAAGTGGTGCGCCGAAACTTCGCGCCTAAGTTGTGTGGCGCCGCGCGGCGCTTTCTACGCTTATCCGCGCGTCGACATCCCGGAAAGCGACGAGGTCTTCGTCACCGAATTGATTCGCCAGAAGTATGTCACGGTCGTGCACGGCTCCGGATTCGGCCAGCGCCCGGGAACGAAGCATTTCCGCATCGTTTTCCTCCCCGACGAAAAGACGCTGTCCTCCGCCTACTCGGCCATTGCCGATTTCATGCGCGAGCGCTACGCGTAAGCATGTGTTGGAACGAGCGCCCTCGTGAGCTTGCCCTGAGCGAAGCGAAGGGTCCAGCCGAGCGCAGCTCGGCCTCCCGCCTGAAGCGGCGCCGCTACACCATTTCCGTACCCCACAGATCGTGCAGGTGCACGATCCCCAACAACCTCTGATCACCCTCCACAACAACCAGCGAAGTAATCGTCATCTCTTCCATGCGCGCCAGCGCCGTTGCGGCAAACTCCCGCGCTCCAATCGTCTTCGGAGCCCGCGTCATGCAATCTCCCGCCGTGAGATCGAGCGCATCCTTGCCGCGCTGCTCCAGCAAGCGCCGCAAATCGCCGTCGCTGATCACCCCCAGCAACCGATCGCCGAGCAAAGGATCGCCCTCGACCACCGCCGTCATGCCCAGCTTCTTGCGCGACATTTCGTAGATCACATCCGGCATCTTCGTCCCGGCCGTCACCCGCGGGACTGCGTCTCCCGTGTGCATCAACGTTTCGACCCGAGCCAGCCGTTTGCCCAGCTTTCCGCCAGGATGCAGGTTGGCGAAATCTTCTTCCTTGAAGCCGCGCCTTTCCGAAAGCGCCACCGCCAGCGCATCGCCCAGCGCCAGCATGGTTGTCGTGGAAGCTGTAGGAGCGAGTCCCAGCGCACAAGCTTCCTGGGAAATCGAGCAGTCCAACGCCACGTCCGCAGCCGCACCAAGTGTTGAAACCTGTGTGGAGCGGGCGCCCCCGCCCGCTCGGTTTTCAGCAACGTCCTCGCAAGTCATGCAAATCAGCGGGACCTGCAGCCGCTTGATCGTCGCCAGCAACTGCAATATCTCTTCCGTCTCGCCGCTGGCTGAGAGTGCCAACACCAGATCGCCGCGCACGATCATCCCCAGATCGCCATGCAGCGCCTCCACCGGATGCAGGTAAAGCGCGGGCGATCCCGTCGAACTCAGAGTGGCCGCGATCTTGCGAGCAATCAGCCCGCTCTTCCCCATCCCCGTCACGACCACGCGTCCTCGGCAGCCGAACATCAGATCGACGGCCCGGTTGAATTCCGCTTCCATCGGACCCGCCAGCCGGTCCGCCAGCGCCCGCAAAGCCTCCGCCTCAATCCGCACCACGTTTTCGCCAATGTGTTTCATGAAGGAGAAATGTTAGCAGAAGGAGGAGGGTATCGGGAGATCGGATCATCGGATGATTTCTAACCAACGCTGCTGCTATTCCGATAGTTCTCAGTTGATGGAATTTTCGGCTTACGACAGATAACGTTCGCCTCCCATTGGCCCATTCTGGCGAAAGAACTCGCCGCGGCTAAAGAAGCATCGAGAAAACAATCAGGATCACATCAGGCGCGCTATCATGTTCCGATGACGCGGTTTCTGCTTGCTTTGATAGGCGCGGGCTTGGCACTGGTTTGTCAGGCGCAGGAAGCCAAGCCCGTAACATCAACCGACCACTCTGAACTCGCTGCAATTCTGAGCTTCGAGGCGCCTCCAACAGGTACCATGCCCGGAGGCTGGAGCGGAGGTCCGCCGGAGACTATCTTCGTTGACGATAAGGTCGTGCACGGCGGCCATTGGTCAGCCCGAATCGAGCGCCACGCCGACAGTGCCGGCAACTTTTCCGCCCTTACCAAGTCCATCCCAATCGATTTCTCTGGGGCCACCGTCGAGTTTCGCGGTTTCCTACGGACCGAAGGTGTGAGCGATTTCGCGGGCCTGTGGATGCGCGAAGACGGCGAAACTCCTTCCCTTGCCTTCGACAACATGCAGAAACGCCAGCTCAAAGGGACGACAGAGTGGACAGAATACTCGATCACGTTGCCCGTCCACCCCGAAGCCAGGCAGTTGTTTGTTGGTGCTCTCCTAACCGGTGCCGGAAAGGCGTGGGCGGACGACTTGCAGTTACTGGTGGACGGCAAGCCAGTTTGGCAGGCGCCCAAGGTCAACCGTCCCCAGACAGCTCTCGATCTTGATCATGCGTTTGACGGCGGCTCGGGCATCGTTATTACGGAACTCACGCCGCTACAGATCGACAATCTCGTAATGTTGGGCAAGGTCTGGGGATTTCTCAAGTACCATCATCCGGAGGTCGTTTCCGGCCAGTCGCCACTGGGATTACGACCTCTTCCGCATCCTGCCAGCGATACTCGCCGCGCATGATCGACCGGCAGCAAACGCGGCCCTACTCCATTGGATCGAGAACCTGGGCGCCGTCGAGCCATGCAAGCCGTGCGCGAAGTTGGATGAGGCCGATCTCGATTTCCGCCCCGACTTGGACTGGATCGCAAATGAGACATCGCTCAGCTCCGATCTCAGCGCCAGGCTGCGTTCGATCCGCGACAATCGGCTGCCCGACAAGCAGTTTTACGTATCGAAGGTCGCCAACATTGGCAATCCTTCGTTCGACCATGAGTTAGGGTATGCAAGCGCCAAGCTTCCCGACGCCGGGTTTCAGCTCCTTGCCCTCTTCCGATTCTGGAACATCTTCGAATATTGGTCTCCCTATCGCGATCTGGTTGGAGGGGATTGGAATAGTGTCCTAAACGAATTCATACCGAGAGTCGCTTTGGCAAAGAGTACCGAAACTTACCAAATGGAAATGATGGCCCTGATCGCCAGGGCCCATGATGGGCACGCCAATCTTTGGAGTTCGCTGCAGGTGCGGCCTCCGCAGGGCAAGTGCCAGCTTCCCGTTGATATTCTCTTCGTCGAAAACCAGCCGGTCATCTCCGGAGTGAGCGCTGCCAACCCAAGCAACCTCGAAGAACCAGAAGTAAAGGTCGGCGATGCCGTGACTCGGTCTCGATGGCGTCCCGGTCGAAAAGCTGATGGAGAACTGGACTCCGTACTATGCGGCTTCTAACGACGCGGCGCGGCTGCGCGACATCGCACGCTCAATGACCCGCGGCGACTGCGGAGAATCCAGTATCCGCGTTCGCCGTAATGACCGGGAGTTTGGCTTCAAGATCAAACGAGTACTTCCCGTAAACGCCGGTCCCGGCACAACGCGCATGATCTGCCGGGGCCTACTTTCCGTCTGCTGTCAAAAGAGGTTGCCTATCTCAAGCTCTCCTCGGTAAAAATCGCGGACGCAGCCCACTACATTGAGCAGGCGGCTGGTACGAAAGGGCTGATCATCGACATCCGCAATTACCCTTCTGAATTTATGGTATTTGCGTTGGGATCGCTTTTGGTCGAACAGCGAAACCGCATTCGTGCGATTTACCGAGGGCGATTTGTCCAACCCTGGTGCCTTCCATTGGACACAACCCTTGTCAATTGGTCCGCAAACAGCCCCATTACTCAGGGAAGGTCGTAATCCTGGTCGATGAAACTTCCCAGAGCCAAGCCGAGTACACCAGCATGGCTTTTCGGGCTGCTCGCGGAGCGATTGTCGTCGGCAGCACTACCGCCGGGGCCGACGGCAACGTATCTCCGTTCGCCCTGCCCGGAGGACTTTCGCACCATGATCAGTGGTATCGGCGTCTTCTATCCCGAAAAGCGCCGACCCAACGCATCGGTATCGTTCCCAATATCGAGGTGAAACCGACGATTGCCGGAATCCGCGCCGGAAGGGACGAAGTGCTTGAGGAAGCCGTGCGCCAGATCATGGGACGACAAGCGTCTCCTGCGGAGATCGAGAAGATGGCTAAGCCGTAGTTGCAGCGGTGCGAGAGCGGCAGGCGTTCCCTCCTGCGCCTCCTGCTACAATCGTTCTGGCTCCCCAGCGTAGCCCAAGCGCATGAAATGCCCCTTTTGCGGATTTGAAAACGACAAAGTCGTGGATTCGCGCGAAAGCAAGGAAGCGGATTCCATCCGCCGCCGCCGCGAATGCCTCAAGTGCGAGAAGCGCTTCACCACCTACGAGCGCATCGACGAAATCCCCTACATGGTCGTCAAGAAAGATGGACGCCGCGAGCGTTTTGACCGCCAGAAAGTGCTCAACGGACTCATGCGTGCCTGCGAGAAGCGCCCCGTGCCCATCAGCAAGCTCGAGCAGATCGTCAATGAAGCCGAGTCGTTCGTCATCGAGTCCGCCGAGCGCGAGCGCAAGACCAGCGAAATCGGCGAGCTCATCATGAACCGCCTGCGCCGCTACGATAAAGTCGCCTATGTGAGGTTCGCCTCCGTCTATCTCGACTTCAAAGACGTGCAGGAATTCATGACCGAGCTGAAAGACCTGCTCAAGGCCAAGGACAAAGAGAAAGACAAAGACGCGCCCGAAGTAAAAAGTAAGACCTTGAAGATGTGATCTGCGTGGCGACGGCCGCGCTAGCAAGCTCGCCCGTCCAAGCCGAGCGGGTATCGAGGCGATGGCTGCGGACAGCGCTTTGGCGGGCAAACGCTGCGTTGACACAGGATACATGCGCACATATACTGTGTTCATGAACGTCACCTTGTCCATCGACGAGCAGATTGTCGTGCGTGCCCGCAAGAAGGCCGACGCTCTCGGCAAGAGTCTCAATCAACTGGTCCGAGACTATTTGCAGAAGCTGGCTGGCGGCGACGATCCCGAGCGAAGCATCGAGGAATTCGAGCGGCTGTCGGGCACTGGCAACTCTCACGGCCAGCGCTTCAATCGCGACGAGGCTCATGAACGCTCGTAGTTTCTTCGACACCAACGTCCTCCTTTACGCCGACGACAAATCCGCACCTGCGAAGCAGCGACGCTCGCGCGATCTCGTGGCCGAACACAGGCGAACTGGGACTGGTGTGGTTTCTCTGCAAGTGCTTCAGGAGTATTTCGTGAACGTCACGCGGAAGCTGCATGTAGATCCCCGGATCGCGCGCCGGAAGGTCGAACTGCTCGCCGAGTTCGATGTCGCCGCTCCTGACATCACCGACATTCTCGCTGCCATCGATTACCACCGGCTGCACGGGTTTTCGTTCTGGGATGCTCTGATTCTTCGAGCGGCCCAACAAGCCGGCTGTCGCGTTCTTTTCTCAGAAGACTTTCAAGCAGGCCGCGAAATCGATGGCATCCAGATCGTGAACCCTTTCCGCTAGGTGTCTGCTAAACTATCGCGTTCAGAGAAACGCACCGGCCACGGCATCGCCGGTTTTCAGGGGGCCATCGTTATGGTGAAGAGCATAGAAATTCCGTATCATCGCGGACTGCACCGCTTCGCCGTCTTCACCGCCTGCGCCACCCTCCTGCTCATCGTCGCCGGAGCGCTCGTCACCAGCAATGACGCCGGCTTGTCCGTCCCCGACTGGCCGACCAGCTTCGGCTCGTTCTACAAAATCCCGCGCATGGTGGGCGGCGTGCAATACGAACATGGACATCGCATGTTGGCGGAATTCATAGGACTGCTGACCATCATCCTGGCCGGCTGGACGTGGATCGTCGAAAAGCGTCTCTGGCTGCGCCTTCTGGGGCTCGCGGCGCTCACGACCGTGATTATGCAAGGCATCCTCGGCGGACTGACCGTCTTGTTCTTGCTGCCCGCACCCATCGCGACCGCGCACGCAGCCGTGGCCCAGACTTTCTTTTGCATCGCCGTTGCAATTGCCGTCTTCACTGGCCGCCGCTGGGTCACGGAACAACCGCGCACCGAATTCGACCGGCGCCACCCTGCTCTTTTCACCCTGACTCTGTTCTCGATTTCGTGCTCTATCTGCAACTGGTTCTCGGCGCCATGTTTCGCCATCATGGCCTGAGTTGGTGGCCGCATGTCATCAACGCGGGCTCGTGGCCACCGTTCTTTCCTGGACGGCCGTTCGCGCCATCTCCGTCTACTCGCAAGTGGACGCCGTGCGCCGCCCGGCCATCGCCATGCTCTGGCTTGATGGTCGCGCAACTCTGCCTCGGCTTTCTCGCCTTTATCACCCGCGTCATGTGGGGAAGAGACGCCGCACAGCCCGAACTGCCCATGGTGATCGCTACCGTACTCCACGTCGCCGTGGGAGCGCTGCTGCTGGCGACCACGGTCGTTCTCGCCATCCAAGTCTGGCGCCACGTCCCCGTGGCGTTCGAAGAGCGCGTCCCCGGCGAGGGTCAGAACCCGTCGCCGCGTACGATTGGATCGGGTGACGATCGGGCCATCTGAACCCTGACGAGGATCGGTAGCTTTCGATGTCCAGATCACCCGATCGCCCGATGATCCGATCGCCTCCGATGATAATCTCCGCGTCCCGTCGTAGAATGAGCTTGTGACCCCAAACTCAACCGCCATCGACTTCGCTCCGCCGCCCAGCCGCCAACCCTGCCGGCCCAGCCATCATTTCCGTTCGCGACCTGGTCCATCGCTACCAGGACCGCACCGCGCTCAACGGCGTCTCGTTCGACGTTCGCCCCGCCGAGCTGTTTGGACTGCTCGGCCCCAACGGCAGCGGCAAGACCACGCTCTTCCGCATTCTCTCCACGCTCATGGTTCCCACTTCCGGCAGCGCCACCATCGCCGGCCTCGACGCCGTTCGCCAGCCTGGAGCTCTGCGCCGCCACATCGGCGTCGTCTTCCAGGCCCAGAGCGTCGACCTCAAGCTCACCGCCCATGAAAACCTCTGGCATCAGGGACACCTTTACGGCCTGCGCGGCTCCGAACTCAAGAAGCGCATCACAGAGATCCTCACTCGCGTAGGCTTGCTCGACCGCCGCGCCGATCGCGTCGAAACTTTTTCCGGAGGCATGCAGCGCCGCATCGAACTCGCCAAGGGCCTGCTCCATCATCCCGAAGTGCTGCTGCTCGACGAGCCCACCACCGGCCTCGATCCCGGCGCCCGGCGCGATCTCTGGCAATATCTCCAAATCCTCCGCGATCAGGAGCGCGTCTCCGTCATCGTCACCACCCACCTTATGGAAGAGGCGGAACGCTGCGACCGCCTCGCCATTCTGAACGAAGGCAATCTCGTCGCGCTCGGCACGCCCGAGGCGCTGACCCGCGAGATTGGCGGCGACGTAATTCTGCTCGAAGCGCGCGACTCGCAGATCCTTGGCCGACCGCATCCGCGCCAAGTTTCAAGTCGAGGCCACCGTCATGGACAACCACGTCCGCATCGAAATTGAAAACGGACATCGCTTCGTCCCCGACGTAGTCGAAGCCTTCCCCGGAGAAATTCAGTCGCTAAGCGTGAGCAAGCCCACACTCGAAGACGTTTTCATCCATCGCACCGGCCACCGCTTCTGGAGTGAAGACGCCGAAGCACCAATAAGTGGCAAGAAGAAAGCCAAGAAGAAACGCTCTTAAGGTACACAGCGCAAGGCTGCTAAACTAAAACTAATGGCGACTCAAGCCGCCACCCTCCCCGCAACCGCTCCTGCATCCGCGGGAATTCTGCTGCCCGCCTTCACGCTCTGGTGGCGTGAAGTCGTGCGCTTCTATCGCCAGCGCGCGCGCGTGGTGGGCGTCATTCTTTCTCCGCTCTTGTTCTGGGTCGTCCTCGGCTCCGGCTTTGGAACCTCATTTCGCTCCGGACAAGGCGCCGGCCAGCAGCACTATCTGGATTATTTCTATCCCGGCACGCTCGTGATGATCATCCTCTTCACCGCGATTTTCACCATGATGTCGGTGATCGAAGACCGCAACGAAGGCTTTCTGCTGTCGGTGCTGGTGGCGCCGGTTCCTCGCGCGGCCATCGTTCTCGGAAAAGTTCTGGGCGGCACCACCCTCGCCGCCATCCAGGGAATGATTTTTCTTGTCTTCTCGCCGCTCGTCGGCGTGCACTTGACGCTCGCCTCGTTCGCCTTGATCGCGCTGACCATTTTTCTGGTTGCGTTCGCCCTGACCGCGCTCGGCTTCGCCATCGCCTGGCCCATGGATTCCACGCAGGCCTTTCACGCCATCATCAATTTATTTCTGATTCCGCTGTGGCTGCTTTCGGGAGCGCTCTTCCCTCTTTCCAAGGCTTCGGGGTGGATTCGCTGGCTCATGTATGCCAATCCTCTGACTTACGGCGTCGAGGCACTGCGCACGTTGATGTATCCCGAAGCGCCCAGTTCGTTCTCATTTGAATTTTCGCTGACCGCTTCCATTTTGACGTTGGTGCTGTTCGCGCTTTTCATGTTCGGACTTGCCTTCGTGCTGGCAAATCGGCGGACGACCAAGCCGGCGGCGTAAGAACAGTGGTTGTGTAATCTGGTAATCGTGGTCAATGGTTAAGAGTTGCGGACAGTTGGCGGATTATCTCAGAATTACAAAAATCATGCCCAACGCCCCAGACCAACGACCACGAAACTGCCCTCGACATTCTCGCCCTCGCCGCGCATCGCGACGACGTGGAGCAAACCTGCGGCGGAACTCTCCTCAAAATGGCCGAGCGAGGATACCGCACCGGCATCCTCGACCTCACGCAAGGCGAGATGGGGACGCGCGGCACCGCCGAAGACCGCGCCCGCGAAGCCGACGACGCGGCGCGCATCCTGAAAGTTTCCTGGCGCCACGCGCTCGATATCCCCGACGGCCGCGTCGAAAATACCTGGGAGAACCGCCTGAAAGTCGCCCGCGTCCTTCGCGAGCTGCGGCCGCGGGTGCTGATTCTTCCCTACTGGGAGGGCCGCCATCCCGACCACTACACCGCTTCGCGTGCTCGGGATACGAGGCGGCATTCTTGGCTGGCCTGGCGAAGCTGGATCTCAGCCGCCGATCTTCAGCCGTCCGACGCTCAGCGAATCAGACCGTAGCAGCGATCAGACGATACCTCTGCCGCGCCTCATCGTCCATTCAAGATCATTTACGCCAGCCTGTACCGCGACGTGCGCCCGACCTTTGTCGTCGACATCACCGACCAGTTCGAGACGCGCTTCGCATCGCTGATGGCCTACAAGTCGCAGTTCACCGACCAGGAGGCCGGCAGCGGAATCTTTCCCGCGCAGGCAGAGATTCGCGCGCGCGTCGAATCCATGGCCCGCTTCTACGGCATGCTCGGCGGCGTCACCTACGCCGAGCCGTTCGTGCAGAAGGAAGTTGGGCTGGTCGATGACGTGATGGCGATTCCGGTGAAGTCGATCTGAGGCGAATCGCCGAGGATTCGGCGCGCCCTTTCTCGATCGGCGCGAGCAGTGGCGCACTTCGGTCCTTGCGGTCAATCTTCTTCGGTCAATTTTCTTTGGTCAATGTTCCCAGTCAAACCGGCGTCTTACTTCCCCGTTCAAGTGTCCCACCCGCCAGCACTGCGGGACATGAAGTGCTGGCGGGCGGAATTCGCCGGCTCAATGAACGAGATTGAGCTGCAAAACCGGCTTGACGACGTGAACAGGCGGACGGGCATGGACAAAGACCTTCACGGCCGTCTTATCGTTCAACACGGTGGTGTCGAGCGTGCAATCGTCGAGCAGAGCTTGCACTGTGATGTGGGCCGCCTTGCAAGCCGCAAGTGCGGCTGCGGATGCCTTCGGATCGAGATCGCTGGCAAAGAACGACTTGTTGGGAACGCCGAACTTGATCGCCGTCGCCTCAGTAAACAACGACTCGTTCGGTTGCACCTGCCAGCTATTGGCGTAGGTATTGTAGAGATCGGTGAAGGACACCGGCTCCTTCAGCACGACCCCGTTACGCGTCGCAAGCTCCTGGGCGTTTCCTTTGGGGTTGCCCAGCAAGCCGAGCGCCTCGGTCACTGGCGAATGACCCAAGCCCACCGATACATCGATCCACGTGCTGTTGAGCGTGGCACTCACCCTGTCGCCGCTGTCGCTGGTTATGACATACGCGTTGCCATTTCTTGCGACCTGCACGCCAGTGGAAAGCAGGATCGTCTTGCCGTCGGCCAGATCGTTGGCTGCGCCGTCGATGACAAGTTTTGTCGGCTCGATGTAGAGGGCAACGCGAGACTTGCCCATTTGCGTGGCAACCGCCTTGTTGACTGCCGCGTTCGGCCATGTCGGCGCACCCGACGCTTGCCGCGTTTGCACCACGAAGTCCGACCCGTTGTGCGCCAGCACGAAGTCTCCAGACGCCTGGAAGTCGTAATGTAATCCGTCAAACGTCGTCAGATGAGTATCGCCGACGCTGGTCGCGTCCGCGCACGTTGCCGCACCGCCGGAAGGGGCGGGAAAGCTTTCCCAAAATAAAAGCGCCGGCGCCGTCCCCAGCACTGCGACAGGAGCGGTGTTGCCCAACGTCAAGTTGTTCGTCTCGCCAGTGAAGCCTTCCTCGTCACACGCGGGCCCGAGCGAAGTTCCGCTGTCCACCGCCGTGCGCACATGAATTGTCGACCCGCTGTTGAAGTTGGCCTGGTCTCCCCCTCCATCGCCAAACACATTGAACTCGGCGACCTGCCAATGGCTGCCCAGATCGGGGAAATAGTTGCCGCCCGACGCGGAATAGACTGTGCTACCCACGGTCACGGAAATCGCATCATCCGGGCCGGTCACGCCGGCCGCGTCGCCGGTGAGTTTTAGCGAGCCCAGCGCGGTAATCGGCTCCGATGGCGCCGGCGCGCTATTCGCCCCGTTGACCACGCAATAAACCGCGCCTCCGCTCGAGAACGAAAATGGACACCATCCGTCGGTGAACACCTCACCCTGCACGCAGCTTGCGCCTCTCGGTTTCGGGCACTCTGTACCCGACGGACCGTAATTTAACAGCCAGTACTGGATGAACCCACTTCCCCCAGAGGAGTAGACGAACTGCTCCCACCCCTGGCATGACCCTGGATCCGGTGATCCGCTGCACGTCGTCGTCGTGATGGGCTCAGTATTGAGCTGCAGAGAATAGGAGTTCGGACCGTCCGCCGAGCTCTCGCTGGTTACCCCGACCACACTGTCGAACGATCCCTCCGCTTCCGATATGTGGCCTGTTACGTCGGCGGAAAAATCCACGCCATTCCCTACGGTTACCGGCCGTATCCCATGCTTCGGCGGATATGGGCGGCGCGGCGCCGTTTTGCATGCCACTTCTCGCCACTCTGTTTCCGGAAAGGCGGCCGTAAAACACCCCCTCTTGGGCCGTTGTGCCTTGAGAATCGTCTTGCGCCAGCTTTCCTGCTCTACCATGGTCGGCGCTCGATTCACCGCCGGCTTAGCCTGATCCCGCTCCCCCGGCTGCTTGGGAGCCTGCGCCAGGAGCGTGGGCGAGTTCTTGGCAGCCGACACATCCGGCGAGAGCTGGGTTGCAGCAGCAGTGTTTTGCCCCATTGCCTGTGAGCAGAGCAAGCAGGCCAGGCAGAGAGTGGCGACACTCACCACTACGCGGTTTCGGTTCTTCATGGAATTCTCCCTTCGGTTGACTCAAAATAGTTAGTAAGAAACCTAGGGGCCCCTTAATGTCTAAATCCAGTTCTATTATGAAGTTGAAGTTATTGAAATGACCCGCGCACGGCTCGCGTTGATTCGTAGCCTGTCTCCGGGCCTGATCGCCGAAGAACAGAAAGATCACGCGAGAAAGTGACGCCATTATGTCCCGCTTCGGTTAAATGTCAAGAAAAATCTTTGATGTCTGTGGGATTGGCAGCCCCGGCTGGACTCGATCCTGCATCGTCAGTTTAGAAAACTCCAACCCTGTTCATTGAGCAACCTCGCGCCTGGAATGCAGGTTAGGCGAGAACCACGGCCTTCCGATGGTAGGCCGCAGAGTGGGCGTCGTATCCTGCGCAGCTACGCATAATCAACACGCACTCTACTTTCTCTAACGATAGCCGGCAATACGCGCGGCCCCACAGGCCGGTGACCCGAGGCTGGATCTGCTGGCTTTTCTTCGATGGCGAATCGAAACCGTATAATAGACAGTTCTCGATTTTTATCGTTTCCGCTGCGCCCTGGGAGATCATGATGTCTACTGATACCTCGCCCGCTACCCCGACCCGAGTGAAGACCCGCACCGAATCCGACAGCATGGGGAAGATCGAAGTCCCCGCGAATGTTTATTGGGGAGCGCAAACCGAGCGCTCGCTGCTGCATTTTGCGATTGGACGCGACACCATGCCTCCGGAGCTGATTCGCGCCTTCGGCACCCTCAAGAAAGCCTGTGCGCTGGTCAATCAGGACCTGGCCAAGCTTCCGCCCGCCATCGCGAACCTGATAACGCAAGCCGCCGACGAAGTCATCTCCGGCAAACTGAACGACCAGTTTCCCCTACGCATCTGGCAGACCGGCAGCGGCACTCAGACCAACATGAACGTGAACGAGGTCATCTCGAATCGCGCCATCGAAATTGCCGGTGGCCCGCTTGGACGAGAAATGTTGGGTTCGAAGAAGCCCGTCCATCCGAACGATCACGTCAACATGTCGCAGTCGTCAAACGACACGTTTCCCACGGCGATGCACATCGCGGCGGCGGAGCGGGTGAAGAACGCGCTGATTCCGGCGATCAAGACCGTGCGCGATGCCATCGCGGCCAAGGCGAAGGAATTTGAAAACGTGGTGAAGATTGGTCGCACCCATTTGCAGGATGCCGTGCCCCTTACCTTCGGGCAGGAATTTGGCGGCTGGGCCAGTCTTCTCGATCGCGACATTAAGCGCCTCGAGCAAGCCCTGGACGGCCTGTACGACTTGGCCATTGGCGGGACCGCGGTGGGCACGGGGTTGAACACGCATCCGGAATTTGCCGAGCGTGCCGCCCGGAAGATCGCCGAACTGACTGGACTTCCCTTCCGCTCCCATCCCAACAAATTCGCCGCGCTTTCGGCCCACGATGAAATCGTGTTTGCCCAGGGCGCTATGGAAACTTTGGCCGCGTCGCTGATGAAGATCTCGAACGACATCCGCTGGCTAGCATCCGGCCCGCGCTGCGGTCTCGGCGAGCTCGCGATTCCAGAGAATGAGCCGGGATCGTCCATCATGCCGGGCAAGGTCAATCCCACGCAATGCGAAGCCATGACGATGGTCTGCGCCCAGGTCCACGGAGCGACCGCCGCCGTGGGCTTCGCCGGATCGCAGGGCAACTTCGAGCTCAACGTGTTCAAGCCGGTGATCATCTACAACTTCCTGCACTCAGTCACGCTGATCGCAGACGCCTGCCACGGCTACGTCGAGTACATGATCAAGGGCATTGAAGTCGATCGCGCCAAAGTGGACTGGTACGTGAAGAATTCGCTGATGCTCGTCACCGCGCTCGCTCCGAAAGTGGGATACGACAAAGCCGCTCAAATCGCCCACACCGCCCACGTCGAGCACAGCAGTCTGCGCGAGGCCGCGTTGAAGCTGAAACATCTGACGGGTGAGGAATTCGATTCGCTGGTGAAGCCGGAGAAGATGACACGGCCGTAGCAGATATCGTGTTATTGAGGTTCGTATCAGGGCATCGCTTTAGCGATGCCGTAGATACTGCACTATGAATGCGCCTTCAGGCGCTGGGCGTTTGAGCCCTAGGATGACAAAGGATTCTTTACATGAAGAGCATTTACATTACAAAAGCCTTCGCGCTGGCGAATCTGGCCTTCGTGTCATTGGGAGTGTGGATATTTGCCGGTATGTCGGGGTGGTGGCGGCGTGGATTCCTGCCTCCAGTCAGCTATGCACCGTTTGCGCTCTATTTTTATATTGCCGACGCGATCCTTATCGCTGCCATCTTTTCTGGCCTTGTCTATTCAGCTGTGCGATTGTTGCGTCAGAGCGCCTTGACATCGCGACCAGCGAGGTTTGTGTACATTTGCGAGCTGCTCTATATTTTCGTTTCCCTGTGCGTCGTGCCGGTGGCGGAGGCGCTGTTACCGCAGGCCTGGCGGCGGTGGAGCATCATGGCGGGGACAACAGGGCTCGTATCTCTCTGGCCACAAGTGTTGACAGCATACCCCCTTATCGGTGCGATTGTGATGACGCTGCTAATTCGTCGGTAACAGCGTGGGCATGATACTCAACCCTAGTTCTTCTTCAAAAACCGGCGCCGATTGAGGTGGGTCGTTACGCTCGGCTGGATGTCGTCGTACTTCAGCACGCTGATCGATCCATCCACTTCCAGCACCGCCAGCGCCGCCTTTCTGTAAGAGCCGAGGCCATGTTCCGGTCTGCGTCAAAGCCTGTCCTTGGAGATGGCCAGGGACTTCCCGCGGCTAGGTGACACCACGGTGAAAAACTAAGAAATCCTTGACATAAGAGTTGTGATTTATGAACATAAAAATATAGGTCGCAGCCCAGCGCCGCCGCCCATCAATTACAATAAGTTCTTTGAAATCTATACTTTGAGCGACCAGAGCAAGGCAAACGCTTGATTCTAAAGAAACAGTTTCCAGGGTCGCAATATAACTCCTTTATTTTGAATACTTTAGATTTATCTCATTTGGATTGAAGACTTTAGAGAACTATGGGGGAGAGCAGATTACTCAGCGTAGCGTAACTCTTTGATTCTAAATATCAAGGTTTAGACGTTCGACAGACAACTCCTTTATTTTGAAGACTTTGACTTTATATCGTTTGTAATGAATACTTTAGAGAAATATTGGTGGGGGGGTACCAGGCAGCCAGTCCAAACCCATGCATCGTTGTCATGCTGAGAGCACGGCGAAACCGCTTCAGTGCTTCTTCAAAAATCGCCGCCGATTAAGATGTGTCGTGGCCGTCGGCTGGATGTCGTCGTACTTCAGCACGCTGATCGATCCATCCACTTCCAGCACCGCCAGCGCTGCTTGTTTGTAACTGCCGACGCCATGCTCACGCAGCGCGCGTTCCAGTTCATCCATGCTGACGTGCTCTTTGGACATATGCGCTTGGATGAGCTCGCCGTCGTGCACCAGCAGGCTGGGTTGTCCCTGAATATATTTTCGGAAGCGGCGGTTCCCGCCGGAAACCTCGGCCACCAGATAGTTCAGGACTAGCAGCGTCGTGGCGGCGATGGCGCCTCCGGCGAGCGAGGTGTCGGGGCCGGTCATGGCATTTTGCACGGAATTTGAAAGCAGCAAGAGAAGCACAAGATCGAACGGAGTCATCTGGCCGACTTCCCTCTTGCCGCTGATGCGAATTCCGATCAGCACGAGGCAGTAGATGACTCCGGTGCGGAGCGCGATTTCAACCAGCGTGTGCGCGTTCGCGGGTAGCATAGGAAGGTGAGAGGTTCGAGGTCAGATCGCAGAAGTGAAATCACGGGATCGCCGACCATCGTCTGTGCGACGGGTCTTAACCTCTGCAATCTGACCTCTACCCTCTGACCTCATTACGACAGTTGCCACTACTGCGGTGTCGCGGTGATCGGTATCGGAGCGTTCTTCGGCGTGCTCAAATAGCCAGTGACCTTGTTCTTGTCCACCGTCCAGACCACCAGCTCATAGAGCATGTGATCGCGTCCGGTGTAGAACTGCACCGGCTCGCCCTGGTTTTTGTCTTTCTTCTCGATGGTCTTGTCGTCGGCGGTCACGTTCAGCGTGTATTTGCCCTTCTTGGGGTCGGTCTTCTTCAGCGACAAGCCCACCGTCGAGTAGGCCTGGGAATTGGCGCCTTTCACCAGGGTGAACTCATAGTACTGGCGGTCGCCCTTGTGCTTGAGCGCTTCGAGATCGCTGCGCGTATTGGCGATGAGTCCGCTCTGGACGTTGAGGTCGCCGACCGTGCTCTGCAACTTCGCGATGGTCGCCTCGAGCGACGCCTTGGTCGCGGCCACATCGGTTTTCACCCCGCCAACGTCGGTCTTCACGCCGCCGACTTCTCCCTCAACGGCGTTCACATCTTTCTTCTCTTCCGCCGCCTCGGCCGTGAGGCGCGCCGCTGCTACTTGCTGCTCACGCTGCAACTCGGCGGAGCGCGTCGCCAATTCTTTCTTGGTCATGCCCAACTGCTGGGCTAGGGCCTCGGAATCCGATTCCGAGGAGTCCATGCGTTTCGACAAGTCGTCAATTTGCTTTTGACTGGCGGCTTGATCTTGCGTGACTTTTTGCAGCTTGCCGTGTTGACTGTAGATGAAAAACGCCGATGCGCAAACATAGGCAACGGCCACGATAATAAGAATCCATTTGCCGACGTTGCTTTGCGGCTCAGGTTGGTAAACTTCCGGTTGCTCGCCTTCAGACATATGTGTAGGTCTCCGGTTGAAGTGGACTGACCAACCTATTGTTTGCGAGATGTGGGCTGCTGTCAATTGCCATTCAGGTTCGGGACCGGACACAGGTTGCGGCGCTAACCTCTCGCCGCCTGCTGGCGGCAGGGAGACGCCTCGGCCTGCCGGGTATATACTGAGACGTTTTCGGCGATCATTTCACTGCGCGCGCCCGGCGCGCCAGAAAGGCTTAAGACCATGGCTTCTCCCGCAGTCGATTTTGCCCGCAAGAACCAGCCGCGTTTTCTTGACGAACTGAAGACCCTGCTCCGCATTCCCAGCGTCAGCACGCTCGATGAACATAAAGGCGACATGCTGAAGGCCGTCGAATTCGTGGCTGCCGATTTGCGCCGCATTGGGATGGACAATGTCGAAATCATCCCCACCCAAGGACATCCCCTGCTTTATGCCGACTGGCTGCATGCGCCCGGCAAACCGACGGTTTTGATGTACGCGCATTATGACGTTCAGCCAGCCGATCCGGTGGACGAATGGCATACTCCGCCCTTTGAACCGACCGAGCGCAACAACAACATATACGCGCGCGGCGCGGTTGACGACAAAGGCCAGCTCTGGATGGAAGTCAAGGCGCTGGAGTCGCTGATGCAGGCCAACGGGGGCAAGCTGCCGATCAACGTCAAGATCCTTTTTGAAGGCGAAGAAGAAGTGGGCGGAGAATCGATTGCCGAGTATGTCCGCAAACAGAAAACGAAGTTGAAGGCGGATTTCGCCCTGGTCTGCGATACGGAACTGTTCGCGCCGGAACTTCCCACACTTTGCGTCGGCCTACGTGGCTTGGTCTATACCGAGATCGAAGCCTTCGGAGCCAAGACCGACTTGCACTCCGGCGTCTATGGCGGCGCGGCGCCGAATCCGTTCTTCGCGCTGATTGAGATCATCAGCAAGATGAAAGACGCGAAGGGCAAGGTGCTGATCCCGGGCTTTTACAAAAATGTCAAAGCGCCCAGCAAAGACGAGTTGAAGGCGTGGAAGCGCCTGCCGTTCAACGAAGAGCATTATCGCAAAACCGAAGTCGGCTCCAAGGCGCTGACCGGCGAGCCGGGATTTTCGGTGCTCTACCGAACTTGGGCTCGTCCCACGCTCGAAGTGCACGGCATGCCCGGAGGATTTGTCGCTCCGGGAGCGAAGACGGTGATCCCGGCGAAGGCGTCGGCAAAAGTTTCCATGCGCATGGTGCCCAACCAGGATCCGGACGACATCCTGAAACGCTACACGGCGTTCGTCAAGAAGCACACGCCCAAAGGCATCGAGACCAAGATCAAGGTCTGGAGCAAAGGCCCGGCGGGCGTGGTGGGCACCGACAACCGCTTCATCAAAGCGGCCACCGAGGCGCTGCACGACACGTTCAAGAAAGAGACCGTGTTCATCCGCTCCGGCGGCTCGATCCCAATCGTGACCGATTTTCAGGACGTGCTGAAGATCCCTTCGGTGATGATGGGCTTCGGCCTTCCCGACGACAACCTGCACGCCCCGAACGAGAAGTTTCACATTCCGAACTTCCATCGCGGCATTGAAACGATCTGCTTGTTCTTTGAGAAGTTGGGGTAAAGACGCGAATGGAAAGGGCCGCAGCGTTGATCGTTGCGGCCCTTCGTGTTACGGACAACTGAGTTCTGGCTGCTGACCCTACCTTCTCCCGCGTCCACCGCCGCCGCCGTGGCCACCACCGTGACCGCCTGGGCCGTGGCCTCCTGGACCGCGTCCACGGCGCCGACGATTGCGATCGCGATCGCCTGCCGCTGGGACGTCCTTCGCGCCCGCCTTCCGGACGCGCTACGCCCGCCTCGACCGACGCAACCACTCCATCCACGCGGTTGAAGTTCGGCTCATCATCCGCATCGAACTCCGCGCCGCCTTCGATCACCGCCGTGGGCGTGCCCTGCGGCACTGGCGTTGTCATTGCCGGCGCCGAACCTGGCTGCGAAAAATCCCCTGTGTCGTCCGTTGGCGGAAGAGGCGGAGCCGCTCCGCCCATTTTGGCGCGCTGCTCTTTCAGAATGGCCTTGCGCGACAGCTTGATGCGGTTGCCTTCGACGGCCAGAACTTTCACCAGCACCTGGTCGCCTTCTTTCAGTTCATCGCGAACATCTTTGATGCGGTGTTCGGCGACTTCGCTGATGTGCAGCAGGCCGTCCAGACCCGGCAGAATCTCGACGAACGCGCCGAAATCGGCCAGGCGGCTGACCTTGCCGAGATAAGTCTTCCCTACCTCGGCTGAAGCGGTCAGATCGCGAATAATCTGCAGGGCCTTGTTGGCCGCGACTTCATCGTTCGAAGCCACGTTGACCTTGCCGGAATCTTCCACGTCGATCTTGACGCCCGTCTGCTCGATGATGCTGCGAATCATCTTGCCGCCGGGCCCAATCACGTCGCGAATCTTATCGACCGGAATCTGCAGGGTGTAGATACGAGGCGCGTACGCCGAAACCTTCCCGCGGCCTTCGGTGATAATCTCGTCCATCTTGCCGAGAATGAACAGCCGCCCACGCTGCGCCTGCGCCAGCGCTTCGCGCATGATCTGCGAAGTGATGCCGGCAACTTTGATATCCATTTGCAGCGCGGTGATGCCGTCCTTGGTCCCGGCAACTTTGAAATCCATGTCGCCGTAATGATCTTCGGCGCCGGCAATGTCGGTGAGGATGGCGTACTTATCGCCTTCCTTCACCAGTCCCATGGCAACGCCGGCAACCGGAGCCTTCAAGGGAACGCCTGCATCCATGAGCGAGAGCGAGGCGCCGCAGATGGTGGCCATGGACGACGAGCCGTTCGACTCCAGAATGTCGGAGACGACACGCATGGCGTAAGGCCAATTGTCCTCGGTCGGAAGCACGGACGAAACGGCGCGCTCGGCGAGCGCTCCGTGGCCGATTTCCCGGCGTCCAGCTCCACGCATAAACCCAACTTCTCCAACCGAAAACGGTGGAAAGTTATAGTGCAACATGAAGCGCTTCTTGCCTTCGCCTTCGAAGCCCTCCAGCCTCTGCATGTCGTCGCTGGTGCCGAGCGTGGTGGTGACCAGCGCCTGGGTCTCACCACGAGTGAAAATTGCGCTGCCGTGGGCGCGGGGCAGGACCCCGGCTTCGATCCAAATCTCGCGGATCTGGTCGAAGGCGCGTCCATCGGGACGGCGCTTGTGATCAATCACCTGGTCGCGGAAAATGCGCTCGCGCAGGATCTCATAATACTTCTTGAGCTTCGCCTTGGCGACTTCGTCGTCCTCCGGCAGGGCGGCCAGCAGTTCCTTCTCCAGCACGCGCACCAGTTCGTAGCTCTCGGCCTTGGGGTGCTTCGCGGTGTCAAGGGCGTCCGCCAGCCGCAGTCCAATCTGCGATTCCAGTCCTTTGAAATAAGTCTCGTCGAATTCCGGAGGCGTCACCTGGCGCTTCGGCTTTCCGACCTTGGCGCGCAGATCCTCGATGGCGGCGCAGATCTTTTTGATTTCGGTGTGGGCGAATTCAATCGCATCCACCACCGTCTCTTCTTTCACTTCCTTCGCGCCCGACTCGATCATGCAAATGGCATCGGCAGTGCCGACCACCATAATGTTGAGCATGCCGTCGCGCATTTCGGAGTAGGTGGGATTGGCGATGAATTTTCCGTCGATCATACCGACGCGCACCGCGCCGAGAGGGCCGAGAAACGGTATATCGGAGATGGTCAGAGCGGCGGAAGCGGCGTTGATGCCGCAAACATCGGGATCGTTTTCCGTGTCGGCCGACAGCACGAAGGCAATGATCTGCGTCTCACACTTGAATCCTTCGGCGAACATGGGACGAACCGGCCGGTCAATCTGGCGGCAGGTCAGGGTTTCGCGCTCGCTCATGCGCCCTTCGCGCTTGATGAATCCGCCGGGGATGCGGCCGCCGGCGTAAGTGTATTCGCGGTAGTCCACGGTGAGTGGAAAAAAGTCGATGCCCTCGCGGGGCTCGGGATTGGCGGTAGCGGTGGCCAGAACGACATTTTCGCCGAAGCGCACCACGACCGCGCCGTGGGCCTGCTTGGCAAGTTTTCCGGTTTCGAATGAGATTTGCTTTCCGCCTGCGATATCGACGGAAACTTTTGTGGCTTCAGGCTTCATAGTTCATCCTTTATATGGGCAGAAGGGCATGGGCGGGATTACGGAGTCCGCTTGGATAGGCAGATGCCAGGCCGCGGTTGGGAACGCACATTGCTAAAGCTCTCGGAGTTGGGGACCAGCCCCACACGGGGCCGGTCGCGCTGTTATTTGCGGATGCCGAGCTTGGATATAACGGTCTTGTACCGTTCCGAGTCGTACTTCTTCAGGTAGTCGAGCAGACCACGACGCCGGCTCACCATCATGAGAAGTCCGCGGCGAGAGCCGTGGTCTTTCTGGTGCGTTTTGAAATGTTCCGTCAACTGACCAATGCGTTCGCTTAACAACGCGATCTGAACTTCGGGGCTCCCTGTATCGGTCGGGTGCGTGCGATACGTGTCAACGACGGACTGCTTTTGCTCTCTGGCTAACACTAACCTGTTGCGCTCCTGTCTCTTCTCGTTTTCGTAACGATTTCGATAGTAACACGGCGAAGTCGCGAGTGGCAAACACGTGCGGGCGATTGCCGCTAAACAGGAAGCAGCAAGCTGCGCCCGATCACTCCGGTGAGCTTGTCTTGAGCTGCCAAGGCCAGGTCGCGACTCCCACCTCGCAGGTCCCGAAGGTGATCGCTGAAGTCCCATGCCAGATCGCGCGCCGCGCGGACGTTCCAGATCGCCAGCAGGCGCCCAATTTTTCCTGTGTCTTCGGCCAATTCGCCTACGATCCCAGTGGCCAGAACGGTCAACGCGGACGGGAGCACCTCTCCCAGCAAACCGTTCACGTGCTCATAATCATCGTGCTCCGGGCTTTGCAATGCTGGCGTCAGATGCAGTTCATCATCGGTCTGGAGCAAGGCCATCGCCAGATCATGATTGATATGGGCATTCATTCCCGCCAAGGCAAACTGTATGCGATCGACACCGGCCCTGTTTCGCGCCTCAAACAAAACGTCCCATGCGCTCGCGGTGTCCGCAATCTGCTGCAGTGCACCGGCAATCGCCGCAAAGTAGAACCCGGCAAAAACTATGTCAAGGCGCGTCAGCCAGGCGGCATCTTCCCACCCGTTTGCCGGAGGCCCAGCGTCGATCTTTTGAGTCACCATCAAATAAAGCCGGTTGAACCATTTGAGGCCGTCGTTGCTCGGCAATGCCCCATCGATCCGCTGCATCACCGCAATGACATCGGCGATCGACGCCGGGGACGCGCCACTCACGATCTGAAGAAGTTGCGTGTCGATGGAATTGAGGTTCGGCATTTTACGCTCCTCCTAGAAAACGGATTCCTGAAGCACCGCGGCAACTGACCGTTCTTGATGGTCCCCAGTTGACAGGCCGAACCTTCTTTAAGGGATGTTCGTATTGCTGATGGGAAATTACACCACAGCTCAATCGCCAGGGCAACGCCGTCGATGGCCGAAGCAAGGAGCTAGCCCTGACGATCAACAACCCGGTCTAACGGGACGTACACCGGCTTGCAGGAGATCCATGGCGCTTCCCTCGAAGCCGGCTTCTGGCTAGTTAACCATAGCCTGCTCGGGATGTGAGCGTAATGGATCGGTGCGCCTTAAAAGTGCTTGACACCGCCGACATTGTTAGAGATGCCTGTTAACAACTGTTACCACCGTCGGGCCGCCCCCGCTTTGCGAATGATTTGCGCGTGGCGACGAACATCACTTTTGTGCGGACAGAATCTCCTCAATACACGCTCGCATCCCTCTTGTGAGAAGATTTGCTTTGGAGCCAATCTGCGATGTTTCGACGTGCCGCCTGCTTAATGTGCTATGCTCTGCTTCCTTTGTGCGCCGCGTCGCTCTTTTCGCAGACTGTACCCTCTGACCCGCGCGTCGCTACGTTCCGTGCCGAGGCTCGTCTGGTCCTCCTAGACGTCGTGGTGACGAACGGAAAGGGTGAACCGATTCCCGGTCTTCACCGAGAAGACTTTCAAGTCACGGAAGACGGTAAACCGCAAAATGTCTCAGTGTTTGAAGAGCATAAGGGCGAGGCTGTCAACTTGGCCAACATTCCCCCAATGCCCGCCAACGTGTTTACAAACTATCCGCTCGCCAGGATACCGGACTCGGTGAACGTGCTATTGCTGGATTGGTTGAATACCCAGCCCCAGGACCAGGCTTTTGTGCGGGCACAAACCATCAAGTACCTAAAGAGCATTCCCTCCGGCACGTCTTTGGCCGTCTTTACTCTGGGCTCGCGCCTTCACATGGTTCAAGGATTTACCACCGATCCCGCGGTTTTGTTGGCTGCCCTCGATAGCAAGAAAGCGAAGCCGGGCACGGAGTCCGCGCGGCTGCTTCCCACTACCGTGCAAGACGCCGCGGAGCGGGATCTGATCAACCTGATGCGGATGAATATGGCTGCGCCCGCGGCGATTGACGCTGTCCGGCAGGAGATGGCTCGCACCAGCGCTTTGCAGGCCGACGAGCGCGTTAAAATCACGTTACAAGCGCTGCAACTGCTGGCTCGCTTTCTTTCCGGCATTCCAGGCCGCAAGAATGTGATCTGGTTCTCGGGTTCTTTCCCGATCGCCATCTTCCCCGGCGCGGGCGTGCCACGCCAGTACGCCGGGGATCTTCGGCAAACCGCCGACTTGCTTACGCCAGGAAGGGTCGCCATCTACCCTGTTTCGGCGGAAGGTCTCACCGGAAAATCCACCTACGAAGCCGAAAACGAACCTAGACGCCGGGAGCACGCGGCGAATCTCAGAGACGAGAGCGTGACACACGCTGACAAGCAGCTTGCCATGGAGGAACTCGCTAGGGATACCGGTGGCCAGGCGCTCTACAACACCAACAGTCTCAGCGATGCCATGGCGCACGCCATCAACAGCGGTTCCCACTTCTACGTCCTGGCTTATTCACCGAGCGATCAAAACATGGATGGGAAGTACCGGGCGATCCGGGTGAAGCTTCTGCGCGGTAAGTACAAACTGGCTTACCGTCGCGGATATTACGCCGAAGAAACCGCCAGCCAGCCGGACGCCGATCACAGTACGCTTGCCGACCCTCTCCTTCGGCTCATGGCTTTCGGACTGCCTGACTCTACGCAAATTGTTTACAAAGCGCATGTGCAGCCCTCGAATCCCCAGCCGGCGCCCGGCGCGCCCCGCGCTGGCGCTAACCCGGAGCTTAAAGCGCCCTTCACTCGTTACCTTGTGGAGTACGCCGTTTCGGCAGGCGATCTCGCGCTCAACCTGGCGCCCGATGGAATTCGCCGCGGCGGCATCGAAGCCATGTTGATCGCATATGATTTCGATGGCAAGCCTTTGAACGTTGTCGTCGGAAAATTCGATGTCAAACTGGGACCGAAGGTTTACGACGAAGTGAAAACACTGGGAATTCAACTACGTCAGGAAATCGACGTTCCACAAGGAGACTTCTACCTGCGCACTGGTATCTACGATCGTGGTTCCGCTCGCACGGGTACTCTCGGGATTCCGTTGGCCACCAACACTCTCACTGCCGAGCCGACGAAGTAGTAGCGGTCAGCGTTTGTGCGAGACTTCGTGTATTCGCCCATGTGCGCTCGGGAGGTCGCCCCGTTGGCGTAAAATCGCCCCTCCAACAATGTCGGCGGTGTCAAGCACTTGTAAGGCGTACCTATCCGTGGATCCCGAAGAGCGCGCCCTTCCGTTCTCGTTGAAGCTTTTGCTTTTGTTTTTGCTCTACCAACCAAGCCTCGCTCGTAATCCGTTTTCAGGTCCGGAACTCAGTCCGACCCATGCGATTTCACTCAAATCCTCGCCTTGCCCGCTCCCAGCATCCTGAGCGATTGAAGCCTCATACGCAGCGGAAGTACAATTCCCAGTGCCAGCGACTCAGGCGAAGGAGCTCTCATGAAGTCTGACTACGTTCTGATTGGCTCGGTTTTATTGCTCGCGATTGGCTTGGGGTTGATTTTCGGCTATACCCACGGCACTGTTGGTTTCAGCGCAGCGTACCCCGTTTCGGGTGCCTCGCTGCAAGTTTCCCTCAACACGACAGGTCTTCCGGCAATGGCTGGCGTCCCGCTGACGCTGCTTGGTCTCCTGCTGCTCATCGCCGCTGCTATCATCGCAACCGTAAGGACGTTACCGGGCAGCGGGCGGCAAGGGGATCATAGTTGACGTAATATCGCCATTACACTCATCGACCGAGGCAAGGTCCGCCACAGGGAAGCTAGCCATAAACGGGCTTCCGGGAAACTTGTAACTATTTAGGTTGACGCTTATGGCACCAAGTCCCCGCCCTTTTGCATGCCGCAGCAAGATCGGTGCGCTTCTGCTCCGCCGCGGTTATTACCCAAACGCCTGATACTCCTTCCAAAACTCTGGCCATGGCAGCCGCGGACCACCGCATACGAACATGTCAGGATGGTCCTGGCTCTCCTCGTTTCGAATGCCATACGGATTGCCGTTATGTCCGGCGAACCGGCATGAGGAGAACGCCTTCTCCGCCGCCTGGCGCGAAAAGCCGATAACGATCAGCGTCGAGGGAGGCGGCACGGGATACCCGCGCAGCCACGCCGAGTTGGTCATGCTGATCGGTGGAGGCAAGCGATAGGCTGGGCCCAGAATTTCGATTGCGCCCTGCTCGCCGTAGTTCCCTGTCAACACTCCTACATTCTCCCTTTGCTCCGCGGGCAACGAATCGCGAATGCCGGCGACCGTCTGCACCAGTTCGTTCCAACCGATCTCCTCGCGCAAAGTGTCGTTGTGCTCCAGGGCCCAATCTTTGAGCGGACCGTGCGATGCCAGCGGCAGCACCAGCGCGCAACCGTACGCGCCCGCGCCCGCAATCCCGATGAAGAGCGCGGCTTCCACCACCCGGCCCCACGGCCGCCGTAACCGCGCTGTCCAGAGCTCAAATGCGACCGCACCCATCGCGATCAACATCGGATACGCCGCCGCGGGATAGTAGAAAATTCCCTTGGCAAAGTAAAAAAACGTAAACGGGACCAGGTACATCCACGCCAGCGGACGGTAGCGCGGACTGCGCAAAAAGCATATCAACCCGGCGATCCACAGCGGCACCGCGTAGGTGTTCGTGCAAACGAAAAACTGTTTCCACAGAAATCCATTGGCCCGCCCCTGTGCCACGTCTCTCATGTGAATGGAATGGAGGAAATGGTACGAGATGAATCCGTGGCGCGCCTGCCAAATAAAGTTAGGAAGGAAAATCAGCAGCGCGATGGCCGCACCGTCCAACAACCACCAACTCAGCAGGAAGCGCCGAGAGCGTGTCAACAAGAACCCGAAGAGCAATCCCGCCACAAAAAAACATATTGTGTATTTGGTCATCAGGCCGATGCCCACCGTCGCGCCGACCGCCAGCCACCATCGCGGATTCTCCGTCTTCAGCAGGCGAACCACGAAATACGCCGCCAACACCCACCACAAATAATCGAAGGTTGTGTATTGGAATTCCGTGCCCTCGAAAAGCGGCACCGGCGAAAGCGCGACCGCCAGGGCTGCCGCCACCTGGGCCAGCCGTCCGCCGCCCAGTTCGCGCGCTATCATTCCGGTCACCACGATGGCCAGCGATTGCGCCAGCACCGAGAAAAGGCGCAGTCCCACCATCGAGACTCCAAAGATTCCGAGGCCGATGCGTTCCACAAGCGGCGTGAGCGGCGGATAGGCCACAAATCCCCAGTCCAGATGCCTGGCATCGCTCAAGAACTGAAGTTCGTCGCGGTGAAAACCATAGCGCTGATTTGTCAACACATGGACAAGCGCTATCATCCCGGCAATTCCGAGCAGTATTAGCGTGTCGCTCCGAGACCGTGTATCCACTTCCCCCAGGCTCTGCACCGCATGCGTCAATGCCATTTCGCTCCTCGGTACACCGTGCCCGCAGTCCACATGCACCACGGCTCCGTCGAGGTTATACTAGAAGTAACACTCGAAACAAACGAGAGATTGCTTCAATCTTCTGGTTGATTCCAGTGCCTTGATTCAGTGGTTTGCTCCAGCGACAGAAGCTGGGCCAACTCTACAAGCGCCGCATGTAGCCGGCCATAATAATGAACATATAAATACGGGGGTTTCTCATGCCACGAGGCCGATCGACTTTTTCCAAACGCCAAAAAGAGCAAGCGCGCCAACAGAAACAGCGGGACAAGAACGAACGCAAGACCCAGCGCAAAGAAGATAAGCCGGGAGGCGTGGTGGTGGATGAAGCGGAAGAATTGCGTCAGATGCGCGAGCACGCCGCCGAGCAAGCTGCGCTCTTCGGCATCGGCGCCGACGACGAAGAAGATTCCGCCGAACTACTCACTCCGCAGGGCAAGCCCGCAGATCGCTAGATTTCGCTAAGATTCGCCGGAGCGAACCGCTCCGGCGAACCCGACCCCTCCTCCACCTATCGCGCGCAAATGTTTCCCTACCGGCGATTTTGCGCACCTCGCATTTGACACCATCCGCAGCCGCTCCTACCCTCGATTTCACAAGTAACCCCAAGTAGCCCGATGATTCGAACTTGCGAACCGCAAACGACAGAGCCAGCCGAGATCATGCGCCCGGTTGTGCTCGATCCTGGCATTTTCGACACCTCGAAGATCTTCCGCCGCATGGCGAGTTGGCTGAGCGCGTCCGGATTCCGGCCGCTGGCGTTGAATCTAATCCCGAGCAGCGGGGCGCTTGGGCTCGACCAACTAGCGGCGCAGGTGGGCGAATTCGCCGACCGGCACTTGTCGCCCGGTGAACATTTCGATCTGGTTGGCTTCAGCATGGGAGGATTAGTCAGCCGGTACTTCGTGCAACGGCTGGGCGGGATAGAACGGGTACGAAGATTGATTACGATCTCAGCGCCGCACCACGGAACTTATTTGGCCTACGCCCTCGGGAATCGAGGATCGAGGCAAATGCGGCCGGGCAGCGATTTTCTGAGACAACTGAACCGAGATGCAGGCATGCTGGAGCGGGTCGGATTCGCTTCGATATGGACACCGCTGGATTTGATGATCGTGCCCGCGAACAGTTCCCGGCTCGGAGTTGGCGAAGAATTCAGAATTCCGGTAGCGCTGCATCCTTGGATGTTGCGGAGTAAGCGAGTTCTTGAATTGGTGGCCAAGCTGCTGCGGGCGTGAAAGCCAACGCGCCGCCACCCGCCTGAGGCTCAAGAAACAATGGAGAGCCGGGCGTCCCCGCCCGGCTCCTTACCAACAAAGCTACACAAAAACCTCACCCGGCAAAGCTGTCAGCGTCCGCGATGCCAGAGTGTTTTCAATCAAGCGCTTTGGCAATTCATTGTACGACGCCGAAGTGTTCACCTGCTTGCGTTCGATTCGCAGCTTTAACGTGCGCTCGATATTGCGCAAGTCCAGCACCTCCGCGCCCGAGACCAACGTGGAAGCGCGGCCTTGCAAGCCGGCCCGCCCCGTACGCCCGACGCGGTGTATGAAATCTTCCGCCATCTTCGGAATGTCGTAGTTGATGACGTGCGCCACGTCGTCGCAGTGCAAGCCGCGCGATGCGACATCGGTCGCCACCAGCACCTGGTAACGCCCTTCCTGAAATCCGCTCAACGCCGCGTTGCGCTGCGACTGCGTGCGATCGCCGTGAATCATCGCCGCCGAGAAGCCGTCGCGCTCCAGTTCCCTGGCCAGCCTTTGCGAGCCACGTTTGGTGCGCGTGAAAATCAGGGTCTGCCCTTTCTCTTCATACAGCAACTGCCTCAGCACATCCAGTTTTTCCGATGGCCGAACTTCGTATGCTTCCAACGACACGCTCTCTGCGGGCTTCAGCACTGAGCCCAGCGCGATCCGCACCGGCTCGCGCGTGTAATCGTTGACCAGCGAGGCCACCGACTGCTCCATCGTTGCGGAGTAGCACAGCGTCTGCCTCCGCTGCGGCAGAATCTGCACAATGCGCCGTATCGATGGAAGAAAACCCATGTCCAACATGCGATCGGCTTCGTCGAGCACCAGTATCTTCACCTGCCGCAGGTCGGCGAACTTGCGGGTAATGAAATCCTGCAAGCGTCCCGGAGTAGCGATAACGAACTCGCAGCCGGAGCGCAGGCTGTTGATCTGCGCCTTCTCCGCCACGCCGCCGATCACCAGCGCCGCCTTCGGCATGTTCTTTTCGCGCAACTGTTCATATTGCTCGTGGACTTGCATGGCCAATTCGCGCGTAGGCAAGAGGACCAAAGCTCGGACGTTCTTAGTTGATTCTGTCTTGGACGATTCGGCGCGCAGCATCTCGATGATCGGAATCAGGAACGCAAGAGTCTTGCCGGTGCCGGTTTGGGCCGTGCCGATCACGTCCTTGCCTTCAAGGGCGGGAGTAATGGCGCGTGCCTGGATGGGTGTGAGGGTAACAAATTGAGCTGCCGCCAACTTCTGCTGCAAAGCAGCAGACAGGGGCAGTTCCGTAAACGTTGTCATTCGATTGTGTTCTTTCTGGAGGGGCTTAATGCAGTTCTAAGATCGAGTTCCCTGTTCTCAGTTCTCAGTTCCCAGTAATAACCAGATGCTTGTAGGTTTTACTGAGAACTGAGAACTGGGAACTGAGAACTCCCCAGAGTTCGCATGCCGCTCTAATTGAAATTGGCGCTGGAACCAAACGGCGGGCAGGAAATGGCGGAAATGTATCGGATCCAACAGGATCCCCGCGTAACTAGCAAACCGTAGCAAAAGCGTTAACAACAGTATAGCAGAAGAAAGCGCAGCATGCCGTTACCGTAGTTTACCGCAGCACAACCTGTTGATAACTCAGGCATCTAGCCGTGTGGCGCGGACACTCCTGTCCGCGCCTCAGGGCATCGTGACCTTTCCCCGTATCACCACCACCGACGCGGCTGGCAAATCGTAAAGCGTGTCATTTGCTGGCGTTCTGTTTCGCGTGCGCAATCGGGCCATCGGGATCGGCTTTGCCGTTCGTGTACATGGCGACCGAGGGGGCACCCGGCGTTTCGGCATGCGCCATAAATGTGAGCCGTCGGCGGGTTCCATTTGTACTGCTGCTGCCGAAGGTCGCGATCTCGACTGGGCCGGCAAAACTCACTGCAGAGTCCGGCTTTTCATCAGATGCCCCGCGAAATGCGATGCGAACCCGGTGAGCGTTCTCCTGATCGCGATTGACCACCATCAGCGACCATTCGCCATCAGGACGCTTCAGAGCGTAGGCGGTGACCAGTTCGCGGCCAGCACCGTCTCGATATCGGACTTGGCCGAATACACCTGATGCTCTCCGCCTCCGGGCTGCGCCCACTCCAGGTTGATGAGTTGCGCGACAAAAAATTGCGCCAGCGGCTGCTGAATTTTGTAGACTGCGTCAACGGTAGAACATGCCGAACGTGCCCGGAGAACTGTTGCAGCCCGGCTCCATCTGCAAAGGCAGATAGTGGAAGTAATAAACCGCCTTGCCGCCCGCGTCGAGCAACGATCCGATGTAATCGGCCAGCCAGATGCCGGCGAAAATATCCTCGTAAGTTTCGCTCGATGCCGGAGGAGAGATTTCCCTCGGTGACAAACATCGGCACGTCGGCGGGCACGCCATCTTCATGCCACACCTGAATGATGTGGCGCATGAGTTCGGGCTCGTCGTAAAGGACGCTCCAGGGAATCTTGCAGGGATCGTAGGGATAGTGCTCAAACGAAAAAAAGGCGAGATCCTTCATGCGGCCGTGCTGCTTCAGATAGTCGATGAAGCGCGCCGGTCCAGGAAACTCGGCCGCTCGCGTCGGGCCAGACTTCGATGTCTTTGTTTACTCCCGGTGAAGGAAGGACCGCCCAGTTTGAGCGTCGGATCGAGGCGATGCAGCGCGGTCGGCCCACTGCACATAGAGCGCGGCGTAATCCTCGGGGAGCATGTACTGGCCGTCGGCCTCCTCGCCCATCTCGACATAAGAGATCGGATAGTGGCGATTCTCGATGTAGGCGATCTCGGCCACGGCATTCTCGGGAGTGTCATAGAGCAGCGCGACCGGAATCATGGCGGGCAGTCCGCGAGTGACGCCGCTGGTAAAGAATAGGTCAAAGCCCACCTGGGCCTGGTGCGTGGACCCGAGATCCGACGCGTTATGCCAGGGATCGACGGAGGAGCAGTAGGTGGTCGTCTGCTCCTGATCGGGGGTGTGCCGCAGGGAGTCGTGGAACGCGCCGCCGTCGCTGACGGTTCCAAGGTAGAGTTCGCGGATCGAATAGCCGACGCAGTTGCGGATGTCGGAGGGGCCGTCGGCATCGCAGGTGTTCGACGACTCGGTCATCCAGATGCGCACGAAACGCGCGGCCACCGGGGCGGTCGCGAAGCGAATGGTCTCGGTGCCGCCTTTGCCGGCCGTGACCGTTCCCTGCGGGAAGCTTTGCCAGACGCCGCGGGTGGGTGCCCGTATGGGATCCTCTCCGGTCCAGTACTGGATGACATATTGAGTTGCGTAGGGCTCTCCCCACGCGATGCGAATGCTGTCGACGGGCTGGGGCTGCGCCAGATCGAGGATGATCCACTGCGGATGCAAGGCGTCGCTTTCGCCGGTGAAATGTTGGGTGAGATAGGGATTGCTCTTCCAGAAGGTGTTGAGGTCGCCGTCGGTGAGGCGCGAGAAGCCGGAGTTCTCCGTGCCGTCGTTGCGGGTAAAACCGCGACGGGGCAGCGCGATATCCAGAAGGAGTAGCGCAGGCTTTCGGTGGGAATGGCAGAGCCGGTGAAATAGCCCTTGCCAGCAGGATTGCTGCCGTCGCTTCCGACGCTCCATGTTCCCTTGGGATTCCAGTGCCAGGCTTCGACGGCTAGTTCGGTATTCTGGCGGAAAGACACCGGTTGCCAGCCCGAAGACTGAGCGTCATCCGCGAGCGAGGCGGGCAACAGATCTTTGTCGATGGCCTCGACGGGAATGCGATCGACGCCGGCACCGAGAGTTTCACTGCGGAATGAAGTGGTTAGTGGAGTGCGAAACGTCAACGGTGATGGTTTGGGCGGCCGGCGAAAAGCGTGAAAAAATGGACGAGGGCAAGAACAGGATGACGCTAACAACGACTTTCACGCGAATGCCTCCGGCCGGTAAAGAAAGCTTGCGACCTCAGTATTAAAACGATTGAATTATACGGATTATGCGGATCGTAGACAAGATATTTTCCGGCGCGACGGAGAATTGTGAGCGGGGAGACCTCGAATGGGGGCGCTCGCCGCTGCATCTCCTGCATCGCCCGCACTTTTCCTGGAGCTCATTTTCTCGCCGAGCGCGGTGGCTTCCTCCAGCATCTTCTCGATGCGCCGGGCTTGGCCGATCGGGCGTTCTGTAGTAGAAGATGCCAAACAGATGCGCGCGCCGGCAGGAGGCAGACATCGCATCCCAACCCGCGCGGGCCTGGGGATGGCGCGCGAAAGCCACCTGAAGAATGGGCGGTACTTCCCGTTCCGCCTCCATGACGTGAAGCAGGCGTTCCGCAATTTGTTCCGCGCGGCGATGGCGCGCTTCGCCGCTTTTGGGTTCGGTGACCCACCTAGCGATTTCGTTGCGCGTCGAGTAATTCAGCTTGTCATGCCAGCGCCGCAGAGAGCGATCTTCCGCAAGAATGTGCTCGAGTTCGTCGGGAACGGTTACGGCCCGTTCCTCGCGGTCAACCTCAATCTGAAAACGGGCGACGCTGCCTTCGAAGGCCCGCGCTCCCGTTTGCATCCGCTTGTTGATCACCAGAAAGTGCCAGCCCTCGCGGGTGGGAAACAGCGAACTGCGGAATCGAAATCCATTGACGTCGCCTCTTACTTTGATCCGGCCGCTCACCCCCCAGACTTTGGCGGCATCGAACGGCAGCCGGATCACAATCCAGGGGAGCCGGGACCGCAGGCGTTCGAGCCTGGCTTCGAAACTCCTGGCAACGGGCGTGGGCTTGGATTTCGAGGCTTTTGGCATCGGTATAAACCGGGTGCTCGCATTTTAATATGAACCAGCGTTAACACCGCTGGTGCGGGTTAAACTGTAGCAGAATACATTCGGAGAATTATTCGTGATCTGCCCGAAGTGCGGTGAGAACAATTCTTATAATTTTCGTTTTTGCGGAATGTGCGGCACTTTGCTCGAAACTCGCCCGGCGTCCCGGCCCGAGGCCCCGACCCCGGTGGGATTGAATCGTCCTGGCGCAAATTATCCTAATCCGAATCCGCCGCGTCCGAACCTGCCCGCCATAAATCCGCCGAGACAGAATGCGCCCAGCCAGGATCCGCCGAGCGCCGACCCGCTGCGCCAAGAATCTTTTTCCGGCCTGGATTCTTTTTTGAGCCCGAGCGGCTTCAGAGGAAGTCCGGCGCATGGCGAGTCCTGTTGCTCCTCGCGCTGTTCGCAGGCTTGGGCGCAGCGGGCTGGTGGACCTACTCCAACTATTTCGGAGCTTCGGGAGGCCAAAAGCCCGGCTCCGCCGCTTCGAGCGAGACTGCCGTTCCCTCGCAGGAAACAACGGCGAAGCCAGCGGCCAGCGATGCAGTTCCGCCGCTCGATGCGGGCCCGCCGAAATCGGCGGCACCGTCAGCATCGGTCCCGGAAAACCAACCCGATCAGGCCAACGCTGTTCCCGCCTCTGCGCCAGGAACTTTGGACGCAACCGCCAAGCCCGCCACGCAATCTTCGATTCCAGCAAAACCTGCTCCGGCAAAACCCGCACGTTCGAATCAAAAGATTCCGAGGATCGCGCTCGGCGATAAGAGTGAAGAGCGGCACGAGCACAAAGTAACTTCGCCCAAGGCCTCGAATTTGCCCGCGCCCGCCACGCCTGCCGCGCCCGACCTTGGGGACGCGGCCTTCCACAAAGGCGAGGCTTATCTCTACGGGCGAGGCGTGAAGGAAAGCTGCGACGAGGCCATGAAATATTTGAAGGCCGCTTCCGCCAAATCCAACGCCAAGGCCCGAAGCGCGTTTGGAACCATGTATGCCACCGGACACTGCGTTCCGCGCGATCTGCCCACATCCTATTCGTGGTTCGCGCTGGCCCTGCACGCGGACCCGAACAATCAGGTGCTGGAAAAAGATTTGAACCAAGTCTGGATCCAGATGACGCCGTCGGAACGCCAGGTCGCTCTGAAGACGAAACCGTGAGGGATGTACTCTTGGTGGCCGCGTTTCTGGCGGCGAAAAACAAAAACCTCGCCGTCAGGCTCATGGAAAGTTGCAATTCTCCTTTTTTCCAATTGTGATCCGGGTCACGCTTCTCTGTGAGCTGTGTACCCGACAAGATCGCTCCCTTCCGGCATTCTGTATAGGACCGTTTCTCCTCGGAAGAACAGTCCGCCGGAACCACTGAAAAACTCAGAAGGGAATGTCATGAAGCGAAAGTTCAAGACCATGGACGGCAACGAGGCCGTTGCCTATGTTGCTTACCGCCTCAACGAGGTCATCGCCATTTATCCTATTACGCCGTCGTCGAACATGGGCGAGTGGGCGGACCAGTGGGCCTCGGAAGCCGTGCCTAACATCTGGGGCACCGTGCCTCACGTCATTGAAATGCAGAGCGAAGGCGGAGCTGCCGGAACCGTCCACGGCGCGCTTCAAACCGGGGCCCTCTCCACAACCTTCACCGCCTCGCAAGGCCTGCTGCTCATGGTCCCCAACATGAACAAGATCGCGGGCGAACTTACGCCCACGGCGTTTCACGTCAGCGCGCGCACCGTGGCCACCCACGCCCTCTCGATCTTCGGCGACCACTCCGACGTGATGTTCTGCCGCACCACGGGATTCGCCATGCTCTCGTCGAACTCCGTCCAGGAAGCGATGGACATGGCGCTCATCGGTCATGCGGCCACGCTCGAAACCCGCATCCCCTTCCTGCATTTCTTCGACGGTTTCCGCACTTCCCATGAAGTCAACAAGATCGAACTGCTCACCGAAGACGACATGCGCGCCCTCATCAACATGGACCGCGTCGTCGAGCACCGCCAGCGCGCGCTTTCTCCCGACCATCCCGTGTTGCGCGGCACCGCCCAAAATCCCGACGTCTTCTTTCAGGCGCGCGAAGCTGGCAATCCTTACTACGATGCCTGCCCCGATAAAGTCCAGGCCGTCATGGACAAGTTTGCCGAGGTCGTCGAGCGTTCCTATCATCTGTTCGACTACGTCGGTGCACCCGATGCCGAGCGCGTGATCGTCATGATGGGCTCCGGCGCCGAGACCGCCCACGAAACCGTGGACTATCTGACGAAGAAGGGCGAAAAAGTTGGCTTACTGAAAGTCCGCCTCTATCGCCCATTCTCCGTGAAGCACTTCCTCAAGGCGCTGCCCGCAACCGTGCGCAAGATTGCCGTACTCGATCGGACCAAGGAAGCCGGCGCCGGAAGAGAGCCGCTCTGTCTTGATGTGGTCAGCGCGCTGCAAGAAGGCATTCGGTTGCGTCATGGAACGCTCAAGACCGCGCCCGATACAGTCGGCGGACGCTACGGGCTCTCTTCGAAAGAATTCACGCCCGCCATGGTCAAGGCGGTTTACGAAAACCTCGCCGCGCCGGTGCCGAAAGACCATTTCACCGTCGGCATTCATGACGACGTGGGCCACACCAGCCTCGACTACGATTCCGAGTTTTCCATCGAGCCCGAAAGCGTAGTGCGCGCCATGTTCTACGGTCTGGGCGCGGATGGCACCGTTGGCGCCAACAAGAATTCGATCAAGATCATCGGCGAAAACACCGACAACTACGCGCAGGGCTACTTCGTTTACGATTCGAAAAAATCCGGCGCGATGACCGTTTCCCACCTGCGTTTCGGACCCCAGCCCATCCACTCCATCTACCTGGTTTCGAAGGCCAACTTCGTGGCCTGCCACCAATGGATTTTCCTCGAGCGCTACGACATGCTCAGCGCCCTTGTTCCCGGCGGCGTATTTCTCCTTAATAGTCCCTTTAATAAGGATGAAGTCTGGGACCATCTGCCCCGCGAAGTCCAGACGCAATTGATCGCCAGGAAGGCGCGCTTCTTCATCATCGACGCCTATCAGGTGGCGCGCGATACCGGCATGGGATCGCGCATGAACACTATTCTCCAGACTTGCTTCTTCGCCATTTCCAAGGTCCTGCCCCGCGACGAGGCCATTGAAGCCATTCGCGAGTCCATTCGCTACACCTACGGGCGCAAGGGCGAAGAAGTGGTCCAGCAAAACCTGAACGCCGTCGATGAAACCCTGGCCCACATGTTTGAAGTCCCTGTGCCCGCGAAGGTCACGAGCACCATCGAAATGCCCCCCGCGTTCGCCAAAGGTGCGCCCAAGTTCGAGCGCGATGTGCTCAGCGTAATCTACGCTGGCCACGGCGATGACATTCCCGTGAGCGCTTTCCCAGTCGATGGGACCTTCCCCACCGGCACCGCAAAATGGGAGAAGCGCAACATCGCGCTCGAGATTCCCGAGTGGGACACGAAAATTTGTATCCAGTGTGGCAAGTGCGCCATGGTCTGCCCCCACGCCGTGATTCGCATCAAGGTCTTCGACTCCAAACATCTCGAAGGCGCGCCCAAGACTTTCAAGTCTACCGACGTGCGCGATAAAGAATGGATGGGCCAGAAATACAGCATCCAGGTTGCCCCCGAAGACTGCACCGGATGCGGCATCTGCGTCGATATCTGTCCGGTGAAGAATAAGAGCGAAGCCCGGCTGAAAGCCATCAACATGGTGGCGCAACCGCCGCTGCGCGAATCCGAGCGCGAGAACTGGGAATTTTTCCTCAAGATTCCAGAGATGGACCGCCGCAAAATTAAAGTTGGGGCCATCCGCCAGCAACAGGTGCAGGAGCCGCTGTTTGAATTCTCCGGGGCCTGTTCCGGATGCGGCGAGACTCCCTATCTCAAGCTGCTTTCCCAACTCTTTGGCGACCGCACCGTGGCCGCCAACGCGACCGGCTGTTCTTCGATTTACGGCGGCAACCTCCCGACCACGCCGTGGTCCAAGAACCTCGACGGCCGCGGTCCGGCCTGGTCGAATTCTCTGTTTGAAGACAACGCCGAGTTTGGCCTGGGATATCGCCTCTCCATTGACAAGCAGACCGAATTCGCGCAAGAACTGGTGCGCCGTCTCGCCGGATCAATCGGTGACGAACTGGCCACCGCGCTGGTGACCCATCCGCAGAAAGACGAGGCGGACATTTTCGAGCAGCGTCAGCGCGTCGCCTTGCTGAAAGAAAAGTTGCAGGGCGTGAATTCCTCCGATGCCAAGCAATTGCTGGCGGTCGCCGACATGCTGGTCAAGAAATGCGTTTGGATCATCGGCGGCGATGGCTGGGCCTATGACATTGGCTACGGCGGCCTCGATCATGTCATGGCCAGCGGCCGCAACGTCAACATACTGGTGCTCGATACCGAAGTCTATTCCAACACCGGCGGTCAGGCCTCGAAATCCACGCCACGCGGCGCAGTCGCCAAATTCGCCGCGGGAGGCAAACCCGGGCCCAAGAAAGACCTCGGCATGATGGCCATGAGTTACGGCAACGTCTATGTGGCCAGCGTCGCCATGGGAGCGAAAGACGAACACACGCTCAAAGCGTTCTTGGAAGCCGAAGCCTACAACGGCCCCAGCATCATCATCGCGTACTCGCACTGCATCGCCCACGGCATCGACATGACCACGGCCATGTCGGACCAGAAAGTCGCGGTCGATTCGGGACAGTGGCTGCTCTATCGCTACAATCCCGAGCGTACCGCCGCTGGCGAGAATCCGTTGACCCTCGATTCACGCACGCCCACGCGCAAAGTCAAAGACTGGCTGCTGCAGCAAACGCGCTTCAAGATGCTGCAAAAGAGCAATCCTGAAAACGCCAAGCTGCTCTGGCAAGAAGCGCAGCAGGATGCCGACTCGCGTTATCGCTTCTACGAGTATCTGTCACAGCGCAAAGCAGGCCCGGCGACAGCTCCAGTGCCGCCGGCAGAAACGGATAAATAAGTGTAGCGCCGGCATCTTGCCGGCTGTCTCGAGGGCGTCTCGCCCTCGGCGCGGCGGGCGAGGACGCCCGCTGGACAGCCGCCGGGACGGCGACACTACTCTCATGCGTGAAATGATGCAAATCGCTCGGTCACGGTACTACAAAGGGGAAACAATATGGATCTAACCACGAAATACCTTGGAATGCAGTTGCGCACGCCGCTGGTCGCCTCCGCATCTCCGCTCTCCCAGGAAGTTGCCGGGATTCGCGCCCTCGAAGACGCCGGAGCGTCGGCCGTCGTGCTCTATTCCCTGTTCGAGGAGCAACTGCATCAGGAAGCCCTCGATCTCGAGCTCCATCTCAACGCCGGCACCGAGAGCTTTGCCGAGTCGCTGACTTACTTTCCCCAGTCCAGCGAATTCCACACCGGCCCCGAAGGCTATCTCGACCACATTCGCAAAGCCAAAGACGCGGTCGACATCCCCATCATCGCCAGCCTCAACGGAGCGACCCTCGGCGGTTGGGCCAAGTTTGCCAGGCAGATCGAGCAAGCCGGGGCCGACGCCCTCGAGTGCAATCTCTACCGCATTCCCACCAACACCGAGATTTCCGGCGCCGGCGTCGAGAAGGCCTACCTGGATATCGTCCTCGAAGTAAAGTCCGCGGTCAGCATCCCGGTGGCCGTCAAGCTCAGCCCATTTTTCAGCAATCTACCTAACATGGCCAAGCAGTTTGACGAGGCAGGCGCGGACGGACTGGTCCTCTTCAACCGCTTCTACCAGCCCGATATCGACCTGGAAGAATTGGAAATCGTCCCCAATGTGCTGCTCAGCACCCCGCAAGCCTTGCGCCTGCCCCTGACTTGGGTTGGCATTCTCTATGGCCACATCAAGGCCAGCCTGGCGGCGACCAGTGGCGTGCACGGCCCCGAAGACGTAATCAAGCTGCTGATGGTCGGCGCCGATGTAACCATGATGTGTTCGGCGCTCCTGCACCATGGAGTTGGCCATCTTGCGGTGGTGGAAAAGGGCGTCCGGCAGTGGATGGAAGATCGCGAGTATGAGTCGGTACGACAGATGCAAGGCAGCATGAGCCAGCTCCGCTGCCCCGATCCTGGAGCCTTCGAGCGCGCCCAGTACATGCGCGCCGTCAAGGGGCTGCAGCATGTGTTGCAGGCGTGATAGCTGTCAGCTATCAGCTGTTAGGTTTTTATTATCTGAATTTTTTAGATTCTGTCATCCTGAGCGAAGCGAAGGATCCCTACATTTGCTCCAGCGTCAGATCATAGGGATCCCGCGCTCCGCTGCGGATGACAATTCAAGAGAGGAAGTATCCGCCAATAGCCAAGAGCCATAGGCTAAAAGCCAACCACTGACGGCTGATAGCTGACAGCTAAAAAGGCAAGCCACCCCAATCCATGTTCAAAATTCTGCACGCTGAATTCCTGGCGCCCGGCATCAAGCGGTTTGTGATCGAGGCGCCGCGCATTGCGCACAAACAGAAACCGGGCCAGTTCGTAATCCTGCGGCTCTACGAGCAGGGCGAACGCATTCCCATCACCATCGAACACTCCGATCCCGAGCGCGGCACCATCCGCATCGTGGTGCAGTCGCCGGCAAAACCACCAACCTGCTCAATTCCCTGAATGCCGGCGACAGCATCCTGGATGTGGTCGGCCCGCTGGGCAAGCCCTCGCACATCGAGAAGTTCGGCACCGTAGTCGTGATGGGCGGCGGCGTGGGCACGGCCATGGCCTATCCGACGGCCGCGGCGCTGAAGCACGCCGGCAATCGCGTGATCTCCATCGTCGGCGCGCGCAACAAAGAGCTGGTCATTCTGGAAGAGCGAACTGCGCGAGATCAGCGACGCGCTAATGATCACGACCGACGACGGCAGCTATGCCGACAAGGGCTTCGTCACCGACAAGCTGCGCCAGTTGATCGAGAACGGCACGCGCATCGACCTGGTGCTGGCCATCGGCCCCATCCCCATGATGAGGGCGGTGGCCGAGATGACGCGCAAAGAAAATATCCGCACCATCGTCAGCCTGAACCCCATCATGATCGACGGCACCGGCATGTGCGGCGGTTGCCGCGTGCTGGTGGATGGCAAGAGCGAGTTCGCCTGCGTTGACGGCCCCGAGTTCGACGCGCACCGCGTGGATTTCGCCGTGCTGGTGCAGCGCAATTCGATGTACCGTGCGGCGGAGCAGAAATCGATGGAAGATTTTCAGCGTGAGCGCGAATCGCAAGTCGACACCGTTCGTGCCGGACAGACCGGCGCATGCGCAAGCCAAGAACAAATCCAAGGAGGCGGCCGGTGACCGAAACCACAAAGCAGCCCCCGAAACCCTCGGCGAATCCCGTTCCCATCAAAGATCGCATGAAGGTGCCCCGCCAGCACATGATCGAGCAGCCTCGCGCTCGCCCGCGCCAGGAATTTCACCGAAGTCAACCTCGGCTACTCCGAAGAACTGGCGCGCCGCGAAGCGCAGCGTTGCCTCGAATGCGCCAAGCCTGTTTGCGTGAACGATTGCCCCGTGGGCGTGAAGGTGAAAGAGTTCGTGCAATTGATCGTCGCCGGCGACTACCTCGGCGCGGCCGCAAAGATCCGCGAAGACAACGTGCTCCCCGCCATCACCGGGCGCGTCTGTCCGCAGGAAGACCACTGCGAGGGCGGATGCCTGATGGGCAAAAAGGTCGAGCCGCTGGGCATTGGATATCTGGAGCGCTTCGTCGCCGACTATGAGCAGCGCCATCTGGATATCCGCAATGTGGCCAAGGCGCCGCCCACCGGGAAAAAAGTCGCCATCGTTGGCAGCGGTCCCTCCGGCCTGACCGCAGCGGGCGACCTCGTCCAAAAGGGACACCAAGTCCACGTCTTCGAAGCGCTGCACGAAATTGGAGGTGTGCTCGTCTATGGCATCCCCGAATTCCGCCTGCCCAAAGCAATCATCCGTCAGCAAGTCGAATACATGCGCGCCATGGGCGTCGAGTTCGAAACCGACGTGGTCGTGGGGCGCACCGTCACCATCGACGAACTGATGCACGAAGAAGGTTACGACGCGGTCTTTATCGGCACCGGAGCGGGACTCCCGCAGTTCATGGGCATTCCCGGAGAACACCTGAACGGCGTCTATTCCGCCAACGAATTCCTGACCCGCATCAACCTGATGCACGCCTACGAGTTCCCTAAATACGACGAGCCCATGCTGGATTTCCGCGGCAAAAATGTCGCCGTGATCGGTGGAGGAAACACCGCGCTCGATGCCATCCGCTCGGCGTTGCGACTGGGCGCAGGCAAGGCCTTCATTCTCTATCGCCGCAGCGAGGCCGAGATGCCGGCGCGCAAAGAAGAAGTGAAACACGCGCAACAGGAAGGCATCGAATTCCAGGTGCTCGCCGCTCCCATCGAGTTTCTCGACGATGGCAAGGGATGGCTGGCCGGCGCCCGCTGCCAGAAAATGGCCCTCGGCGAACCTGATGCGTCCGGACGCCGCCGTCCAGTTCCGATCGAAGGCTCGGAATACGAAATCCCTCTGGCGGTGGCCGTCATCGCCATCGGGACGAGCGCCAATCCGATTGTCCAAAGCACCACGCCCGGCCTGAACACAAACAAGCGCAATTACATCGAAGCCGACGCGACCACCCAGCGCACGTCGCGAAAAGGCGTTTTCGCCGGCGGCGACATCGTCACCGGAAGCGCCACCGTGATCCTGGCCATGGGAGCAGGACGCCGCGCCGCCAAGTCGATCCACGAATACTTGACCGGCGCTGGCGAGTGGTGAAGGATTGTGTGAGAACTCATTATCAGGCAACCAAGTGGAACCAAATGCGCGAGAATCAAGCCCCGGAGCGGCAACCCAGCGTCGCCCAGCGCCTCAGCGCTGCGTAAAGTGGAGCAAATCGTTCAAGTCCCGGAGGGACGGCCCAGTTCGTTACCGCGCTAAAAACTGCCAAGATCGCGATGTGATGCGCCTCACTCTGGCTGGTGCCTGAGGTCACAGCCAGTGTGATGATAAGGGCTTCTAATGGAGCCATAAGAGGACGCGAGTCCTCCGCGGTGACCGGGATTTCGTCCCGGAAGTTAGGTCCGATGGCACGGACTAGGGGAAGATGAATGTCCTGGGCGCTTGACTACAGGCAGAAACTGCGCTCGGCCGATGATGCGCTGGCTTGCGTGCAGTCGGGAATGCGCGTCTACATTCAGCCCGGTTGCGCCGAACCGGAAACGCTCGTAGAAGCCTTAATGCGCCGCGCTCCCTTCGTGCGCGAGGTGGAAGTGATCCACATGAGGACCATGGGCGTGGCCCCTTATGTGGCCCCGGAAATGGCCGCGCACTTCCGCCACAACGCGATGTTCATCGGGCCCAATGTGCGAGAAGCCATCAACGACGGCCGCGCCGATTACACGCCCATCAATCTGAGCGAGATCGAAGAGCTTTTCGAAAGCGGCGCCATGCCCATCGACGTGGCCCTGCTCCAACTTTCTCCCCCCGACCAGCACGGCTTTTGCAGCTTCGGTGTGGGCGTCGACACGTCGCTGACCGCGGCCAAATACGCGCGCACCGTGGTCGCGCAGATCAACCATCAGATGCCGCGCACCTTCGGCGACAGTTTCATCCATGTGTCGGAGCTCGACATCGTCGTGGATTCTTCCCGCCCTCTCTGCATTATGGAGGTTGACCCTCCCACCCCCATGAACCAGGCCATCGCGCGCAACGTTGCCGATTTGATTGACGACGGGGCCGTGCTCCAAACCGGCATCGGCGGAATCCCGGATGCTGTGCTTCCCTGCCTCATGGACCGCAAGGACCTCGCCGTCCACAGCGAGCTGGTTTCCGACAGCGTGGTCCCTTTGATCCAAGCCGGCGTCATCACGGGCGCGCGCAAAAACTTCAAGCCGCGTAAAATCATCCTGGGATTCGCCATAGGCACAAAAACTTTGTTCGACTTCCTCGACCACAATCCGGTCTTCGAGTTTCATCCCACGGCCTACAGCAACGACCCCTTGCTCATCGCCCGCAACGACAACATGGTCGCAATCAATTCCGCCTTGCAGGTGGACCTCACCGGCCAGGTCTGCTCCGATTCGATTGGCACCCGCTTCTACAGCGGCATTGGCGGCCAGGTGGATTTCATTCGCGGAGCCTCGCGCTCCAAGGGCGGCAAGCCCATCATCGCCATTTCGTCCACCGCGAAAGAGGGAGCAATCTCGCGCATTGTCCCCACGCTCAGCCCCGGCGCCGGAGTGGTCACTTCGCGCGGGTTGGTCCGTTACGTGACCACCGAATACGGGACCGCTTATCTGCACGGCAAGACCATCCGGCAAAGGGCGCAGGCTCTGATCGACATCGCCCACCCTAAATTCCGGGAAGAACTTTACGAATACTGCGAAAAAACGAAGTGGCTGCAGCGTCCTCTGGTTACAGAGACGGCGGCGGCAACGAGGTGAAACATGGCAGGCGAACCACGCGGTAAGGTCGCGGTCGATGTCGAAGAGTGCAAAGGATGCGGGCTGTGCATTGATTGCTGCCCGCCCAAGTGCCTGGAACTCACGCCGGAGTTGAACGCCTACGGAGTCCATCCGGCGCGCTATACCGGGCGCGACTGCACCGGGTGCGGCATCTGTTTTTACTGCTGCCCCGAACCGGGCGCGATTACGGTGTACCGCGTCAAGGCAAAACCGAAACCAAAAGTTGTGGCGGCGGCAACCCCCGGAGGCGAACATGCGGCAGCTCTGTAAAGGCAACGTGGCCGTGGTCAAGGGCGCCATCCTCGCCGGATGCCGCGCCTACTACGGATATCCCATTACTCCCGCCAGCGAAATCGCCGAGGCGGCTGCCCTCTACTTCCCCCAGGTCGGCGGAACATTTCTACAGGCCGAAAGCGAAGTCGCGGCCATCAACATGGTGTACGGGGCGGCGGCGGCTGGCCTCCGCGTCATGAGTGCTTCCTCCGGCCCCGGACTCAGCCTGATGCAGGAAGGCATGTCGTATCTGGCTGGCGCTGAACTGCCCTGCGTAATTGTCGATGTCATGCGCGCCGGTCCAGGCCTCGGCAACATCGCTCCCGAACAAAGCGACTATTTCGCCATGGTGAAAGGCGGCGGCCATGGCAACTACCGCAATGTCGTCCTCGCTCCCGCATCCGTGCAGGAGATGGCCGACCTCACCATGCTGGCCTTCGAATTGGCCGACAAATATCGCAATCCGGTCGTCATCCTGGCCGATGGCTTCATTGGACAAATGATGGAGCCGCTCGAACTCGAAGATATCGAGGCGCAGCTTCCCGAAAAGCCCTGGGCGGTCAAGGGAACGGCGGAGACGCGGGCCAATCTCGTCACCTCCATTTATCTCGAAACCGATGAAATGGAAGCTTACCAGCGCCAGATGGAAGCCAAGTACATCCGCGCCAAAGAAGTTGAGCAGCGTTCGGAACTCTGCCACACCGACGACGCCGAGGTGCTGCTCGTCGGCTACGGCATCATTTCCCGCGTGCTGCTTTCCACCGTCGAAGCGCTCCGCAAGGACGGCGTGAAGGCCGGGCTATTCCGTCCCATCAGTTTGTGGCCCTTCCCGGCAAAAGCTCTGGTGCAAGCGGCTGCGAAAGTACAAAAAGTTTTGGTTGTCGAATTGAGCAATGGGCAAATGGTGGAAGACGTGCGCCTGTCGCTGAACGGCAAAGTGCCGGTCGAGTTCTACGGAAGGGTTGGGGGCAACGGCCCGTCGGTCCAGGAACTCAAGCAGCAAGTATTCTCACTCATGGAGATGGCCGTCTGACGACAGTTCCGGCGAGCATCGGGTTCGAAAAGGAAAACGACCATGGCAAACGAAAACATAACCGGCGTAGTGGATCCAGAACTTACGTCCGAACTTAAATCCGAGGTCAAGTCCGCAGCCGTTCCCGAAATCGACTCCAAGCCCAGCCCCGACGGCTACGAAGCGGTCCACTCCAGGTCGCCCCTGTTCTACGACCTGTACGAGCGCAAGTCGGAACTGAAACACCAGACCCACTACTGTCCCGGTTGCGGTCACGGCGTAGTCCACAAGCTGATTGCCGAAGCGTTGGAGGAGTTGGGTCTGCAAGACAAGACGGTCTTCGTGAGTCCGGTGGGCTGCTCTGTATTCGCCTACTATTATTTTGACGTGGGCCATGTGCAGGTGGCGCACGGCCGCGCACCCGCCGTAGCCACGGGCATCAAACGCTCCTGCCCCGGCAAGATTGTTATCGCTTACCAGGGAGACGGTGACTTGGCGGCCATCGGCACCGCCGAGATCGTCCACGCCGCCAATCGCGGCGAGAAGATTGCCGTCTTTTTCGTCAACAACGGAATCTACGGCATGACCGGCGGCCAGATGGCGCCCACCACCCTGGTCGGCCAGAAGAGCACAACTTCCCCGTGGGGCCGCCGCCCGTCGAACGAAGGCTTCCCCCTCCACATGGCGGAACTGATCGCCACCCTGGAAGCTACCACCTACGTCGAACGCGTCGCGCTTTCCGACAGCAAGAACATCATGAAAGCTCGGCGCGCGATCCGCAAAGCCCTCGAGATCCAGCGCGATGGCGCGGGCTTCTCCTTTATCGAAGTCCTCTCGCCCTGTCCGACCATCTGGGGCAAAGATCCTGTGGAAGCGCGGAGCTGGGTCCTGGAGAAGATGGTGCCGGCTTTTCCGCTGAATGTTTTCAAGGACCGCCGTCCGGAAATGCCCGCCGGCAACGAGCCGCCACAGCGCTCCGTCGCCGACGTGCTCGATCTCGTTCCGAAAGCGGGAGCGCGCGATGCCGTCAAGCCAAAACACGCCCATCGCGTGAAAGACATGAGGATCAAGATCGCCGGTTTCGGGGGCCAAGGAGTACTGCTGTTAGGCCAACTGCTCGTCGAAATGGGCATGCGCGAAGGCCTGGAAGTAAGTTGGCTGCCGTCCTATGGGCCGGAAATGCGTTCGGGCAGCGCGCACTGTCACGTATGCCTATCGAAAGAACGCATCGGTTCGCCCCTGGTCTCCCATCCCGATGCGCTCGTCGCTATGAATGAATTCTCGCTGCGCAAATTTGCCCACGAAGTGCCGAGCGGTGGCATCATTTTCTACAACGGTGCGAGCATTCCCGCCGGCTTTAGCGCGCCCGACGTGCAAGTTATCGCGATTCCGGCGGCCGAGATGGCCGACAAACTCGGTTCCACCAAGGCAACCAACATCGTCATGATGGGCGCGCTGCTGGAAGAAACCGAGTGTCTCGCACCCGGAACCGCATTGAGCGTGCTCGAAGACAAGGTCAAGAAACTCAATCTCCTGGAGATCGATCGCAAGGCGCTCACTGAGGGTCGCCTGTTTATCGATGAACAAGCCCACGTCGGCGCCGTCAGCCAGCCCGACGGCTTTGCTTAGGATCCGGGTTAGTGGAGCGCCGGGCGTCCCTGCCCGTCTCACGACCGTATGACACCGAGGGGGAATCCCAATGTCAACCGCATGGACGTTCTCGTTACGCGGCACGCACCAAACGCATCACCAGTTCCGCCATCCGCGACTTATTGAAGATCACCCAGCGCCCCGGCATGATCTCCTTTGCCGGAGGCCTGCCCGCTCCCGACGTCTTCCCCGTCCAACGCTTTGGCGACCGCATCGTCGCGCTCGGCGTGGCGGCGGCGTCATCTCGTCGTCATCGTCGGCGCTGGGCGTGGCGGTCGGCCATCACGTAGTGGCGGCGGCGTGGCCGTGGCGGCGGCGGCGTGGCGGCGGCGGCGTCATGGTGGCGGCGGCATGGTAACGGCGTGGTCGTTGGTGGTCATCGTCGGTGACTGGCGGCGGCGGCGTGGTGGCGGCGGCGGCGGCGGCGGCGGCGGCGGCGGCGGCGTGGTGGCGGCGGCGGCGGCGGCGGCGGCGGCGGCGGCGGCGTAGTCGGCC
>CAVPYG010000048.1:0-6066 GCA_963709835.1 uncultured Acidobacteriaceae bacterium
CCGTAATCCGCGCGAGATCCAGTTAGCGCTGAAGTTTTATTTCTGAGGAAAGTTTCCGGAGGCAGACCCGGCATGAACGAGGGGACCGAAAAGACAGCCTTGCCCACGGCCTGCGTTTCTGGATCGGAGGGTCCTGGGCAATCAACCGGCATCGGCTACAAAGCCGCCGCCGATGCCGACAGCAAGAAGACCATCCTGCTTAAGGACTTTCACCCCGAGCCGGCGCTGCATGCCGCCGCGCACGAACTCCAGCGCGCGAAGTTTCCGGTGATTGACGCGCACACCCACACCAACGATGCCGTGGGCATCGGAGAGCGCGTCGATCCCAGGGAAATGATCGCGCGCATGGATCGCCTCAACATCAAGACCATCGTCATCCTGACCGGGAGGTGGGGAGACAAACTGCAGGCCATCGTTGACGCCATGGTCAAACCCTATCCGGGGCGTTTCGTCGTGTTTACCGAGTTGGACTGGTCGAAGATCGACGATCCTGATTTCAGCCAGTTGATGGTGCGCCACATCCGCGACTCGGTTGCCCGCGGGGCGCGCGGGTTGAAAGTCTTAAAGGAACTCGGCCTCGGCGTTCGCGATTCCAGCGGCAAGCTCGTTCCGATCGACGACCCGCGCCTGGACGCGGCCTGGGAAGAATGCGGACGGCTGGGCATCCCCGTGTTCATTCACGTGGCTGATCCGGAGGCATTCTTTCATCCTATCGACGCCCGCAATGAGCGCTACGAAGAGTTGATCGAGCATCCCGACTGGAGTTTTTACGGCCCGCAGTTCCCGTCCTTGCGGGAGCTGATGGCGCAGCGCGACCGAATGTTCGCCAAGCATCCGCATACAACATTTGTAGCGGTGCATTTCGGCAGCTGGCCGGAAAACCTGGATTTTGTCGAGCAAACGTTGGAGAAATTTCCCAACGTCATGATTGACACCGGAGCGCGCGAAGGGGAACTCGGACGCCAGCCGCGGCGGACGCGCAAAATCTTCATGAAGTACCCCGGCCGCATCCTGTTTGGCACCGATGAAGGCGCGGGAGAAGCGATGTACCGGAACTATTTTCGCTGGCTCGAGACCAGGGACGAATACTTCCGTTACGCGCAATATCCGGCGCAAGGGCGCTGGATGATTTATGGATTGGGCTTGCCCGATGACGTGCTGGAAAAGGTATACCACGGCAACGCGGAGAAGTTGTTTGCGAGGTTCAAGGGCGGGGAACGCAACCCGGCGCGGAGAGTGCGAAGCAAAGTGCCGGCCGGTAAACGCGCCCGCAAATAGCGCTTGACAATTCCCGCGGCCAACGATGAGAGTTTCTATTCGAAATGAATCGAAATCTTATGAGTTCAAACACTCTACTCAACGAAGAACGGCGCCGTGAGATCCTTGGGATCTTGCACCGGGACGGCCGCGTGCTGGTCAAAGACTTGGCCCGGCATTTCCGTATTTCGCAGGTCACCATCCGCAAAGACCTGGAGTTTCTCGACGGCCAGGGTGGCATCCAGCGCACCCACGGCGGCGCGCTGCCGGTGGTGCAAGCCGGCGCGTTGCTCGATCCAACCCTGCGCGAGAAAGAGAAACTGCACCGCGCGGAGAAGGCCCAGATTGCCGAAGCCGCGGTACGTCTGGTGGAGGAAGGGCAGTCGGTATTGCTCGACTCCGGAACCACGACCACGGCCATTGCACGCGCCCTGAAAGGCATGGCGCGGCTCACCGTGATCACCAACGCGATCAACATTGCGGCGGAACTGGCCGGGGCGCAGGCGGAGGTGATCCTGACCGGAGGCATGCTGCGCAAAAACTCGTTTTCTCTGGTCGGCTCGCTGGCCGAGTTGTCTTTGCGCCAGCTCAGCGCCGACATCTTGTTCCTGGGCGTCGATGGGTTCGACACCAAGGCCGGCCTTTTCACCCCAAACTTGTTTGAATCGGAAGTGAACCAGGCCATGGTCGCAATTGCCCGCAGAACGATCGTGGTTTGCGACTCGAGTAAGTTCGGGCGCCGCAGCCTGTGCAACATCATGCCGGTCACCGCGGTCCATGAAGTGATTACCGACAAGCAGATCCCCAAGCGGGATTTGGACGCGTTGAAAGAGGCGGGAGTGAAAGTCACCTTGGTGTAAGCCTCTCGGGTGGGTTCGGATCACCGAGCAGGTGTTGCGGAACTCTGGCAACCGGCGCGGAAGTGCGCGCGGCGTCTAACTGAAATCGAATCTAGTACTCAGTCAAGGATGGCAAAGGTCTGTTCCATGTCTAAACTCGATATTGCAATCGCCGGGGAAATCAATCTTGACCTGATCCTTTACGGTTTGCCCGAACAGATGCCGACGGAACGCGAACTGCTGGCCAGCGGCTTCGCGATTACGCTGGGCAGTTCCTCGGCCATTCTGGCGCACAATATGGCCGCTCTGGGCAGCCGCGTGGGATTCGCTACCAAGGTCGGCGACGATTCTTTCGGGGCCCTGGCGATGGAACGCCTGCGTGAGCGCGCGGTGGACCTGGCGCACGTCGTGCATGGCGCCAAGTCGGGCGTGACCCTTATTCTGCCGCACGAATCCGGGCGCCACATCCTCACTTATCCCGGCACAATCTCGGAATTGCGTTTCGACGACCTTGACCTCGATTACCTGGCGTCCGCCCGCCACTTCCACATCTCTTCGCTGTTTTTGCAGCGAAAACTGTTGCCGCACGTACCCGAACTTTTCCGGCGGATGAAGTCCGCCGGCCTGACCACCTCGCTCGATACCAATGACGATCCCGACGACCGCTGGGGCGGAGTTCTGGAAGAGATCTTGCCGCACGTTGACATCCTGCTGCCGAACGAGCGCGAAGCCATGAAGTTGTCCGCGAGCGAAGACCTGGAGACGGCGGTCTCGCGGCTCTCGCAAAAGGTGGAAACGCTGGTGGTGAAGATGGGCGCCAGCGGAGCGATTGCCATCCGCGATGGGCATCGATTCACCGCGCCCGCCGTGCCGGTCGCGGTCATCGATCCAGTCGGCGCGGGCGACAGCTTCGACTCCGGGTTCCTGCACCAATTCCTGTGCGGCGCGGATCTCGCCACTTGCCTGGCCTACGGAAACTTGTGCGGAGCGTTCTCCACCACCGCCTGCGGCGGCACGGAAGCGTTCCGCGACGCAGTCAGAATGAAAGAATTCTTTCGCCAGGGCGACGGCGGGAATCGACCGCGATAGATTTTGGATTCCGCACCCTTGCAAACCATACGCACGGGAGTAAGAAGCTGGCTGCGATGGCGATTGCTGTACCCGCGACTTTCAGAGTGACTGTTCTCTATTTCGGAACAGGTAATATCATGACAGGCTTGTGGTTGAGATCTTGAAAGGAGTACCACTGCAAATGAGTTCGACGGCCAACTTGACCACTGAGGCTCCGCGCCTGAGGCGCTCGCTCACGCTCTGGGACCTGATCATGTACGGCATCATTGTGATCCAACCCACGGCGCCCATGCCAGCGTACGGAGTCTTCAGCAATGCCGGCCAGGGCCATGTGGTCACTTCGATTCTGATCGCGATGGTGGCCATGGTATTCACTGCGATGGCCTATGGCCGCATGGCGCGCGTGTATCCCAGCGCCGGGTCGGCCTATACCTATGTGGGCCGCGAGTTGCACCCTTCCCTCGGCTATGTCACGGGTTGGAGCATGACGATGGATTACATTCTTAATCCGTTGATATGCACAATCTGGTGCGCCAAGGCGATGGCCGACTTGTTGACTGGAACGCGCTTGCAGATTCCTTATCCTGGCCTGCTCTGGCCTTTGTTTTTCGCCGCGTTGTTTACCGCGCTCAATCTGCGAGGGGTCAAGACCTCGGCGCGCATCAACAATACCCTCTGCGCCATTATGGGAGCGGTCATCCTGGCGTTTTTCTGGTACACGATCCGGTACATCTTTCATCTGCCGCAGTATCCGGAAGCCTTTTTTCTGCGCCCGTTCTATAATCCGCAGACGTTCACCGTGAACCGGGTGTTTCACGGCACCTCGGTGGCCGTGCTCACCTACATTGGCTTCGATGGTATTTCGACTTTGTCGGAAGAGGTCGAGAATCCCAAGCGGAACATTTTTCTGGCGACCGTGCTGGTGTGTGTCATCACGGGATTTCTCGCTGCCGCCGAGGTGTACGGCGCTCAATTGTTGAGCTTCCACCGTTTCGGCACCGACTTCGGCGTCTTCTCGCAGTTTGGCGATGAGAACGTATTCAGCCACGTCGCCGGTATTGCGGGTGGAGTTCTCATGACCAAGCTCATCAGCGTGATCCTTCTGATCGCTACGATCGGCTCGGGCATGGGTTCGCAACTGGGGGCGGCGCGCCTGCTTTACGGCATGGGACGCAGCAACGCCATTCCGAAGAAGTTTTTTGGTGCCATCCATCCGAAAACGCGGGTTCCCGCCAACAACGTGGTGTTCGTGGGAGTGATTGCTCTGATTGGGGCATTCCTCATCAGCTACGGCAATGGTGCGGAGTTGCTCAACTTCGGTGCCCTGATCGCATTCATGGGCGTCAATTTGGCCGCGCTCACGCATTACTACATCCGCGGCGAAGATCGTACCCTGGGGCAATTGATTCCACCGGTTCTGGGCTTTCTCATTTGCTTTTTCATTTGGATACACTTGTCCAATCTGGCGAAAATCGTGGGTTCTATCTGGATGATTTCCGGAATCGCCTACGGAGCCTGGAAGACGCGCGGCTTCCGCGAAGATCTGGTGAACTTCGATATACCGCCGGAGGAGTAGAGGCGGCAGAAGCTGACAGCCGGGGAGCGCACGTAGTTACTGCTTGGCGGGATGAACATCCCATATACTGAACCAACGACACGGGGGACAGAATGAACTATCCCGTTTGGCAACTTGGATTTCCTGGCGGACTGCTGATCGCGGCTGTCGCCGTGCTTCACGTCTTCATCTCTCATTTCGCGGTCGGAGGCGGCGCATACCTTGTTCTGACCGAGCGCCGTGCCTATGCCCACAACGATTCGGAATTGCTGGCGATACGTGCGGCATCATTCCAAGTTCTTCGCGCTGCTGACCGTGGTTCTTGGCGCGGTTACCGGCGTGGGGATATGGTTCACGATCGGATTGGTCAGCCCGGAAGCGACTTCTTCGCTCATTCATACGTTCGTTTGGGGATGGGCGATCGAATGGGTCTTGTTTTTCGTCGAGATCGCTGCCGCTCTCATCTACGCCTACCACTGGGACACTCTGGACCGGCAAACTCATCTCATCGTCGGCTGGATCTACTTCGTCGCTGCCTGGGCGAGCCTGGTGGTGATCAACGGCATTATCACTTACATGCTCACGCCCGGACGCTGGCTTGAAACCGGGAAGTTCTGGGACGGCTTTTTCAATCCCACGTACTGGCCCTCGTTGTGGATTCGTACCACAATGGCCGTTGCTCTTGCGGGTATCTTCGGGCTGGTGACCGCGATGTGGGAATCTTCTCCTTTGCGGGAACGCGTTGTGCGTTGGGCGGGCTGGTGGCTGGTGCTGGGGATTGCGCTTCTGCTTCCCTTGGGCCGCTGGTATTTCCACGACTTCCCTGCCTATTCGCGAGCGTATTTCAGCGGAGTGTATCCCGGCGGTCCATCATGCCCTGCTCGGAGGGGTCGTTTGTGCCGGCGTGGCGCTGGCACTTGCGCTAGTGTTCGCGCTACTCCGGCCGAGGATGATGAACCCAGTAGTTGTGGCCGTGCTGCTGGTTGCCGGGATTGGCGTCATGGGTTCAGGCGAATATTTGCGCGAGTTCAGCCGCTATCCCTACGTAATCAACAGCTACATCTATGCCAACGACATCAGGATCGGACAGGTGGAGGCTATCGCCGCGAGTGGTGTCGCCAAAACTTCGCCGTGGGTCGAAGGCAACGCTGCCGACCCAGACGTATGGCCGACAACTTTTTGCGCTGGAGTGCGGCTCTTGTCATTCTGTCGACGGCTATCGGGGGATGCGCAAATTCACCCGCGGATGGGATGCGAAATTTGCCGGCGAGATCCTGCTGCACCTGCCGGTAGTTCGCGAGACGATGAGCAAGACACCAACTGAACCAGGCACGACATAACACT
>CAVPYG010000049.1:0-22275 GCA_963709835.1 uncultured Acidobacteriaceae bacterium
GGCTGCCTGGGGCTGTCCTAAGCTGCCCGAGCCGAGTTCCAGCGAGGTCGGCTCTACGCTGATCGCGCCAAATTGCTGGAATAAGTAATTCACATGGTTCAGTAGGTTGAAAACCTCCGCCCGGAATTCAAAGTGCATCTGCTCATGCACCTGAAATTGCTTGACCAGCGACGTATCCCAGGTTTTGTAGCCCGGCCCCAGGACAATGTTGCGCCCGGCATTTCCAAACGTACCCGGCTGGATCGCGGAATCATCAAAGGCGCAGGTGTTAAACAGCGTACCGGCAACGCAGGGATGGGCATTTGGATTTTGGACAACGTCGGGGCGTGCGCAGTTCCAAACCACCGTACCGCCGCAATCGGCGCCGCCGGGGTTGTTGGTATCGCTAACCGTATACCAATTGCCCGTGGCGGCGGAGAATATGCCCGCCAGTTGCCAGTTTCCGATGATCTGGTTTACAACACTGGAAGCGCCTTTGCCGAGGAGTTTCCCGCGGCCAAAAGGCAGATCGTACATATAGCTCAAAACAAAGCGGTGGCGAATGTCGAAGTCGGAGTTGGCATAATCCAGACTGGGGTTCGTCTGATCGCGGAAATCCCCGTTGTTCGCCGAACCCAGACTGGCGCTGGAAGCGTCGTCCAGGGAGTGGGAGTAAGTGTAAGCGGCCTCGAACTGCAACCCGTGGCTGAAGCGCTTTTCCAGACGGGTTTGCAGTGAGTTGTAGTTCGATCGAGTGTTGGAGCGCAGCGTGTCAATCCCGGTATTCAGCGCCGGATTGCAGTACGCACCTGGATTGCCGATGGGCAGAGTCAAACTGCAAGGACCGCCTGCGCCGCCAGGCCAATTGTTGTTGTTCGCGGGGCGGCGCGCAGCCGTAGCATCCGTTTCAAAATTGGGATCAAGGACGGCCTGGTTCCCGTTGTAGAACCCAAAGAGTTTCGATCCGCGCGAGCCGCCATAAGTGACTTCCAGAACCGTCTCGGCGGGAAGCTGGTACTCGAGCCCAAGGTGCCACTGCTCGGTGTAGGGAGTGGTCAGTTTCGGGTCTATCGAATAAAGGGTCGGCGTATTGGGATCCTGCAACGCGTTTACAAAGGTCTGGCCGAGCACGTTGTAGTTGCTGAAATTCGCACTGCTATTGTTAATCGCGCAGCTTGCCACCGGCGCGCCACAAGCCGTGTTATAGGACTGCGAGGCAAAGAACGGGGGATTGAATCCCGGACTGGGGTTGGAGAAGGGGCCGCTTTCCTGGCCACCGTAAAAAATGCCGTAGCCGCTGCGCAGCACCAGCTTGTTCGCTAACTGGTAGGAAACACCGATGCGCGGCGCGAGATTACGGAAGTCCGGACTGATGAGCCCGGGTGTGCCAGTGCGCAAAACAGGAAGCTCAGTGCCAAGAGTAGGGGTCATTGCCGCTTGCTGTCCCGTGGGAACGATGATGGACTGCGTGGCAAAATCGAAGGTCCCCTGCTGGTTGTCGGCTTCCTTCACGGTGCTGAAGAACTCGTAACGCAGGCCAAGGTTCAGAGTAAGTCGAGGCGTGACCTTGAAATCATCCAGAGCATACCCGGCATAAATCTGGCGGTGATAGATTACATTGTTGATGCCGGTGATCGAGCCGCCATCCGGAATGCCCAGCAAGAACGTGGCAAAAGCATCGCCGCCGGTTGCCAGCGCCCCGGGATTGTCAGTGAAATCATTGCCAAAGCCCAAGTTACCGCGGGCGGAGGCTGGTTCGAGAAGCGTGAATTCTTCAAAACGCAATTCGCCGCCGAATTTGACTGCGTGGCGCCCGCGCATCCAGGTCAGGTTGTCTCCAACCACGTAACTGTATTGCTTTTCTATGGCAGGCAGGTACTGAGCGCTCCCGAGGGACTGATCGCCATTCCCAAAATTAAGCGAGGGCAGGCCCCCAATGTTGGAACCGGCGGTAAAAGGAACTCCCTGGAAACCGTACGTCTGTGACAGGTTTTCGTTGCTGTTGATGCTGAAGCGGTGAGAGTTCAGAGTGTTGAAGCCAAAGCGCAACTCGTTGATCAGATCAGGACGGAAGCTGTGGATCTCGCTCGCCGCCAAGCCGCGGGAGTTGTTCTGGCTGTAGCCATCGGCAAAGCCGCCGCCGTCGAGGTCGGTCTGAAACGGCGAAGGCAGGAAATTGGTGGAGTTGCCAAAACTGAAGCGCGCAAAGAAATTGTCTTTCTGGCTGAAGGTCTGGTCCAGGCGAACATCGAACCTGTTGCTCGTCTCGCTTTGCTCGGGATCGGATTGAAAGTAGGGTACGCCGTTAATCGTGACATTTGGCCCCGGAAGGTTCCCATTAGCAACAAGGCCTGTAGCGACCTGATCCATGAGACCCGTTGGAATGATATTGGTTGGCCCCTGGCTCGGATCGTTGTTCACGTAACCGCCGATCGGAACGCCACAGGGATTCCCCGCGTAGGTTCCTGCCTGTCGCGCATCGAAAATCTCGCCGTAGTATGTCGGGTTGCCGGCGCAATCGGGAATTGGGGTGCAAGGGGGACCTCCTGGTGCGCATACTTCCCCCGTGTTGCCCGTGTAATTATTCGTCAAAAGCTCGGAAAAGTCCCCGCCAACCTCATGCACACTAGGAACTTGCGCCAACTGCGGAAGCGCATGGCGAAGGCGATAGCCCTCATAGTCTCCGAAAAAGAACGTCTTGTTCTTCACGATGGGGCCGCCGAGGGTAAAGCCAAACTGGTTCTGCTTGTAAGGCTGCTGAGCGGTATCGAACCGGTTCAGCGCGTCGAATTTCTCGTTGCGCACGAATTCGAAAAGATCGCCGTGCAGCTGATTGGTGCCGGATTTAATGACGGCGTTCATGATGGCGCCGTTGCCGCGCCCGAATTCGGCGCTGTAGGCATTCGTCTCCACCTTGAATTCCGCGATCGCGTCCACCGAAGGCTGCACCACGTAGGCGGAACCGTTGAGCACGTCGCCAAGGTTGGCGTTGTTGTCAATGCCGTCGAGCAGGAAGTTATTCTGCAGGGCGCGTGCGCCGTTGGAACTGAACCCGGCGTTGGTTTCCGTGCGCGAACCCGGTTCCGCCGGAGATACACCCGCGCCCAGTAGGGCGAGCGCGGCGTAGTTACGGCCGTTCAGCGGCAGCGCGTTGATGCGGCGCTGGTCCACCAGTTGCCCAACTTCCGAAGTTTCGGTTTCCAGTTGCGGGGCCTCGCCGGTGACCGTGACTACTTCCGTCGCCATCCCAGGAGCAAGCGTCAAGTCCACGCTCAATCGATCCTGAATGTTTACTTGCACCGGGCCCGCCACCGCTTTCTTGAATCCCTGCTTCTCGACGGTAACAGTGTAGCGCCCGATCCTGAGCGGACTGGCAACATACTGCCCCTGATCATTGGTGGTGAGTGCCAGTTCCGTGCCACGATCGACTTCGGTCACGGTGACCTTGGCGCCAGTCACCACTGCGCCCGAAGCGTCATGCACCAGTCCGACAATGGCTCCGGCGTCCTTTTGAGCCCATAACGGCGCGGACACGGCAAGCAGCATCAACGCAAGAAACATCGAGAATAAGAAGACCGAGAGAGTTTGCAAGCGATTGGAACTGGCGGACATGTAAGCCTCCTGGATAATGAACTCGAACCTTCACCAGCCGCTGGAACGGCCCCGGCGAAGATTCGGCGTTTCGATTACGAGCTTTCGATGCAATATTACGATGTGCTTTTTTTACCTTCGTTTGATAGCGTTTGTCAAGCGCGATTTTTAGTGGCAGGGGACGGACGAAGCGGTGCGGCGATCCGGGATCGATCCCGGAGACGAGCGCCGCTTGGTCTTCGCTAAGCCGATTTCGCGCCGCCAATTGCCGGGTTGGCGGCTTGCAGGTCGAACAGCCGCCGCAAGGCTGTGGTCATCTGCTCCTGTTCCGCCTTCTCGGGAAGCCCACGGAGTTCACGGGCCAGCGATCCGGCGATCCTCTGCGTCATCCGGGACATCAGGGCATTCAGCATTTCGTCCTGGTCCTTGGAGAAAGGCCCGTTCTCTTGCCGGAAGGAATCCAGTTCTTGCCGGAAAATCTCATCCAGCCGCAGGCGCAGCGCCACGATGGTCGGCACCACCCGCTCCGCCATCAACTGCCGCCGGAAGCCTTGCGCCTCAGCGTGCAGGATCTTCTCTGCCTCGCCGGCCGCAGCCTCACGCTCGTCCGCGTTGTCGCCGGTCACATTTTCCAGGTCGTCAAGGTCATAGAGGAAAACGCCCTCGACCTCGCGCACGGCGGCATCAATGTCGCGGGGCATCGCAATATCCAGGATGACCAGAGGTTGGTCATTGTGTCGGTGGTGTTTGCGCCCGCGAATCATCGTCTCGGATTGGTCACGGCTGACAATAGTGTGAGGACACGCCGTCGCACTGATGATGATGTCGGCCTCGGCCATGTGTTGCCAGCGCTCCTCAAACGGATACGCAACCCCGCCGAGTTTCGCCGCCAGATCGGCTGCGTGCGCCAGGGTCCGGCTAATAACCGTGACGCTCACACCACCGGGACCTCCGCTATCTTTAAGCAACTCGCGAGCTGACAACTCACTCATCCTGCCCGCGCCCAGCACCAGCACTTTCTTTTTTTCCAGCGCGCCCAAAATCCGGCGCGCTAGTTCCACGGCGGCGTAAGGAATCGAAACCCCGGCCTTGCCAATCGCCGTCTCCGTGCGCGCGCGCTTCGACACGGCCAGCGCCTTCTGCAACACAGCATCCAGAAATCGTCCGGTTGTCCCCGCCTTCCGCGCCTGCTTCCACGCCTCTTCCACCTGAGTAGCCACCTGGGGCTCGCCCACCACCATGGAGTCGAGGCTGGACGCGACCCGGAAGATGTGCAGCAGCGCCCCTTCGTCCAGCAAGCGGTAGAAGTGTTTCCACTCGCACAGCTTGAGCCCATATTCCGAGCCCAGCAACCGCATCACCGAGTTCGCGGCCAAGGTGACATCGTTGGCCCACAGCCAAAACTCTGTGCGGTTGCAAGTGGCCATGACGATCACTTCTTCAATGCCTTCCGCCCGCGACAGCTGCGACAAGGCTTCGCAACGCTGGCCTTCTCCGATCCAGAACCGCTCCCGCACGGCCACCGGGGCGGTGCGGTAGTTCAGGCCAACAACCATCAGAGCCGGTTCCAAGCTTCTCCTCCTGCGGACCTTCCCCTCCTCAAAGGCACCCGGCGTGCCAACGCCTCCGGACAGAAGTTCGTACTTGTTTTCAGTGAGTTAGGGTGTTTTTGCTGGGCAGGAAGATGGTATCTACAAGGCCAGATTGCGGGTTATCACGCTGGCCCGTGTGTTTTGGCCCCCTAATCGTCTTTCACCACGGAGGCACGGAGAAGACCGCTCTCGGCTCCTAGCTTCTGCCCATTAGCCAAGGGCTAACCGCCATCTCGCTATCGCGAAGCCGCCGCAGCGAGTGGCTTTATGGCCTTGAGTTCTTTCGAATACTTCGCCTTGACCTGGTGGAGCGCAAAGGCATCCTGCAAATTCAGCCAAAACTGCGCAGAAGTCCCGAAGTACTTGGCCAGACGAGAGGCCATCTCGGGCGTAATTCCCCGCTTTTCCCGCACAATGTCGTTGACCGTAGGAGGAGAAACACGAAGTTCTACCGCCAACCTGTAAGCGGAGATGCCCATAGGCTCGAGAAACTCCTCCCGAAGAATTTCTCCGGGATGCACTGCCCACCCCGCTGGACCGTCGTTCTTGATACTCACGATTACTTCTCCTGTTTGGGTCATGGACCCTGTTTAGCCGTCGACTGCATTCAGTGGTAATCCGTTATCTCTACGTCGTAGGCATCACCCTCCCGCCAAACGAAACACGCGCGGAATTGGTCATTGATGGCAATACTGTGCTGGCCCTTTCTGTCATGGCGCAGCTCTTCCAGTCTGTTGCCGCGAGGAATTCGCAAATCCTCCAATCTTGCGGCTGAGTTGATCATGGCGAGTTTCTTCTTGGCCGCTCTCCGCAAGTTTGCCGGGGGCATTCGCTGGCTTTTCCCCGTGTCCCAGAACTCTTTCGTGCTTTTGTCTGAGAAGGTCTTGATCACCGGGCGAGTTTAACGGATGTCATTAATAACGTCAAGCATTAAATAAAGGAGCGTGCCGGTCAGCGCCTGATTTCCGATGGCGTTGCGTCGTTCTCTTTTTTCAGACTTTTCGCCTGCGGCTGGTAAACGCAGAACGGCTCCTCATCGAGGTAATTGCCAGTAGCTGCGTAAGCCCGCGCCCGGCAACCCATGCATATGTTGCGGAACTCGCAGCAGCCGCATTTTCCCTTTAGATTGCTGGTGTCGCGCAGTTCGTTAAACACCACCGAGTCCGCCCAGATATCGGCGAACGCCTGCTTCCTCAAATCTCCCGCCAAGGCTGGCAGGTATCCGCAGGGAAAGACCTCGCCCTCATGCGAAATGAAACAAACCGCGGTCCCGGCCAGGCAGCCCTTGGTCATGGCGTTCATGTCGGAAGGATGACTCCCTGGGTGCCCAACCGGCTGTCCGTGTCCGTGAGGTTTCAGTTCCATGCCGGTCGATCCCGGCATCAGCATCTCGGTAGGGCCGATGCGTGGCGTAGCTTCGCTTTGCACCGCTGGGCGCGCGGGCTGCGCCGCGTGTGCGGCCGCTGTTTCGGAACGGTGTTCGGCAACCCGCCTCTGGCGGACCACCCGGAAGTAGTGCGGCGCGCAGGTCGCCTTCATCTCGATCCCGCCTTCGAGCGAGCGATCGTAAAACCAGTTCAGCATGCGCTCGTATTCTTCCGGAGGGACCATCTGTTCGGCGGCGATATCCACGCCGCAACCTACCGGCACGAGTAGGAAAGTGTGCAGCGCATCCGCTCCCAGCGACTTCGCCAGCTCCAGCACCTGCGGAAGCTGACCTGCATTGTGCCGGGCAATCGTGGTGTTGATCTGCACCGACATGCCCAGATTTTTCAGATTGCGAAATCCGGCAATTGCAGCCTCGAACGCTCCGGGAATGCCGCGAAAGCTATCGTGGGTCACCGCGTCGGCGCCGTCCAAACTGATGGCAACGCGCTGCACTCCGCTATCCACGATCATGCGCGCGACGTGCCGGGTCACCAGCGTGCCGTTCGTGGCCAGCGCCACCCGCAGCCCCTTGTCCGTGCCATAACGCGCCAACTCAAAAACATCCGACCGGAACAGCGGCTCGCCGCCGCTCAACACCAGGATGGGAGTGGACACCTCGGCAATCTGATCGATGATGCCGCGCGCCGCTTCGGTCGATAGGTCGGAGGGAGCGCTCAGTTCCGTGGCGCTGGCCCGGCAATGAATGCAGCGCAGATTGCAGCCTTTGGTCAGTTCCCAGAAAATCAATCGCGGCTTGTTCTGGTGGACTGGTTTCGACTGCTGCCCGCCGCCGTTTGACAAAGCCATGTGCGTATCACTCCCGACTGGAACCAGGTTGTCCCGCCCACCCCACGCCCGACGATAAAAGAGAAGGTCTCGTCCAGCGGTGACAGTTATCACTACAAATTGTGATCTTGATCACACAACCAAAATCTATTATACTCAATCGGTCTCTAAGCGCTTCGGCGCATACCTCCCCAGCGTCGAAGCCTTCAGTGGAAAAATCGGGCCCCGTGATTAGCTGTCCATCGACGCAGGAAACTTTCAGCCTGCCGTTCGAGGAAGGAAACGTGACATGTCGAGCGCAAAGTCAAAGTCAAAGCCCCCCGCCATATCCGCGGCAGCAGACACCAGCATAGCCACGCATGTATCGACAAGTAGGTCGTTGCACGTTGCGCCGGTATCCGCCACCAAGCCGGCCAGTACAACCAGGATCGTCGTTCCCAAAAGAAACCGTGACAATCCTGCCACCTCAGCGGACGTTGCGGCAGCCTACCCGAATGCTGGGGTAAAAAGCGCAAGTAACGCGCTGGGCACCGCCGCGCAGAGCCTGCAAACGTTCACTCTGCTCGATCTTGCGCTGTTCACGAAAGAGGGCGCGTACTCGACCAATGCCAGCCAGAGACGTCCATCTCTTCTTCGTTGGCCGCGACAACGTCCATGACATTCTGAAGTATATTCTGTCGCGCGTCAGCAGCTCTCTGTATCTCAATATGTTCGGCTTCGACGACTCGGAGTTGAACGACATCCTGATGCAGAAGGTGCTCGATCCCAGTGTAACCATGCTGATTACGCTGGACTTGAGTCAATCGAAGGGAGTCCACGAGAAGGCCCTGATCGCGGCCGACCAGGCACACAATTTGGCGCAGTTCAACACGCACTTCACGATAGGCGAGTCCGCCACGCATCAGATCAGCCACACCAAAGGCTTTGTTGCCGACGGCCGAGTGGCCGCCGAAGGATCGGTGAACTGGTCGACCGGCGGCGAAGGCACCTTCGTAGTGCACGGCCAACCCGGTGGCCCGGGATACCAAGCGCAAAACAATACGCAGTCGGTCATCACCGACCCGGACACCATCAGCCGTTTCCAGACCGAGTTGATCACCGAGCACATGACTGCGGCCAACCAGGAGAAGGGTGCAGGTGCGGGCCAGGTGTCGGTTCCCGCGTTGACGGCTCCCGCAAAGAAGACGACGCCGTAGGGAGCGCCGTCGCGACTACTGCGCCTTCTTGTCCGTGACAGGGGAGAACTGTGTTTCGCTCGCACCCTATTGCCGTCAATGATTGCGGCCGCATCTGGCGTCGGCTGCAGAGGCAAAGGCGTTGCTAATTACGAGTTGTCCAACGAAGGCGTGGCTGTACCAGGTCTCTGACCGCTTGTTGATTTATCAAATTTTGGTGCCTCAGGTCCCGTTTTTGGGACCTGGGATCGGGTGGCGCTCAATTGTGAAGCACTAAACCACGCGGTCAGAGATCTAATTGTGGTTGGCCAGCTCGCGCAGAGCCGCCGCGTTCCGGATCACCAGCGTCGAGCCCTTCGACTGCAAGATCTGCCGCTTCCTCATCTCCGCAAACAGCCGCGTTACCGTTTCCCGGGAAGTTCCGATCATCTGCGCGATTTCCTCGTGGGTGAGCCTCAGCTTCAACCGCGACTCCGTTTTGCGGCCATCTCCGTTCTTCGAAGTCCATTCCAGAAGCAGCTTGGCCAGTTTCTCGGCGGCGGAGTGCGACAGCCCGAGCGCGCCCGCTTCCTTGCACGCGTTGTGATACTTTTCGCTCAATTGTTCCGCCACTTTGAAGCAGGCCTCCACATCATCCTTCAGGAACTGGAGAAAGTCGTCGCGCTTGACGAAATTGACCTGGCACGGATCGAGCGTTTCCGCCGTCACTTCGTACGCTTTGCCGGAGATAGTAGCGCTCATCCCCAGCACTTCCCCGGCCTCGGCAAGTTTCACAATGACCGTCCTGCCGCTCGTTGAGTTGATGGAGAGCTTGACGCTGCCTTTGCAAAGCACAAAGATGCCCCGCGGTTTCTGCCCTTCGACAAACAGCACCGCCCCTTGCGGATACGAGGTCGCGTACTTGATCTCTTCAAAGGCCTGTAGCGCGGCGTCCGGCAGATCGCAGAAGATCCGGTCCGTCCGCAGCTTGCAGGTAAGGCAACTTTCTACAATCTCCATTCCGTATGGCGAGAGCATGCACCAGTCTCCTGTAACCGCCTCGGCCCCACTTCCGCGGCGCGGGTCGCATCTTGCGCACTCTGCGAGTCGGATGGGCCGAATCCGCCTCAGGCCAGTCTCCGTCCGGGGAAAACGTTTGGCTGTGCTGCCAGACACATCCTATTGTGACGCCCCTCACACGCCACCCCCAACACCGCGCGAAATGCAGGTTCCGTCGTTTTCCTTTTTTCAGGAACCTGACGCCGCCGTGCGCTATACTTGCCGGTCGGAAATGTGCGCCACCCGCCGGTTTGGCCGGTTTGGGTGGTGCGCAAACGAAGTGATCTCATGGTGCACCCAATGCGAATTCTTACTTCGTTTCTCGTCTGTTGTTCCCTGTTCTGGCTGGCTGCCTGTGGTACCGGAGGAGGAAACTCCAATCCCCCGGGCAGATTGTCGCTTTCGCTTTCCCCCAGTTCCTCGGTGGTCGTTTTCCCCGGACAACCCGCTGTCACCGTCAACGTCACGCTGGTCCGCCAGGGCACGACTGGGAACGTAACTCTCAGCGCGCCGGGATTGCCGTCAGGAGTAACGGCGACTTTCCAACAGCCCGGCGCTTCCAACAGCGGCGCCATGACCCTCACCGATTCGGCGGCTGCTCCGGCAACCTACCCGGTTACGGTGAGCGCCAGCGACGGCACGGTCGCAGGCTCAGCCGCGCTTTCGCTCACGGCCGGCGTCGTGACCCAGATCCAAACCGCCACCAACGGCAACTTCGCCGTCGCCATGTCCACCTCGTTCCAGCCGGCGGAATGGGACAACCAGTTCTTCCAGACGAATCCAACAGCCACCACAACTTTAGGGGCCCTCCAACCCTCGCACATCCGCTTGCAGGGTATTTCACAGGGAGTGCCGCAAACGTCCGCGACCACCTGGGATTTCACCGTACTCGACGACATCACCCAGCCGGTGCTCGGTGTCGGCGACCACAGCCCGGAGTTCCAGATTGCAAAAGCGCCGCCGTTCATGTACGTCAGCGACGACAGCGGCAACAGTTTTCTGGACCTCACTTTCCAGCAGTTTGCCGGATATGCGCAGAATCTGGTGCAGTACTACGATAAGGGAGGTTTTACGGATTCCGGCGGAGTGTTCCACGTATCGACAGCTTATGGGCTAACTCCGCCCGAGACGATCACCTGGTGGGGTATCTACAACGAGCCGAACCTCAACAACAACCTGACACCGCAACAGTACGTGACGATGTACAACGAGGTCGTACCGCAAATGCAGGCGATCGATTCTACTATCAAATTTGCGGCGCTGGAGTTATCGGATTTTTCCGGCCAGCCTCAATCGTGGGTTCCGCCCTTCGTGGACAACAACACTGGCGTCAAGGCCCAAGTCGATGCGATGGCGACGCACTTCTACTCCACGTGCAACCAGAAGGACAGCGACGCGACGGTGTTGGGCACCATACCGGGGTTCGTCTCCGACGTGCAGTTTTTCTATGCGCAAATGGCCAATAACCCGGCACTGGCATCGGTTCCGGTGTGGGTAACTGAGAATAACGTCAATGCCGATTACGAAATCGCTGGCGGCAATAGCGCCTGTAATCCCAACCAGAAGTTTGTCACCGACCTGCGCGGCTCCAGCCCATTCTTTGCCGCTTGGCGCCCTTACGTTTTCTCGCAACTGGGCAAGGCGAACGTGCAGGCCTTGTATCACTGGGATTTCGACGCCGACCAGCAGTTCGGCGAGGTGGACTATAACACCGGCGCATATCAGCTTAGTTACTGGGTGGATTATTGGCTGCAGCGGATGTTCCCTTCACCGCCGGGCGCGCAGTTGCTGAGTTACACGTCAACCGATAGTTCCGACATCGAGATACTACCGGTCCTCAACGGCGATGGCAGTGTCGTGGTGATGGTTTCCGACTATGCGGTCAATGCAGCCGGAGATAACAATGGCCCCGGCGCTCCGCGCACCATTCTGATTGACACCTCGGCTCTAGGGAATTTCCAGTCGGGCAGTCTCATGACCATCGACGCCACCACCAATGTGGCCAGCGGACCGACAGCATCTCCCGTTACACCGGCGCCACAGATTCCCGTGACTTTCAACGGCTACGGTGTCGTTTTTCTGAAGTTGCAGTAGCAGGATGCAGCAGTGGACACGCTGGCAGGATTGAATCGAATGTCCACGGAGGGCAATGATGGCACAGCCAACCAGACGGGAGTTTGTGCAAAGTTTCGCAGCGGCCGCGGCGTTGACGACCACAGGCGGCAGGTCTTTTGCCCTCGACGAAACTTCTCCAACCTCACGCGAGGGATTCGCTTCTTATCAGGAACGCCGCCGCAAGGAACTTTGGAGCTTGCTCGGCGACCTGCCCTGGCAGCACCAGCCGGCAACGCCAAAGGTGGTGAGCACCGAAAAACACGACGGCTATACTCTCCAACGCCTCGTCCTCGATCTGAACGGCGTCGAGCCTGTTCCCGCGCTGCTGTTGATCCCCGACAAACGCCAGTCCCCTGCTCCAGGTCTTCTTTACATCCATTGGCACGGCGGGATGTATGGCCTCGGAAAGGAAATGCTTCTGCGGGGTGTTGATGTGGCGCCCGCCTACGCTCCCGTCTGCGTTGAGAAGGGCCTCGTGACGCTCGCCATCGATAGCTGGTGTTTCGGCGAACGCCAGCACGTAGCCGATGGAAAGAAGGGCGAGGAAGATGCGTTCAAGCTGATGCTGTGGAACGGACAGGTGCTCTTCGGAATGATGATGTTCGACGAGTTCCGCGCCCTTGACTTTCTCGCCAGCCGTCCAGAAGTCGATCCCAACCGTCTGGGTGCATTCGGAATGTCCATGGGCGCAACCAAAGCGTGGTGGCTTGCGGCCCTCGATCCGCGCGTTCATTTGTGCCAGGACGTTTGCTGTCTTACCGATTTCGAAGAACTGATAAGGGCCCAGGGGCTCAGCGGACATGGAATCTTTTATTATGTGCCTTCCCTGCTCAAGCACTTCCAGACGGCCGACATCAACGAATTGATCGTGCCGCGTCCTCACCTCAGCGTCAATGGGCGGCGCGATCCTCTGACCCCTCCTCTCGGTGTTGAGAAGATTCGCGATCACCTCCTTCCACTCTACCGCCAGTACGGCCGGGAGGCGGATTGCCGCATTGAATTGTTCGACTGCGCCCACGCGGAACTGCCGGAGATGAGGAAACTCATTCTCGAATGGATGGACCGCTATCTTGTCGCGGCTGCGAAGTAGATGAGACGGCGCAGCGGATCAGAACATATAAAGGAAATCAAAACCGAAGGCTGGGCCACCGGCCGATGAAAAAGGCGCCCACGTTGTCGAGCGTAAACTCTTATAAGCGCCGTTGCAGAGGAGGCTCCTTCGCCATGAATAAAACTACATATGCCACCCCATTACTACAAAAACTCGGGGACGCGTTTATGCTTTTCTTCCAAGTAGTGATCGGCACTCCCGTACTGGCGTTCTTTCCTCTGGCCTTCACGGTGGCCGCATGGAGGGTTTTCGGTAATCCCGCGCAGGTGACGGACGACCGGCTCTACCGAATCCTCCTGACGGTTTACCTGGTCTCATTGATACCCACCTTTCTCGTTATCGTCTGGACCTGCTACCGGGCCGTGCACTGGCAGGTCGAGCTTCATGATGACGACGACGCGCTTCTTCTCGGATGGATCGGTCATGCCAAGCGCGTTTCCTATGACGACGTGACATTTTTTCGGCGCGGCACATTAAGCGACCGGCTGAAACAGGGAGAAGGTAGAACCCGGACTATGCCCGTGCGGATAGAATTTTTGCCCCATAAGAAATACACCATCTGGCTCGAAACGAATGATGCCGACGGCCTGTTCAAGAAACTCCGGGACCGTTGCGCCCATGCCGCTGCGGTTGACGTGGATGGAACACAGTATGCGCCCCTCGTGGATCGGGAAGGTCGCGGAACCAGTCGCCTCTCGCGCGAGCGGCTGATCTGGGGTGGAGGATCGCTTGCGCTTGGACTCTTGCTCCTCGCCATGGCGCTCTTCGCCGGAAATCCGGCAGCGGGAAGTGGCAATACCGACGCTGCTATTCGTGCGGAGTTGATGCGCATATTGTCCATCGTTTGGAGTGTGGGGTTCATCGGCTTCGGTCTCCTCACCATTGGCCGACGGGCAAGTCTCAGAGGAAACACACGGCCGACAGATTGAATCTACAGCCAGCCTGATTTCGCCACTTCATCAACAAGTTCTCAGGCGCCCGAACCGCGTCCGGAATCGGGCCCGCCCGTCCCATTCTGTTTCCCGGTTGCCGTACGGTTCGTCCGCGGGTCCGCTTCCTGCAAGAAGTTGGCCAGCGAGAGCAGGTCGAACGGGTTCGGCAATTTCAAGCCCTGGGGAAGCACGTCTCCCGCTTCGCGGCGGTTGCTGCTGACGTACTCGCCGCCTGCAAATCCAAAGGCATGCGCAAATCGTTGCGACGCCCAGCGGTGCTCCAGGTCGAATGCCATCGCGTAAGGCAGCATCTTGCCAATCATCTCCGGCGCGGTGACGCCATCGGAGACGCGATTCAGTTGATCGGCCTCGACCGTCGCCAGAAACTGCCGGAATCCCATCGCCTCATCGGCCAGTTGCTGTCCGCGCTTTGTGAGGACCTGGCGCCTGTGAAACGCCGCCACGTTCAGCGCCACGGCGGCCAGCAGAAACGCCGCAAACAGCATTGACGTAGAATGCGCCATCAGCACAATGATTAGCCCGCAAGCGCCCGCGAGGACGAGCACCGGGACCATCGCTACGCTTCCCGTAACCGCCATGACGATCCCCAGCGCTGACTTCCGTTGCAGCGACCGCCGAACATCGCGCACCACCGAGGTCCCCGCGAACGCCATGATGCCGCCGAAAAAAGCCAGCCCGGCGCAGCCAAACAGCAGCCTTCCCGCAAACGGCGTCGTGCCTATCAGCACCACCAGCGCCACCAATGTCAACGCCACGCCGCCCGCCACAAAGCGCGTGTTGGAGTGGAAGTAAGCTGCGGCCACGCTCTCCACCGACCGCGCCATGGTCTTCTTAATATGCTCAATCGCCGCCGTGTGCCGCAGGTCGATCCGCAGCGCCGAACCGTCTTGAAACAGGAGACGCGCCAGTGCTTTTTCATCGTCCGGCAAGTAGGATTCATCGGCTCCGGTCCGCACCAGGCTATAAGGCTCGCCTTGGCCGCCGCGGATCTCGAGGTAACCGCGGGCCGCCAGATCGAGCACGTCGGCGGCGAACGCCTTCTCGTCGAAAGTCCTGTGTTCGAAAAAGCGTAGCGTTGCCGGCGAGAGGTTGTCCGGAGCCTGATAGCGCGGCACGATCGCCCCCGCCGACGGAGCAGCGAGAATCACACGGTACACCACGAAGTAGTACGTCAACAGCGCCACAATCGCGGCCAGCGGCCACAGTCCCATGTGCGTATCCGTGAGCACCCACTCGTGCGACCACGAGAAAAAGCCTAAAACCATGGCCAGACAGCTTGAGTTGTAGATTGCCATCATCGCTCCCGTCGGTGTTCCGTCGTTCCCCCGTCCAGCTCATGCCCTCCCGAGCAACGGCTAAATCCAGAAGGCCTCGCCCCACTTTGCGTGGTCATTTGTGGCCGCCGTGCTCGCGCAGCAGGTCGACAGTGTCTTGATGTTTCGTGACTTCCGCGCACACCAACGGGGTAAAGCCATTGTTATCCTTGGCGTTGACGCCGGCGCCGTGTGCCAAAAGCAGTTCGATCACATCCGCGTTCCCTTGCATTGCCGCACTGTGCAGCGGCGTCATGCCCTGGTATTCCTTGGAATTGACGTTGGCGCCATGGGCCAGAAGCAGTTCAACCACACCCCTGTCTCCTTTGTATGCCGCCAAATGCAATGGCGTCTCGAACTTTCCATTTTTGGCATTGACGTTGGCACCGTGAGCCAGAAGCACTTCGGCCACATCCTTTTTTCCCATGACTGCCGCGAAGTGCAGCGGCGTCATGCCATCGTTATCCCTATCAGTGTTCCTAGCATTGACGTCGGCGCCGTGGGCCAAAAGCAGTTCGGCCACATCCCTGGTTGCCGCTTCGTGCAGCGGCGTCCAGCCATCGTTATCTTTGGCATTAACGTCGGCGCCGTGGGCCAGAAGCAATTCCGCCTCGTCTTTATGCCCGTCATGTACCGCTGTGTGCAACGGCGTAGATACACCCTCTCCCTTCTTGCTGCGAACATACTCAGGATTGTCTTTGAGACGCTTCGTCAGCACCTGAAGCGGCGATTTCCCGGCTGCCTGGTTGATCTTAGCGGATAGATTGGGATCGCTTAGCAACCGGGAGGTGGACGGCGACGCAGCAGCGGGACCAACATCGATAATGTACACGTTCTCGTGGTGCGACACGTAGATCTTATTCGTTGACGAGTTCACCGCTACATCTCCACAATGGTCAGCCAGCTCTGCCGGTACGGTGGAGGCCGTGTTCGTAGCGCCGTCGATCACCGTTAGGTGGCGGTCGTTGTTGTCGGCGACGTAGATCTTGTTGGTCGCCGGGTTCACAGTTACCCCGACTGGATAGTCACCAACCTGCACGGTGGCGGAGATGGTGTTCGTGACGCCGCCGATCACCGCCACTTCCTTGTCCCAGCCATTGACGACATAGATCTTGTTGGTTACAGGGTTCACCGCTAGCGCTTTTAAAGCTCCTCCATGTTTGCCGATTGGCACGGTGGCGGAGATGGTGTTCGTGGCGCCGTCAATCACCGTCACTTCGTTGCTATCGGAGGGGACGACGTAGATCTTATTGGTCGCCGGGTTCACCGCTAATCCGTCGGGATTGTCGCGAATTGTTATCCTGGCGGAGATGGCGTTTGTGGTACCGTCAATCACCTTCAATTTGTCTTTCTTGCCCGCGGCGACATAGATCCTGTTGGTCGCCGTGTTTACCGCTACCAACCATGGGATATAGCCTACCGGCACGGTGGCGGAGATGGTGTTCGTGGCGCCGTCGATCACCGTCACTTCGGCGCCTTCGTTGGTAATGTAGATCTTGTTGGTCACGGGGTTCACCGCTACCCCCCATGGATCTTTACCGACCGGCACCGTGGCGGCGATGATGTTCGTGGCGCCGTCGATCACCGTTACCTTGCTGCCTTCGGATATGGGCGCATAGACCCTATTGGTAACTGGGTTCACAGCCAGATGGATGCTGTTTTTGCCAACCAGCACTGTAACTGGCTTGTTCTCCGCGGTGTATTTGGTATGGTTCAACAATTCCGCCACGTCCGTTGATGCAACGTTCAGGTCCTCGCTATCGACGATGGCCCCTTTGGATAACAGCAATTCCACCACGTCCTTGTGGCCTCTTCTCGCCGCATAGCACAAAGGCGAGCAATCAATTAGGTCCCCCCTAGCATTGACGTCGGCCCCTTTCGATAGCAGTAATTCCGCCACGTCCTTGCGGCCGTCTTCTGCCGCCCATTGCAAAGGCGACAATTTGTTCTCGCCCCTGACGGCTACCAGGCTCGGGTCTTCATTGAGCAGATTCCGAATCTCGGCCAGGTCACTGGTTCTAAGTACCTCGATGAAATCGCTCTTGGCACGCGCGCGCAAGACTACCGGGGCCAGCTTGGGATCGTACCGCCAAACCGTGCCTTCGCTGACCAGGCCTTGTTCCCGCTTGGTGACCGGAACTGTTTCTGGTTCACCCCACTTCACGCATTGGGTCCTCGTCGTCGAACTCGGAGCGCAACCGACGTCATTGCAATGTTGAAAGCCATGAATGTCGGTATAGCATGATTTTGTACATTGTGGAGCTCCGCTCACCTGAACGGTCTTCGAATCGAGGCAATCCCTCTTGGTCTTCGTCTTTCCGGTCGGCACCCAAGTGGTCTCGAATACGCCTTCTTTGCTGAAGCGGACGACATCGCCGCCCGCCTCGGCTGCTTTCTGGAGGATGGCTGATTCCTGCTGTTCCGTTACCTCTGCATTGGTTTTCTTTCCAGGTTGCACTGCCCTAATCGTCCCGATCTGGACGTAGCCCTTGCTGGTCAGGGCGCTCGCCTCCTCGCCCGTTACTTTGGCGGGAGACGAACGTGCGTCCACCTTCTGCTCGATGGCAGGCTTGAATTCCACTGGGATGCCGCCCTGCGCCCAGCCACCTGCGGGCCACAAAACGATTGCCATTACCGCCGCAATCTGCACGGCCCTGACAACGCTCACTCGCATGGGAAGAATGTTGGCCATGTTCGGACTCCCTGCCGGGCACGGGATTGCCCTCGCTGCGACACGGGCTCCGGCAACAACCATTTAGCACGGCTGGCGGCGGTTGTCAGTGCATTGGGTCACGCGCGGATGTGACTACCGCCCGGACGTCAATCCTGGGGGCGTGGGCGCCCCCTGAGGAAGAATTTTGTCCTGCACCGGCAAAGGCATCTGGCGATGGCTTCGCCAGTTTCCGCCGATGCGTCCAACGGTCTGCGGCCTGAGCGCGATGGCGCACCCGTCCGGCAAACCATCATACCGGGGCGTTCGTGGCGCTCGCGGAAAGGAAACTTGCGCGTCCCGTTACTGGTTCTATTGGAGGATCGCGTCTCCCTGGATCACGCCCCGATCTTCCACCCCTTCTTCTCTCGCGTTAGCGCCAGCCCGGCTCTAGTCGCGTCTCCGTGGTAGAAGGCGGCTCCATACTTGTTGATGAGGGTTTGACGCTCATACGTACCGAAGCTCTTTACCAGCGGTCCGCCCACGTCAAACACGTCCGCCAATGGATTGGGCACCCATTTCCAGGTGTATTCGACGGTAGCGGTGTTGACTCCGGTCATGGTTACTCCGGCGATACCCACCAATTGCCGTTCCGCCAGAGGCACTTGATACGAGACGTTACCGTCTTTTTCCGATTTTTTGACCCCCGCGATGCCGGCTAGCATTTTTTCTCCCTCGGGTGTGAGCGAGACCTGCACGCTGCCGTCCTTTCCCGCCTTGCCCAACTTGACGATCCCAGCTTTTGCCAGCAGCCGGTAATCCGGATCGCCTGCCTTTCCGAACTCGTAGCTCGGCGGCACCAACCCGGTGTTGATGTGCGTCACCGCCGAGCCCGGGCCCTGGAGCGCCGCGGCCACCAACGGGCCCGCCTGCTCCACCGTGAGCGGCGCTCGCTCCTTCACTTCGAGCACCACCCAGGCCACTCCGCCGGCAACCACCGCCGCCAGGCACAGCATCAGTAATAACGGAAAGATCGACGAGCGTTTTTCCATCGCAACTTCGTCTTCAAACATGGCAGCCCCTTTTCCACAACCGCGGCAAATTTGTCCACCAGAATAACCTTCTTACTTAGTCCACCTCTTTTTTTATTGCTGTGATTGGACGCACCTCCACCTGTGTTTCGCATCACCATCGGAAAACGCCTCATTCCTCCCCTATAGACCCGGACCCATGCAAACTGGCCGAGTCTCTCGATGGTTCTGGCCTGCCTTTTCTGCGCGCCGCGCCCCAAGCATATGCGTCACGAACACCTGTGATCCCTGTCACACCAACGCCGCCCCCTCCCCGGCATAATCACCTCAGATTCCATCGTTTCTTCTACTACCTTGAGCGTGGAGATCCCGTGGCAAAAGGCCGTGTTTCCATCGTCGTCGAGCGCTGCAAAGCTTGCGGATTCTGTGTCGAGTTTTGTCCCACTCATGTGCTCGCGCTTTCCTCCGCTTTCAATTCCAAGGGTTACCATCCCCCGCACGTCGTGCATCCGGAAAAATGCAGCGGTTGTGACTTGTGCGGAATGTACTGCCCCGATTTCGCCATTTGCGCCACCAAGGTCGATTCCGCCAAGGGAGGTGACAAATGAAGCATGACCTCGTTAAAAACGATCTTCAGAAGAACGATCGTCAGACGGCCGCGCGTCAGACGGCCGACCCGCGCGGCGTCCTCACCGGTATACACTTCATGGACGGCGACCACGCTTGCTGCGAAGGCGCCCTGGCCGCCGGCAGCCGCTTCGCCGCCGGATATCCCATCACTCCCTCCACCGAAGTCGTCGAACGTTTCGCCTCCCGCGTGCCCACCGTGGGCGGAGCCTTTATCCAGATGGAAGACGAACTCGCTGCTTCCATTACCCTGCAAGGCGCGGTCTGGGGCGGAGCCAAGGCCTTTACCGTGACCTCCGGCCCCGGGTTTTCTCTGATGATGGAGCACATCGGCTACGCCGCCATGACCGAAACCCCCTGCGTCTTCGTCGACGTGCAGCGCGGAGGTCCCTCGACCGGCCTGCCCACGCTCCCCGCCCAAGCCGACATGATGCAGGCGCGCTGGGGCTCGCATGGCGATTACGAGATCATCGCCCTCTGCCCCAATTCTCCCCAGGAATGTTTCGACCTCACCATCAAGGCCTTCAACCTGGCCGAGGAATTCCGCGTGCCCGTGATGTTCATGATGGACGAATGCGTCGGCCACATGACCGAGAAGGTCGTGATTCCTCCCGCAGATCAGATCGAAGTCGTACCCCGACGCCATACTCGCAAACCAGTCGATGACTATCTTCCCTACGGAACCAACGGCGACCTGGTCCCGGAAATGGCGCATGCCGGCGACGGCTACAACTTTCATGTCACCGGCTTGACCCACGACGAACGCGGCTATCCCAACATGACTCCGCAGACACAGGACAAGCTGGTTCGCCGCCTGCAAGATAAAATTCTCAACGCCGCCGACCGCCTCACCATCACAGAAGATGAACAACTCGAAGGCACCGATGTAGTGGTCGTTTCCTACGGCATCACTTCTCGAGTCGCTCAACGCGCCATCGAAGCCGCCCGCCGCCAAGGCCTGCGCGTCGGCAAGTTGCGCCTCATCGCGGCCTGGCCCTTCCCCGACAAAAAAATCCGCGACCTCGCGGCGAAGGTGAAAGCCTTCGTCGTTCCCGAACTCAACCTCGGGCAGATGGTGCGCGAAGTGGAGCGCGCCGCCGCCGGGCAGGCCAAGACCTTCGCCGTTTCGCACGCGGGCGGCGGAGTCCACAATCCCGCGGACATCCTGAAGGTAATCGTGGAGGCCAGCCGATGACGGACAAGATGAGCGATAAGATGACCGATAAAACGACCGACCGCTTGAACACCGATCTCATCGATAGCAATGCCGATATCGTCAATCCCGTTGAGCCCTTCTTGCGCAGCGACCGCATGCCCTCGATCTGGTGCCCGGGATGCGGCATCGGCACCACCGTCAACTCTTTCGCCCGCGCCCTCATCGAATCGAAAATCGATTTAGGATCGCTCGCCCTGGTCTCGGGCATCGGCTGCACCGGGCGCGTCGCCGGCTACGTCAAGCTCGATTCCTTCCATACCACCCACGGCCGCGCCATCCCCTTCGCCACCGGATTGAAGCTGGCCAACCCCAAGCTGAACGTCGTCGTCTATTCCGGCGACGGAGACCTTTCCGCCATCGGCGGCAATCACCTGATTCACGCCGCGCGCCGCAACCTCGATTTGAAAGTCATCTGCGTCAACAATCTGATCTATGCCATGACCGGCGGCCAGACCGCGCCCACCACGCCCGATCACTCGACCACGTCCACCAACCCCTACGGCGTGTTCGAGCCGTCGTTCAATTTGCCGCACCTGGTCGAGGCGGCGGGCGCAGTTTATGTCGCGCGCTGGACCACGTTCCACGTCCGCCAGCTTACGCGCTCCATCAGCGAGGCCTTCCAGAAAAAGGGCTTCTCCTTTATTGAAGTCATCTCGCCTTGTCCCACGCTCTATCAGCGCCGCAACAAAATGGGCGACGGCCTCGACGCAATGAAGTTCTACAAAGAGAAGAGCAAAGTCCGCAACGGCGCTCCCACCAGTGAAGTCGGCATGACCATGACGGGAGAGATCGTCGTCGGCAAATTCGTCGACCGCGAACGCCCCGACTACCAATCCATGATGCGAGCGCAATACGCCGAATCGCTCGGCGATCGGTTCGTGGAACAACCCCCCATGGAACCCTCCGAACGACAGGAGACGGTATGCAGCTAACCGAAATTCGTATCGCCGGATTTGGCGGCCAGGGAGTGATCCTTTCCGCCATTGTCCTGGGCAAGGCCGCCTCGATCTATCAGGGCGCTTATGCCACCATGACCCAGAACTTTGGGCCCGAAGCCCGCGGCGGCGCTTGCAGCGCCCAGCTCGTCGTTTCCGATTCGCCCGTGCTTTACCCCTACGTCACCAGGCCCGACATCATGGTCGTCATGTCGCAGGAAGCTTATGTGCGCTTTGTTCCCGAGTTGAAAGACGGCGGCATCCTCATAGTCGAGCAGGACCTGGTCCGAGTTTCAGACCTTAAAAAAGAGATCCAGGTTTACAGCGTCCCCGCCACCCGCATCGCCGAAGAACTCGGAAAACGCATGGTGCTGAATTCCGTGATGGTGGGGTTCTTCACCGCCATCACCCACCTGCTCGATCCCGATGGCGTTCGCAAAGCCGTTGCCGATTCCGTCCCTCCCGCCTTCCGCGAACTAAACCTCAAGGCCTTTGAGAAGGGGTTGGAGCAAGGAACCACCGCATTGACCGAAACCACAAATCCGGCTGACCCCGAGATGGAAACCCAGTACTCGCGCGAGTAGGTCTGCGACGTTGTAATTTGAAATAGTAGTGTTGTGAATTAAAACTGTGCGACAACAGTTCGTAAGCCGCTGATTGCAAAAAACTAATTCTCGAAGTTGCTCCCACTCACCCTCAATTGCCGATTGATCTGTTGCGATTTAGGAAGTCGGG
>CAVPYG010000050.1:0-43297 GCA_963709835.1 uncultured Acidobacteriaceae bacterium
TGGCGCGGCTGGCGGCGGATGAGCTTGGAGAAAAAATCCACTAGGTTATGGAGAATCATGAAACCCAGGGTCATCGGGATCAGGGTGAAGTAAGTCCAGCGGATCCATTTGACGACGGGATGGGCTGGGCCGGTCGTGGTCCGCACATGCACCCGTCCGATGACGAAATGGCCGCCGGCTCCGGCGTGACAATTTCCGCAAGTCTTCGGCAGGTTCGCGGCATTGACGGTGGAGCGCGGGTCGGTCGACGGAAAGATGTTGTGGACTCCATGGCAGGAAGCGCAGTTGGCAACACTCTGCGAGCCGCCGCGCGCGGCCAGACCGTGGTAACTGTCGGCGTAAGATGGGAGGCGGTCGGCGGGCAGATTGTAACGCAACTCCAGGCGTTCATCGCTGTGGCATCGCCCGCAAGTAGTTACAGAGACGCGCGACGCGCTGACCAGCGAGCCCTGCTCTTTCGGGCCGAGGATCAAGTGTTCTCCGTGGCAGTCGCTGCACACGGGAGCGGCGGACACGCGGGCGATCATGGCTTGTCCGTGCACGCTTTCGAGATACGTCTGGGAGATTTCCTTGTGGCACTGTCCGCAGGTTGCGGGAATATTCCAGTGATTGACTTTGGAGCGCGGATCTTGCGAGGGGAGGATGCCGTGGCTTCCGTGACAATCGGAGCAGGATGCGGCAGCGCCGTCGCCGTTTGCCTCGGCACGTCCATGGACGCTTTGGCGGTAAAGCTCGACGGGATGGGCGAAGGGAATTTTGTGGCGCGCGAGAAACTGCTGGTTGCTGTGACAGGAGGCGCAAGTATCGGGCAGGTTTTTCCTGGCGACGCGCGAGGCCGGATCGCTGGACGGCTGGATCTGATGCACGTCGCCATGGCATGACAAGCAAGTGGGCGCGTCGGGGTCGGCGGCTGCCGCCGCTTGTCCGTGAATGCTTTGGCGGAGATCCTTGGCTTCATCGGCATGGCATTGGGCGCACTTGGCGGGCACGAGTTGGGCGGCGGCACTGACCTCGTGCGCATTGCCGTGGCAGGATTGGCAGGTCACATCGACCGCGCCATGAATGCTGGCGGGCGCGTGCGAGGCTTCGTCGGCGTGGCAGGTCGAGCATTCGACCTTCGGAACTTTGGTGGGATGGGGAAAATCCTTGATGGTTGCGTGGCAATCGGTGCAAGCCAAAATGCCGTGGACGCTGGCGGAGTGTTTGGCGGGATCTAGGGAAATGCTTTTGCCGCTGGCGGAAGTCATGCCCGGCTGGCCGTGGCAGGCGAGACATGCCGCGTCTTTGTTATTGTTCTCGGCGGGCGAGGCCGAGGACAAAGTCAAAGTCGAAGCCAACGTCAGAGCCAGGTATACGAAAGCAGATCGAGTTGCCAGCATTTCTACACTATTCTCCGCAATTCGGACCTACCGGTACGCAAACAACATGGCATAGATGATCCACAGCACGATACTGAAGCCCAATGCCAGCGCTACCCAGGCGAAGGCGCGAATGGTACGGGTGACGATCGGGGGATAAGCCTCCTCCATTTGTTCTTCGAGCTTCCCGCTGGCGACGAGGGCTTCGTATTCGCGCGGCTTGTCGCGTTTCAGTTCTTCGAGCGGCATGCGTCCGGTAAAGACGGTGATGTCCATGGGAAACTTTTCGGGGCGCAGGTGGGTATTGAAAAAATGCACGGTAAAGATAAAGCCGGTGGCCAGCAGAGCCTCGTCGCTGTGAATGATGGTGGCGACGTTGAGGAACGACCCCGGTATGAACCGGGTGAAGAACACCGGGAACCACAAGGTAAGGCCGGTGGAGCCGATTATTGCAATCCCCCAAAAGACGGCGAAATAGTCAAACTTTTCCCAGTAGGTCCAGCGGCCATAGGCAGGGCGCGGACCGCGGCCGACAAACCACTTCAAGGTCGCGACCAGCTCAACCCAATCCCTGCGGTTGGGAACCATGCTGCCCGGACCGAGCACCAGCGCGCGCCACGTACCGTACTCCTTTTTCTTCAAGCGGTATAGGTCGGTCAGATGGGTAATGAAGACTCCGAACATGACGACGGCGGCGCTGCGGTGGATGTAGCCCGCGCTCTCGAATCCTCCGAAGAGATGAGAAAGCACGGCGGCCCATTTGGTGTAGGAGAACTTGAGGGTCAAGCCGGTGAGCGCGAGGCTGATGAAGCTCACAATCATGCAGATGTGCAGGATGCGCTGGAGGCGGGTGAAGCGGACAAACTGGCGTGGGGCGAGTTGGCGGTCAGGCATCGCGGCCCTCCTTCTTGTTGTCGTTGTCGTTGCCGGGGGGAGTTTCAGGGGCGGCAGCGGCTTTGGCTTCAGCGGCGCGCAACTCGCTACGCATCTGGAAGGCGCGGGGCAGCCAGAGCAGCGTGTGAAGGCCACTGACGACGAAGGTCCCGAGGAGCAGCGTGGTCATTCCCCAGAAGGTATAGAAGACGAAGGGATACTTTTTGGGATCGTGGTGGGTGGCGTGGGTGAGGTAACCGGCGAAGCGGCGGGTTGCTCCGGCATGGCATTTCTGGCAGGTGGCGGCGACGTTGGCGCGGCTGAGGTGGGAGCGCGGGTCGGTGACGCGAAGCACATCGTGAGCGCCGTGGCAGTCATAACACTTGGCTGCCTTGGTGTAGCCCAGCCGCGAGACTTTTCCGTGATAGGTGTCGAAATAGGTCTTGGCAATTTCCTGGTGGCAGCGACCGCACTTACCCATAATGTCGAGCCGGAAACTGTCCTCATCGGTGCGGCGGATGGAATGAGCGGTGTGGCAATCGTTGCAAACCGGAAGTTCCTGGGTGGATCCGCTGACGCGCTGGGCGTGGATGCTGTTCTCGAACTGCTCTTCAATGCCGTGGTGACAGCGTCCGCAGGTGACCGGCACGTTGGCGGCACTGACACTCGATTGCGGATCGCTTCGGGGAAGGATGTGGTGAGCGGTGTGGCAACTGGTGCAGGTCGCGGTCACGGTCAGGCCGTTCTTGAGCAAGGTCCCGTGAATGCTCTCGGTATAGTTGGCGATGATTTCGTGCTGGCGGCCGGTGTAGCGCACGGCGGCCTTCTGGCCTTCGCGGTGGCAGCGAGCGCAAAGTCCGGGAACGTTGGTGGCAAAAGTCGCCGACTGCGCGTCCTGCTTGCCGAGGATTCCATGCGTGCCGTGGCAGTCTTTGCAGGTGGGAGCGTTGGGATCGTTCTTGCCGGTAAGTTGTCCATGGATGCTGGTCGCGTAGAGCTTGCCGATTTCATCGTGGCAGGAGGTGCAGTCGACTGCGTGGGTAATCGTCTCACAGGGGCGCACGTGGGAAGCGTTCACTTCGGAGTGGCACTGGCTGCAAGCAACTTTTTGCGTGCCTTCGAGGCTGTGGCGCGAGTGGTTCACCTCGTCGAGATTGACATACATGGATTTGCCGTCGCGGGCGCGACGCAATTTTTCGTCCGCATGGCAACGCATGCAGTCCGCGTTGGCCATCCCCAGCTCATAGAAAACGTTTCTGATCTTATGGGGCTGATGGCAGTCGGGGCAGGCGGGCAGGACGTTGGCCTGTTTTTCCCAGAGCTCTCCGCGAATGATCTTGCGGTGGACGGCTTCGATTTGGGAGTGGCATTTGGTGCAAGTGGCGGCAATGTTCCGGCGATTGATGGAGGAGGCGGGGTCGGTGTGGGGCAAGATGGAGTGCGCGGTGTGGCACGTGGCGCAGGTCGGGGCGACGGACAGTCCCTTCTTGAGCAAGGCCTCGCCGTGGATGCTCTCGGAGTAGTTCTCGAGAATGTTGTCCTGGGCAATGGGGCGATTGAGGGAAACAGGAGTTCCTTCGCGATGGCACTGGCCGCAAACGAAAGGCACTTTGAGAGGCGCCAGAGCCGAGCGCGGGTCCTTCACGGGAACGATATCGTGGTTGCCGTGGCAATTGACGCAGCGGGGCGCGAGCGGGTCGCCTCGCGCACTCGCCTTTCCGTGGAGCGATCGGGCATAGAGATCCTGCTCGGCGGAGTGGCAGGTGCCACAGTTGACTCGGGCCGGCGTTGGGTGCGGAAAATCTTTTCCTTCCAAGTCGGCGTGACAGCCCGTGCACCCGAAGCTGGCATGGACGGAATTGGCAAATTTCTTGTCGTCCACGAACAGGGAAACGGTCTTGCCGACATGGGTGGTGGTCATGCTCTTATCGCCGTGGCAGGCGAGGCATTCCGCGCCGGGCGGGTCGGCGGCGCGCGCGGGGCTTTCCGAGATCAGAAGGAAGAAAAGTGTGGCAAGGAGCGGCGCAACGATGCCCCCCAGACCAGCACGCGATTTCCTTCGCACAACTTTCGTTTCCGCCATGTCAAACTTTCAAGCCGGTTTCATAAATGCCTTGCAGCTCGGGACGCACGCCGCTCAGGGGAGAAGAGTGTGCGTGAGAACCCGGTCGTCCCTCCGGGACTTGAATCATTGATTCCAGTCTCCCAGCGCTGAAGCGCTGGGCTAAGTTTGGTCGCCCCTCCGGGGCTTACTTCATGCCAAGGTCGGTAAGCACTTTCGGGTTCTCCTCCTGCATTGCCAATAAGTTGTGACAGGCGCTGCAATCATTGGTGATGGTCTGGCCATCGGCGCTGGTATGGCTGCCGTCATGGCAGCGAAAGCATCCCGGCGTGTCGTTGCGGCCTGGATCCGTGTGCCCGATGTTATTGGGGTGAGTGCCCCAGGTGACGCGCATATCCGGAAAAATGTTGCGCAGGTAGATTCTCGCCACCTCCGCGCCCGCTTGGTCAACCTGCGCGCGCCGCGACTGATAGATGGCCGGATAATTCTCCCGATAGAACTTACTAACTTCGGCCGGGATGCTCTGCCGGGCTATCTCGCGGGTGGGATAACTCACCTTGAGGACCTCGACCGCCCTCTTCCTGATGTAAGGAAGGTCGGGACTAATAAGCCCGACGGACATTTGCTTGTCCACTGCGTTTCCCGGTAAGTCAAAGGTGTGCGTGGGACGGTTGTGGCAATCCACGCAATCCATCACGCGATGCTCGCCTTTGTCCAATTGTTCCTTAGTTGGCTTGGCATCGGTGGAAATGAATTCGGTGGTCTTGCCCTGATCGTCGGTGTAATCCACGACGGGGATGGTCTGACGCTCGGGGTCGGTCGAAATGTAGCGGATGCGAGCGTTGTCGGCGAGGTGGTGACCGTGGATTCCAACCGAACCCTGCCAGGTGCGGCCGCCGACTTTGAGCAGCAGAACGTCGGTCTGCGGCGTGTTTTTTTCGTCGTCTTTGTAGCTCGTATTGACCAGGAACTTATCGCCGGTAAAGCGCTGCGGCCAGTGACACTGCTCGCAGGTTTCGCGCGCCGGACGAAGATACTTTACCGGCGAAGGAACGGGGCGCGAATAAGTGTGAAAGGTCACGGCGAAGACCTGGCGCAAGCCGGAAAGCTTGGACTTTACGAACCAACCGGCTCCGGGTCCGATGTGGCAATCGACGCAGGCCACGCGCGAGTGCGGAGAATTCTGATAGGCGGTGTATTCGGGATCCATGACGGTGTGGCAAGTCTTGCCGCAGAAGGTCGTGGAATCCATGTAGGCGACGCCGCGGTACGATGCCGTGCCGAGGATGAGAAGATTGATCACGGTTGCGGCGGCGACGTATTCCAAGGTATGGCGCACTACGGGGAGCTTCAGGTCGATGGCGGGGAAAACGCCGGGAAGGTCGCCGCTCGCGACCAGATTGTGCCGCTTGAGCCAGATGCCGATTGGAATCAGGAGCAAACCCAGTACAAAAATACCGGGGAGGATTAGGAAGACAAGAAGTCCGATATAAGGATGCGGCGGCCCGGGCAGGAAGATTTCATAGAACCAGAAGGCTATGGTGGTAAGCGCCGTGCTGGTGGTAACCACGGCGCCGATGAGTGTGATGGTATTTTGCCCGAGAAAATAGATGGGCTGCAAGCGGTCTCTAAACCGTTTTTGGAGATTCATTAGGATACGGCTACTCTCCTTATCACCTTCTATGCGTCACTTGTTAGACACACTGCACACCGAGTCGCGGATAGTCCGCGGAGTTGGGCAATCTCCCTGACAGCGCGACCGCGTGATCGGTCGTACGTGGGAAGGCTGGTAAGCTCTACGCCCACCCAGGTTAGCGCCGAAAGAACGGGCGCGAACCTGGGGCACCATCAGGCGCACGTTGTGGAACTGATCACGCGGCCACGGTACTAGACGGCAAAACCGGCCAGAGCTATTTCTTCAGAGTGCGGATGTAAGCGACCAGTCCCTTGATCTCTTCCGGCTTCAGCTTATCCGCGTACTTCGGCATCTTGTTTTTGCCGTTGGTGATGGTATCGGTGAGCGCCGCGTCGGACATCTTCTGCACATCGGGAGTGGTGAAATCGTGGGCGCCCATTGACTTGCCGACCTTCGAACCGGTTCCATCAGCGGCGTGGCACATGACGCATTTTGACTTGAACAGGTCGGCTGCGGCTTGGGCATGCGCCGCTTGGGGCAGACTGAGAACAACGGCCAATACGGCGGCGACGGTCAGGACTGCAACATCGAGTCTCTTCATTTTTTAAAGCTCCGTTTTAATTGAGTGGGTCCAACCGTGGTACGAAAATACATCAAGCCAATATAGTGAACTACTTGCGCACCGTGTTCTGTGACGCCGGTCACAGGTGCATGTAACCACAGATCTTATGGTGGTTTCAACCACAGCGTACGCCGGCATGGCTCAGCGGGGGTTGGGGCTGGAGAAAAAAGCTTGAACCACAGGGGCACAGGGGATCACAGGGAGGATCCTCGGACTGGTTATGCATGGGAGCTATCCGGCTTGGCCGAAATTCCTTCGAAATGCGCCTCGATCTCTTCCAGGGTTTTTCCTTTGGTTTCGGGCAGGAAAAACGCGGCGGTGATGAAGTAGATGACGGTGCAGGCGGCGAAGCCGAAGAACATGGCCGCGTATCCATGCTTGCCGACGGTCGGCAGGAAAACGGCGGCGATGGTCGTTGAAACTGCCTGGTTAATCAGCAGGGCGATGCTCATGCCGTTGGAGCGAATGCGGGTGGGCATCAACTCCGACAGCGCCAACCACACGCACACGCCGGGACCGATGGCGAAGAACGCCATAAATACGAAGAGGGTGATGGCCACCAGCCAGCCATTGTGGCGGGTGGGCATGGGAGTAATCAGGGCATTGTCAATTCTCAGCGGAGCCTGGCGCGATGCCTTGAGATTGCTGAAGGGATTGGAGAAAAATGCGACTACTTTATTGGCGGGCAGGCAGCTTTGGCGGGTGATCTCGATGGGCTTGGCCGCCTGATCGTCGGAGCGCGCAACCTTGGTGGCAGCGTGAAAATCTCCGTAGGAATAAATGACGACGAGGGATGTAGGGCGTTTGGCGAGCGCGATTTGCCGGCCAGCTTCGCCACTGGCGGCGAGAAGCGCATTGGCGGCCTTGTCGTCGTAGAGCAAGGTGAGCTTCTGGTCCGCGCCGACGTTGGCATTGACGTTCGCCATGGACTGCACTGCATCGCGAGCATTGACGCGCAGTTTTTCGGTCCGGCGGAAAAGGACGCCGGTGCAGAGGAGAGACACGATAATGCCGGCGGTGCCGAGCGAGAGCAGGAACTTGCGTCCCTTGCGATCGACCAGCATGACGCCGCCGATGGTCATGAGGAAATTCACGAGGGTGAAAAGCACGTAGCCCCAGTGGGCTTGAACATCGGAGAGACCAGCCTGCAAAAGAATGTTGGTGTTGTAGCCGATGATGGAGTTGATGCCGGTGGCCTGATTGCAGGCGAGAATGACGCAGGCCAGGACAAACGGGACCACATACTTGCGGCGCAAGAGCGATTCCTTGACGGTGGCGCCGGTTGAAGTTTTGGCTTTCTCAGAAGCGGCGGCTTGGTCCATTTCGGCAAGCTCAACGTCGGCTTGGTGGTTGGTGCGCGAGCGGAGAAGGGCGCGATGGGCGGCATCGCGGTTCCCGCGCAGAAACAACCAGCGTGGAGACTCCGAGACCATGAAGCTGCCGATCACAAACAAAATGCCGGGGGGGAGCGAAACCCAGAAAATACTGCGCCAGACCGTGCCTTTGAAGGCCAGGAGTTTCGCGGGATCGCCGAGCCGGGCCACCTCATCAACGCGAAAGCTGAAGTACATGGCGACAATGGCCGCAGTTACGATACCGAGCGTCAACAGCCATTGGAAGATGCCAGTGCCCTTGCCGCGGCTCGATGCCGACAGGCATTCCGCCAGATAGAGGGGGACAACGACGCCGATCAGGCCGGCGCTAATGCCTTGCAAAAGGCGGCCCAGCACCAACGGCCCGTAGCCCTGGGAGAGCGCAATGACGGGGATGCTGGCGACAAACAACAATCCGCTGACGATCATGAGCGGCTTGCGGCCCATCCAATCGGCGAGCGCGCCGGCAAACAGAGTTGAGATCACGCTGCCGAGGAGAACGGCGGCGACCACGTTCGAAAGCTGGCCCGCATTGAGTCCGGAGGTGGCCTCGAGATAAGGCAAGGCGCCGGCAATGATGCCGACGTCGACGCCGTAGAGTAATCCACCCAGCCCTGCCACCAGCAGGAGGAAGCGGTTGTAGCCAGACCGTTCGTTTTGGTCCACGATGGCAGTCCTTTCGCGTCAGCGCACAAGGGCGCGAGAAGCGCTTGCGATAGTCGAAGATCAGGTGAATCGTATCAGAGATGAACGCGAGTCGTCGCAAGGATAGGAGAGAGGAGTTGAGGGAGGCGACAGCGGCGGAGTGCGGCCGCTATGCGTCCGCTTCCGGCAATCGCTTCAGCGGATCAATATTAGTGATGTGCAGGCCGCACTCGGTTTTGCCCGAGCCCGGCCAGCGCCCTGCCCTGGGGTCTTCGCCCGGACGAACCGCCCGCGTGCAATGGGTGCAACCGATGCTGGGATAATTCTGATCATGAAGCGAGTTATAAGGCACGCCGTGTTCGCGGAGATAGCGCCAAACTTGTTGTGAAGTCCAGTCGGCGAGCGGGTTCACTTTTACCAATTCAAATTTCGCGTCCCACTCGACCTTGCTTACGGACTTGCGGAATGAGGTTTGGTCGCGGCGAATGCCGGTGATCCATGCGTCGAGTTCCTTGAGTTGGCGGCGGAGCGGCTCAACCTTGCGGAGGTTGCAGCACTGGTCGGCATCGCGCGACCAAAGCTCGCGGCCGTAAGCGCGCTCTTGCATCTCGGGCGAGAGCAGCGAAAAGGCCCGCTCTACTTTGATGGCATATTTCTCTTCGACCCGGTCGATCAGATTGTAGGTTTCGGGAAACAGGAATTCGGTATCGACGGTGAGGACCCGGAAATCCCTGGTCACGCGCGAAGCAATATCGATGATCGCCATACCCTCGGCCCCAAACGCGGTGGAGATGGCGACTCCATTTCCAAAAGTCTCAAACGCCCAGGTCAGGGTCTGGTGCGGACTCCAACTCTCCGCGCTCGACTGCGCGTCTGCGATCTTGTCGTTCATGCGATCACCTCCTTATTGTTGTCGATCACCTTCTGGCGCGGGGCTTGCGCGATGGATCTTTTGGACAGCGCCGTTGAAAGACTGTCGCTCGCCGGCAGAAAGTTTGGTGCGACAAAATCATCTACCATGGCGGCGGGATCGGACCAACGAACGACCTCGCCGACGATCAGCAGCGTTGGCGAGGCAAGTTGCGGCGCGCGATGCAGATGCAGCAGGGTCGTGCGATGAGTTTGCTGATACTTCGTAGTGGCGCGGGAGACTACGGCGCACGGCGTCTCATCGGCCAGCCCGGCCGCCGTCAGCCGCCGGGCAACGTCCGGATAGTTTTGTCCGGGCATATAAATCACCAGCGTCGCACCACTGGTGGCAAATTTGGTCCAATCGGAAGCGTCTTGCTGCGAGGCCCGGTGCGCGGTAATCAGCACGAGCGCGCTGGAGGCGCGGCGATGGGTGAGTGGAATCTGGGCGGCAGCGGCAGCGCCCAGGGCCGAGGTCACGCCGGGGACGATTTCGAAAGGAATGTTGTTTTGGCGGAGGGACTCGATCTCTTCGCCGACGCGCCCGAAAATCAGGGGATCGCCGCCCTTCAACCGGACGACGCGCAGTCCCGACGCCGCCAACGCAACCATCAGGCAATTGATCTCCCCTTGCAGGATTTTCTTTTTGCCGCAACGCTTACCCACGTTGAAAGTCTGGGCAGTGGACGGGATCAGTTGCAGTATCTCGGGCGCGACGAGGTCGTCGTGCAATACAGCTTCAGCGGTTTGCAGAAGTCGAAGGGCCTTCACGGTTAGTAACTCGGGATCGCCCGGACCAGCGCCTACCAGATATACCTTGCCTTTCATACTCCCTCGCTTTTCACGTTCTATGAATCCAGCTCTAGGCAACATCTTCTCCAGCCAATCGCGCCAAGTTTGTAGATCCAATCGCGCTCACCGGTGGCAGATCGCGGGTAACCGCGTCCACGGGTTCGCCAGCCAAGAATTCCCGCAACTCGGTGTCCGTGTGGCGGACAAAGAACTGGCGCAGGTTCTCGGCTGGCTGACGCTCGACGAGATATTGGCGGAGCAAACGCTCGATCGCGCCCGGAACATCGGTCGCGGGGCACCGATATCCCACGGGCCGCGCGGTCGCCTGATGCAGGCCGAGCGCTCCGCCGACGCAGAAGTAGTAGGCATCAATGAGACGGCCATCTACTTTTATCTTTTTTCCGTCTATGCCAATGTCGGCAATCCAATGTTGGCCGCAGCTGTTGGGGCATCCCGTAACGTGCAGCTTGAGGTGCTGATCGAAGCCTGGCAGACGCTCTTCAAGTTCCGACACCAGCCAGCGGGAAAAACTTTTCGTTTCGGTGATCGCGAGTTTGCAGAATTCCGTGCCGGTGCAGGCGACCGTGCCGCGATAGAAGGGCGAGCCAGCAACGCGCAATCCAATCGCATCCAGTTCCCTGGCTAAGTCTTCTGAATTGCTGCGCGGCACATTGACGATGAGCAGGTTTTGCATGTTGGTCGCGCGCAATTCGCCGGATGCGAAGCGATCGGCCAGATCGGCGGCCGACTGCATTTGATCAGCGGCAATGCGCCCGCGAAGCACCGCGGCTCCCACGTAGCAGTAACCTGATTGTTTCTGGGGATGAATTCCCACGTGGTCGCGATAAACATCGGCGGGAGCTTGTTCCTCAACTGCGGGGTCGAATTTGAATCCAATCCGCCCTTGAAGTTCCTCCAGAAACTTTTCCGCGGTCCATCCGTGACGTAGGAAAAGAAATTTCAACCGCGCGCGGTCGCGATGTTCGCGCAACACATCCGAATCGCGGAAGAGTTCGGCGATTCCTTTTATGGCGGGCAGCACCTGATTCCAGCGGACAAACGCATTCAATCGCGCGGCGAGATATGGTTCGGTGGAAAGCCCTCCCGCAACTCGCAGCGAAAATCCCACCTCGGGCGCCCCACCAACGATGCGGGTGATCGCGGTCAAGCCAATATCGTTGATCTCGGGATATGGGCACCACACGCGGCATCCGCCAATCGAGATCTTGAATTTGCGAGGAAGGTTGTAGAACTCGCTATTTCCCGCGAGCATTCGTGAGGCTTCGAGAGCCAAGGGCGAAGCATCGCAGATTTCGTCCGCGTCCACTCCCGCAACCGGGCAGCCGGTGACATTGCGCGTGACATCGCCGCAAGCACCAGCCGTGTTTAATCCCACTTTCGCGAGCGCGTCGAGCACTTCCGGAAGCGCTTCGATGGTGATCCAGTGCAACTGAATGTTTTGGCGAACGGTGATGTCGGCAATTCCGTTCGCGTAACGACGCGCGAGTTCGGCAATGGTACGCAGTTGTTCGGAGCGCAGCAGACCATTCGGAATGCGGATCCTCACCATGAAGCGTTCTACGGCGCGGCCTTCCCCGCCCTGGCCGCCGGTCACGCCCGCTCCGTCGCCCTGCGTGTACACGCCCCACCAGCGAAAGTAGGTCCCAATCCACTCCGGCGGAATGGAGGCGAAACCCTCGCGCGCGAAGCGGCGAATTTCTTCCAAGCCTTCCCAGGGATTCCTGGCGCGCTTGAGGCGCTCGACTTTTTGTGCCTTGGTCTCGGTTGCTGCATTTGTCATAGTTAGTTAAACCTCGCTAGTTAGTCCTCGATAGTTAGACCCCGATAGTTAGTCCTCGCCGTTTGTCCCCCAAAAAGAAAAACCCACCGCCAGAAATTTCTGGCGGTGGGTTATCAGTGCCGGTAATAGTTTGAAATCTTTAGGTCGGCAACCTCCCCGCGCCAGTGCACACGCATGCGCAACAACAACACATGCACATACACATGATGTTTGCGGAGAGATGCTTCGCTAGCATAGTTTGCATTCTAGGGCGGATCAGTTGCGCGGTCTAGTAATTTCGGGCCGGATTGGATCGATAATTTCGATGGTACGCATCGAAATTTCAGCAACTAGAACTGGTCTTAAAAATGATCCCCAGGGTTTGGTTCGGCCCTCAGGGGCTAAAGCCCGCATTTCTGGTGGCCGTTAGCGGCACGACTGAAGTCGTGCCCTTCCCAAAACCATTTATGAGACCAGTTCTAATCGCCGCTCTATCTCCTAAAAGCCGGAAGCCAGCAGCGCATCTTCCGCGTCCCACACGCCGTCGCGGAACGCAACGGTCTTTCCCGAGATCGCGGGGATGCGCTCGCCGGGAACAACGATACCGACCAGGTTCAGAGGATCGGCGGCGGCGATTACGATGCGCTCGGCATTTGGCTGAGGGACCAGATTGCGGTAGGCGCGGAGGGAATCGACGGCGACGGGAAGCGCGAACTGCTCACCCAGGAATCCATCGACGAAGCGGCCGCCGCGGACCTCGCCGCGGTCTTCGAGGCGGCGGTATCCGATCTGCAATTCACGCCAACGCGGCAAATTCGTTTCGCGCGCCAGCAGATCGCGGAAGACGACGCCGTAGCGGCGCAATAACATCCAGCAGCAGGATTCGACGCTGGGGTCGCGGTCGGCGGCTTCGGTGCGCAGGAGGGACCAGCGTCCGGGCGCATGACGCGGGCGGCGGGCTTTGCCAATCCCGCTACCCGATGCGCTTTTCGGAGTCACCAGGGCGCGCAGGTTTTCGAAGCCGTCGGCGGTCACGAGACCGGCTGCAACCAATTCCCACAGTCCGGTTTCGATTTCCGCTTTGAGCCGGCCGGTGGCGCGGACCATGTCGGGGAAAAACAGCGCGCCCCGCTGCTGCAAAAGTTCGAGCACCGCCTGCGCCACCGGGCTCAAGAATGAAGTAGGGGAATCCTCCGACTCAGAATGATGAGGGCGGAGCCAGTCGGCATCTTCGCGGACAAAAAAGGCAATCGGCGCGACCCGCGTCGGAATGACTCGGCGGCGGTGCTCGCGGCCGGCCACGTCGGTCCCCGTAGCTTCGAGGGTCGCGGGATGCGGCGACAGGCGGCCCCATCCGACTACGCCAGAAAGACAGAGTTGATCGAGGTGTGCGGGATCGTAGTCGGAGATTCGGCGCGCCAGCACAAAGCGTTCCCACGCGCTTGCCGGAATCTCGAAACCCTGCAACTGGCGGATCACTTCGAGCGTTCCGTGTTCACCTCGCACCTGGGTTCCGGGAGCGAGGTGTTGCCAGCGCAATAGCCAGTTCATGAACTGTGCCGGCGTGACGGGCTCGATCTGCTTGCGCAAGGTTGCGACCGTCAGGCGATGAATGCGAGCCAGCAGACGGCGCTCGCACCACTCGGTCTCGGACGCCTCATGTGCAGCGGGGATTGTTGCGCGCGAATCGGTAGGGCGGAATTTGCCGCGGAGTATTTGTCCACTCGCTTCGATACGCAGCAGAGCTTTGTCAATCTCTGGAGCCAGCAGTCCGAGTAACTCGCCAATTTCCGTTGCGGTGGTGGGGCCGAGATGCGACATCCATCCCTGCACTGCGGTCAGTACAGCATCGTCAAAACTCAGGGCGGACACGCCGCTGGCGACGGGAGACGGGGCGAGCCCCGTCTCTACAGGATGGATTGCGCGGAAGCAGTCGGCGCGCTCGGCGGCCACCCAGTATTTTTTGCCTTCGGCTTCCGCCACGACGGCACGTTGCTCTAGCTGCAATCGATCGAAAAAGTTCTGCCATTTGGTTGTCTCGGGCGGCTGCTGAGAACTGATAGCTGAGAAATGAGATCTGCTCTCCGGCACCATCACAAGAGTGTGCAGCGCGTCGTGGAGTTCATCGGGGTCGCGCACATCCGGCCACGCTTCTTGGCGCACCTGATCGATGGCCGCAGGATCGAGCGCGCCGACTTCTTCGAGCACGGATGCGGGCAACACGCGGCGCATCGCGACCGCACGCGCGCGGCGCTCCTCCAGCGGCGCATCGTCGAGGAACGCGTTCGGATTCGCATTGAGGATTTCATGGGAGAATTGCGACGGCACCGGAGTGTTCGACCGCGAGGCAGCGAATCCGTCCCTGTTCAATCCCGCGCAGCACGTCGCGCAGACCATCGAGATCGAGCGCTTCGGTGAGAACGTCTTTCATCACCTCTTGGACCAGCGGATGGTCGGGGATTTTGATGTCGCCTTCGATGTTCTCGAAGCAGGCCGCGGCATCGGGAAACACAGAGGCCAACAGATCGTCGGAGCGCATGCGCTGGATCTGCGGCGGCACTTTCTTCCCGCCGCGAAAGCGCAGCAGCGCCAGGGCACGAGTGGCATCCCAGCGCCAACGGGTAGGAAAAAGCGGAGAAGCCAAGGCCGCTTGTTCGAGGATCGGCGGCATGGTTTCGGAATTCAGGAAATGAAAAACATCGGCGAGCGGAAAACTGTGCTGCTCGGCGAGCGAGATGTTCAGGCCGTTGTCGGTGGCCGCCGCTTGCAGTTCGAAATTGAAGCCGCGGCAGAAGCGCTTGCGCAACGCCAGTCCCCAGGCTTTATTGATGCGGCCGCCAAAGGGCGCGTGGATGATCAGCTGCATGCCGCCGCCTTCGTCGAAAAATCTTTCGGCGATGATGGTCTGCTGCGTGGGCACGTCGCCCAGCACCGCACGGCCTTCGAGCGTGTACTGAATCAGTTGCTCGGCGCCGGATAGATCGAGTCCGCATTCCGCTCGCAACCAACTCACGGCGTCAGCGACCACGGGCAGATTTCGCCATCCTTCTACCGGTGCGACGCCGGGCAGGCGCTCGCTGATTTCTTTTCGCAACTCGCCAAGTTGGAGCGAGAGTTCGGAAGTCCGCGCCAGTCCTTCGCCCAGCCAAAAAGGAATGCCGGGCGCCGCGCCATGGGCATCTTCCACCAGCAAACGGCCCGTCCGGTACTCGATATGGCGGATGCGCCAGGACGTGTTGCCGAGCAGCATGACTTCGCCGGCCATGCTTTCGGTGGCAAAGTCTTCATCCACCGTTCCCACGACCACACCTTCCGGTTCGGCGACGACGGTGAACAGGGCGTTGTCGGGAATCGCGCCTCCGCCGGTGATCGCCGCCAGACGCGCGCCGCGCCGCGCGCGCAGCTTGTGATGGATGCGGTCGCGATGCAGATAGGCGCCGTAGCGTCCTCGTTGCGAGGCGATTCCTTCGGAGAGCATCTCGACCACGGAGTCGAAGGTTTCGCGAGAGAGGTTGCGATAGGGATAGGCGCGCTTTACGAGGGCGAATAACTGGTCTTCGTCCCATCCGTCGCTTGCATTCAGTGCGGATTGATCGCCGGATTTGTCCGCCGTGGCAGGGCTGCCGGCAGCGGCGCAGCAAGCAACGATCTGCTGCGCCAGCACATCGAGCGAAGACTCGGGAAAAATCAGGCGGTCGAGTTCGCCGCGGCGAATCGCGCGCACCAGCACGGAGCATTCCGCGAGATCGTCGCGCGTGGTGACAAAAAACCTTCCTTGGGGAACGGCGCCGCGCCAGTGGCCCGACCGCCCTACGCGCTGCAACGCGACCGCGATCGAACGCGGGGAACTGATCTGGCAGACGAGGTCCACCGTCCCAACGTCAATGCCGAGTTCGAGCGAAGCGGTCGCCACCAGAACTTTGATCTGGCCTTCTTTCAGCTTGCGCTCCGCCTCCAGGCGCAGTTTGCGCGACAGGCTTCCATGATGAGCGGCGACGTTTTCTTCGCCCAGCCGCTCGCCCAGGTGATGGGCAATGCGCTCGGAGAGGCGCCGTGTGTTCACGAACACGAGGGTCGAACGGTGAGCGTTCACCAATTGCACAATGCGCTCGTAAATCTCCTCCCACATTTCGTTGGACGCAACCGGGCCCAGTTCGGACGACGGGACCTCGACTCCGAGATCGAGCTCGCGTTTGTGGCCAATGTTGACGATGAAGGGATCGGGGCGGGCGTTTTTCTGAATGAACTGAGGATCGGGATTTCCCGCCAGGAAATGCGCGACGTCTTCAATGGGCTTCTGGGTGGCGGAAAGGCCGATGCGCACCGGCGGACGCTCGGTCAGCGCGTCCAGCCGCTCCAGCGAAAGCGCGAGATGCACGCCGCGCTTGTCGTCGGCCACGGCGTGGATTTCATCGACGATCACGGTCTCGACGGTGCGCAAAATGGCGCGGCTCTTTTCCGCCGTCAGCAGAATATAGAACGACTCGGGGGTGGTGACGAGAATGTGCGGCGGACGCTTCAGCATCAGGCGGCGGTCTTTCATCAGCGTGTCGCCGGTGCGAACCGCGGTGCGTATCTCCGGCATGAGCAGGCCGCGGTCGGCGGCCATTTGCAAAATTTCTCCCAGCGGGATTTCGAGGTTTTTCTGAATATCGTTGCCGAGGGCTTTGAGCGGGGAGATGTAGAGAACTTCGGTGCGGTCTTGGAGTTCGCCCGCGAGAGCCTTGCAGATGAGGCGGTTGATGCAAGCGAGAAAAGCGGCGAGCGTTTTTCCCGATCCGGTGGGGGCCGAGATCAGGGTGGTGTGTCCGGCGAGAATGTGGGGCCAGCCTTGCTCCTGCGGCTCGGTCGGCGTGGAGAAGCGAGTGGTGAACCACTCCTGCACCAGCGGATGGGCCCAGGCCAGCGACGGGGAGACGGCGGACAGCATAGGAGCGATTGTAGCGGGAATTGGCGGTTTCGTAAAATGTTCGCCTGGGCCACGGGGCGGGCTTCCGTATAATTCAAATATGACGGATTGCCTACTCACAGGATGCGCGCAAGAGAAAGGGAGAACAGGATCATGGTTATGGCGACGCCGGTAGAACCCAGCATTGACGAGTACTTACGCAAGCGATTGATGCCAGTGGAGGGTGTAATTCCCCAACTGCCGGGCATCGATATGTATGGCAATTCGATTCCGGCGGGAAGCGTGGGAGGCGATCTTTTTGAGTACATCAACTTTCAGCAGCGTTACAACATTGACGCTCGCATTGCAGGCGCGCTGAAGCGGTCGAAGGAGTATCTGGAGCCGCTTCCCAAAGGCCAGACTCCGAGAAACTCGGTGGATGAGCATGTACTGTGGTTGAAGTCGCAGCCGGGCTACCACGCTTCCGCCTCCTCCGGGTATAGAAAGGCGAGAAGCTCGGAGCAACTGAGAATCGCCGAAAATCTGCAAGAACTGTACACGACCGCGGGAGTGCTATTGGTGGATGCCCAAGGGCACGGGATCATCTCGGCAAAAATAGCGTCAACCGTGCACGACACATTTCATGCCCTCATGCTTTCCGAGCTGGATCGGAACGGAAAAACAACGCCCGATATCTTCGAGAAGATCAATCTGCGCATGGCACAGTCGGTCACGGCGAGGAACGCGCTAGGACGGAATCAAGATGACAATTCGCGCGAAATCGCGACCATGCTCTACGGTGAGATACGTCCCAGCGGATCTTTCCGTTTTGTAAACTTTGGCCACCCGCCACCGCTGGTATTTTCCGCGGAATACGAAAGGTTCATGGAGATCGACAAGGCCCGCATGGTGCAATTCCTTGCGCTGGGACTGGAGATTCCGGAGGACAATCCCGACCGGAACAAGTACCTCTCGATGGCGCACAGGACGCGGAAAATGAGCTCCTCGGACATGGCGGAAATCACACTCATGAGCCCCGGGGACATTCTCTTCCTTTATACCGACGGAGTTTACGATGGCAGCGATGAGCAGGACCGGCTGCAGATTGAACAAGTGATCCGTGAGCATAAAGATGAGCCGGCAAAAGGGATTTGCAATGCGATTCTGGAACACGCGGTCAGGCAGGACGAGCTTCTGCAGCAGGTCAGCGAAAAGGACCGCATCGACGACAAGACCGTTTTTCTCATCAAGCGCTGGTAAGAACCTCAGCTACTAAGAACTTCAGGGACTCGGATGGTTTCGCGGTGTGAGGTCGGTTGGGATCGTGGCCCATTGAAGTAACACCGGGCGGCTTGTTGGTCGTCCGTACGGTCGCGCGTCTTTCGGAAGCCGGCAGAATTGTTAACCTTAGCATAGTGCAGCTTACCTATGCTAATATGTAAGCCATATGGAATCGATCTTTACCGTGGTCAGTTCGAAGGGTCAGATCGTCATTCCGGCTGCGTTGCGCGAAAAGTTCGGAATCAAGACTGGAACGCGCATCGCCATTCGCAGCGAGGAGAACCAGTTGGTTCTCCAGCCAATTACGGACGAGTTCATTCGCAGCCTGCGCGGCTGTTGCAAAGGGAAGGACTCACTGGTCGAAGCGCGGGAGCGCGAGCACAGAATAGAAAAGCAGCGGATCGTGCATGGCTAGAACCTACGTCCTCGACGCCAGCGCCGCGCTGGATTTTCTGGAAGACGGTCCGGGCGCGGAACGAGTGGAACAGCTTTTCAAAGAAGCCGTCCATCGAAGCACTTGGTTGCTGATTTCGGTCGCGAACTGGGGAGAAGTTTTCTACCACCAATGGCAGCAGCGCGGCGAAGAAACGGCGCGCCGGGCCATGGCAGGCCTCACTCGCCTTCCCCTTGAAATCGTGGCCGTCGATCTCGCGCAGGCCATGAAGGCCGGGGAACTGAAGGCCGTTCACAAGGTCCCGTATGTGGATTGCATCGCGGCCGCACTCGCCCTGCAACATCGCGCCACGCTGGTCACGTCCGACCGCGACTTCGAGAAACTTGGACGGCAGTTTCCGGTGCTGTGGTTGGGGCGCTCGTGAGGCGCCGAATCAGCCCCTAAAGGGGCATGTCATTCCGGGGAGCGTTCGGTATCGCTAAAGCGATACCCTGATACGAACCCGGTTTCGCCGAGGCCATGCTTTGATACGAGGCCCGAGTTTTCCCGCTCCCTGCTAGAATTTCGACGATGGCTAAATCATCGGCTACTGCTCGCGCCCGCAAGATTAAACTCATTCTTTTCGACGTTGACGGGGTTCTTACCGACGGCAAAATTTGGATTTTTCCGTCGCCTGGAGGGGCGCAATCCGGGGTTCAGCAAAGCGTGCTGGAAAAGTCGGCTCAGCATGGGGGACAGGGCGGCTTCGGGCTCCAGAGCGCCAGCCTGATTGAAGCCAAGGGGTTCAACGCGCACGATGGCACGGCCATTTCGTTGGCGCGCCTGGCGGGAATCAAGACGGGGATCATTACCAAGCGCATTTCTGAAACGGTGGCCCTGCGGGCGCGCGACTTGAAGCTGGACCATGTGTATCAGGGGATTCAGGACAAGGCGTCGGTGTTTGCGCAGATTCTGGAGAAAGACGGAATCACGGCCGCCGAGGCAGCTTTTGTTGGCGACGACGTGATCGACCTGCCGGCGATGCGCAGATGCGGACTGGCGATCGCGGTTAAGAACGCACGGCCCGAAGTCAAGGCCGAAGCGCACTGGGTCACGCCGCACGCTGGCGGAGATGGAGCCGCGCGCGACGCGGTTGAGTACATTCTGAAAGCGCAGGGCAAATGGCGGCGGGTGGTCGAGGAATATATCTCAGAGAGAAGCTGAGGACGGTTGTGAGTGGTCAGTGGTCGGTAGTCAGTAAAGAAGCGGTTACTCTTCGTCTTCGTCGAGCTTGATGCGGAGGGACTTGAGAAACTTCATGTCCTGATCGCTGATCTTGAGATCGGAGTTGGTGCTGAGGGTGGAGACAAGGGAAGTTTTGTCGGTGGTTTGTTCGCCCTGCTTGCTGACGCCGATGGTGGCTTCGAGGACCAGGAAAATATCGTAGCCGCCTTCCTTGATGCGGGCCACGACTTCGGCGATCGACTCGGAATCGGACAGAGACTCGTTGATCGCTTCCCCGAGTTCCTTCATGAGCTGCTTCAGTTGCTGGTCCACGAGTCCCTCTAAAATCGGACGCCTCGATGCCGAAATTCACGAGTGATGACGAGGCCGCCCACCGTCATTGTACGCCCGGCCGCTGGTAAAATCGACGCTGGTGATCGCGGCATGATGGACGTCCAGTCGCTGAAAAAGATCAAGGTGGTTTTCCGGGTGGCTGCCAACATGATGGCGCGCAGCCGGGCGGGCGCAGCGGTGCTGGCCGGGGTGCGCACGACGGCGCGTTCCTTCGGGCGGGTACTGCACCAACTGTGGCTGGAAGTGACCGGATTCACGTTCCTGGCGATGGCCGCGGTGGGAGCGCTGGCCGGAATGCGCGAGTACGGAAAGTATCAGGCGGGGCAGGCGTCGGGCCCGGGGCGGTTGCTGCTGGCGATAGGCTTTACGGGCTTGTTCACATGGTTCGGGGTGAGTTCGTTCTGGAGAGTGAAGCGCAAAGCTAAAAGCGAGACCTGAAACGGCAGCCGATTCAGTCCACCGGTTTGAACTCGCAGGCGGAGCGGCAGGCTCCGCAGTACATAAGACCGTCGGTGCAGAGGCGCACGTCGAGTTGGGACTGGCAGTAGACACAGAATTTGTCGCACAGGCAATCCGCTTCAGTCCGCTCGCATTGGGCGCAGAGGATCCGGTTTGGGCTCACTCCAGAAGACATGGTTGGAGTGTAGATCGCCCGAGGCGGAGAAGAAACGTAACGGAAGTCACTGGAAGGCAGGCGTCAGGTCGCAGGTCTCAGGAAGAGCCAGCCCGCGCTTCCACGCCGAGCCTGTCGTCTCACGATTCGGTTTTTCTAAGACCTGAGATCTGACACCTGAGACCTGCACTTTGATTTGCCGGGCTTCCTGCCCGGATGTTAAGTTAATCAGTCCGAGATTCGGGCAGCCCAGCCACTGTCTGAACGATTGTCTGATTAGAGTCTGACCGAGGTCCTTCTTGTCCGTTGGGGAAGCCACTCCGCCCGGTGCCCGAAACATCGTCCGCAAAACTGCGCTGAATGCCGTGCATCGGCAGATGGGCGCGAAGATGGTGGAGTTTAACGGCTGGGACATGCCGGTGGAATATCCTGCGTCGATCGGCGGCGGCATTGTGGCTGAGCACATGGCGGTGCGCACGGGCGCCGGCGTTTTTGACGTCAGCCACATGGGGGACATACGCCTGGCCGGAGCGGAGGCGCTGGCTGCGGTGCAGCATGTTTCGATGAACGACGCGTCGCGACTGGCAATTGCACAGGCGCAGTATTCGGCTCTGCTTTATTCGCAAGGCACTTTTGTTGACGATGTAATCGTCCACCGCCTCGGCGAGAACGAGTACCTGCTGGTGATCAACGCGGGGACGCGCGAAAAGGATTTCAGTTGGGTGCGCGACAATACACGCCAGTTTGACTGCGCGGTCGAGCATCTGTCCGACGATTTTACGCAGATTGCCATCCAGGGGCCGAAAGGCGTGGAAGTGCTGCAAAAGCTGACCGACGCCGACCTGAGCGGGGTGAAGTTCTACTGGTTGACGCGCGGGACGCTATGCGGCCTGAAGGATATTTTGATGGGCCGCACGGGTTATACCGCCGAAGATGGATTCGAGATTTACATCCCCGCGGACGAGGAAACCAGCGCGCGGGTGTGGCATGAAATACTGGAGGCGGGAAAAGAATTTCGCGTGGTGCCCTGCGGCTTGGGAGCGCGCAACACGCTGCGGCTCGAAGGCAAGCTGCCGCTCTACGGGCACGAGATTTCGGACACGATCAATGTGTGGGAAGCGGGGCTGGACCGTTTCTGCAAGATGGAAAAGACCGATTTCATTGGGCGCGCGGCGTTGGAGCAAGCGAAAACCGGCGGTCTGAAAAAAACGCTGGTCGGGATCGAGATGGTCGAGCGCGGCATCGCCCGCGATGGATACAAGGTTTTGGACGAGGGCGGCCGCGAGATTGGCTACGTCACCAGCGGCTCTCCGGCGCCATTTTTGAAGAAGAATATTGCGCTGGCTTATGTTCCGCCCGCGCTGGGCGCGGTGGGAACGACTGTGCAAGTGGATATTCGCGGACAGGGCGTGAAGGCTCGAGTTGTGCCGACGCCGTTTTATAGGCGTCCGAAAAAAACGTAGCAGCGCCGTGATCGGCCGCCGCGCCAAGGGCAGGATGCCCTCGGGACAGCCGGCAAGAAGCCGGCGCTACATTCTAAGGAGCAAGAAGCAATGACTTATCCAAGCGACCGCAAATATACAAAAGAACATGAGTGGATCACCGCCGATGGCACGATCGGCATTACGCACCACGCGCAGGAGTCGCTCGGCGACATTGTGTTCGTCGATCTGCCCAAGGTGGGCGCGGAAATCATAGCGGGCAAGCCGTTCGGCACGGTGGAGTCGGTGAAAGCCGTCTCCGATCTGTTCGCGCCGGTTTCGGGAACCGTGACTGGCGTGAATGATGATCTGGCCACGGCGCCCGAGAAAGTCAACAAAGACGCGCACGGAACGTGGATGGTCAAGATCAAGGTGAAGGACCTATCTGAATTGAATGCGCTGCTATCGGCGGCCGACTATGAGAAGTTTGTCGGCGAAGAGGCGGGACACTGAAAAACATTGCAGAAGTCAAAAGTCAGATTGAAGAAGTGAGACCCTCCGCTTCCAGTAGGGTTAGTGTTAGCCAAAGGGATCACTTCTGCAATCTGACTTTTGACTTCTGCAATCGTTTTAGCTGCTGATTACATCGAAAGAAAGTTCTTATGCGATATCTGCCTAAATCTCCCACGGACCGCGCGGCGATGCTGGAGGCGATCGGAATCCGTTCCGTGGACGAGCTTTTCTCGCCGATTCCCGCCGAGTTTCGATTGACGCGCGATCTTGCCGTCCCCCGGCAAATGGCCGAGTCGGAAATCGTGGACTGGTTCAAACAACGTGCCAAAGAAAACGGCGAGGGCTACACCAGTTTTCTCGGAGCCGGAGCTTACTTTCATTATCGGCCGGTGGTCATCGATGCGCTGGTGCAGCGCGGTGAATTCCTGACTTCCTACACTCCCTATCAAGCGGAGTTTGCTCAGGGCACGCTGCAAGCCATCTTCGAGTTCCAGACGATGATCTCCGAACTCACCGGCATGGACCTGGCAAACGCTTCGATGTATGACGGCTCGACAGGAGCGGCTGAGGCGGTGATGATGGCCGTGCGAATTACGGGAAGGCATTCGGCGGTGATTGCGCGCAGCCTGCATCCCGAGTATCGCGAGGTGATCAATACTTATGCGACGCACCAGGCGATTGCGCTGAAGACGGTCTCGTTCACGGGCTCGGGGCAGCTTGATCTGAAAGCCCTTGAAACAGCAGTGGGCGAGGACACGGCTTGCGTGTTGATTCAGTCACCGAATTTCTTTGGGACGATTGAAGACATCGAAGCGGTTGCCGAGATTGCGCACAAGCGTGGAGCGCTGCTGATTGTGTCGATCGCCGAAGCGGCGTCGCTCGGGATTGTCGAGCCGCCGCGCACGGCCGACATCGTTGCGATGGAAGCGCAGTCGTTCGGAGTGCCGCTCGGGTTCGGCGGGCCTTATTGCGGAGTGCTCGCCACGAAAGAGAAATTCGTGCGCCAAATGCCAGGCCGTCTCGCCGGTCAAACCGTCGGACAAAAACGGCAAGCGCGGATTCGTGCTGACGCTGGCCACGCGCGAGCAGCATATCCGGCGCGAGAAAGCGACCTCGAATATATGTACCAACCAGGCGCTGGTCGCGCTGATGGTGAACATTTTCATGACCGTGTACGGCAAAGTCGGACTGCGCGAACTGGCGAAGCAGAATTTGGCTAAGACAGCGTATGCTGCCGTTCGGTTCAGCAAACATGCCAAGGTGCTGTTCGCGGGCGCGCCACGATTCAACGAGTTCGTGGTCGAGACCAGCGAAGATCCTTACGCTATCAACTCGCGGCTGCTGGGACATAAGATTGTCGGCGGGCTGCCGCTGAAGAAGTTCTATCCCGAACTTGGCCACGCAGCGCTATGGTGCTGTACGGAATTGACGACGCGTTCGATGATTGATACGGCGGTCGGCCTCGTGGCGGACAGCGAGCGCTCGGTGCGAACTGAGAAAGAGGAAGAACACGAGGTGACGCGATGAAGCACATGACTCGCAAAGCGACGCGTCACATCAGCCAGAACGAAGGATTGATTTTCGAGAAGTCGTCGCCGGGAAAAGCGGCCTGGAAGCTGCCGCCGCTCGATGTTCCGGAAGTGGATACGGCGAAGATGCTGGGCAAGGCGGAACGCAAGGACCTGGGCGATATGCCGGAGGTCAGCGAGGTCGAGATTATCCGCCACTTCACGCGGCTCTCGACGTGGAACTACGCCATCGATCTGGGGATGTTTCCACTGGGCTCGTGCACGATGAAGTACAACCCGCGAGTGAACGAATTTGTGTCGCGGGTTGAGGGCCTGGCCAACGGGCATCCTTACCAGCCGGAAAAGATTTCGCAAGGGGCGCTGCGCATCATCAAGACGCTGAGCGATTGCCTGATCGAAATCACAGGGATGGACGCGATCACGCTGCAACCGGCCGCAGGCGCGCACGGCGAACTGACCGGATTGCTGATGGTGCGCGCCTATCACCAATCCAAAGGCAACGCGCGCAAGAAGATCCTGATTCCAGACTCGGCACATGGGACGAACCCGGCGACAGCGGCCACGGTGGGCTACGCGGTTGAAAATCTGAAGTCCAACGACCGCGGCATGGTTGACGCCGCGGCGCTGGCGGCGCAGATGAATGAAGAGGTCGCGGCGCTGATGGTGACCAATCCGAATACGCTCGGCGTTTTCGAGGAGGAGATCCACAAAGTCGCGGGCATTATGCACGCCAAAGGCGGCCTCCTCTACATGGACGGCGCCAACATGAACGCGCTGGTCGGCAAGGCCCGGCCGGGAGACTTTGGCGTCGATGTCATGCACCTCAATCTGCACAAGACCTTTTCCACCCCGCATGGCGGAGGCGGGCCGGGATCGGGACCGGTGGCGGTGAAGAAAATTCTCGAGCCGTTCCTGCCGAAGCCGGTGATTACGACCAAGGCGGATGGAACGCTGGGGTTCGAATACAACCGCCCGCAGTCGGTGGGGCGAGTGCGCGCGTTCTACGGGAATTTCGGCATGTTCATACGCGCGCTGGCTTATATCTTCGCCAACGGGCCGGACGGCTTGCGGCAGACGACGGAAGACGCGGTGCTCAACGCGAATTACATCCGCAAGGGACTCGAAGGCGTTTACGACCTGCCCTACTCGACGCCGTCCATGCACGAAGTGGTGTTCAGCGACAAGCTGCAAGCGAAGCGGGGCGTGAAGACGATGGACCTGGCAAAACGGCTGATCGATTACGGATTCCATCCGTACACGACGGCGTTCCCGCTGATCGTGGCGGGCGCGCTGATGATCGAGCCGACCGAGAGCGAGCCGAAAGAAGAACTGGATCTGTTTATCGAGGCCATGAAGTCGATGGCGGAAGAAGTGGAAGAAGATCCGCAGTTCGTGCTCGACGCCCCGCACAACACGCGTGTTTCACGTCTGGACGAGACGGCGGCGGCGCGCAAGCCTGTGCTGCGCTGGAGGCGGGTGTAAGTGCAAGGCGAATGGATTTCGCGGATCGCACTTCGCGCCACAGTTATGTGCATTAGTAATGAAAGTAAGTTACCGGCGTAAGATGCGCGTTAACCTACGGGAAACTTATACGGGATAGACTGTTTGCGGAAAGGATAGAAATGACACTCCGCAAGCAGGTACTGGTGTTCGCTTCAGTACTCCTGTGCTGTTCTGCACTTTTTTCACAAACGACGCGTATTGGCGGCTCCAACACCTTAATTTATCTGGGGCAGCGTTTTGCCGAGCAATACCGGGCGAAGCACCCGGAGGCACAATTCCTGGTGCGGGGCGGCGGTAGCACTGCGTCCAAGGCTACGGAGCTGGAGATTGTCCAGTTCGAAGGATCCGAACCGATGGGGAATCGTGTGGCATTCCCGATCGGCACGCACGCCATCGTGGTCTATGTAAACCGGGCAAACCCGATTCGGGAGCTTACGCTGGCGCAGGTGCGCAGCATTTTTCTTGGCCAGATCACGAACTGGAAGGAGTTGGGAGGAGCCGACCGCAGAATCAATTTGTTCGCGGGCGAGAGCACGACAGGCACGCTGGCATTTTTTGAGGAGTCAATCTTGCACGGCGAAGAGCCTTATCCGTTTGAGGGGAAGAACAACGTGCATGCGCTGCTCGAGGTGATTGCCGGCGACGCTAACGCAATCGGGTACGGAACTCTAGATGAACACCCGGGCGTGCGCGGTTTGGCCATCAAATCGGGACTCACCTCGCTGGCAGTCGAGCCGACGATTCCCACGATTCGCTCCCGGGTATATCCCATCACGCGGCAGGTCTATTGGGCGATTAGCCCAACCGCCCCGCGCAAAGCGAAGGAGTTTTGCGCCTGGGTACTGTCGGCGGAGGGACAGTTGGTGGTCGAGGGAGCGGGCTTTCAACCTCTACTGCCGGAGGAGCGGTGGGCAGGGATCAAGAGGCTGGGGCTGAGAGAAACGCCGGCGGTAGCGTCGGCACACTGAGTCGATTTGGCGAGCGGGCATCAATTCACATCTTGAGGCCCGCCGTCAGGGTTTGCGTAGAGGACTCAGCGCCCAGTACGTGCTCCCTGCTTGACGTTCTCGGGCAATCCCCAAAGATGTCGCCCACAGGTAACTTTCGACGGCGATTTGCATCGAAGTAAACAGGCGCTTGCGCATGTTATACTGCGCTCAGATGGGGTCAAGGGGCCGCTCCACGTCTCCGCCCGAGGATGTCTTCACATGGCTGGTAGTTCTCGTCGTTCACTCTTGCTGGTAGTTTTTGTGCTTGGCGTGTTCGGTTTGCTGGGCATGCTGTTCGCGCAGCGGATCAGCCCGGAAGCCACGCCCAGCAGCGATTCCGAAGTCCGCGATAACGTGAAGCAGTTCACCGACGTCTACGACACGATCGAGCAGAACTATGCCGATCCGGTGAATGCCGACAAGACGATCTACAACGGCGCCATCCCAAGCATGCTGCACCAGCTCGATCCCCATTCGAACTTTTTCGATCCCAAGGCGTACTCCGCGCTGCGCGAAGAACAGAGCGGCAAGTACTACGGCGTGGGCATGACGGTTGGCCCGCGCAACAATAAGGTCATTGTCATCGCTCCTTTCGTGGGCACGCCGGCGTATCGCGCGGGCATACGGCCGGGCGACATCATCGCCGCGATTGACGGCAAGCCCACCGACAACATGACCACCTCCGACGTGGCCGATCTGCTCAAGGGACCGAAAGGCACGACCGTCCACATCACGATGTTGCGGGAAGGCTCGGACCGGCCGCTGGAATTCGCCGTGGTGCGCGACGAGATTCCGCGCTACAGCGTGGACCTGCACTTCATGATCAAGCCCGGCATCGGTTACATGCACGTTTCCGGGTTCCAGGAAACCACCGAGCATGAGGTCGCGGCGGCGCTGGATGAGATGGGCGACTTGAAAGGCTTGATCCTCGACTTGCGGCAGAATCCTGGAGGGTTGCTGAGCGAAGGCGTGGGCGTTGCCGATAAATTCCTCAAGAAGGGACAGTTGATCGTCTCGCACCACGGGCGGTCGTCCCCGGAAAGAAGGTACGTAGCGCCCCGCGGTAATGGCGGCAAGGAATATCCGCTGGTGGTGATGGTCAATCGCGGCACCGCGTCGGCTGCCGAGATTGTGGCTGGGGCCATCCAAGATCACGATCGCGGCTTGATTGTTGGCGAAGTGACGTTTGGCAAAGGCTTGGTGCAAACGGTATATCCGCTGATTGAAAATACCGGCCTCGCCTTGACCACGGCGCGGTATTACACCCCGAGCGGCCGCCTGATCCAGCGCGATTACTCCAACCTTTCCCTCTACGATTACTATACGCAGCGCGACAACGACGAGAACAACGCCAACCACGAAGTCAAGCTCACCGATGGCGGACGCACGGTGTATGGCGGCGGCGGCATTACTCCCGATGTGAAGTTGCCGCCTTACAAATCCACCAAGTTTCAGGACGAGTTGTTGCAGCACTACGCGTTGTTTAATTTTGCCAAGCGCTACTCGATCGCCAACAAAATCACGCCGAATTTTGAAGTGGACGATGTGCTGTTGCAGGATTTCCGAAAATTCCTGGACGAGGAAAAAATCCCCTACACTGAAGGCGAGTTGATGGAGAGCAATGACTGGCTGCGCGCTAATATCAAGAGCGAACTTTTCGTCGATGCTTTCGGCCAGGAAGAAGGCTTAAAGGTGCGCGCCGAGACCGATCCGGACGTGATCAAGGCGCTGGAACTGATGCCGCAAGCGCGGGCGCTGGCCGAGAATGCCAGGAAAGTGATTGCGGAACGAAACTCCGCCACGGTCGCGCGATAGCAAACCCCAGTTCCCAGTTCTCTGTTCTCAGTTCTCAGTAAGGCCAGTGTGTCGAGTGAACGGCACTGAGAACTGAGAACTTCCCTCTTGAGTGCGGCCTCCGAAAGCCATAAAGTTAAAGCGAGCGAGACGGGCGGAGGCGCTTGTCTGGCAGCGGCAATCATGCTTCAATCGGGCCTATGGATTTTCGCGTCTTGGATTGTCGCGCGGATTTTCGCGCCGACGTTTGTGCCGACGTTTGTACCGTGGATTCCGGCGGGGCTGCTGGCGATCTGCGCGGGAATTCTCGACTGGCGTTACCGGCGGATTCCGAATTGGCTCACCGTGTCGGGTTTCGGGGCCGGCATCGCGATCAACGCCATCCTCTTCCGCTGGCCGGGACTGAAAGACGCGTTGCTGGGAGCCGTGTTGGGTTTGGGGCTACTATTACCGTTTGTGCTGGTGCGCAGCCTCGGCGCCGGAGACTGGAAATTGGCCGGCGCTTTGGGAGCGTGTCTCGGTTGGCGGCAAATGTTCTCCGTGCTGATGGGTACAATTCTGGTTGCGGGAGTGATGGCGCTGACCGTGGTGATCTGGAAAGGGCGTCTGAAACGGACGCTCTTCAATATTGCGCATCTGCTGGCCGCGTTGTGCACGCTGCGGAGGCCTGGAGCGGAGATGTCAATCGACGATCCGCAGTCCACGAAGATTCCGTTTGGCGTGGCCATGGCGGTTGCGGTGTTGGTTTGCGGTGTGGGAAGAGCGTTGGGATATTTGTAATTTTTGATTTGTAGTTTGTAATTGCCTTCATGATTTGTCATTTCATTTATGATTTGTTATTGCACTAACGATTTGTCATCCTGAGAGAAGCGAAGGACCTGCAATTTGCCGAGCATCAAACAAATTAGGTGCAGACTCGGCGGCACGGACGGGGCGGAGATCCTCGAGGCCGCGCTGGTGCTGCCTCTGGTGTTCATGATGCTGTTGGGCATCGTCTGGTTTGGACGGGCCTTCAATATCTATTCGACCATCCAGCAGGCGGCGCAACAGGGGGCGATCGCCGCGGCGCGGGATTCGTGCGCCACCTGCGGGAATGCCCCTTCGACCACGGTGAACAATACGATCAACACGGTGATGCAGGCGTCCAAACTGGATCCCACGCAGATCCAGCTCCCGGCCAACGCTCCAACTTGTGCCGGACAACCGTGTACGCCGTGCCCGGCACCGTGGCCGGCGGGTGGCGCGTGTACGCCGGCAGGTAACGTCTATGTCTGCCGAAATGTGCTGGTGAATCAGATAAGTTCCAGCCCTGTCAACCCCAATCCCACGCCACAGCCCCCACAATGCGGAGTCATCGTGAACTTTCAATATCCATTCCAGTTCTACCTGCCTTACACTTCGCTGAATATGCAGCAGATTGTAATGTCGGCGCAAGCGCAAAGCAGGATGGAGAACTAGATGCTTCGCCTCCGCCTTCCGCATCGTCGCGAAACACCCCACGCCTCGAATAGCGCGAGAATCGGGGCGCCCAGCAGTTTGGTGAAGGACGAACGGGGATCGGCGCTGGTGGAGTTTGCCATTACGCTGCCGCTGCTGGTGGTGTTCGTGGTGGGCATCTACGATTTCAGCGGGGCATTCAACCAGAAGCAGAAGATCGAACAAGCGGCGCAGGAAGGCGCCATCCTGGCCGGGGCGCAGCCGATGAACGACATTCAGGCAGTGAACCCCAGCCCGGACTCTCTGCAACCGGTGGTGACCGCCGTTTTCAACTCCCTGGCGGGCAGTGGAGTCCTGAACAACGCCGGTCTCGCGACGTGCGTTCCGCCGGGCGTGCCCACGCCCGCCGGCCCAAGCCTGCCATTGGCATGGACGTACACAATCCAAGGGTGCGCCCGGGCTTATGGCACCGATAACCTAATCATCACCATTAACCGCGGGTTGGTATCTACCATCACGTCGCCCGCAACCGTCGGCAGTATGGTTACGGTTTCCTATCCATATCATTGGCGATTCAATAGTGTGATTCAATTGTTGTTTCCGGGCGCGAACTATGCGGCTGCAACGCAGGTGAGCGAGAGCGCCACGGCCCACAATCAGATGTGAGGGTGCTTGCAACGGAATCGAACTAAATTACGGGCCGGCTTACGACCGGGCTTGCGACCGAAGCGCGAGCGCGGCATCGTCATCGTGCTGGTGGCGGTGGTGATGCTGTTTGTGGTGGGCGCGATGGCGGCGCTTTCGATCGACGTGGTGACGCTCTACACGGCGCGCAGCGAGGCGCAATTAGCGGCCGATGCCGCGGCGTTGGCGGGCGCGCGCGTGCTCGCCAACTCGGGGGCGACCTCGGACAGAACTGGCACGTTGCTCACCAGCGTGGAAACCATTCCAGGCCCCGCCAGCGTGGTCGCCACTCAGGTTGCGGAGCAGAACCAAGTGGGAGGGACATACCTGACCGGCGCCAATATCACTGCAATCAGTTTTGGTGGCAGCGATTACACCAACCCGACGATCACCGTACGCGTGCAAGTGACGACCCTGCCGACTTTCTTCGCGCGCATCTGGGGAAAGACGCAGCTCACGGTGGGCGCGTCGGCCACGGCGGAGGCCTACAATCCTTCGGGGGCAAGGGCTTTGGGGATAACGGACCCGGTCGCGCCCACTTGTGTAAAACCTTGGCTGCTACCGAATGCGGATCCCACCAGTGGAACGATCATTTTTCATCACAACTCAGGCTCTATCGATGTGATGTCGAACCTGCTGGGCTCAACCCAGACAATGAGTCTCGCCTGCAACGGCGGCAACTGCACGCCACCGCCGCCACTGGGCGTACCAAATGCATGGACATACTATCCCGGCGATCCAGGGTCGTTCCCTTCTCCGACAAGCGCCCTGCCCACGTGCAGCCAGGTGCCGACGCCTACCCCGTATCAGGAAAGCATTGCGGGCTGCATTCAAACGCCGATCTCATGCAACAGCGCGGTAAATATAGACACCTCGAATTACAGCGCCCGAAATACTGAGACGGCGGATGCAGTGAATTGCCTGACCCATGCGACGAACAACCGCGGCGATACGGTCCTTCCCTATCCTCCGGTCGCGCCTTTCCAGTTCGTTGCCGGTGACGACGATCCGCTTGTGCTAGCCGGCGCACTCAACGGAGGAGCCGATATCATGGTCAGCGATTCGCTGGTGACGGTGCCGGTAATTAACGTTCAAGGCGGCAGCGGGCTGCCCTGCGCTGGGGCTCCATGCCCGGTGCAGATTATTGGCTTCGTGCAGCTTTTTTTGAATCCGCAGGGAACAGCGACGCCGCCGAGTGGACAAGTGAATACCACCGTCATCAACCTAGCGGGTTGCGGAATCGGTGCGATCGGGACGCCGATTTACGGCAATGGCGCGTCTCCCGTGGCGGTGCGGCTGATCTCGCCGCCGTAGGTGGAAGTCGCGCGGCCAGCACTTGCCGATGGAGAGCCGGACGTTCCCGCATGGCAGGGGAACTGACTAGAGCATTTTCACATTTAATGTACCCCGCGCCACCGACCGTCCCTCAGGGGCTAAAGCCCGCAATGTTTGAGGCTGTTGGCGGCACGACTGAAGTCGTGCCCTTTCCAAAAGCAAGCAACGGCTTACAGTAGTTATGAAAATGCTATAGAACGCCCGTCGCTCGACCCTCTCCAAAAAACATTTTCTGGTTCAGTGATGCGGCGACGACGCCGATCTTGACGGCGAACTCGTCGACCCGATTCCAGTCGGAGTCGTGGTCATCGTTGGGGCGGGAGTGTAACTGGAACGCCCACCGAATCCGGTCGTCGAGGTCGAGGTCGCGGTCGAGACTGGCCGAGCCGTCCAGACTGCGACGGGACGCGAAGTCTGCACCATGGTTTTCGCGACGTGATCGAGGTGTTGCACCGATCCGCGCGGCACCCCAAAGCCAGCGGAGCCGGGATTGATGATCAGGCGGCGGGGCACTCCAGGAGCTGGATTGGCTGTCAGGCCGCGTCCCACCATGACCGTTAAGCCGCCGAGCACGGGAGGCCTGGGCACGGGAAAGTGCTTGGGCGGATTCTTCACCGGAGGAATCGCATACCAGTTGTTCCAGTTGTTCAAGGGACCCGGCTGCCACATCCAGCCGCCGCAGCCCGACGCGAAAGCCCAGCTGCCATAGCGATACGGCATCCAGCCCCACGGGTACGACGACACAAAGTTGTAGCCAGATCCGGGATACCACATCCAACCGCCATCCTGGAACGGGTTCCAGTTGGCGTCGGTGAAGTAGGGCTGCCAGCCCATACCGTAGCCGGGGCAGTTCATGAAGCTGCCGTAGTAATTCAGATCGCTCACGCCGTATGTATATGGCGATGACAGGTTGGGGCTACCGGCGGACACGTAGCGATCATGGTAGTCGGCCTGCTGGCGGTCCCATGCGTCGGTGGGTTCCGGGTTGTAGTTCTTGGCGACGACGACCGCATCTTTCTTGGCGGGATCGGCAAGGTCAATGGTGGCGCTGTGCTTCTCGGCAACGTCGAACTTGGCCGGAGGGCGAAGTTGCGCTCACTTTGCCTTTGAATACGGCCACAGTCGCCTGGGCGCCGGTCAGTTCCACGCGAAAATGGGCGGCCTCGGACACGGCAATGGACTCCTGGGAAAAATTCAGCAGAAACTGGTCACCGATATCGCTTTTGCCGCCAGCTCTTTTCGGGTGAAGATTCGCGTACAGGGTGCCGGAGACCAGCTGCACGGTGGTGAGCTTCTGGCCATCGGCACCGAGGGAGAGACGAGTGAAATCCACTTCGCTATCGGGGGCGAGGCGCAGCGAGCTGCCATCTTCGAATTCCACTTCCGCGCGGCCGTCTTTGCCAGTCTTCAGCTTGCAGCCTTCGATCACGGGCAGGTTGAGAAACGCCTTGGAAAAACCGTCGCCGGCGCCGCGGTCGATTTGCGCCGAGCCTTCCACGTCGCTCAAGCGGACAATACGCGCCTTCGACTGGGCCGACGCCGAGACCACGAGAAACACCGCTGCCACCACGGCCCACACAGCCAGCAGCTTTCCGAGTTTTGTCCCGAGTTTTGTCATCGTCATATGCTACCCCCGCAACTAGCTTAAGTCTGAGAGGGTTTGGAGCTAAAGTCAAGAAAGGTTTTGTATAGATTTTGTAGAGATTCTGTATAGCGGAATTGGGGTTGGGAGCCGAGTGCGGCGGCGGAGGGAGACGGGCGCAAGGCCCGTCTCTACAGGTGAATGGAAAAACTCAATGGATGGTGGCGTGGTCCAGCAGGCGCTGGGCACGGGCACGGGTCACGTTGATCACGGCGGGGTCGGCGATGATCTGATCGAGCACCGGCTGAATCGCTGTGACCTCGAGAAGTTCATGGTTGCGGTCGAGATCCTCCATGCGCTTAAGTTCTTCGTCGAGCGCGAGCTTTTGATAACGGCGGTCGTATTGGAGGCGATGGCCGAATTCGAGCGTGACCGAGAGACTCTCCAACAGCCTGGTCAGTTCGTCAACGGCGGGGTTTGAGGAGTAGTTGTAGGTGGACTCGCCGGTGCGCTCTGCGTCTTTGTAACCGAGCGTTTTCTTTCCCGAAAAGGCAACGTTCTTGCGATGAGCGTCAACGTCCTTCTGGAAATAGCCGGCTTTCGCCGCCAGGTCGAAGATTTTGAGCCGGGTTGGCGCAGCTAAGGTGAAATCAAGATCGAAGTTGTCGGTGTCGCCGGAATCGCCGGAATCGACCGACAGCCGGCCGCTGGACTGGTAGTGGGCCGAGCCATCGGATTGCACGCGAATCGAGTAGTGCTCGGGCTCGGAGTTGGGAAAATCGAGGGTGAAGGTGACCACGGGTGGAATTTGAGTCTGGCTTTGGGAATAGGCGAGGATCGAGCCAAGGATCGAAGCCAGGGCGATCGGGAAAAGAATTAGCCGGCGGACATTCTGCAATGAACGGGACATGGGACGCTTAATCATTGGGGATCGCGGCTGGCGTGTCAAGGGGGGGCGGCTATTAGCTATTGGCTTCTAGCTGTGGCAGCCAAGACTTGGCCGTGCACGCCACGCTGTCCGTTGGGATCGCTACGGTCAGGCCGTAACAGGTTTCTTGAGCATCATGGCTGGAGAGCGAACAAAGGGCGGAAAGTTGCGTTAAGGCGTGTTAGCAGAAGTCTACTCTTCCTTTTGCGTTTGGTTCAGGGGTGTGCGCATTGAAGAAATGGGTGGCTATTCAATCCTTTCCGTCAGCAACCGCCTCACGTACCATCGCGAGGTTGGGGGCATTGGGCGTCAAAATGCCGCATGGAAAAAGCTCTCTCCAGCCGCTGCTTCCCTGCAAGAGGAACAGATACTGGTGACCCCCTTGGATCGGAGATTGCGTATCGGCGGTGTTCATTGCCGGGCCCTCGGCCCGAACGTCCAAGCGACCTAGCTGTCCCGGGTGTTGCGGTTTCTTTACTACGCTGACAATTTCAAGATTCTGCAGTGCTGGCGGCCAGCCCTCACGCCTCGACTGAGTCAATGCAATCGTCTCAGGCAGGACTACAACAATCACATCCGCGAGTTGCGCCACACGCCTCTCCAATTCCGGCGTGCACGTCAGATTCTTCGGCGACTCTTGATCGTCTCGCACCGACTGTGCCCAGACCATCGGCATTAGTTCACGGGCCCTGCAGGAACGGAGGTTTGTGAGGCAGCTCAGATCGAACTGCATCAGCCGCGATACGTCCGCGGCGTTCGCGTCCGGCGAAAACTCAGCCCAGACGGTCACTCCAGAGAACCCGTACGAACCCAACGTAGTGGGATACGTGCCAACGAGGTAGCTGGGATGCAATAGGGAATGCTTCAATTTCACATCAGGCTGATCGTGCGCGCTGAACGAGCCGTCCCACTGATTGGTGGCCGCATAACCCATCAACGTGCAGTCCCTCCCATCGCATCCTCGCCCCATCGTGTAAACGATAAACGAAACGGATCGGAGTGCCTTGCCTCGTATCTGTAACCACGCTTCAACGACGGTCGAACGCAACCCGAGCCACTCGAAAACGCGCGCCGTCGGTCCCCAAATAGGGAAATTATGCGCCCGGTTGGGCTCTGCCATGAGTTGAAAACGGTAAATGCAGTTGTCGTCTGTGCAAGGGTCGAAAGGTGACCGCCGCTCCTCAAAACCCCACTTCCTGACGACGAGGCGTACCTCCGCCGCACTCGCCTTCTTCAATTCCAACTCGCGCACGTCTGACAGGAGTCGCTCCGCCTGTCTGCGAAACCTGTACTGCTCAATCCGGAGATAGGCCGAAACACCGGCAACGAGAATAACCGCGCTCAGGGAGACGACCAGTGCGGCCCGTTTCATCAACCTGAGTAATCTCATATTTCAATTGGACACCGGGAAGGAAAGTGTAGCCAGCTGTCGTTGGTAACTGCTTGAGGACGTTTGGAATTAGCGTCGCTGGCCGCCAGTGAGCATCGATCGCTGTTGTAACGTCACCACTACACTCAAAACTCCCCAATTGGATGCCAGTCTGTGTCCGGCACGTGGAGCCTTGGCAACCCTGTCCGCAAGGCCGCGTCGGTGACCGGCCGCGATGGCGGCAAGATTCCTCATTACTCATAATGATTTGGCAGGCTACAGAGGTACAGTGACCTTCGTACTTAGAAGACCCAGCCGGAGCGGCTTATAATCATCCAAGTCCAAGCAGACTGACCACTTAGCCGACGTGGAACCTCTTGTTGCAGTTGCGATCTTCGTGTATGGGCTGTGCTTTGGCAGCTTCCTGAATGTGTGTATCTACAGGTTGCCGCGCGGGCAGTCGGTGGTAACGCCGCGCTCGGCCTGCCCGCACTGCGGAGATCCGATTCCGCTCTATCACAATGTTCCGGTGGTGAGCTGGCTGGTTCTGCGGGGGAAATGCCGCTCGTGCAAGCAGCCCATATCGCCACGCTATCTGGCGATCGAACTGCTCACGGGCTTGCTCTTTCTTGGCTGTTACGCCCACTTCGGCCTGACGCTGGCGATGTTGAAGTTCACGGTGCTTGGCTTTCTGCTGCTGGGACTGATTTTCACCGATGCGGAAACCAAGCTGCTTCCCGATGCCATGACTCTGCCAGGACTGGCCCTGGGAATTGGGTTCAGCCTGGTGGTTCCGGTCAATGACCTGGCTTCGCGAATCATGCCGGGCATGGTATCGGCGGCGATGCGACACGAGATTTCGTGGCGGCTGTGGTCGCTGTCGGATTCGCTGCTGGGAGCGGCGGTGGGCGCGTCGTTTCTGTACGGCGCGGCCGCCATTTACCTGAAAACTCGCGGGAGCGAAGGGATGGGGTTCGGCAACGTCAAGCTGATGGCGCTGATCGGCGCATTTCTGGGAACCAAGCTCACGGTCTTCACGATTTTCACCGCGTCGCTGGCGGGTTCGCTGGTTGGACTGAGCACGATATTCGCAATCTGGAGGAAGCGGCTGCGCCGGATTCAGGCGCGCGGGGCGGGTTCGCCCGTTGCCTCAGACATTTCTTCGGGCGTTTCTTCGGACGTTCCTTCGGACGTGTCTTCGCCCATTTCTTCGGACGTTTCTCCGACCATTTCCCCGCGTCGTCGCGCGTGGCAATCGGCGCGCCTGGCATTCCGGCATTACGAAATGCCGTTTGGCGTGTTTCTGGGCGGCATGGCGTTTGTGTCGTTTCTGTTTGGAAACCGGCTGCTGCACTGGTATTGGAGGGCGCTGTGAGGGTGCTGCTGAATCCGGCGATGCTGCGCGCGGGAATGCTGCTGTGCGGCGCCATCGCTGCGTTCGGGCTGGGCTTATTCACCATCCGGCGCCTGCGGAAGAACCTGGTGGCGGAACCCGAATTTCTGAATCACGATCCGTTGCCGGCGGAGGGATTGCCGGTACACGCCTACCACGCCGTCATTCAGCAACTGAAGCAGCAAAAGCACGAGCTCGCCACCCAGCAACTTTCGGACCGCAGGAAAGCCAAGGCTTCCGACACACTGAGTTCGACCATCCTCGCGAACCTTTCCTGTGGCGTCCTGTTTTTCAATAGCAGCGGACTCGTTCGGCAAGCGAACCCGGCGGCGCGCAAGCTGCTGGGATTCGCCTCGCCGGTGGGGCTCAATGCCGGCGATCTTTTCCGCACGGCAAAGCTGCGCCCGGAAAACAACAGCTCTGCTCCGCCCTCGGAAACCAGCGTCGAGCAGTCCCTGGCTCCGGCTCTCGACGGAACGTCGGCGGTTCGAGGGCTGGTGGTGAATTACGTTTCGCACGGTGGAGAAAGCCGCGTGCTCGAACTAACAGCGTCTCCGGTGCTGGCCGAGGACGGGACGCTTATGGGCGCGACCCTGGTACTCAACGATAAGACCGACTTGGAGCGCATCCGGCACGACCAGCAGGTGCACCGGGAAATCTCTTCGGAACTCGCGCTGGGCCTGCGGAATTCGCTGACCACGATCGCGGGATACGGGCAGCAACTGGCGTGCAGCCGCGATCCGGAACTGGCGCGGCAGTTGGCCGACGCCATCGCCCAGGAAGCGGCGAAGTTGGATCGGACCATCGGCGGTTTCCTAGAAGGCGCGCGGGCCGCCACGACAAGTTCTTGAAAGTCAGTTGCCGGTTGCCAGGCGCCAGTTGCCAGTCTTGGCACCTTTGGGAACAGGCACCGGGGTTGGCACTGGGAATTAGCAACTGTTTGCGAAAGGACGATCACATGAAGCACATGACACAAATCGCAATCGGAACTCTGCTGCTGTTGGCGGCGAGTGGGGCGGGCGCCCAGTCGCTCGGGGATTACGCGCGGGCAGTCCGCAAGAACAAGCCCGCGACGACTTCGACCGCCCGCTATTTCGACAACGACAATCTCCCGGCCAGCGATGCGGTGAGCGTGGTTGGACCAGCGGCTCCGGCAGCCGATGGCAACGCCGGGCAAGCCGCAAGCGCACCTGCAGCCGACCCCTCCGCGGATGCCTCTGAACGGCAGAAGGCGGCGGACGCGTGGAAGGAGAAGCTCGCCGACAAGAAAGCCAAGGTCGATGCGCTGAGCCACGAGATCGACATCGATCAGCGCGAGCTTCGTCTGCGCACGGCGGCGGTGAACTTCGATCCGGATGCGAATGTGCGCAACGTGCAATGGCCAAAGGAAGAAGCGCAGTACAAAGTCAACATCGATGCCAAGCAGAAAGAACTGGATGCCGCGCGCCAGGAACTCGATGAAATGCAGGAGCAGGCACACAAGGCTGGGGTTGCAGTGGAGGACAAGGACAACGGCAAGGGAAACGACGCGGACAAGGAAAAGCAGTAAAGATCACCTCAGTATCCGCACGATTGTCCGCAACGCATGGTCAGGAACGCCATTTGAGCTCCCAGCGCCGACGTTCGAGGTGGGAAGCCGTGGCGGCGGTTGAGTACAATAATCGATGGGCAATTATCGCCAGGTAATGATCGCTAGGCAATGATCGCTCAGTGAAGACAAAACTCGTATAGAAAGCAGATTGAAACCCTTCTTATGAAAAAACTATTGGTCGCGATTCTGGCAGCGGGATTCATGTCGGGGTGCTCTCCGGAGCCGGTCAAGCCGGCGCCGGCGGAGAAGCCGCAGGCAAAGGCTCCGGCGGCCATCACCGGCAGCAGCGCGTTCTACAAGTGCTACATTGCCGCGCGCAGCTGGGCGCAGGACGCGCAACCGTACCGCGCGGAATCGGCGGCCTCCAAGACCAGGGACGGCAAAGCGGTGGAATGGCGCACCGGATTCGCCTCGCCGGCGCTGCACGCAACCAAGGCTTACACCTGGGCAGACGGCGATATTTCGCACGGCGTGGACGATACTTACAGCCCGACGAATTCCAGCACCCAGATTTTCAATGTGCAATTTCTCAAGACGGATACGGACAAGGCGTTTGCCGTCGCCCAACAGCACGGCGGAGACAAGCTGCTGGAGCAGGAACCCGACACGCCGGTTCTTTATGTGCTGGAGTGGAACCGGCAGACGAGTTCGCTCCTGTGGCACGTGATCTATGGAACGAACCGCGAGACGGCGAAGCTGCGGGTGGCCGTGAACGCATCCACTGGCGAGTTTTGGCGGGTGGAGAAGTAGGATCGCTGCGAGCTACGAGCTGCGGGCGAACCTCAACCGGCTGCGCGAAGGTCGCAAGTCGTAGCTCGAAGCTCTATTGCACTTTTGCGAGCCGGTCGAGCGAGGCGTGCGCATCCTTGGCAAACGGGCCTTCCGGCAGGATCTTCAGGTACTGTTCGTAGTATTTCCTGGCTTCGGCTTTATCCCCGAGTTTTTCTTCGCACACGGCGAGACGAAAGCTGGCAATGGCGTCGTTGTCTTTGTAGTAGAGAGCCTCTTTGTAACGATCGAGCGCGGCCTTGTAGTTTTTGTGCTTGAAATAAAAATCGCCGACTTCGATGTCTTTCATCGCCTTCATCGGATTCCAGGGACGGAATTCCTGAACGCCTGAGGCGTCGGGGTTGTCGGCAACGTCGAGATCGGCGACGGCAGCCTTGCTGTTGGGATGGTTCTTGGCATCGTCCTTCGGCGGAGTGGTGTCGATTCTGGTGTCGCGACTGGAGCTTTCCTCGGCCTCGCGACTCTGGGCGGCGGATTTGTCCGCGGCGGCCTTGTCCGAAGAAGCGTTGTCGGAGGCAGTCTTGTCGGGCGAATCTTGGGCTCGAGAAACCGCCGTCAGCAGCGCCAGACAAACAATCAAAAATCGGATACGCACAGCTCTATTGTATCGCTATAGAGGAAGGTCGAAGCTGGGCACATCCAGTTATTTCGCCTCAGCGAAGGATTCGGGCTAACCGGGATTTGGGCCAACTGGCGGGTAAGAATTCAGGAATTTGTGGGGGGTACCCCCCCTCCCCCTAAAATTAGTTAAGTTTATGATAACAAAGTAGTTAGAGGCAAAGTATTCAAAAGATTGAAGTTAGCGATGAATTTTGCAATTTGGCGTACACTTGCGGGGCGGTGTCCGGAGCCATTTGTTGTCAAAGAGCGGGGAAAAATTTGCGACCGGAAATGCGTTCGTCTCTGGAGACGGGCGCAGTTTTCGATGGTGCACTGTCGAGGTATCATGGCACCGATTGGGGTGCATGTCTGTGATGACGGTACGAGAAAAATGTGATGAAAAGGAAAGCCGTCAGGCGTCAGCCATCAGCCGTCAGCCATCAGCCGTCAGGTACTGCCACTTGGTGTCGGCGGTTTGGCGGGCCATCCGTCGGCTATCCCCCTTGGCTTCGCACGGAGCTTCGGCAAAACAGGGCAAGCTTCTCGAAAAGGGTGAGAAGTGACGATCCTGACATACCCTGCTGAGTACAGTGGGGCCCAGGTTAGCGCCCAAGAAACGGGCGCGAACCCTTCGACAAGCTCAGGGCAGGCTCTGGGGCACCGGGCAACAGCGCTAGAATCTGTATTGGAGGTTCTATCGTGTCAATTGATCCAGGAAAGCTCGCCCTATCGCTGACGCCAGCGGATACGGACCCACCGTTGCGCAGTCAAGAGTATCAGGCGGGGCTTAATGAGGTCGCCAGCGCCCTCCGGGCACAGGGGATAGAAGTATCGTATCGGATGCACATGGAAGAGTCGGTTGATGGACACTCATTCCTGCTGGGGGATTTCACAATCGGATTTGCAAAAGCAGTTGGGCCGGTGCTTGGAACAATCGTTGGGGCTTGGCTCATGGCCCGCTTTGGACGTAAGGCACGCCTGAAGGTCGGCGATATAGAGGCGGAGGCACGAACTGTTGAGGAAGTTGAGAAGCTTCTAAAGCGTGCCGAGCAATTCAGGTTGAACCAAGGCGGTACATCGTGACTAATTGCGCGGCAGTGGCTAGTTGCCAGCGCCTACTGCGGTACCCTTCTGAACATTAACGATAAGGTAATTGGTTCCATCTTTGGTGTACACCTTCACGTGCACAGCCCCGTCTTTTCTGGTGGTGACACAGTCCCTCTTTTTAGATGTGTGGTCGGGGTAGTGGACCGACCAGCCCTTGCTCTGATTTCCGTACAAAGAAGTCGCGCTCGTTTCACCCTCTGGACCGTCTGAAATAATCGTAATGTTGACCTTCCCAATTGCCTCGAACAGCTCTGGGCAATAGCCGGCCTTTCTGCCGTGGTGCGGGGCAAGCAGCACGTCAAGGTTCCTTGCGGCAGCAAGAAAACGATTGTCTTTAATCAGTTCCTTCCACGATTCAGCTTGGTTGTCTCCGGGTATCATCACTTTCGACCCCGCATACTCAAAAATGGTAACTATACTGTGGTTGTTCAAATTTGTTGTGGAGCAACTGCTGGTCATAAAGAAGGACATCTTCACGCCACCCCACTGGACTGGCGCGGTTGCATCTGAGGATGCCCGTTAATTCGTAGAAAGTAGCGACTCTCAACCCCGGTCATAATGACCGAGGTGGTTTTTTCTGCCAAGAAAAAGGAGAGAGTCGCTATGAAGAGACGATACCAGATTGACCGGCAACGGGCGGTGCAAGAGTTCCGCCAGTTGGCCCGCGAACAGAACCCTAACCTGCAGATGATTTTTCCCCTGGCCGAGGTGGTGGGACTTCTGCAAGAAGGAGTGGGGAACCTGCTGCGCGAGGCCGGTCTTTCCCTGATGCAGTTGGTGATGGAAGAGGAAGTGCGGCACTGGGCCGGGGAGCGGCACGAGCAGCATCCGGCGCGGCGCGCTCATCGCTGGGGAAAAGAGGCCGGCTACTGCGTGGTGGACGGGCAGAAGGTTCCGATGCGGAGGACGCGGCTGCGCACGCCGGAGAATCGCGAGCAACGGCTGGGCAGTTACGAGTTGTTCCAGCGCAGCGGGCCGATGGAACACGCGGTGTGGGACAAGGTGATGCGCGGCTTATCGACGCGCAACTACGGGGCGGTGGTGAAAGACTTCCGCGACGCCTACGGGGTGGAGAAGTCGGCGGTGAGCGAGAACTTCATCGCCTCCAGCCGGGAGAAGTTGCAGGAGTTAATGGAGCGTCGGCTGGGCGAGTACGAGTTGTGCGCGGTGCTGATCGACGGCACGCCGTTCCGCGACCGGCAGATGATCGTGGCCCTGGGGATCAATGTTGACGGGCGCAAAACCGTGTTGGGCCTGCGCGAAGGGGCCACCGAGAACGCCGCCGTGGTCGGCGAGTTGCTCGGCGATCTGGCCGCTCGCGGGCTGGACTTCACGGTGCCGCGTCTGTATGTGCTGGACGGAGGCAAGGCGCTGGCGGCGGCGGTGCGGCGGCATGCGGGCGCGGCGGCGATGATCCAGCGTTGCCAGGTGCATAAGCGGCGCAACGTGATCGACCACTTACCCGAAGAACACAAACCGGCGGTCAAGAAGAAACTGCAGAACGCTTACTCGATGAGCGAATACGCCGACGCCAAGCGCGCGCTGGAGCGACTGCATCGCGAGCTGATGGAGCTGAATCCGAGCGCCGCCCGCAGCCTGGAAGAAGGCATGGAAGAAACGCTCACTGTGCATCGTTTGCGCGTGCCGGCTAAGTTGCGCCGCACCCTGGCCAGCACCAACGTCATCGAGTCGGCCTTCTCCATCGTGGAGACGGTCTGCCGTAACGTGAAACGCTGGCGCACCGGAGACCACATCGAGCGTTGGGTCGGATCGGGTCTGCTGGTGGCCGAGCGCCAGTTCCGCAAGGTGCAGGGCTACCGCGAGATTCCAGCGCTGTTGACCGCGCTGGCCAACACGGCGTCGAAGAAGGCGGTTGCCGAGGATGCGAGGGTTGCGTAACCTATGACAGTCGAGAGCCGCTAACTTTCAACGGAGTTCCGGGCAATCTCG